>CANMLG010000016.1 GCA_947498765.1 uncultured Aquimarina sp.
CCACTATGCAATTGAGGCTTATTTGCTGCAGCACAAAAGTTAGAAACTTTATGTTACAGTAAAAAATGTCCTATAATCCGGGTTTAATGTTATTTTGGTTTTTTCATTCAAAAAATGAGACGATTATATTATTTCATTTTTTTACGAGCTTACTTTTATTAATTTTTAGATTAATGATCAAAAATTATAGTTCAACTCAGATTATGTATTGAAAATTCTATTCCATTTAGAATCTACTGCAAATACTAGCGTAAACTGTATTTTTTTATTTAACCACAGGTACTATGTTAAAATTAAGAAACCACGAGTATTTATTGTATATCATCGATTCATAGCGAAGTTTTAACACAGAATCTAGGGTTAAGCATTTATGAGCTCTTTTTTTAAAATGCATTGCACATCAATAGAATCTTTTTCTCTAATCAAATAAGATTCGAGTTGTTCTTCATTAGTTATTTGTTCTTTTTTAGTAATAAAACCATAACCTTGATATATTCCATTTTTAATTAAAATAAAAGCTTCTTCGTCAGTTGATCTACCAGGTTTTGTAATTACATTATTTTTGGCTGTGGCTTTAATTTGTGAAATAGCTAAACGTACCCTTGAGTTATAAAGAGCCACACTTTCGGTTTGTCTACAAATTCCCTTACAAGTGTTAATTTTATAATGATTACAATGTAAATTTATTTGTTGGAGGTTACAATATTTAGGGCAAAGTTCAAAGGCAGTACATATTTTTTCTAAGTATGAAATGGCATCACGCTGATTGTAAAATACCTGTAAATAATCTGGACAAAGTTTAAGTGCATTTGTGGCAAAATGAATAACTCCGTTTCGATCAGTGTAAGTAAAAATACCATAGGATTTTGGATTCCTTTTTGAAGCTACATTATACTGAGGAAAATGTTTTTTTATAGCGGCATCTTCCATAAGTAAGGCTACTAATTCGCTTCCGGAAAGTTCGGTATCAATATGAGTAGTCTCACGACACAGATCTAATTCTTTTTGCTTTTTATCATAAAAATGACTAAGCACACGTTTTTTTAAATTTTTAGCCTTTCCTACATAAATTATTGTTCCTTTTTTGTTTCTAAAATAATAGATGCCCGCAGCCTCTGGAATGGTATCAAAAACCTCATCGGGCAAATGAGCAGGTAAGGTTGCTTGTCGACTTGTCGCTTTTAAAAATTTTTCAAAAGTAGCAGCTGCATCTTTTTGTTGTTGCAAAAGTTGAAAAAGGCGTACTGTGGCTTCGGCATCGCCGCGTGCCCTGTGCCTGTCCACTAATGCGATATCAAGTGCAGTGCAAAGTTTGCCTAAACTATAGGATTTATGTCCCGGAAGTAACTTTCGAGATAAACGTACGGTGCATAATTTTTTTCTTCTGAAAGGAATTTTTAATCGATTAAATTCTCCTCGAATGACATTAAAATCAAAGTTTACATTATGTGCTACAAAAATAGCATCGGTAGTAATGGCTAAAACTTTTTTGGATATTTCTTTAAAAGTGGGAGCATTGGCAACCATAGCATAATCAATACCTGTTAAGGAAGTGATGTAATCGGGAATTTCAATTTCAGGGTTTACCAATGATGTAAATTCATCGACTACCTTTGTGCCATTATATTTGAAAATAGAAATTTCTGTAATGCGATTGGATTTACCAGTAGTTTCAACATCAATAATAGTATACATCATTTTAAATGTTTTTCTAGTGATTTTAATTCTACTCCTAAATGGTTAAACATGGAGATTATACTACTTATTTTAAGTTCCTCTTCATTATATTCTTGCGTATTAATGCTGCATGTAAATTCCCATAATTCAATAACTTCGTTGATGGGAACTTCATAAGCTTCGTAAGCTGTGTTGTCTGAAACTAGTTTTAATGTGCCATTTTTTTCAATTTGATTATAGACTCTTTTGTACACCATACCATCGTTAAGTGTTAGCAGTACATAGGTTTTTCCACTACTAACCTCATTAAGGTCTTCGATAAATTTTCCAATAACAAAAGCACCATCTTTCATGGGTAACATGGAATCTCCTTTAATAGGGAATGCCCTGTGTTTGCCTGTGGGTAGAAAGGGTAATTTTATATTCTGTAATTGTTCAATATATTCTGGATCATCATACCCATTGAGATAGCCTGCCGATGCTTTGATAGGGACTATTTCGATTAAATTTTCATTAGCGTCATCAACTGTAATAGGGAAAAGTACACGTTGATTTCCCAGTTCAATGAACGAAGCATCGTTAGCTTTTCTCAAATCATTGCGAAGTAGGATATCTACAGGTAGTTTAAAATAATCAGAAAAATCTAATAACATTTCGATAGAAGGTGCCGAGCGGTTTTCTTCATAAGATCCAATACGTGATCTGGGTACGTTTAAAGCCGAAGCTAAAGCTTCTTGCGAAAGCTTTTTTAAACTCCTTAAATGTTTAATATTTGTAGCAATAAAATTCATATTGCTACAAATATAAGTAATTAATGCTTTTTATTGTAGTAATTTTGATCGTTAGATGTATTTTAATGTATCTCATTAAAAAGCGTATTTATTTAGTTATTTTAGCGGATTCTTTTAAAAAATTTAATAGCTATAAAGCTAAAATAGAGAAGCGGTTTGGTGTTAAATATAGATAGGATTAATCTATATTTTAATTTATCTTTTTCTTCAAAATATTTTATGGGATGTGCCTGTGCTTTTTTTAATATAGTAATTATCTTTTTAAGATCAGAAAGATTTAAGTTTGATTTGAAACTTCGACCTAACAAAAAAAAGGACAAATTATCTCTTTTCTTTTTATAGTATAAAGTTAGCCCAGCGTGCGCTTCGGTAGTTTCAAAATGATTTATAATTAGGTTTAATTCTTTAACAAGATTTAAAAAACTGTAGGTGAGCTTATTGTATTTTAAATCATCTTTAGCGTGCATTATGGAGGATGTTACCTGAACATATTTATGAACTACAGTATTTATAATACTTAGTCTTTCTGCTTGGTATAAAATTTTAGAATTAAACAAAGCATCTTCTGCCCAAAATTGTTCGTTAAATTTTAATTGCGTTTTTTGTAAAAATTCCCTTTTAATTATATACCACCAAATAGCATCTTTAAAGCCGTTTTTTGAAATATAGTTAACTCCATTAAAAACCTCGATATCATTATGAGTGTTTTTGTTTTTATTCCAATCGAATTGTTTAACTTCTTTTGTGGTTTCTGATTGAAATCCTAAAATATCTAATTTGTTTTTTATTGCCGTTTGTAAAAGAAACCCTAAGCAATTTTGTGCTATGTAGTCATCTGAATCTAAAAAATAAATATAAGCTCCTTTAGCAAATTCAATTCCTTTATTTCTGGCGGCACCAACACCAACATTGGCTTGGTCAATAAGATAAATATTCGTGTTTTTATCGGCGTAATCCTGGACTTTTAAAGCAGAATTATCAGTAGAACCATCATTAACAACTATAATTTCATATTCATTTATAGAAATATCTTGAGTCAATAGACTATCAAGACAGTTTGAAATATGATTTTCGTTATTATAAAGGGGTATAATTATGCTTAGTAACATATGAATAACTCAAAATTAAAGTTCTTTCTTACAAGTATACGATGTATTTATTTTAATTCGAATTTCCTTTAAAAAAAAGAGATATTTAGTTTTTCTATTATTAATCTATATTTTAACATTATTTCTTCTTTTTAAGTTTTTTTGATTTTGGGGTAGTGAGTTTTACTTTGTGCTTCACTCTAGTAACCTCATCTTTTAAAAAATAAGTGTAATTTTCATTATAAGATTCAATTTTTGCTTTTTTGAGTAATTGTAGTGCAATTTTATAATAACCTTTAGTTTCTAGTGAATAGGCTGATAGCCAATACATTTCTGATTTTTCAATTCCTTTTAAGCTAAAGGCAAAGTCAATTAATTTTTGAGCTCGTCCAATTTTGTCTGCCCAAATTAAATATTTGGCATAGACGTAGTAAACTTCCAAATAATTGATATCAATAGCAATAATTTGATCAAAATAGTCAAAAGCTTTTTCGTAATCTCTAAAATGTTCGGCATAAATTGTTCCTAAAAGGCATAGTGAAGCACAATGATTTTTATCGTAGGAAAGGGCGTAATTTAAGGCTTCACAAGCTTCCTCCCAATCGGAACTAAAACCACTGGTTGCTCCCTTAGCTTTTAAGTAGTATGTATCTGCTAATGTTAATCCCATAATTGTTTTTTTAAATCGTTTTTGAATACTTGTCGTTTAGATTTATAGGCTTTAGTTTCTTTTTTAATTTTAAAATTCGAGCCTTTAAATATTTGAATTGGGTTACCGCGTTCAATGCTTAAATGATTTTTCCATTGATCTGTAGTATTTTCTTTTACTAGTAATAAATTATGATCAGCTATTTTTTGTTGTAAACGTTGTGTTGCTATTTTTTTATTTTGATGTTGTGATCTGCTATCCATAGCTACAACTTGTAACCCGGTAGGTATATGCAAGGCTCTAATAGCAGAGCTTACCTTATTTACGTGTTGACCTCCTGGGCCAGAACTTCGAATAGCTTGAAATTTAATCTCATTTTCATTACTAATCAATTGCTGGTTTTGTTGAATTTCGAACAATCCGATAAACCAGTTTTTGCGTTTGTGATGTTTGCGAAAAGTGGATGTACCTACCCATTGAATAGTGCCTATCCACTCTTTTAAAAAAGAGGATAAGGATTTACCTTCTATTTTTAATATTACAGATTGTATTGTGCCATTTTCAGTACCTTTTATTTTTAGTATACTTGTATGTAAAAAACCATTTTTCTTAAGCTCAAAAATAAAAGCTTTAAGTACTTTGGCAACCACCCATTCACATTCTTTAGGTCCGCTACCAGCTGATATTTGTATAATTTTTGTTTCCATTTTTATCTATTTTATTTATCCATTCGGACAATTTTTGGGATAAATGTGCCCACAACTTTAACTAACTCCTGTTGGTTGGCCATTACTTTTTTGATGTCTTTGTAAGCCATTGGAGCTTCATCAATTACACTACCGATTAGTGAAACTTCGTGTTGTTTTAATTGTTTTTTAATTTCACTTTTAGTGAATTTTTCTTTGCATTTTCTGCGCGAATGTAAACGACCAGCACCGTGCGAAGCTGATTGTAAGCTTTCTTTATTTCTTTCTTTCCCATTATATTGGAATTGTTGTGCATCAAGAAAAATAGCCTTTTTTTTTTTTTAAACTATAGACCTAGTTCTTCCTTGTCATTTTAGTACAATGATTTGTTATAAAATGAATGCATTATTATTTTTAAATGTATTAACAGGGTATAAGTATGGCTGTCAATTTTTTATAAATAGCTTCGGAAAGATTTAATTCAGGAAAAGGCATAAAAAAATCCGAAACTTTGGGCTTCGGACTTTTCATGTATAATAAAGTAAATTATTTATGAAAGAAGTCTCGAAGCAAACACACAAAAGAACCTAGTTCTGCATATGTATTTATGTTTAATTGATAATTTAACATGTACTTCGTTTTAAAAATTGTTTTGTGCAGTATTGCGATGCAAATATGTGATGTGTTTTTTAAATAAACAAGTAATTTAAATAATTATTTTACTGATTTACAATGTGTTGCCGTTAGGGTAAGGCAATAAAAGCCTAGTCCGTTTTTCACGGATACATACTTACGGGGTAAGCTGTTGATAGACTTAGAATTGTGTTGCAAACAATTTTGTATTTGATGTAGGTAAACATTGAAAAAATAACATAAAAAAAGCGTCTAATTTCTTAGACGCTCCTGTTATTATATCAATTATTCGTTTTTACACCTAACTTTTTGATTTGTAAACAGCCTTTTGAGCGTCTTTTTTATGTGAGTAAAATAAAATCATAGGGTAAAATTTGTTTTTTGGTTTGTGATTGTGCTGCAAATATAAAGGAATTGAGTTAACTATTGTTAAAATATAAAATCATTAAAAGTATGAGCTGAAAAAGAAATTGAATTAAAATTAATCAATAGTAAATATAGAAATGGGATGTAATAAAATTGTGTCAATTTATTAGGTAATCCATTTTATGGTATTTATGATGCCCTATTTAAGGCCTGAATGGACAAATGAGAAATTATAAATCACGTATTGAAAAGAGAAAACAAGTAAGCAGCAATTTGAAAAGTTGTCAATAATTACAGTGAATTTTAATAAAAATCACTGATTAATATCAGTTATGTAAAAAAGAATAATTCTTATTTTTATATCATAAAAATCTGAATTTTACGTTGTTAAAAGTATATTGGTGTGTATATTATTCCTACATATAGTTTTTTTAGATATATTTTAAAATTTTCGAAGAGAAAACATAAATCAATTATCATGATGAAACAAAAACTAAACTTTATTACGGTTCTTATATTTTTTTTAACTTTTATTCCTGGATGTAATAACGATGACAGCGAAACAAAAGAAAACCCTGATATTTCTGAAAAGCCTGATGTTAAGAAGTTAGAAGTTTTGTCTAAAGATGAGATCTTTACTTTTTATATTGATTTATTGATTCCTGATGACTTTATAGATAGAGAAAAAGCTATTGAAGCTAATAAAATGATGGATACGTATGCTAATTTTGCAGCAATGAATGAAGCGCAAAAATTGATGTTAGCCACTAATCTTGGCTTTGAGGATTTTGAAGCACTTACCGCATTTACTGATGCGATAGGTCAATCACGAGAGAAATTGGAAAAAGAATACAATCTGAGTGCTTTTACATGGGAGCAACTAAAACCTATATATGAGGAAGCATTGAGTAATGCATTAGTAAAAAGATATGATCTCGGTAATAAAAAAGGAGCAAAAGTTCTTGTACCCAGCGAATGGGATCGCTGTAAAAAAGAGGATGATGATCGATGCGCCGGTCTTAGTGTTATACCTATATGTTGTAAAGTTAGAAGACTTGATGATTACTTATCGACATTGAATAATTTCGAAACTAGAGCAAGGAATGATATTAACTGTATTTCAAATTTTAATAGTGTTCCTCCAGATGAAGCTTGCACAGATTCTTCAGAATCCTATACTAAATGGAAAGGAGACCTTAACCTAGTAGCACAAAGTTATGAGAATTGTGTGATTATTTCTTGTACAGCTATTTAGAATGGTACTACGAGAAACTATTTAGTAAGATAGAGGAGCAAGTATTCAATAAAAAGTTATAAATAAACCGTAAACCCTAAAAAGGAAATCCCGTTTATTTAATAGATTTAGAAAATTTTTATGTTTAAAGAGAGGATAATTTATCCTCTTTTAGTTTTTCCAAGGCGCATTTTTTTTGCCAATCTCCAGCCATAATGCAACCGTATGGCATTACCTCATCAATAACTTTTCCTAATCCATATGCTTCCATTTGATTACGAACAGTTTCGGAGTTTTTATAAGCACTTGGTAATTCTGTGATATCAATTTCTTTTAAAAAGAATCGAATATCTAAACCTTTAGTTTCTTCATTAAAAATTTCTTCAATAGTGCCTGTTTTACTTTTTCTATGTTGAGTTCTACTCATATTTCTACCCCCCTCCATGTGGTGCAAAGCCTAAATTAGTAGCAGTAGTTTCAACATCAATAATAGTATACATATGTAGTTTTTTTGTTTATGGTAGGATTGTTTTAGACTATTATTATAAAGAGGATTTAAATTAGAAGTATTTTCTTACATGGTTGGTTTTCACTGAAAAAGGGGTGTTTTTAAAGTTACTTGATCTATAGTTTTGCTATAAGTTTTTATTAGAGTGTCGTATACCTCATTAAACAACTTCAACAAAAAATAACTTAAAACAAATTTTATGAAAACAATTACAATGCTGATCAACTTATTGTTGACTAGCCTGTGTTTTGCGCAACTTACTACCAGCAATGGTATTGAATACGAGTTAAATGACAACACAGCCACAATTACTGATTATGTCGGCAGTAGTACCTCAGTTAGAATTCCTAGTACAATTGTAGATTCAGGAAAAACATACGCCGTTACGAGTATTGGGAAAAGAGCTTTTTTTAGAAATAACTTAACAAATGTTACTATTCCTGGTAGTGTAAGTAGTATTGGTGAGGATGCTTTTTGGGATAATGATTTAACGAGTATTACTATTCCTAGTAGTGTTATCAGTATTGGAGAGGGCGCTTTTTTTAGAAATAACTTAACAAGTGTTAGTATTCCTGATAGTGTAACTAGTATTGGTGAGGCTGCTTTTCAGGATAATGATTTAACGAGTATTACTATTGCTAATAGTGTAATTAGTATTGGGAAAAGAGCTTTTTTTAGAAATAACTTAACAAGTGTTAGTATTCCTGGTAGTGTGACTAGTATTGGTGAGGCTGCTTTTCAGGATAATGATTTAACGAGTATTATTATTGCTAATAGTGTAACTAGTATTGGAGAGTCTGCTTTTTCAAGAAATAACTTAACAAGTGTTACTATTCCTGGTAGTGTGACCAGTATTGGAAAGTGGGTTTTTTCAAGAAATAGCTTAACAAGTGTTACTATTTCTAATGGGGTTAAAAGTATTGGTGAGTTAGCATTTTTTGATAATGATTTAACGAGTATTACTATTGCTAATAGTGTAACTAGTATTGGAAAGTCTGCTTTTTCACAAAATAACTTAACAAGTGTTACTATTCCTGGTAGTGTGACCAATATTGGACAGTCTGCTTTTTCAAGAAATAGCTTAACAAGTATTACTATTTCTAATGGGGTTAAAAGTATTGGTGAGTCCGCTTTTTTTGATAATGATTTAACAAGTGTTACTATTCCTGGTAGTGTAACTAGTATTGGCAAAAGTGCTTTTTTAAGAAATAAATTAGAAAATATTATTATACCTAATAATGTTACTAGTATTGGAGCGAGCTCTTTTGCAGAAAATAATTTAACTAATGTTTCTATTTCAAACAGTATTACTAGTATTGAGGCTGGTGTTTTCAGAGATAATAATTTAACAAGTGTTACTATTCCTAAAGGTGTTAAAAGCATAGGTAATCGTGCTTTTAACAATAACAGATTAACAAGTGTTAGGATTCCTAATAGTGTAATTAATATTGAGACCTGGGCTTTTCGCAATAATAGCTTAACAAGTGTTACTATTCCTAATAGTGTTAAAAATATTGGTAATAATGCTTTTGAAGATAATCGTTTAGTAAGCCTTACTATTCCCAATGGCTTAACTAATATTGGCCCTTATACTTTTCATAGTAACAACTTAAAAAGTTTAAAAATTCCAAATAGTATAACTAGTATTGACGATTTTGCTTTTTTCGGCAATGCCTTAACGCATGTTAGCATTCCTAATAGTGTTAAAAATATTAAGAGGTTTGCTTTTTTTAGAAATGAATTAGATAGTATTAACATCCCTAATAGTGTAACTAGTATCGGTGCACTATCTTTTGATAGTAATAAATTAACAAAAGTGACTCTTCCTAACAGTGTTACTAGTATAGATGTAGCGGCTTTCCGTAACAATAAATTAATTAGTATTACTATCCCTGCAAGTGTAATCAGTATTGGGGATCATGCTTTTGAAAACAACAACTTAACAAGTGTGGTGTCAGAAAGTACAGATCCTGCAATTTTGCCTATAGATGCTATAATTAACCGCGAAAAAATCGATTTAATGATTCCTGAAGGAACAGTAGCGATTTACGAAAAAGCAGGTTGGATAGGTTTTAGATCGGTATCCTTCATAGAAGCTGATCTTCCTTTTGAGTATACATTAAGTGAAATATCTTTAACCGCAACAATTACTGACTACACGGGTAGTAATACATTGGTAAGTATTCCTAAAACCATTACAGATTCAGGAAAGACATATAGGGTTACTAGTATTAGAGATCGTGCTTTTTTAAACAAAAAGCTCGTTAGTGTTACTATTCCTAATGGTGTGACTTATATTGGGGCGCAAGCTTTTCGAGGTAATAGACTTACAAGTATTACTATTCCTAATAGCGTAACATTTATTGCAAGTCATGCTTTTTTTGAAAATAACTTAACAAGTGTTGTCATTCCTAATAGCGTAACTAATATGGGAGGTGGTGTTTTTGCAAATAATAACTTAACGAGTATTACTATTCCTAATAGTTTAAAAAGTATTCGCTTTAGTACTTTTAGAGGGAATGACTTAACGAGTGTTACTATTCCTAATAGTGTGACAACAATTGAGTCTGGTGCTTTTTCAAATAATCGATTAACAAGTGTTATTATCCCAACTAGTGTGACAACAATTGAGTCTGGTGCTTTTTCAGGAAATGCCTTAACGAATGTTAGCATTCCTAACACTGTGAGTGAAATTGAATCTAATACTTTTTCAAGAAATAATTTAACAAGTATTACTATCCCTACTAGTGTAACAACTATTGAGAGGAGTGCTTTTCAGGATAATAGACTAACCAATGTTGTTATTCCTAATAGTGTAGCTACTATTGGAACTCAAGCCTTTTTTAAAAATAATTTGAGAAGAGTAACTATTCCTACTAGTGTAACAACTATTGAGAGGAGTGCTTTTCGTGAAAATAATTTGAGAAGAGTAATTATCCCTACAAGTGTTACGAATATTGAAGAGTTTGCTTTTTTTAAGAATAAATTAGACAGTATTACTATCCCTAATAGCGTGACTAGTATAGGTGAACGCGCTTTTGATGAAAATGAATTAATGAGCGTTACCATTCCTGAGAGTGTTACAAGTATTGGGAGTCGTGCTTTTGATAATAATAAATTAACTCGAGTTGTTTCAAAAAGTGCCACTCCTGCAACACTACCTTCAAGAGCGATTACCAAACGATCAAGTATCGATTTAATAATACCACAGGGAACAACGGCTGTTTATGAAGAAGCAGGATGGACAGGTTTTAAATCGGTATCATTTATAGAAGCAGATCTTCCTTTTGAGTATGTGCTAAATGAAACATCTTTAACCGCAACAATTACTGACTACACGGGTAGTAGTACATCGGTAAGTATTCCTAAAACCATTACAGATTCAGGAAAAATATATAGAGTTACTCGTATTGATGATCGCGCTTTTTTTAATAAGAATTTGACCAGCGTTACTATTCCTAACAGTGTGATTAGTATTGGAAATAGTGCTTTTAGTAATAATAAACTAATTAGTCTTACTATTCCTGATAGTGTTATCAGCATTGATACTTTTGCTTTTATAAGAAATGAATTAACGAGTGTTACTATTCCTAATAGTGTAACCCATATTGGTTTTAACGCATTTGCCTTCAATAATCTAACCGGAGTTACTATTCCTAATAGTGTAGTCAATATTGGCTTTGGTGCGTTTCGTGATAATGAACTTACAAATATTAGTATTCCTAGCAGTGTAACAAGTATTGGAGTTTCCGCTTTTTTAGGAAATAAATTAACTAGTGTTACCATTCCTGAAGGGGTAACAACTATTGATCGGTTTGCTTTTTATAGAAATAAATTAGACAGTATTGCTATTCCTAATAGTGTAAAAACTATTGGAGATCGTGCTTTTGATAGTAATAACTTAACAAGTGTTGTGTCAAAAAGTACGAATCCAGCAATATTACCCTCAAGAGCGATTACCAACCGATCAAGTATCGATTTGATTGTACCTCAAGGAACTGCTGCTATTTATGAAAATAAAGGATGGACAGGTTTTAGATCGGTTAGGGAATTTAACACTAGCCAGTTTGCAAATATAGGTCAAAAGGTGTTGGATGTTTCTGGCAGTACGAATGGCGTTATACAATTTGAAATTTATGATCTTCTTGATAATGGTTTTAAGGTAAAATCAGGAAAGGCAAAGAATATATCGGAAATCAATACCGATTATTTAAAACCAGGTATTTATGTTTTAAAAGCACAAACCCAGGAAGGTGCACTAACTACTAAAAAATTCATAAAAAAATAAGTTGATTGTTTTTTAAATCAGTGTATTTGACAGTTTAGTAAAGTTAGCAAACTCTAGGAGCGAAAATTGGTTTCTAGAGTTTGTGTTTTATCCCGAATTATGTATTGAAACTTTGTCATGAGGCTGTGATATACAATAAATACTAGTGTTTTCTTAATTTCAGCATAGCACCGTTATGGTTAAATTAAAAAACACAGTTTACGATAGTATTTGAAGTAGATCGCAGACGTAATAAATTTTTTAATGCATAATTCGGGTTTATATAAAGAATGTTGTTGCAGATTATTTTGAGCATAGAATGTTTCATTTATATCAAATAAAAACCCACTGAATTCAGGGGGGTAATTATCACTGAAAAGGGTGTTTTATATAGTGGTTGTTTTTTTGATTTTTGGTAAAATTTATTTTCCGAAAATTAATTTACTATGATTGTTAAAAATGATAGTAATCAAACACTAACTTTTGATTTTAAGAATACACTATTGTATGTTGTTTTTTAGTTTTTCTGCAATAGTATTTGGACAGGATTTAGGGCAAATTGGCAAGGCTAAATTGTTCAAACTTACTGGTGGAATTACTGCGAATACTGTTTTTTATGACGGAACTTCGAATAGAGAGCCATTTACTTATTTTTTAAGTGGAAATGTAAACCTTAATATAAGTAATGTGTTTACTGTACCGTTTACATTTTCATACTCTAATCAAGAGTTCTTAAGCTCGAATCCTTTTTCATATAATCGACTAAGTATTCATCCATCATATAAATGGATTACTACACATATTGGTGATGTAAACATGACATTTTCGCCATATACATTAAATGGTCATCAATTTACAGGCTTAGGGGTTGATTTAACACCTAAAGGAGCATTTAAAATAAGTGCCATGTATGGTCGATTATTAAAAGAAGCTGAATATGACCCAGAGAATAATCAATCTCTGGTGGCATATAAAAGAATAGGATATGGAGTAAAGGCATCATATGATTTTAAAAAAATTTCTATTGGAGCTATAGTATTTAAAGCAAAAGATGATGAGACATCTTTAAAAGAAGCAGTCCCTTTTGAATTAGAATTATTACCAAAGGAAAATATTGTGGGAAGTATAGAAAGTACCATAAAACTTTTTGATAAAGCGGAGGTGCATTTTGAAATAGCCTCCTCGGTTATAACCGAGGATATTAATGCCCAAGCTAACTCTGAGAATTCAACTATTTTATCAAGCTTAATAACCAATAATATTACTACAAAAACATATACGGCATACAATGCAGATTTTACGTATCAAGTAGGTAAAGGTAGTGTGGGCTTAGGCTATGAGCGTGTAGCTCCTGAATACAGAACTTTAGGGGCTTATTTTTTTAATAATGATTTAGAAAATATTACCGTTAATGCCTCGCAAAATATATTGAAGGATAAAGTAAATGTTTCTTTTAATGCAGGCTTGCAAAAAGATGATTTAAACAACACTAAAAGTACCAAATTAAGGCGATTAGTAAGTGCGGCTAATATTACCTATACAGCCTCCGAAAAATTAAATTTTACAGGAGCCTATTCTAATTTTCAGTCATTTACAAATGTAAAAGATCAGTTTGATGCAATTAATGAAGTATCCCCTGTTGATAATTTAGATACATTAAATTTTAGACAAATATCACAAAGTGCAAACCTGAACACGAATTATGTGCTTAAAAATTCTAAAACAAGAAGAGATAATATCAATTTAGGCTTATCATTTCAGAGTTCAAAAACCTTGCAAAATGATCAGGAAGCTACTAATGGGAATTCTGTTTTTTATAACTCGAATGCAGCTTATTCAATGGGCTTTCCAGAAAAGGATTTAGATATTGCAACCGCCGTTAATTTAAGTTATAATACCATAGATCAAAATGATGGATTAACATTTGGGCCAACACTTTCGGTAAGCAAACGTTATTTGGATAAAAAATTAAGAACAAATGCATCAGTAAGTTACAATCAAACTCAAAACAATGGTGAAAAACAAGGGGAAGTGACTAATGTAAGAATGAGAGGGAACTATACTTATTTGAAAAAACATAATTTTACGATTAACCTACTCTCTCAGTTTAGAAATTCAAATTCAAATTCTTCTCAAGATTTTACAGCAACATTAGCTTATAATTATAGTTTCAATCAATTTAAGCCGAAGCTTAAATTTTCAAAAAGAGTTAAATCAACTAGAGAAAGTAGAAACAAAAGAAATAAAGAATTTATAAAAATTAATTACAGAGATTCCTTATATGCGGGAACTAGAACGCTGATTAATCAAAAGCTAGAACGACTGCAGAAAAATGCTCATTTTAGTCATATTCCCGCATATAAAAAAGGAGAGTTAACCATGCTAAGAGGTATTGTTTCTGATCAAAAAAACAATAAAGAATATAAGATTAAAGCGCTAAACTTTTTAGATGAATTATATAGTTACGATGATTTTTTAGAAAATTATAATAAGCTTATTTATAATACAATAGTGGAGCTTCAAAAAGATATGCTTCATTTAGATTATGCCTTTGAAAGTAGTTATGTAGCAGCAAAATTCAAATCTCAAGATCATCCGTTAGATGGTAAAACTATTGCGCAACAAAACAAGGCCAATAAAAATACTTTAGATGCGTATAAAAAACTAAAAAAAGAGGAAAATAAAACCCTAGACAAATTAATTAGACATCGTTGGATGCTTCCTGTTATAGCCAGTTATAACAGCTATAGCAAAGTACAACGACCAGATGACTATTTAAAAGAACTTATGGAGGAGGAGAAAATAAATATTTTTCGAATGGTTGATAGAGAAAAAAGTCCACAAGAAATCAGCTCTTATATAATTACTAAAATCATTGATTTTTATTTTAAAAAATCTGAAAAACATATAAATCCATTAAAGTTCGAATTGAAGTACATTGATAAAAACTAACTTATGAAAAAACTCTTATTTATACTTGTAATACTCTTAGCTAGTTTTTTTAGGATTACTGCACAACGTTTTCCTGTTGTTGTAGTTCCTCAAGTGAATACACCAGCTCCAGTAAATTTTTATGATTATGCCAATGGAACTACCCTCAATAGCCCATTAAGTGTCCAGTTATTATTTAATGACATCACGGTAAGTGATCGGCAAATACGCTTAAAAGTATTTTTTGAAGGGCAAGGCATAAATTTTGAAAGTCGAGATGTGGTAGTGGGCGCTTCTCCTTTATTTATTAGTGGTGGAGGACCACCTTTAGTATTATCTAATGTGGAGTTGGCTCCTTATTTTGAATTTCAGAATATCCAAGGAATTAACCCTAATGTATATAGGGAATCTATTCCAGAAGGTAATTATCAATTTTGTTTTGAAGTATTTGAATTTAATACAGGGGCAAAGTTGTCATCAAAAACCTGTGTGCCAGTTTTTATATTTAATAACCAACCTCCACTATTAAATTTACCATACAATGGTATAAATATAAAACCCGATGCAGTTGATAATATACTATTCCAATGGACACCTAGGCATATTAATGTAGGTAATGTAAGTTATAAGTTTAGTATAGTAGAAATATGGGACGATCGTGTTGATCCACAAACTTCGTTTTTATCGGTACCCCCAATATTCGAAACAACAACATCAGCAACTTCGTTTTTGTATGGACCAAGTCAACCTTTGTTATTACCGTCAAAACGGTATGCCTGGAGAGTACAAGCTCAAGCTTTAGTAGGAGCAGAAGAAGTCGGCTTGTTTAAGAACGAAGGGAAAAGTGAAATTTTTTGGTTTTCTAGGTCCGAACCTTGTAAAACACTTTTAGAAGTAACGGCGGAACCAAAAGGGATTTCAAAAATTAATGTTTTTTGGGAAGAAGATGCGTCTGTATTTACAGAGTATACTATAGCTTATCGAGAAGCTAAAAGGGAAAACTCTAAGTGGTTTACTAAAACAACGAATAGTGCATGGGCTACTATATGGGATTTAAAACCTGGGACTACTTATGAATATAAAGTAAGAGCGAAATGTAAATACCAAACAGGAGAGTATTCGGAAATACAAGAAGTTACCACCAATCAAAAAGAATCAGATACCGATCATTATCAATGCGGTATAACTCCCGATGTGATTTCTATTACAAATAGAGATCCACATGCAGGTTTATCTGTTGGGGATAGAGTAGTAGCAGGGGAATTTTTGGTAACGATTACTGAAATAGAAAATCAAGCAAATGGTAGAATTACAGGAAAAGGTTTTGTACCTATCCCTTACTTAAATAAAGTTAGGTTTGGAGTAACTTTTTCTAATATTTTGATCAACACAGAAAATCAATTAGCCGAAGGAGTAATTACTACCTTTTATGATGAAAAATTTGGAGAAGGAACTTCATTTGATGTTGATTTAGATACAGATGTGACAGAAATAATTACAGGTGATACAGGCGTTTTTAAAGAAGAGTCTATTGCTTTTGAAATCAAAAATGTTGAAATTAATGAGGATGGCGCTATAGAAATCACTGGAGTTGATGGAGAAACAGCAATCATTAAAGGAGACCAAAATGTGGTTATTACGGATAGTGAAGGGACACCTTGGCGTGTGAATAAAGAGGATGAGGTATCTAAAGAAACTGCCGCCGAAGGAGGAGCAGTTACGGCAAATAATACTTCAGGGGTTACAAAAGAAGGAGAAGTAGAAGCCTTATCAAATACTATTGAAGTAAATTTTGTTTCTTCTGGGTTTTATGCCTTTGATCAATTACCCGACGGAGCTTCTGCGGCTATGGAAAATGAGTATTCGACTGTTGTAAATGATAAAAATGAAAAAGAAACTTTGGCATTTAAAGCAATTGCAAAATTAAAGGGAGAAGATATTGTAAAAGCAAAAGTTGATTTTAAAGACTCGGGTATAACAAAAAAAGATTTAATTTTTAAAACCAGTTCGGGTATAGCCATACCTCAATTAGAATGGAATGATAATGAAACAGAGGTAAGTTTAAAATTGAAAAATAAGTCTAGCTACTTAAATGAACAACTTTTAGCAACCGTAAAGAAAAAAGGAAAAGAGGTATTTGAAATAGTAGGGGCTTTAAATTTAACGCATTTAGGGAATGAAAATGTGCAAAATATAAAGCTTAGTATTGTTCCAATAAATAATGCTAACGTAAACACTAGTGTAAAAACTAAACTTAATGAGATTTACAACAAGGTAGGAGTTAGTTTTGAGGTAACTATTACCGAAGCTTTTCAAATTCCAGAAACAATATGGAATGTAGAAAATGAAACAGCAAGCCAATTAGATATAGGAGATAGCAGTATTTTAAAACTATACACTCCAGAAGAAAATGCAATAAAAGATTACTTTAAATCTCAATTTAATTACCAAAAAGACCACTATTACGTGTTTGTAACTGATTTGCCAACATCAGCACCAGATACTAATGGTTTTATGCCGCTCAAAGGGCAGTTTGGTTTTGTGTTTACAAAAAATGATCGGGCAAGGACTATAGCACATGAGTTAGGACATGGTATTTTTGGATTAACACATCCTTTTACTTCTTATAATACTCCACAAGGAAGTACTACATTATTAATGGACTATGGAAAAGGGGAGTTGTTAAATCATATGGATTGGAAACAAATTCATGCGCCTGGCTTTAAGTTGTATAATTTCCAAAATGATGCGGCAGGTGAGAGTAAAAAAGGGCAAAGTGATGATGAGAAAATGTTAGTGGTTTTAAATCATATAAAAGAAAATTTAAACAAGAAATCACAAGATGTTTTAAAATGGAAACAGCTTTCTAGAAAAAAACGAAATGGTCAGGCTAGCAGAAATGCAGACTATGGGCTGAAAGAAAAGGAATATAGCTTAAAGACCAAGAACGATGTTAAACTAAATTTCAAATTAGTAAGCCAACCTGATCCGCTTGAAGAATTACAGATATCTCTGTTAGATAAAATCATAAAGTTTGATAAAAAAGATGCTTATGGGTTTAGAAAAGAAATTATAGGGTTTGAGGGTATTCATGATATTAGTTATCAATTAACTTTTAAAGATACTAAGAAAACTAATGCTTTCACTTTGGAGTTTGATCATTATAATGATATTGAACAGTTTTTTAAATTCTTAAATCAAGATTCAAAATCATATGTATTTGCTAACACAGAAACTTCAAAGCAGATTACAACATATTTACTCAATAATTTTATAGCTGATGGTGATATTTCAAAAGAAAACGATTGTAATGATATCGATTTGTTTTTCGCCGAAGCGCCTAGTTCTTTATTAAAAGACCCTAAAATAATTTCCGAAGAAAGTCTATGGGGCGTTTTAAAAGCTTTGTTGAAATGTGCAGTAGATGATAAAGGAGTATCAGAAGAAAAAGCGGTAATTACGATTATTGAAGCTTTAGGAAATGGACCATCAGATACTACCAACTTTTTAGATAGACTTTTTTCTGAAAAAATAAACGATACCAATCTTTTCAAATTGTTATATCAAAAAGTGGACAATTGGGGAGGAGAAGATAACTTTACCGCCTATGTAGATGTCATGTATACTATTTGGCGTAAGTCAAACACTTATGCTAAGACAAAAGCGGCAGTTCAAGTTCCATATACCAACGAAAAGCGCTTAGGTTTTTACTTTAGTAAATTTGATTTAAACCTAAATGAAGATTATTCTAAAATTGAAGTCATAGAAAATTATTCAGAAATTGTGAGATCTTCACAATCTCGACAGCAAACTAGAGCAGAGATAAGAAACTTCGGTAATTGGGGAGTATATGATCCTGTAGAGGTTGTAGATTATTCTAAAATCACAGATGCAGGATTTCAGGTAGCTTCAACAACGATTCCTATGTTTCTATTAAAAGCTATTGCTAATAATCATTCTACTAGCAATATCGACAGAGGGGCCAATTTTGCCTTTGAAGCTGCAGTTACCGTTTCTGGAATTGGAAATATTACTAAGCTAAGACATCTTAGACATTTAAATAAATTGGATGAACTATTAAAAGGACTTCAAGGTGTTGAAACTTCACTATCGACAGTATCTTTAGTACTAAAATATTCAGATGTCTGTACTAAAGAAAAGAAAGATAGCACGGATAAAAAAGAAAAAACCTATTGTGAAAAATTAGAAATTTTCACAGATGCCCTAGGTCTGTTTAATGCAGGAAATTCCATTGGCGGGAAGGTCGCACAGCGAGCTAATATTGAAGAAAGTACTAGGGATTTAATCGATGTTATTGAAGATAACCCTAGTTTAATCGCAGATGCAGGAGAAAGAGCAGAATTATTAAAAGCCTTGGAAGCTTCTATAGGTAATGCTTCAGTCGTAGTTGAAGATTTAACTGAACTTAGAAAAATGGCAAAGGACAAGGTGCTGAATCAACTTATTAATGAAAGCTTTGGATTAACAGTGTCTTCCATGGATTTTTTGCTTAAAATTTCAGATTGTAGTTCAGATTTGTGTAAAGAGATGCAATTGTATTTAGGGGTTGTGCAAAAAGCATTAAAGGCAAAAGCACTTAGTACAAAAATAGCTACACAAGCCAAGAGCTTATTAACTAAAATTAAAAGCAATCCAAATGCAATAAAAGAAATTTCTAAAAGAGAAGAAGTTGTGAAAGATTTGGAGAGCGTAGTTCAAAAGGTTGAAACAAAAAAACAGAGCCTACCAGAAGATCTTCAAAAAGAAATTGAAATAAACAAAGCATTAGATAAGCTTTTTGTAGGAGCAGAGGAATTACAGCTCGAAAAATATGAGGCGGCTTGGAACGCGTTGAGTGATTCACCTACGCTAAGACAGAAATCAGACAATATCGAAGTGATCTCAGAAACTGCCTTAAAATTTCAATACAAGGAAAACAGTGGTTTTTATGGGATAGAAACCTTCTTCAAGGAAATAACTTCAGGTAAACAGAGACTGATTGATGAATTAAAAATAATTGACGATACTTTTAAATCAGATTATATCAAGATTGAAGGACAAGCTGATAACGGGAGATATTTTGATATTAAAGACATATCAGATAATCGTGTAGCTACATATCGTAAAGGCAAATTAGAGCCTTTAAAAGTTTTGAAAGAATTTGATGAATACGAATACGAAGTTATAAGTATTTATAAAGAATATAAAGTTGTCGAAAAAGAAGGAGAGATTTGGTTTGTGAAAAACTAATGATCCTCAAAAGGATAATAATCAGATAATAATGATCTAAAAAAATATTTTTTTCTAATATAAATTTTTCATTCACAGTCTGTTTAAAAAAAACTAATCATCATACCCCCTGAATTCAGGGGGTATTTTTTTCACTAAAAGCAGGGTGTTTTTTAAGGATGTCAAGGCTTTAATTTGCAATACGTATTCCTTAAAAAAAAATACGCATTAAATTATGGTTAAATTGTTACGATTTTTGCTTTGCTGCTGTATTTTATTGAGCACTTTAAATATGTTTTCTAGTAATTTTTTTACAGAAAATAGTTTAAAAGAAGAAAATAATTTTATAGACAAGGATACGCTAACTACATCTGGTTTTAATTTTTTAGAAGCTAGAAAATTCCGAAAATTTAAATCTTTAGAAAAGTTTGATCGCTTACCAAATAAAAGCATAAAAAAAGAGTCGGTTAAGGTCATATCAAAAGTAAACTCTAAGTCAGTTTTAAATCCTAAAACAGAAAAATTACTTGCCCAAGCCAGTAAAGCTTTTCAACAAATAGATGAATCGGGAAATTATATAGATCAATTAGAGGCAGGCGCTTTTAGTCAATTACCTGTAGCAATAGCCCCTAAAAAAATTGGAAACGTAACTTATACTGTAGGGATATCAAAAGCGGCTTTAACACCTACGACTACTAATTTAACAGCATTTTTAAAAATAGTTTCGGCTCAAGGGACATTGATATTAGGTGCAGAAAATATCAAATTATCTCATGATGGAGGAATACTAGGCGATGCTAAATTAAGCTTACTATCCAATGTAGCTTTAAACTTTAATAGTGGGCAAGCAAAGATTATTTTAAATAGAGGCAGTAATGGATTAGGAACCTATGCAAGCATTGATTGTGATGGGTTTAAAGATTTAACCTTAGATGCGGATCTACAATTTTTAGATACAGAATTTATTTTTCCAGTAAATAAAGAAGGGGAGAAAATTGAAAATAATTATTTGAAAGGAA
This sequence comes from uncultured Aquimarina sp., assembly GCA_947498765.1. GTDB lineage: Bacteria > Bacteroidota > Bacteroidia > Flavobacteriales > Flavobacteriaceae > Aquimarina. The sequence continues at coordinate 21,079 of CANMLG010000016.1, forward strand.
ACTTTAAAGCCAAACAAGTAAGTAGTTGGAATGATATAATAGCAGAGCTGAGCTTGCCCGATTTCGGTATAAAAGGTTTAAAAGGTTTTGGATTTAATGTAAATGAAGCTCACATTGATTTTAGTGATTTAAGAAATGCCGAAGGGATACCTGGAGCATATTTATCCAAGCATTTTAAAGGAGAAAACCAATCACTTTGGCAAGGTGTACGTATTGGTTCATTGGATTTGATGTTGCCTAAAGCATTTAAGAAAAATAATGCTAATAAGCGTGTGGCTATTAAAGGACAACAATTGCTTATTGATGGCAAAGGAGTTTCGGGTAAATTTAGTGCCGAAAATTTGTTGTCTATAACTGAGGGAGCTGCTTCTAAATGGCAATTTTCAGTAACAAAATTTTTAGTAGAATTAGAGGCGAATAGTTTGTTGGCAGGTGCTTTTGAAGGGGGATTAATTGTTCCTGTTTCTAAAAAAACAGAAATTGCTTATAAGGCAATCATTCAACCCGATGAATATACCCTTAGGGTATCTAATGCCACGAAAGATTTAGATTTTGATATTTGGAATGCTGGTCAAGTGGTATTAACCAGTGATTCTTTTGTAGAAATGAAGGTTAAGGAGGATCAATTTTTGCCTAAAGCAAACTTTAGTGGTCAATTTAATATCAGTTCTAAGCTAAAAAAATCTGCTGCGGATAAGGATGATGATAAAAAGGATACTTCTAAAAAAAGTATAAATTTTAAAGGAATCACTTTTCAAAATCTGGTATTGCAAACAGAAAGTCCAAAATTAGCTGTAGAAGCTTTTGGATATAATGGGAAATCATCTTTGTCAAACTTTCCGGTAAGTATTAACGAATTTGAAATTACAACACCTTCGGATAATAGAGCTGATCTAGGCTTTAGGCTTAATGTGAATTTAACTTCAGAAAATGATGGGGCTAATGGAGGTTCGGCTAAATTAAAAATCAAAGGAAAACTAGAAGAGAATAAAGGCTGGGAAAAATGGAAGTTTAAAGGAGTTGAATTAGAACAACTGCAACTTCAAATGGCCGTAGCTGGTTTGGAATTACGAGGAAGCATCGATCTTTTTGAAGATGATGAGACCTATGGTGAAGGTTTTGCAGGCGCAGTTGAAGCAAAATTTAATACCGGTTTATCTTTAGAGGTGCAATCAAAAGTACTCTTTGGACGTACCGAAACATTCCGCTATTGGTTTGCGGATTTGCAAGGGAAATTTACTCCGGCTATACCTGTGTTTACTGGTTTTGCCATGAATGCTATAGGAGGAGGTTTTTACAATCGTATGAAAATGGAAGGGGTATCCAATACGCCTAATGCTGCCTTTGATCATATTGGCGGATCAAGTTCTGGAGTAATATATGCTCCATATGAGGATAATGGTTTTGGTATGAAAGCTAGTGTAGGTTTAATTACTCAAAACTCTGAAGATCTATTTCATGCAACCTTAGAATTTGGAATGGCATTCAAAAGATCGGGGGGCTTACAAGATATTTACTTTAAAGGTCATGGAGAATTATTGACTTCGTTACCTGGGGATTTTTATGAACAAGTAGATAGTCAATTAAATGAAGTAATTTCTGACAGTGGTGTTTCCTTGGATAAAGATAAATTGGTTAGTCGAGCTCAAGAAACTCAGGGAATGTCTGCAGATGTTTTTATAGGCTATGATTTTGTAAATGATATTCTACATGCCAACTCCGAGTTATACATTAATTACGGTATAATAAAGGGAGTAGGAGCTAATAATAAAGCTGGCTGGATGGATTTTTATGTAAGTCCCGATGAATGGCATATCCTTATTGGAACTCCAAATGATCCAGTAGGTACAAAATTAGATATTGGCATCTTACAACTAAAAACTAGGACATATTTCATGATGGGGGATGACCTTCCTGGAAGCCCAGCACCACCTTCTGAAGTGATGAATAACCTAAAGGAAGACCCTTCTGAATTGGATGATAGAGATTTAAACCTATTGACTTCAGGTAAAGGTTTGGCTTTTGGAACTCGATTTGATGCTTCAACGGGTGATTTACGTTTCTTAATTTTTTATGCCCGCTTTGATGCCGGTGTAGGTTTTGATGTAATGTTAAAAGATTATGGAGATGCCCATTGTAAAGGCTCGTCCGAACAAATAGGTTTAAATGGATGGTATGCAAACGGGCAGGCATATGCCTATTTACAAGGTAGTGTAGGCTTAAAAATCAGGGTGTTTGGAATCAAGAAAAAAGTAAATGTGTTTAGTGGAGAAGGTGCATTGTTGTTAAAAGCAAGGCTTCCAAATCCATCTTGGTTCAGAGGTTATTTAGCTGGAAGTTATGATGTGTTAGGGGGGCTCGTAAAAGGAAGGTTCCGTTTTAAAATTGAAATTGGCGATAAGTGTGAAGTGGTTGGTGATGTGCTAGATGGGATTGTAGTTATCGGTGATATGACTCCTAAAGATGGAGGAAAAGAAATAGATGTTTTTGCTGCACCTCAAGTCCTATTTAATTTGCCGATAAATAAAATATTTGAAATACCCGAAGATTCTGGAGATCAGAAATACCGTATCCTTATGGATAAATTCGAGGTCATCGATGCATCTGGTAAAGCTATTGTTGGAAAACTAGAATGGAATAGCTCGAACGATGCGGTAGTTTTTTATTCGCATGAAATATTACCTCCAAAAGCAAAATTAAAAGCTTTTGTACAATTACATTTTGAAAAGCAAAATGGAGGCAATTGGGAAAAAATTAAAGAGGATGGTGAAATTGCTACCGAAACTAAAGAAGTCAATTTTACCACAAGAGTAGCGCCTAAAACCATACCACTTAGCAACATTGCTTATATGTATCCTGTTTTAGGGCAAAAGAATTTCTTTATTAAAGAATACAATAAAGGCTATATCAATTTAAAAAGAGGACAATCATATTTGTTTGAAGGTTTAGTTGGTTGGAAGAAAAACATACGAATGACTGCTGAAACAGGAACTAAAATCAATGCCAATTTTGGATACAATTCCGGACAAAAACAAGTTACCTATGCTATTCCTAAAGATTTGAATTTAAAAACAGATTACAAAGCAAACTTCAGTTTAATTCCACCAGCGCAAAATACGGGAGCTAACATTGAAGAAACCTATAATACTAAAAATTTAGAAACAGATGTCGAAGACGGGAGTACTGTTGTAGTTAGAAGTAGAAAAGCAAAAAAACAAATTATTAAAGGAGAAGAACGAAAGTTATTGGAATATGGATATCGCACAAGTGAGTATGCAACATTTAAGCAAAAAATGGATGCTGTAAAAGAGGGGAATGACTACCTAACACAATACGTCCCATATCCTTTTGGACTTACTTTATCTATTACAACGAATCGGATTGAGCCTTTCGAAAAATTAGAGTTAGTTGGGAATAAATATACGGAGAATAAGCCATTGGTAATAGCAAAAGCAACTACTGATAATGCCTATTATACTAAAGATATCTATCCTCTATTATATGAAAAGTATCCGTTATATGGAGACATTAGAGTTAAAAGGGAAACAGATAAAATAGGAGTGCCTCCTGTAGAGGGAGTAGAGCCCTTTTCCTGGTATTTATCTTATTTAGAGGAGGGTAATTTAGCGGAGGTTTTAGGGTACAATCCATATCGCTATAATTTAACTCATTATTATTATAAGGATTATAAAGATTTAAGAAGCCAGTTTGTAAATACCTTTCCTAATTGGGAAGAATTATCAAAACATAAGGCTTTAGTTGCAGAAAGTTTTCCAGTGATGAAAAATGGGAAATATAAGACAAGTTTCAAATATGTGTTACCAGGTCAAATTAAAATAGGAAAAGAAAATACAGTAAAATATGTTAATCCATTATATGAACAATAATATAAGATACGTAAGTTTAGGAATACTGTTCTTATTTTTTTCAACCACAATAATAGGACAAAAAGCAATTGGGAATCAAGATCCAGAGGTTAAAGTAATTGCCAGTGCTACAAAAAATAGTATAAAGTTGCGTTGGGCTGTAAATACTCCTTCAGCTTGGAAGCATGCCAATACTTATGGGTTTACTATTGAGCGAAGAACCATAACCCAAAATGGAGAAATTTTAAAAGCACCTATTATTAAAAAGATAACACCTGCGCCAATACAGCCTAAACCTTTATTGGATTGGGAAGTTCTGGCAGCAACCAATGACAATGCAGCTATTGCAGCACAGGCCATATATGGGAATGATTTTGATGTGGAAATGGAAGATGAAGGCAATGCTTTTATGAGTATCATTAATCAAGCTCGTGGTTTAGAACAACGCTTTTCATTTGCTTTGTTTGCTGCCGATCAGGATTATAAAGTGGCAGAATATTCGGGTTTAGCTTATACCGATACCGATGTAAAACCAAATGAGCGATACTTGTATCGTATTTATACCTCAATACCAAAGGAAAAAATGGAGGTAAAATTTGGAGGGATTTTCATTGGATTGGATGATTATAAAGACTTACCTAAGCCCATTGATTTTGTAGGAGCATTTAAAGATAAAAATACCTTATTGAGTTGGAATGCGAAGTTACTCAAAGATCAATACTCTTCATATACTATTGAGCGTTCCGATGATCAAGGGAATACTTTCAAAGCATTAAGTAGTACTCCTGTAATAAATTTCTCCGGAGGAGACGAAGAAAAAAACGATCGTATGTTTTATATGGATAGTTTGCCTGCTAATAATAAAATGTATCAATACCGATTAAAAGGGAGGTCAATGTTTGGCGAAGAGGGACCTTATTCTAAAATAGTATCGGGATCTGGTAAATTAGCTTTTGTGTACAATCCATCAATTAAAGAGGCTACACTGTTAAAAAACAATACAGCAGTGGTAATTAGTTGGGAGTTTCCCGATGCCGGAAAGGCTACTTTGAGTCATTTTGAATTAACACGCGCAAATGAATTAAAAGGAAATTATGAAGTAGTACAATCGAATATAGCTAAAGATGTAAGAATGTTAAGTTTTAACACCTCCGAACCCATCAACTATTATAAAATAGTAGCGGTAGATAGTTATGGTACTAAACGAGCTTCCTTTCCCAAAGTAATTCAATTAGATGATAACACCCCACCAGAAACACCATATGGATTAACGGGGGTTATTGATACTACAGGAATAGTAAAATTAACATGGAAGCAAAATACCGAATCTGATTTTTTAGGCTATCGTGTATTTAAAGCCAATCTGGATAATGAAGAGTTTTCGCAAATTACATTTCGCCCCACACCCAAAAGTATATTTACCGATACCGTAAATATAAAAACACTGAATACTCATGTGTATTATAAAGTACAAGCCTTTGATAAGCGATATAATCCTTCTGATTTTTCAGAAATTATTAGTATTAAAAGACCCGATGTAATTCCGCCGCGGGCACCTGTTTTTACACCTTATCAAATGGATAAAGAGCAAGCCGTAGTGCAGCTCAATTGGATAGTAAGTAGTAGTGCAGATGCTAAAACAACCGTGGTATACCGAAAAGAACAAGGCGGAACAACGGATTGGGAATTACTTTCAAAAATTCCGTTACCCTTAAATTATTATACCGATACCTCTGCGGCAACCAATACCAATTACCTGTATACATTACTTACAGTAGATAGTTCGGGTTTAGAATCGGCGCCAATTAATCCCATAACTATTCGCATACCCGATAATGGAAAAAAACAGCCTATAGACAAGTTTTTAGCTTTGGCAAACCGTGAATTAAACAAAATAGATTTGAATTGGAAGTATAAAGTGCCTAATGTAAAAACATTTAAACTATATCGAGGCACCGAAACGGAGGCACCTACGCTGTATAAAATTTTAGAAGGCAATACGCATTCTTTTATGGATACCGATTTAACGGTAAATACCAAATATACATACATGTTACAAGGGGTGTTAACTACAAATGCAACTTCTCCATTAAAAAAAATTCAAATAGAATATTAAAATAAAAGTAGTGTAATGAAAAAGATTTTAAGTGTTTTAATATTAGTGTTTACTATCAGTTTTACTTATTCTCAAGAGTATCAAATTAGGGTATTTGGAAATTTGGATCAAAGAAGAACTTGCCAAAAAAATGGAAATGGTATTCAATATATAAGATTTAAAGGTAGTGATGGTAAATTAAAATATGTTTTTGGTAGTGCTAGGCTTAATCCAAAACCAGGTGGGGATGATTTTTCTATTCAAACTCAATATGCATCAGGTAGGTTTGATTTTAGATTGAATTTTAAAGATACTAGAGATGAAATAAAATTAGAAATATTATCTTTTGGAAAGAAAAAACAGAGAGGAGGCTCAGGGTGTAGAGGAGAAAATCACGTAAAATTGAAACTCTTAACTATTCCTTTAAAAACTTGTTTTAGAAAATCTTATGGAAGACAAGATGAATTCTTTGAACCATCACGTATTACTACTCAAAATGGCACTATTTTAATAAAAGCATTACCTAAAATTGAGATTACGGATAAACAAGAAGTATTTTGTAATTCGAAAGGAGCTAATATAAAAGTAACTAAAAACTTTCGAGATAATGAAGTGTTTGAATGGGAGTTTAAAGATTTGTTAGCAACAAAAGAAGTTCCAACAGATAAATATGGAGAGCTTTTGAATGAAGTTGAAAGAGCCAGGGAAGACCAAAAGAGGTGTAGTGATGAATCATGTTCAAGAGAAGCTCACGACAGGATTCAGAGGTATTCATCTCAAGCATCTCAAATTCCAGAAAATGAAAGGTATAAAACTATAAATTTTCCTACATGGAAAAAAATTATAAATAATAGCTTACAAGGGAAGTCATCAATAAATTTAAAGTTAAGTGATTTATATAGATCAGCAGCTGATAGAGGAAAAGTTATTAATAAACCCATAGATATAAGGCTTAATCCGAGATGTAATGAAGAATCTGATTTATCTAACGTCGTTCCTGTTCAATTCTCACCCGAATTGCCTAAAATTAAAGACATTCCCATAATCATAGGGCAATGTGCACCAGATAATAGTATTGATATTAAAGTAATCTTTGAAGAGAACTTAAGAGAAGATCAAAAAATAGATTTAGATATACAAAAAGAAACAAGCTCTGGGAAATTTGACAAACCTTTTTCTAGTCAAAATAATATAGATAAACTAAGTCCTGATGGAGCTTTTTTTTCGTACACATGGTTAATTGATGATACGAATAGGCAGGTGTTTACTCCAGGAAATTATAGGCTAGTGTTAACTGCATCAGAAACCACTAATAATAAAACAGCATTAGGATGCACACAGGTGTTTAGAAATTTCACCATTAAAACACCACCAGCCCCTGTAGAATTTTCTATTAAATCAACTTTTTTAGCTAGTTGCCCAGATAGAAGGGTAGTGCAAGATAATGGAGCGGTAGGTAGGGTTTTATCTTCTGGTGAAGTTACAATTAATGCAGTAGGAGGAACAGGGGAATATGAATATAAGTTTGATTATCACGGATGGACTAAAGTTAATTTTCCATTTACGCTACCCGTAGTTAGGTTTAGGCATCAAATAGAAGTTAGAGATACTAATGGGTGTGTAGGTACATTAAAAGGAACCAATAATACAATATTTAAATTTGATATAGAGTCTCCCGAAATAATTACATATGGAACAAATGATAAGCTAACAGCGATACCAGTTAGTAAAAAAGATAAATTAGATGGCAGTATTCAATTTAAGAGTATTTCTGGTGCTGATCCTATTGTAAGCAATGATGGATTTAATTTTTTTAATTATAAGTTATATTACGAAAATTCCAAAAACACCGATATTCCTGATAGGACAGGTAAAGCTCTATTAACAGGTTTTGAAATATCAGATCTGCCAGTGGGGACGCATAAAATAACTTTTTTTAATAAAAATAATTGTGAATCAGAGAGTTTTGAATTACCAGAAATCAAAACAAATTCGCCTTTAGAATTTATAGTAGCAAAAACTAAAGAGCCTACCTGTCACAATGGAGATGGAGTGTATGAAATACAAAATATAAAAGGAGGTGATGGCAACCATAACATACAATGGATACGAATAGATGATACCGGTAAAGAATTTAATATTCCTGGAGGACAAACAATAACGGCTTCCAATGAATTTAATTATAAAGTAAAAATTACCGATGGTCGAGGAGTAAGCCTAATCAAAGATGCACCAGCTTTTAATGCCCCTCAAGAAATAATATTTACTGTTGATGTAGATAAACCAATATTATGTAATGGAAGCGATGCTTCTATAAAAATAAATGCTTCGGGAGGGAACGGGATTTATGAATATGGTATTAATGAGGCTGGAAGTTACACCTGGCAATCAGAAAATGAATTTTCATTGCCAGCTAAACGAACACCTTACCAATTTAGAGTTCGAGATGTGAATACCAAAACATGTATTACAGAAGTCAAGGATTTATTGATTAGCCAGCCACCTCTACTTGAGATAAGTTTAGATGATGGTAAAGGGCCAGCAGTAGTGCATAATACAGTTTTTGGTGAAGCCAAAGGAGAAATTCATGTAAAGGCTACTGGAGGTGTTCCCAGAGAAAAGAAGTATTTTTTATGGAAAGACGGGGTTAAAGTTGATGATACAGAAGAAATAATAAATTCGGAAACTTATAGTTTTAAAAATTTATCAGCTGGAGAATATATTGTTTTGGTTGAAGATATAAATAAATGTGCTGCTTTCATAAATGAAATTGGAGTACCAAAGCCTGTAGTAATAACCCAACCCGAAGAATTAAGTGTTGGAATATTTGGAGTTGGTGCAGTACGAGAAACCTTTACTTTAGCTTGTAAAGGGGATGTTACGGCTTTAGTAGCTGTTCCTGAAGGTGGATCGTTGAATTACGAGCCTTCTTCATCTTACCAATGGTACAAAAATGGAACACTTTTAAAAGGAGAGAATAATCAGGTTATAATAAATGCTACAGCAGGAATCTATGAAGTAACGGTAAACGATGGCGCAACTACTTCTAAAAAATCAGCAGAATTTATAGTAAGTGAACCAGCAGAAAAAGTGAGTTTTACACTTGAAAGTAAAGAAGAAAAATGCCATAGTACTGATGGTTTTTTAACTATTAATGCTAAAGGAGGTAACGGAGGCTATAGTTATTCCATTGATGGAGGAGAAACATTTGTTTCTATGAAGGACAGTCATACCTCATTATTACTTCCAGAAAAAGAATATACGGTTATTGTAAAAGATGAAAAAGACTGTGAAGCACCAGCTCAAAAAATAAAGCTTAGTTCTCCGCAAGACATTAAAATTAATCTTGTAAAAAAAGTAGATCTTAAAATTAAAGGAACTTCAACAGGAAGTATCGAGGTGAAAGCCTCGGGAGGTGTTGGCCCATTTACTTATGAATGGATAAAAGTGGGAGATGATACGTTTACTAAAACCACAAGTAAAATTACTAATCTAACTGAAGGGGATTATGGAGTAATAATATTAGATAAAAATGAATGTAGGAAAATACAAAGGTTTACTATAAACTCACCAGAATTCTTAGTAATTAAAGAAATCAAAGTACCCGAAATCAAATGCTTTGATAGTGAAGTGGAATTAGAAGCCGTAGTAACTGGAGGGGTAGCGGCCGGGGATTATGAATACTTATGGTTTTACAGACAAAATGATGGTGATCCAATAGAAGAGATTGAAAATAATAGTAAGTATTTGAGTATAAAACAACCAGGGTTTTATGGAGTAGGAGTTGCAGATGATAATGGTGCTAGAAATGGTTTTTCTATTACAGTTGATTATCCCGAAACCATAGTTGTTTCAAAAGTGAATGCTACTCATGTAAAATGTTTTGGAGAGGCTACAGGAGCTATTGATGTAACTGTTGCTGGCGGTACAAATGATAATATAACAGGTAAGCCTGCGTACACTTATTTATGGAAAAAAATAGGAGATGCTAAATTTAGTGCTAAAACAAAAGCTATTAAGGGGTTAAGTATAGGTAAATATCAAGTAACTGTTGCCGATGCTAACGATTGTAAAATAACAAGTAAAGAAATTGAAGTTACTGGTCCCCAAAAAGCATTGGATATAAGTACTCCAATAGCAGTTACAAATGCTACAGGTTTTGGTTTATCTACTGGAGCTATAGACTTAAAAGTTACTGGAGGTACTGCTCCTTATACATATACTTGGGAAAAAGAAGGGGATTCAACCTTTAAAGATCCCGAAACAAGTAAGCTATTAGCTATATCAGCGGGTACTTATAAAGTAGTAATTACTGATGCTGAAGGTTGTGAGTTGCCAGAAAGTGTTGTAGTGAGACAGCCAGAAAAATTGGAGGTTAGCATTAATCAACTTTTAGATGAAAATAATATATTCTGTTTTGGCGATAAAACTAAACAAGGATTAGAGAGTACTGTAAAAGGAGGAGCAGCAGGCGATTATTCCTATGAATGGACCGAAGCCTCCGATGCTAAAAAAATCCTTTATACTACTCCGGATACACCGGTATTAGTAGCAGGTACATATACGCTAACGGTAATTGATAGTAATAAAAATAAAGCTACTGCAACTTATAAAGTGGAAGCGCCAGAAAAAATTAAAATCAGTTATACAAAGACTGATGTTTTATGTAAAGGAGAAAAAACAGGAAGTATTGATGTTACAGTTACAGGAGGAATTACCGATAAATCTGGCTACACATTTTTATGGACTAAAGGAGGGGAGACTACCAAAGATTTAAAAAAGCTTCCTGCCGGTGAGTATGAGTTAATTGTTAGTGATAAACATTGTAGTACTAGCATAACTATTAAAATTACCCAACCTTCAGAAAAATTAGCGATAGCAAAAGAAACTGTCGAAGCAGTATCGGGTAACGGGTTAAAAAATGGAAGTATTGAAGTAACAGTAACTGGAGGTAAACCAGCGTATACGTATAGTTGGGAAAATGAGTCAGGGGAAAATTTAGATGATTCATCCACTACTAATAAAATAGAAGGATTAGCCGCAGGGAGTTATAGCTTAACTATAAAAGATAGTAATAAGTGTTCATTAGTAGTTAGTTATGAAATTAGCGAACCCAAGGCCTTAATTATAGGAGAAATAGAAACAGAAGCGATAGTCTGTTTTGGAGATCAAGGTAGTTTAACTGTATCTGAAGTAACTGGAGGAACAGGAGATTACAGCTATGAGTGGAAGGATTCTAGTGGAGAAGTAATATCAAATGAAGCAAGCACTGGGAAAATTGAAACCGGGGTTTATAGTATAAAAGTTGAGGATAGTAAAGGGAATTCAAAATCCAAAAAGAATATAGAACTTAAAGCTCCAGAAAAATTAGAAATCAAGAATATTACCACAACAGATGTAAGTTGTTACAATGGTGCAAATGGAAGTATTGAGTTAGAAGTAGTAGGCGGTACTGGAAATTATTCTTATGATTGGAGTGTAGCAGCAGAGCAAGGGAATACTATCTCTAAATTAACAGCAGGGATCTACACGGTAATCGTAAGTGACGGCTTATCTTGTTCAACATCAAAAGTGAGTATAGAAATTACGGAGCCCGATGTGTTTGCAATAAGCGATGTGGATATAAAAAAGAGTGTAGGCCTAAATGAAGCTAATGGAAATATTAAGCTTAAAATTACGGGCGGTTTACCTCCATATAACTATATCTGGACTAAATTAGAAAAAGGGGAAGAAATCACAGAAAAAGAGGAGTTAAAAAGTGATGAGCCAACAACAGACTTGTCTAATGTAGCTGCAGGGGTATATAAAATTGTAATTAATGATGCCAAAGGTTGTGAAGTAAGTGATTCTTATAATTTAGGCGCATTAGAAATACCAATAGTCGAAATAAAAGAGAAACAATCTATAAGCTGTAATGGAGAAAGCAATGGAAGTTTAGAGGTAGTTATAAAAGGAGGAGCAGGAGGTAATATTGTTACCTGGTACAATAACCTAGATAAAACAAAACCAATAGAAACCAATACAGAGGTAATTACGGGTTTATCAGCGGGTACTTATTTTGTTAAGGTGATCAATATTGACAAAGTTGAAGTAAAAAGTGATCCTTTTACATTGAAAGAGCCTAATTTGATTACCGCCGAGATTGAAGCTGTAGAGGTAACATGTTTTGAAGGTAATAATGGAGCATTAATTGTAAAAGCAACAGGCGGTACTGCAGATCTTTTTGAATACCGCTATAAAAAACAGGAAGGAACTTATGGAGCATGGATTGCATTTGAGACTAAAAATGAGAGTACTATTACAGATTTAGTAGCTGCTATTTATGAAGTTCAAGTAAGAAATACGAATCGATGTTTTTATAAAACCTTAGATGTTGTAGGAGTATTATCGACAGAAATTACCCAACCTTCAGAAAAATTAGCGATAGCAAAAGAAACTGTCGAAGCAGTATCTGGTAACGGGTTAAAAAATGGAAGTATTGAAGTAACAGTAACTGGAGGTACTCCAGCGTATTCGTATAGTTGGGAAAATGAGTCAGGGGAAAATTTAGATGATTTATCCACTACTAATAAAATAGAAGGATTAGCAGCAGGGAGTTATAGCTTAACTATAAAAGATAGTAATGAGTGTCCGTTGATAGTTAGTTATGAAATTAGTGAACCAAACGCCTTAATTATAGGAGAAATAGAAACAGAAGCGATAGCCTGTTTTGGAGGTCAAGGAAGTTTAACGCTAACCGAAATAACTGGAGGAACAGGAGATTATAGCTATGAGTGGAAGGATTCTAGTGGAGAAGTAATATCAAATGAAGCAAGCACTGGGAAAATTGAAACCGGGGTTTATAGTATAAAAGTTGAGGATAGTAAAGGGAATTCAAAATCCAAAAAGAATATAGAACTTAAAGCTCCAGAAAAATTAGAAATAAGGAATATCAAAACAACTGACATAAGTTGTTACAATGGCGCAAATGGAAGTATTGAGTTAGAAGTAGTAGGCGGTACCGGAGATTATTCTTATGAATGGAGTGTAGCAGCAGAGCAAGGGAATACTATCTCTAAATTAACAGCAGGGATCTACACGGTAATCGTAAGTGACGGCTTATCTTGTTCAACATCAAAAGTGAGTATAGAAATTACGGAGCCCGATGTGTTTGCAATAAGCGATGTGGATATAAAAAAGAGTGTAGGCCTAAATGAAGCTAATGGAAATATTCAGCTTAAAATTACCGGCGGTTTACCTCCATATACTTACAGGTGGCTTAAGTTAGAAAAAGGGAAAGAAATCACAGAAAAAGAGGAGTTAAAAAGTGATGAGCCAACAACAGAATTGTCTAATGTAGCTGCAGGGGTATATAAAATTGTAATTAATGATGCCAAAGGTTGTGAAGTAAGTGATTCTTATAATTTAGGAGCTTCTGAAATTCCTAAAGTAGTTATAGAGGAAATAACACCAATTACTTGTAATGGAGGAGAAAATGGAAGTTTAAGAGCAGTAGTAACTGGGGGTATTGGAGGAAATCAATACACATGGTATAATGAAATTGATCCGGATACACCCATAGGGAATACTACCGAAATATTGAGCAATATAAAATCGGGAAATTATTTCGTAATTGTTGAAAATGCGGAAGGAATCAAAGTAGTTAGTGATACTTTTGAAGTAGTAGCACCTGCGATTTTAGATGTAACAATAAGTGATGTAACACCAGTTACGTGTTTTGGTAATACAGATGGTCAAATAAGTATTGAGGCAACAGGAACTATTACAGATCGTTTTGAATATAGATATAGAAGATCAGAAGGTATTTTTAGTAATTGGATTTCGTTTTCGGAGGCTAGCAAAAGTAAGCTCTCAAATTTAGCATCAGACTTGTATGAAATCGAAGTTAGAAATACGAAGGGATGCTTTTATAAAGTAATAGCAGATGAATTGTTAGTAAGAGTAACGGAACCAATACTTCTTGCTATAGCCTCAGAAGAAGTAAAAGGGCTTACTGGTTTTGGAAAGAATAATGGGAGTATCGAAGTAGCAATTACAGGAGGAACTCCAGCGTATAGTTACAGTTGGGAAAATGAGTTGGGAGAAAATTTAGATGCCTTATCAACAACCAATAAAATAGAAGGATTAGCCGCAGGGGGTTATAACTTAACTATTAAAGACAGTAATGAATGTTCATTAGTAGTTAGTTATACAATATCAGAACCAGGGGCTTTGGTTATAGGAGAAATAGAAACAGAAGCGATAGCTTGTTATGGAGATCAAGGAAGTTTAACAGTAGCAGAAGTGACCGGCGGATCGGGCGATTATAGCTATGAGTGGAAGAATTCCAGTGGAGAAGTAATATCAAGTGAAGCAAGTACGGGTGAAGTAGGAGCTGGAGTGTATAGTATAAAAGTTGAGGATAGTAAAGGGAATTCAATCTCTAAAGGGGCTATTGAACTCAACGCCCCAGAAAAATTAGAAATCAAGAATATTATTACTACGGATGTAAGTTGTTACAATGGAACAGATGGAGCTATTGCTATAGAAGTGATAGGTGGTACTGGAAATTATACATATGAATGGAATGTATTAGGAGAGCAAAGTAATACGATAGAAGGTTTACAGGCAGGTGAATATACCGTATCAGTAACAGACACTAATTTATGTGCAACGTCTCTAACAACAATAAGCATTCAACAGCCAACGCTATTTAAAATAGATAAGGTAGTACTTAATAAGAGTACTGATATCAACGAAACAAATGGAAATATTCAGATAGAAATAGTAGGTGGAATTCCTCCTTATGATTACGTATGGACGAGTACCAAAGAAGGAGTGTTTAAAGTAGAAAGAGAGGAGCTGAAATCGGATAATAAAATAACCAGTTTATTTAATATTACTGCGGGTATTTATACAATTGAAATTACAGATGCAAAGGGCTGTAAGTTGACTGATACCTATGATTTAGAAAAATCAAAGACCCCTAAGGTGACAATAGAGGAAATAACATCAATTACTTGTAGCGGAGGTAATAATGCAAGTATAAAAGCTGAGGTAATAGGAGGTATAGGGGGTAATAAATATACTTGGTATAACGAAATTGCCCCCACTATGCCAATAGGAAATAATACAGCATTTTTAAATAATATAGAAGCAGGCAAGTATTTTGTAGTAATAACTAATGCAGAAGATATTGAAGTAGTAAGTGCTATTTTTGAAGTAGCTCAACCAAGTGCTATAAAGGCAGAAATAAGTCAAATAAATCCAATAACTTGTGTAGGAAGCAATGATGGTCAAATAACTATTAAGGCGGTAGGTGCTATTTCGGATCGTTTTGAATACCGTTACAGAAAATTAGGAGAAGCTTATAGTCGTTGGAGTTTCTTTGAGAATGCTAATGAAAGTACTATTTCGGGCTTACAATCGGGAACCTACGATATTCAAGTTCGTAATACAAACGGTTGTTTTTACAGTGATTTAGATAATAACAATTTGTTACAAGTAGAATTATTAGCACCAACACCTTTAGCTATTAATTTGATAAATAAACAATCACCTAGTGGTTTTGGTTTAAAAAATGGAAATATAGAGGTGGCAATAAGTGGAGGAAAACCAGCTTATGTTTATAAGTGGGTAAATAATAAAGGAGAGGAATTTGTGGCTCAAAATGAACTTTCTAATATAGGTGTTGGAACATATAATTTAGAAATAACTGATGCTAATTTATGTATGATTAATAAAGAGTTTTTAATCGAAGAACCAGATGAAATAAGTGTGACTATTGATGTTGAAAAAGTGATACTTTGTCATGGTGAAGCTAGTGGAGTTATAAAAGCAGTAATAGAAACAGGGATTTCGCAAAGTCCATTTACTTATGAATGGATAAATACAGCAACTCCATCAACTATTATTTCAACCAATAGTACTGTCGAAGGTTTAGAGGCAGGGACTTACTTTGTTAAAGTTACAGATACTCTAGGTAATAGCATTATTAGTAATGAGATTGAATTAATCCAACCCGAAGCATTAGAAGCAACTATTAAAGCGGACTATGAATTTTGCGGGGATGGGAATGATTGGAATCTAAGAGTTGATGTAAGTGGAGGGAAGTCACCATATCGTTATCAATGGAGTAATGCCCAAACAACATCTGGTATTGAAGGGGTAAAAGCACAATATTATTCAGTAAAAATTATTGACGCTAATAATTGTGAAATTAATAAAGAAATCAATTTAGAGGTTCCTTTATCCTTGTCCATTTTAGAAGAAATAAAAAAGCCAACATGTATAAATGCATGTGATGCAAGTGTAAATTTAATAATAAGCAATGGGAATGCGCCATATATAATTGAGTGGAGTAATGGAGGAATTACTGAAGAAATTCAAGATGTATGTGCTGGTACATATACCGTTAATGTTATTGATGCTAATGGGTGTAAAGTTGAAAAAACCATTGAAATAAGTAATCCAGATATCATAGATTTTGATTTAGGAGATGATGTGACTTTATGTGCAAACCAAACAAAAATAATTGATGCCACAATACCAGAGGCTAGTACTTACAAATGGATTTATGAAGAAGAAGTGGTTAGTAATGAATCTAGCATTGAAGTTAATAAAACTGGAATATATTCTGTAGAAATAATCACAGAAAGTGGTTGTCAATTAAATGATCAGATTTTTATTGAAGCAACAACAACAGAAATTACAGCAGAATTTTTTGTTTCCACGCAAGTGTTTACAAATGAGAAATTTGTTATAGTGAATAACTCCTCTACTCAGATAGATGCTTTAAAATGGATAATTCCCGAGAATGCTAACATTGTATATCAAGATGATAATTATGCTGAATTAAGTTTTGAACAAGCTGGGGAATATCAATTAGGTGTGGATGTAGAGCTTGGTTTGTGTAAAGCGTCACAAACAAAATCAATTGTTGTAGTTGATAGAACGTTTGTTGAAAATGAAGATGAAGATGGAGTAGAAAACGAAAAGGTAAACTTGTTTGTTGATTATACAATTTTGCCTAATCCGTCAGTTGATAAAAAGTTTTTAGTTAAAGTTGATTTATCAAAAGAAGCTCCTATTAATTTGAAAATATTTAATGCCATAACCAATTCTATAGCCGCTGTAAGAGAAGGGGCATTGGAAAAATCATATGAATTTCAATTTGACTTAGAAAACCAATCACCAGGTTTGTATTTCGTTTTGTTAGAAACATCAGAAGGGAATAGAGTTATGAAATTGATTTTAAATTAAAAAGAGTGGGAAAAGAGAAAAATTATACGATTTTGATTTAATAATTTTATAGGCATATTCAGAGAAGACAGTATTCATAATTATTGTTTACACAAATTATGGATACTGTCTTTTAATTCTGTTTACACAAAAAGGAACAGTCATATAAATTAGATTGCTATTATTGCCTTTCAAAAATAAGGAATCGTTCACCAGAAACTACTTCACTACCTTTACTTGTTTGTGCTAAATCGAATGATAATATCATTTTAGAATCGGTAAGTTTAACAATTTTATAGGTATTCGTAATAGATAATTTGGTAACTGCTTTTATAGTAGTAGTAGTGGCACTCCATGATTCTCCAAAAATATTATCTTTTTTTGTTATAATTTGGTTTATAATTCCATTAGTTCTAACCGTATTTACGTTAGTTACAAAATTACCTGCTACACTAATTGATTTATTCGTTTTAAAATTAACTGTGTAATTAAAATTACTGCCAGTTTCCGTAAAAGTACCAGGAATTACAAAGTTTCCTAGTGTTCTTGTAGATTTTCCATTAGCAGTATTATAACCTATAATTTTCCAAACACCGGTTATTTTTATTTCAGTAGGATTACTTGTGTTTGTTTCAGTGTTAAGTGGCTCTTCTTCATTGGGTGTTTTAGACTCTTCTTCTGTTTTAGCTACTTCACTGTTTGGTTTTTCAGTTTCGTTAGTATTTTGGTTGGGGTTTTCTTCTTTTTCTTCATCTACAGTGGTTTCTTCATCTTTAGTATCAGTATCAGTATCAGTTGCTTCCTTTGTGTCCTTTGTGTTCTTATCAGTGTCTTCAGTTTTTTTGTCTTCATCAGGAGTTGTTGGAGTATCGCTTTTGGTGTCTTCAGTATCTGTATCTGATTTTTCTTCGTCGATATTTTCTAAACTAGTTGATGGATTCTCAGTTGTTGCTACGGCATCATCTTTCTCACAGGAAAGAAGACTTACTAGTAATAACAGTGAAATAAAAAAGTAGTTTGCTCTTTTCATAAGGAACATTTTTCTCACAAATATAAAATTATTTGCTAAAAGACCTTTTTTTATGTTAATCAGTAAGAGGTTAAAGTACTTAGTGGGAAGTTTTTTTGTTTTTTAATTAATTGTTTTTTAGTTGTTTGTGAGGGGTTGTTAAATTTTTTAAAAAATAAAAAAAGCAATGAAATTAGTGACAATTTCATTGCTTTTTATTTTTAAATGTAAGTGTATTACTACTTTATCTTGTCCTGTAAAGCAAATACCTTACGTAATACGTCCGATGTTCTTGAACTTAATTGAGTGCGAATCTTTTTTTCCTCAACGCCAATCATAGTATATACACCTGTTAAAGCTTGTTTTGTAACATAATCAGTTAAGTCTGGATTTACTTTATTTGTAAGTGGTACGGCGTTATAACGTTTTATAATATTTGACCATATCTCAGTGGCACCAACTTTACCTAAAGATTTTGTAATCACGGGACTAAATTTTTGATAAAGGGCTGTATTAGTTTTTCCATCTAAATATTGAGTGGCAGCACTATCGCTTCCTAAAAGGATATTTTTAGCATCGGCAAAGGTGATCCCTTTTACGGCATTTACAAAAATAGGTGTTGCTTGTCCAACCGCATCCTCAGCAGCACGATTTAATACTTTTAAACCTTCATCAGCCATTTTGCTTAAACCGATTTTGCGCAAAGTATTGTCAACTTTTTGTAATTCATCCGGAAGAATGATTTTTACTAATTCATTTCTAAAAAAACCATCCTTTTGAGTCAATTTACTCACTTGAGTAGAAATTCCTTTATCTAAAGCTTCTCGTAACCCGCTTGCTATATAGTCGTTGCTTAAGCCTGTAGAGCCTGTGGTGCCTTCAGGAAGGCTGTTGATTACTTGTTGTAATTCGTGACAGTTACAAAATAATAAAAGTATGGATAAGTAAATAAGTTTTTTCATGAGTTTATTTTTTATTAGTTGTCAGTTGACGTTATTAATTTTCAAATTTAGGTTTTAAAACAGCAATACGACAAAAAATGTGAGTTATATATAATGATATTCGATTTAAGTTTATATAAATACGATGATATTTTAATCTAACAAATAGTAAAGAAGTTTCTAATTAATCAAATACTACAGTTTTATTGTTATATACTAGAACTTTACGGTCTACATGATGTTTTATGGCTCTTGAAAGCACAATTTTTTCTACATCACGTCCTTTGGCTATAAAATCTTGGATACTATGAGTGTGAGATACATTTACAACTTCTTGCTCAATAATTGGTCCTTCGTCTAAGTCCGAAGTTACGTAATGCGAGGTCGCTCCAATAATTTTAACACCACGTTGGTGAGCAGAATGATAAGGCTTAGCCCCCGGAAAAGCAGGTAAAAAGGAATGGTGAATATTAATTACTCGGTGTGTAAATTGATCTACAAAATTAGCAGATAATATTTGCATGTAGCGAGCTAGCACAACAAACTCCACTCCATAATCCGTTAAGGTTTTAATTTGCTCAGCTTCAGCGGTGGTTTTATTGGCTTTTGTAACAGGAATATGTTTAAATGGAATATTAAAGTTTTTAGCTACTGTTTCCATATCACTGTGATTGCTAATAATAATAGGAATTTCTACGCCAAGTTCGCCCGCAGCATAACGTCCTAAAATATCATATAGGCAATGTGAGTATTTTGATACAAAAATACCCATACGTGGTTTTACATCAGGATCAAATAATTGCCATTCCATTTTTAATTCCATTGCAATTTCGTTACCAAAACGAGTTTTAAAAATAGTTATGGCATTGGCATCTTTTTCAAATTCGCACTCTAAACGCATAAAAAAAGCACTTTCGTCCGTGTCAACATGTTGCTCTAAATAAATCGTATTTCCTTGATTTTCGGCAATAAAATTGGTGACTTTGGCAATGATTCCCTGTTGGTCAGGACAATGTATAAGTAATATGATTTTTTTCATTTATATAATTCTTTTGTCATGCAATAAAGCTAACAGTAAACATAAAAAAAATAAAAGAAACTCTTTGGATATTTAAAGGTCTAGTTATAATAAATTGTTTCAAAAAGTTTTTGTGTAGTTTGCGTAAGGTATTATCGTACATTTTTTATCCCTATGGCTTGATGAAAACACTCGAATTAGTAATTTTTAAGATGGCTACCTAAATTATAAATTAGTGTTTATGTTTATTAAATTAAGTATGGTTTGAATAGGTTTTTTAAAATCTTTAGTGCCGTTAATGACTAAGTTTACCTCATTTTTAAGAGGCTCAATAAACTTCCTGTGCATGGGGTGTATATTAGTTTTAAATTGCTCTAATATAGTTTCTTTGTCACGCCCTCTTTCAGCAATATCCCGTTTTAAACGTCTTTCTTGTCTAATTTTTTCAGAGGCATTTACAAAAATAGTGTAATCACAAAGCGCTTTAATAGTTGAAACTGATAATACGAGAATACCTTCTAAAATTAAAATAGGTTTAGGGTCTATAGGTATAGTTTTTTCAAGTCTGTCATGGGTTTCAAAACTATAGGTAGGTTTATTAATTGCTTTACCTTTTTTTAAAGAAAGAATATGTTCTTCCAGCAAATCAAAGTCTAATGAATCTGGATGGTCAAAGTTTATGTCATTTTTTTCTTGAAGTGTAAGTCCCACCAAAGGTTTGTAATAATCATCTTGGCTAATAATATTTACGGTATTAGTGTCGCATTGATCTAAAAGGTCTTTTACAAAAGTAGTTTTGCCACTTGCAGTTCCTCCGGTAATTCCGATGATGTACATTGATGTAAATTTAGAAGTGTAATTTTATAAAAAATAAAAAGGCTACACAACTTATTATGTTGTTTGTGGTTTAGTATTGCCGAAAAGCTAAGTCAATAGATCAGTTATTTACTAAGAGATAAATAATTCTAAATGCTTTATAAAGTTAAAATGAAGGAATCAGTTCAAAAACAATAAATTGATTTAATTGTTCGCCAAATTTATTAAAATTATTATCGGCCACTAAAATTAAGCTATTGTTTCCATTGGAAAGTTTAGGGCCTAAGCACATGCCTTCTAAATTGTCAATTCTTTTGCTGGGTAAGTGTTTTTTTATAGTATCTAGATTTAATACAAGTTCTTTTTTTATAGGTTTATAGCTAGTGTTTTTTAATGATTTTAGAGCACTAATATCAGTGGCATCGGTTAATGTGCTTAAGTATATTTTTACAGTATTTCCTTCAGTGCCATAATTGCTAGTATAAGAACGTTCCATGGTTAAAAATTGAGTATTACTAATGGCTAGTATTTCTACTAATCCATTAATAGCTAAATCATTTGTAGTTTTAGGTTTTATAGCTACTTTATCTAAAATATAAGCGTATTGTTTTGTTATTTTTTTAGTTTTTTTGTCAAAACAGCTTAATCTTACAGGGGAATTATTTGTGGTAAATGTAGGTTGTTCGCCGTCTTCTTTTAAAGGTAGTTCCATAGAAAACCAATATTCATTGTTATTATAGCCTATACTTAAACCTTCTAAACTTCCGTTAGAAATACCCTGTTGCTCATTAGATATTTTTTTGATGGGAAAACTAGCCAGCGTTTTGGGGTCAGTTTCAAAAAGAGTAGGGGGAATCCCTAGAGATAAAGCTCCTTCAGAGGTCCATATAAATTTATCCAAAGTAGTATCAAATCGAATAGATTCTCCATCAATACTTCTTTCTTTAAAGGGAAGTTTGTTTGAATTCAATAATTTGTTCACCTTTAAAACTTCTACAGCAGTAAAAGTAGTATCATTAAAAGTTAAATTCATTTCGTAAAAGCGTATTGGATTACGAGAATCGTCGGATATTAGATACCAAGTTCCATTTGAATAATCAATGCCCGAAAGACCTCCAACTTTTGTGTTATTAAAATCAAGTTTAGCATCTAAGACTTGTTCTCCAATAAATTTAAGCGTTACTTTTTTATAAAATATATTCTCATTTTCTGAAATTTTATGCGAAATACAATTAGTTAATGTAAAATAAATTAGAATAAGTAGGGGAACTCTTAAAACAATAGAATTCATAGTTAAATTTTTGCAGATCAAATTAAAAAACAATTTAAAAAAATTAAATTTGGCGAATGTTAATCAAAAGTAAACGATGTTTAAATTTATAGGAATTGTTGGGTTGGTAGTGTTATTATTTGTAGCTTTTTTAGTGAGTAATAATAAGAAAAAAATAGATTATAAAATAGTAATAAAGGGAGCATTACTTCAATTGGCATTTGCACTTTTGATATTAAAAACCCCAGTAGGTTTGCCTTTTTTCAATTTTTTTGATTCGGTAATAAAAAAACTTCTTGCTTTTGCAGATAAAGGAGGAGATTTTCTTTTTGCTTCATTTGTTAGTGGACAGGTAGAATCTCCAATTATCAACTTTGCAGTACGGGTATTACCAACAATTATCTTTTTCTCGGCATTAATGAGTCTTTTGTATCATTTAAAAGTAATGCAGTTTATAGTTAAAGGGCTTTCTAAATTAATGCAAAAATTATTAGGTACCAGTGGTAGTGAAACTTTGAGTGTAGTAGGGAGTATTTTTGTGGGGCAAACTGAGGCGCCTTTGTTGGTAAAGCCTTATGTTAAAAACATGACTAAGTCGGAATTAATGACAGTTATGGTGGGTGGATTTGCCACAGTAGCAGGTGGAGTAATGGCAATATATGTAAAAATGCTTGATAACATTCCTGGAATAGCAGGTCATTTAATGGCGGCATCAATAATGAGTGCTCCTGCGGCAATTGTTATTTCTAAAATTATGTTTCCAGAAACAGAAGATTCGGAAAGTAAAGGGAAAGTAGATATGGTTGCCAATGATACTGATAGTAATGTAATAGAAGCCATTGCCGATGGTGCCGTTGATGGATTAAAATTAGCGGCCAATATTGCGGCAATGTTAATCGCTATTGTGGGTATGGTAGCCCTAGTGGATGGTTTGTTAAGTTTAGTAAATACATCAATGGCAGAAATTTTTGGTTTCTTTTTTAAGCCATTAGCCTTTATTATGGGGATTCCTTGGTCGGAAGCTGGAGCTTTTGGTACCTTATTAGGCGAAAAAATAGCCTTAACCGAACTTATAGCTTATAAAGATTTGGGTGTTATGCTAAAGAACAACGAAATATCGCAACGAACCGCACAAATTGCAAGTTATGCGTTGTGCGGTTTTGCAAATTTTGCTTCTATCGGAATTCAAATAGGAGGAATTTCGGGTATAGCGCCAAATAAGAAAAAAGATGTGGCTAAACTAGCCATGAAAGCCATGTTAGGTGGTGCTTTAGCAAGTTGGATGACAGCTTGTATTGCTGGAATATTATTATAAAAAAATGTTTTAAAATTTGTCACTCAAATTTTAAAACATTTTTTAGCCAACTAGATTCCCTTGAAAAACGATTCCAACCAAGCTGTTTTTTTTGAGAAAACATGCTCGAGAAGGTAGGCTAGCCGAATTCCACTTTTATGCAATCTTTTTTCTACTACAGGGAAAAAATCATACATGTATTTGTATTTTAGGTGGTCTTCTTTTTTAGCTGAAGCGTATACTTTATCAGCTAATCCTTTTGATTCATATACCCAATCTAACAATGATCCGGATTGTATGGTAATTAGTTCTGTTTTGGAAAGCATTTTAGTGTTATCAGCCAGTTCCGAATAACTCATTTTATAGGAATCAATCATTTCGGAATCCCAAACACGGTGTAGGTTGGAAGGCGTGTTAAACCATTCAACATCAATAGTGTTACCGCCTTTATCTACAGCGTTACCTAAGTGCAAGGGTTGGTGTAAATCACCGATTAAATGCACTAGAAATTTAAGATAGAATTGTTTGTCAGCAATTGATGTTTCGCTTTTTCTAATCTTTAAAATACAGGTTTTAATACCTTGAATAATATCTCCTTTGGGATTTACAGGAGTTTCGCCATATTTTTTTCCAGAATCAAAATTAACATAGTGCCAAGGGGCAAATTCATTATATTTAGGATTGCTGCGTATTTCATCGGCATAAATTGAGCCGTAAGCAAGGGATTCGCCATTTAAAAGTTTGGCAATCTTTTTTTTTGTCTTGCACGAAAGGTAATTTTCGGCAATAGCGCCCACCGTCCGGTGACCCGTTTTTCCCCAATTAGGGAAGTGCTCTTTAGCACTTAGGTTATTAAAAGTAATTAAAATTGCGTATATAAAAAATGCATTTTTCATGATAAGTAATGGTGTTATAAAAAATCCATTCATGCAATTACATGAATGGATTTTAAAATTACAATTAATTTAAACGTTTTGGCTATTTAAAAATATAACGTAAACCAACTTGCATTTGCCAGCGTGAAGAGTTTATTCCTGAGTCGTCTAATCTTTGAATTGACTCTTGATTCACTTTAGTTCTATCAAAATTGAATTGAGGATTTTCGCCATTTTCAACAACATCAATAATTGAAACACCATTTGCCCTAGGAGCATTTTGGAATCTGTGAATTTGACCCCAATCTTTATTCAATAAGTTAGTAAAGTTAAAAATATCTAATGAAGCTTGAAAAATATGATCTTTACCTCCAGTATTAATTTTAAAATCTTGTAAAAGTCTCAAATCTAAAATATGATTCCAATCAGGGTAATCACCGTTTCTTTCAGCATATTTACCTTTTCTGCTTCTTAAATAGTCATTCCCGTTAATAAATGCTTCCAAATCCGCATATTGTTCGTCAGCGGTACGTATCACTTCACCATCACTATTTGTAAGATCTACTAGATTAATTTGATCACGTGACGCAGGAACAAACAGTAAAGCGTTATCAAATCGTTCATCAAAACTATCACCTAAAAGTGCTTCTCCACCATAGATATATGATGAAGGTCGACCTTGATTTGCGTCATAAAATAAAGCTATGGTTGTTTTGAAATTCTTTAACCATTCAAATTCGTAAGATACATTTGAAGTAATTCGATGGCCTTGAGCAAAGCTAGATCTTCCTAGTTCAGAGTTGTTTTTGCCATTTACAGTTACGTTGGATCTCCAGTTTGAAAATAATATGGAGCTAGAACCATCAAATACTTTTTCAGAATCTCCGTAGGAATAGCTTACTGATCCTGAAAAGCCTGCAACAGGACTTTTTCTTAATGTAACTGATGCATTCCAAGCATTTCCTTGAGAGGTGTTTCTTAATAATGTAATTCCGTTATATCTTGATAACTCTGGTAATCGTCTAGAGTTGAAAAAAGGGCGATTATCTGGTCCACCGTTGTTAATTACAGAATTTTCGCTTTCCTGTCCAATAATATTTATGTTTTCGTAAAATACGTCAGAAATAGTCTTCGAATAAATAAAATCACCACTAATTACGAAGCCAGTTAACGCATTAATTTTTTGGTCGAAACCTAAATTAAATTTTGCAAGTTGAGGTAATTTTATGTTAGGATCAACCAAATCAATGTTTCCTCCCACAACTCCAGAACCAGGCTCAGGTTCCGCTAATTGTGAATTTATATCAGGATTAAAACGTAATTCTGAAAGTCTAGCGCTCTCAGCATCATTATTTGATCTAAATCTAGTTTCACCTTGAGAAACTCCATTGTTGTTATATGCCCCCCCAGGCCATACTAATGGGATTCGGGAAGTAAATATCCCAACTCCACCTCTCAATTGAGAAGTTTTATCGTCAAAAATATCCCAATTTAATCCCAATCTTGGGGAATAGTGAACTTGACTTTTTATAGGTTGACCAACACGTGCACCTCTTAAATTGGTAATTACTTTAGTGTCATCTGTAGCGGGTTTGGCTTCATCAATATCTGCAAATGTATTAAAGTCAGCATTTGAACGTCCGTCTTCAAAAACAGGAACATCAATTCTGAAACCAGCTGTTAAGCGTAAATTATCTAGAACTCTGAATTCATCTTGGATATACACACCATGCTGGCTAACTTTAAAATCAGCAGAACCTTGTGAGTCGTCACCAACTCCGCCAATTAAAGAGTAACCTCTTCTAAATTCTTGAATATTATCACCGTTAATAAAATCTTCTATAGAATTAAATCGATAGAATCCAAAATTTCTTGGAAAAAAAACATTTTTAACACTAAAAAATTCATGATGCGTTCCAACTAATAAAGAATGTTTTCCTAAGAAAATTTCGAAATTATCAGTCAAGGTAAATACATTTTGATCAAGCTTATTTGCCGTAGAAAAAGGTTCAGCACCTATGTTAATTGAATTTCGACCTTCTCTGATTTCTACAGATGGAAATGGATTTCCATCTGGGTCTCTATCATCCCTAACGGCTGTAAAACTTGCAACAAAGCTGTTTGCAAACTTATTGCCGAATGTTGAGTTTAGCTCTGTCGAAAGTGTGTGGGTTCTATTTTCAAATAATTCAGAACCTGACGAAAAGCCTAAATTATCATCATCTGAATTTCTGGCTTCAAGATTATCAGCTGTAATTAAATTGTACTTTAAAGATAAATTGTGATCTTTATTTAAGTTAGCATCAAACTTTAAAGTTATATTGTTGCTTAACAATGTCAATGACTCATCAAAAGTTCCAATATTATAGCCATAACGATTCAAAACACGTTGTCTGAAAGCATCTACAGAGCTTACTGAGTTTAGACTACCTTCGTACCTTTCTATATCAAACGGTTGAGGAGTTTCTGTTTCGCCTCTTTCGTAATTTACAAAAAAGAATAGCTTATCTTTAATTATTGGTCCTCCAAGTCTGAATCCACTTGTTAACGAGCTAAACTTAGCTACTTTAGTTCTTTCTCCAGAAGATGCTAATTCAGGAGGCGTTTTTCCAACTAAGTCTTGATTTCTTAAGAAACTATAAGCAGAACCTTCCCAATTGTTAGATCCTGAACGCGTAATGGCACTAATAGCACCTCCGGCAAAACCAGAAACACGCACATCAAATGGCGCTACCTGTACAGAATAAGACTCAATAGCATCTACAGAAAAAGGATTTACACCAGTTTGTCCTCCATTGGTACCAGATCCGGCTAAACCAAATACATCATTACTTACAGCCCCATCAATATAAATAGAATTGAATCGATTGTTTTGTCCACCAATGGAAATGGAAAAACCATCATTTCCTTCACTAATTTGTGCTTGTGGTGTCAAACGAACAAAATCAGCCACTGAGCGTGATGCTTGTGGTATTTTGTTAATATCACTTTGGGTAATTGCAGTAGATGCTCCCGTTCTTTTTGAACTAAAAACACCATTTTTAGATGCTGTTATGATAACTTCGTCTAACTGACTCACGTCTTCAGACAACTTTCCATCGATATTTTTTGTTTCTCCTAATTGAATAAATATATTTTCAATCACATAATCGGTATAACCTACATAAATTGCAGAAAATTTATAAGGTCCGCCAGGTTTTACATTTGAAATTCGGTAGTATCCATCTTCATCGGTTAATGCTCCGTATAGTGTTCCCGAATTAACATCAACAACGACAACTTGGGCTCCTAAAACAGGAGTGTCTTTATCATCTGTTATTTTTCCAGATACCGCAGATCGGGTTACTCCCTGGGCAAAACTACTTATCGATATAAGCGTTAAAATTAATAAGAGTAGGCTTTTTTTCATAGTAATAGTTTGAATAAAAATTTAGCCAAATTTACTAGTTAGATCTAGGTACTGAGTTTTTTTAATGTAAACAATGAGTGAATTTTAAGTTATTAAATTGTAACGAAAACATTGTAATTATGTTTTTTGAGATATAAATTAATTAATATTAAATTACTTGATGCTATTTAAAAACAATTTTAAATTAAGTTGCTAATTTGTAAGATGTGTGTTTTTATTTAAGTATTTACTTTTTTAAAACAGGACAACAATTTTAATAAAAAAACCATCCTGAGAAGGATGGTTTTTGAAAATTTTAAAATGTAGATATATTTTTAGCTTACCGCATTTTTAATACGTTTAATAGCTTCTATAATTTGTTCTTCACTTGCTGCATATGAGATGCGAATACAATTTCCGTTTCCAAAGGCATCACCAGTAACTGTAGCTACATTCGCTGCTTCTAATAAATAGATGGCAAATTCTGAAGCGTTATTTATCTTTTTTCCGCCTAGAGTTTTACCAAAAAAGGCAGTTACATCTGGATATACATAAAAAGCACCTTCAGGCTCATTGCATTTAAATCCTTCGATGTCGTTTAATAAGCCTAAAATTAATTTTCTACGCTCTTTAAATTTATCAACCATATATTGAATACGACTTACTGGCTCTACTAAAGCAGTAATAACCGCGCGTTGCGCAATACAATTGGCACCACTGGTTACTTGTCCTTGTAATTTGTTACAAGCACGAGCAATATAAGTTGGAGCTCCTATATATCCGATTCTCCATCCAGTCATAGCAAAAGCTTTTGCAACTCCGTTAACTGTTACAGTGCGGTCATACATATCTTCAAACTCAGCCATTGAGGCATGAGCAGTAACACCATAATTGATGTGCTCGTAAATTTCATCACTTACAACAACAATTTGTGGGTACTTTTTTAATACATCGGCTAAAGCTCTTAACTCTTCTTTACTATAAATAGACCCACTTGGGTTACAAGGAGAACTATACCAAAGCATTTTAGTTTTAGGTGTAATGGCAGCTTCCAATTGCTCGGGAGTCATTTTAAAATCACTATCAATTGATGTAGCCACTTCAACAGGAACACCATCAGCTAATTTTACAATATCACTATAACTTACCCAGTAAGGACATGGTAAAATAACTTCATCTCCTTTATTTAAGCATACTTGTGCTACATTGTATAAGGCTTGCTTAGCCCCAGTAGAAACTACAATTTGAGAAGCCTCATAACTTAGATTATTATCTCGTTTAAATTTAGTAATGATAGCATCTTTTAACTCACCATAACCATCAACAGGGGTATATGAGTTGTAATCATCATTTACAGCTTGTATAGCGGCATCTTTTATGTAATCAGGTGTGTTAAAATCAGGCTCTCCTAAACTAAGACCAATAATGTCTTTTCCAGCGGCTCTTAATTCACGTGCCTTAGCAGCCATTTCCAGTGTTGCAGATGGTGCTAAACTATTAATTCTTTCGGATAATTGATTACTCATTGTTATTTAAATTATATGCTTTATGAGGTTAAATTGGGATTTATACCCAAATTTTTTAAATGTCTAAAATGTGCTGCCAAGGCACTTCCCATGCTTTTGTATTCATAATAAGGAAGGTTAAATTCACTAGCAGTTTCTTTTATTATTTTAGAAATTTTAGGATAATGTACATGACTAATATTTGGAAAAATATGATGTTCCACTTGATGGTTTAAACCACCTGTAAACCAGCTTAAAAATTTGTTGTTAGTTCCAAAATTAGTTGTTGTAAATAATTGATGTATTGCCCATGTGTTCTTCATGGTACCTTCTTCGCTAGGTAAAGGGGTTTCGGTTTCTTCAATGATATGTGCCAGTTGGAATACAGTACTTAAAATTAGTCCAGCTACATAGTGCATTACAAAAAAACCAAGCAATATTTTGTACCAAGCTATATCTAATACTAGTATAGGAGTAACAATCCATACACTAAAATATAAGATTTTACTAATTATAACTGTTGTCCACTGTTTTGCAGCGTTAGGAAGCTTTTCGTAAGAAAGTTTGCGCTTTAAATAACGTGCCGTTTGTTTGAAGTCGACAGTAGTTACCCAGTTAACGGTTAGTAATCCGTAGAGAAATATTGAATAAATATGTTGAAACTTATGGAAGTATTTCCAGTCTGAATGCCTACTAAATCGAATAATACGTCCGGCATCTAAATCTTCATCATGTCCATGAATATTTGTGTAAGTATGGTGGAGTACGTTATGTTGGACTTGCCAGTTGTATACATTTCCTGCCAAAAAATACATGCTTCCTCCCATAATTTTATTTACCCACCTTTTTGATGAGTAAGAGCCATGGTTACCATCGTGCATTACATTCATTCCAATTCCTGCCATGCCAATTCCCATTATTATACATAATAAAAGCATTAGCCATTGGGGTATAGGAGAAAGTAAGATTAAGAAATAAGGAGTTACAAATAAAGTAAACATAACCATAGTTTTAAGGTGTAGTTTCCAGTTTCCTGTTTTTTTAATATTTTGTTCCTTAAAGTAAGTATTTACTCTACGGTTAAGTGTTTTAAAAAAAGCAGGGGAGTTTACTCGACTAAAACGTATTTGGGATCCTTTCATATAGGTATGTTTCAGGAATAATTTTGTTAATTATATTATAGTTATACTTCCTGTTTAATGTACAAAAATAGGTATTTATATTTTTTACTCCTCTCAATTTTCCAAAAATAGCAATCTAAAACTTATTTTTGTGACTTATTTAAGATCTGTATGCAAGTTATATTAAAATATTTTCCGAATTTAACCGAACAACAAATTGAGCAGTTTATAAAGCTAAAGGAAGTATATATTGATTGGAATGCAAAAATTAATGTGGTTTCCCGTAAGGATATTGATCTGCTTTATGAAAGGCATGTGCTTCATTCTTTAGGGATTGCCAAGGTGCAAGCTTTTTTACCTGATGCAACTGTAATGGATGTGGGTACTGGAGGAGGGTTTCCAGGTGTTCCTTTGGCTATTCTTTTTCCAGAGACAAATTTTTATTTGTGTGATGTAATAGCTAAAAAGATAAAAGTAGTTAATGCTGTAGTTGAAGCTTTAAAATTAACTAATGTTAAGGCTGAGCAAAAAAGAGCAGGAACTTTTGATACGCAGTTTGATTTTATAGTGAGTAGGGCAGTAACTAAAATGCCTGATTTTGTAAAATGGGTGCGTAGTAATGTGAAAAAGAAATCAAATCACGAACTTAAAAATGGTATCTTGTACTTAAAAGGAGGTGATTTATCAGAAGAATTAAGTGTATTTTCGACCAGCAGAGAATATTTGTTAACCGACTTTTTTGAAGAAGATTTTTTTGAAACAAAAAAAGTAGTTCACTTACCGATGAAATATAAAGGTTAGGAATTAGGATTTTTTTGTAAGTTGTTATAGATTGCATTGACTGATAAAATTATATGTGTACAGTTACTTTAGTTTCTTTAAATAAGAATAATTTCATTTTAACTTCAAATCGAGACGAAGCTATAGGTCGTAAAACTTTACCTGTGGCAAGTTATGATCATGGGCAAAAAAGACTTCTTTATCCTAAGGATGAGGTTGCAGGTGGAACATGGATAGCAGCAAGTGATGAACAAACAATGATTTGTTTATTAAATGGAGGCTATAAAAACCATGTTAAAACTCATAACTATAGACATAGTAGAGGAGTGGTGGTCACAGATCTATTGGCTGAAGACAATTTGTGGGAAGCCATGCAGAACTATAATTGTAAGGATTTGGAACCTTTTACTTTGGTGGGAGTGGATTGGAATTCGGAACTAAAATTCTATGAATTGGTTTGGGATGGATCTAAAAAACATTTGCAAAAATTGGCCACAACAAGTATGCACATATGGTCGTCTTCAACATTGTATACCGATGAGATTAAGCAAATGAGGAAAGATTGGTTAGCAGATTTTAAATTAAATAATAGTATTAATAAAGATTCATTAATTCATTTTCATAAAACTGCTGGTATAGGTAATGAGTATTATGATTTGCAAATAAAACGAGGTGATTTGCAAACACGTAGTATTACTCAGGTGTCCATTGATGATCAGCATATTCAAATGCGTTATGAAGATTTAGTAATTAATAAGGTGTTTCAAAAATCTTTTGAAGCTATAAATATTTAAAAATACTTGAATACAGGTAAAATTATCCCCATTGCTTTCCCTGATACTTTTGTTCGTTACTCTGAAGAAAAAGTACTAAATTATTTTTTTCCACTAGTAGGTCTAGGTAGGAAGAAATATATAAAGGCAGGACATGCTATTTTGTTATTAATTGAAAATGCTACAGGTAAGATTCAGTATTTTGATTTTGGTCGTTATATTACGCCTTTGGGTAAAGGAAGGGTAAGAAGTGCTAAGACAGATGTAGAGTTAGAAATTCCTTTTAAAGCAGAAATATCAAGTTCGGGTCATATTGAAAATATAGAAGCTATTTTATTATGGTTGGATGCTCATCCTGAAAAAACACATGGTAGTGGACGCTTAGTGGCTTCAGTTTGTCATGATGTTGATTATGCTAAAGCAATTAATTTTTTAAATAATTTACAAGGACAAGGGAGTGTTCCTTATTTAACTTTTGGAAATATAGGAAGTAATTGTTCGCGCTTGGTGGCTGATACGTTGATAAATTCGGCAACAGATAAAAAAATAATAAAAGTATTAAAACGAAATAGTTCATTTACGCCAAGTCCTTTAGGTAATGTAAAGTATGGGGCTAATGGCGGTAAGATATATAAGGTGTTACATGGCGAAGTTGGGGTGTATGATGGTCATATGTTAAAAGAGAACTTAACAAATTATTTTGATCCACGCATTCCTGAAATAGCGAATGAGAATCTCGAAAAAATAAAAGGGAAAGCGCAATTATTATCTGGAATAGGCGCAAGTGCTTATTTTGAGATAGAAGCTATGGACTGTGAGCGTAAATATTTGGTAAAAAGATATACTCCAAATTTTAATAAAGATTTTGAGGGGGAATTTGAAGTTGATAAACTAGGTTTTGATATCAATAAAGATTATAAGTTTGTTTACGATTCTAATTGTAGTTACTGTCACATAATGCAAGAAGGTGTAACTTATAGGTTTGATGTGGTATAATATATATTAGAGCGAGTTATAGGATTGGTGTCTATAACTCGCGTTCTATTTTAAAGCTTTTTAATTGTTTTGATTCCCATATTAAACAGACTAAAAGCAAATATGTCTGCATATTGTTCTATCGTTTTGCTTATTGGAGTTCCTGCTCCATGTCCTGCATTAGTTTCTATACGAATTAGTGTTGGATTAGTACCTGTTTGGTGTTCTTGTAGCGTAGCAGCAAATTTAAAACTATGTGCGGGTACCACGCGATCATCATGATCGCCTGTGGTTACTAATGTGGCTGGATATTCAATTCCTTTTTTAATATTATGTAAAGGAGAGTATTTTTTTAGGTATTCAAACATTTCTTTACTTTCTTCGGCAGTTCCATAATCGTAAGCCCAACCAGCTCCTGCTGTAAAGGTGTGGTAACGTAACATATCCAGTACACCAACTTGACAAATGGCAACTTTAGCTAAATTGGGTTGTTGTGTTAATGTAGCACCAACTAAAAGACCGCCATTACTACCGCCTCGTATAGCTAAATAATCTGAGGATGTATATTGGTTGGAAATTAAAAATTGAGCAGCAGCTGCAAAATCGTCAAATACATTTTGTTTTTTTAATTTGGTCCCAGCAACATGCCATTTTTTACCATATTCTCCGCCACCCCGTAAATTGGCAACTGCATAAATGCCTCCTTGTTCTAACCAAACAGCGTTTGGAGTGCTAAAACTAGGAGTTAGACTTATGTTGAATCCTCCATAACCATATAAAATAGTCGGGTTTTTTCCATTGAGTTTAATTCCTTTTTTATGAGTTATAATCATGGGTATTTTGGTGCCATCTTTAGAGGTGTAAAAAATTTGTTTTGATTCATAATTGTTAGATTCAAAATCTATATCAGCCTTCCAATATAATTCATAATTGCCAGTTTCAATTGAGTATTTGTATGTGGTCCAAGGAGTATTGTAATTTGTGAAATTGAAATATAATTCACGGGCATTTTTTTTGGCATTAAAACCACTGGCACTTCCTACGCCAGGGAGTTTAATTTCTCGAATTAATTTTCCTTCATAGTCATGTTGGTATACCTTGGAAATAGCATCTATACTATATTCTAGAAAAAAATAATTACCTGCGGTAGTAACAGAGAGTACATTTTCAGTTTCTGGGATGATATCTGTCCAGTTTTTAGGACTCGGATCAGTAGATTGAGTAGTGACAATTTTTTTATTTGGAGCGTCTTTGTTGGTTACTATAAAAAGTTTTGTTTCAATGTTGTCAATAACATAGCTATCCGAGTCGAAATTGTCTAGTATAGTAATTAGTTTACTATTGGGAGTGCTTAGGTTTTGAATAAATAGTTTGTTTCCAGAGGTAGACTCGGAAGCAGTAATTACTAAGAATTTTTCATCTTCTGTTAAATATCCCCCAACATATCGATGTTTTTCATTCTCATTACCTCCAAAAATTACTTTGTCAGATTTTTGAGAAGTTCCTAATTGATGATAATATAATTTGTGCTGATCCGTTTTTGCAGATAATTCGCTGCCGTCAGGTTTGTCATAACTTGAGTAGTAAAAACCTTCGTTTCCTTTCCAGGCAATGCTGCTAAATTTAATATCAACCAGCGTGTCTTCTATAATTTTTTTTGATTCGGTGTTAATGGTTATAATTTTTCGCCAGTCACTTCCGCCTTCAGATATTGAGTAAGCGGCAAGGCTACCATCTTTAGAAAAATGAATTGAAGAAAGTGATGTAGTGCCATCTTCTGCAAATGTATTGGGGTCTAAAAAAATTTCATCATTTGTTGTGTCTTTTTTTCTATAAAGGACATATTGATTTTGAAGACCATTGTTTTTATAATAATAAGTATATTCTCCTTCTTTAAAAGGAGCGGTTATTTTTTCATAATTCCATAATTTTTCCAAGCGTTTCCGAAATGTTTCTCGATAGGGTATTTTAGTTAAATAATCAAAAGTTGTTTCGTTTTGTGTGTTAACCCATTTTTCAGTTTCTGGGCTTCGATCATCTTCTAGCCAGCGGTAAGGATCTTTAATGGGCGTATTAAAATACGTGTCAATGGAGTCAACCTTTTTTGTTTTTGGGTAATTCACGTTTGTGTTTTTTAATGTTTGTGCTAGGCAGTCGTTTTTTATGGCTAGCGAGCTTAGTGTTAAAAGCAGTGTTAATTTAAGTTGATTCATGGTGTTATTGTGTAATTGAATTTCTTTAAAAGTAATCAAATCAATAACATAAAATAAGAGGAAAATTAGTAAGGTCTGTTTTTTTTGAGAAATGCAATATAAAATTTAATACTAATGAATTTATTAAAATTGATAGTTGTACCATGTGAATTTTTGTTTA
Source organism: uncultured Aquimarina sp. (assembly GCA_947498765.1). Lineage (GTDB taxonomy): Bacteria > Bacteroidota > Bacteroidia > Flavobacteriales > Flavobacteriaceae > Aquimarina. Next base: position 56,398 of record CANMLG010000016.1, read on the forward strand.
AATGGTATTTTTTGGAGAGTTTAACGTGTGGTTTTAGGATTGAAATGTGTAAAAGTGTAGCGTTATTATTTAAAAAGCAACTAAAGTTAGTTGATAGCGAATGGAGCACTTAATTTAAAAGAAGGAATAATTACTTTAAATTTTTTGGTTGAAGTAAAATTAATCATGTTATAGTAACCGTCCATAGATCCAAAAGGAGATGATAGTAAGCAACCGCTAGAATAGGTGTGAGATTCTCCTGGTCTTAACACAGGTTTTTTTCCAACAACTCCTTCTCCTTCAACAATTTCGGTGCTATTTAGAGCATCTTTTATTTTCCAGAATCGTGAAGTTAATTGAACAGAATCTTTACTTTGATTTTCAATAGTAACACGGTAACCAAAGGCAAAGTGAATTTTGTAGTTCTTATAGAACGTACCCTCGAAATTTGTTTCGACAGATATTTTAATTCCACTTGTAACCTGTTGTACCATAACTCAAATTACCTAGACTATTTATTTGTGCATACAATATAGTGAATTTTATAAAAATAATCATCATTAAAAGAGAAATCTGTAGTAAAGAAAAAGGAATATTTTATTTTAATTGGTAATATTAGCAGAATTGGCGCTGCCAATACCGATAACTCGGTCATTGCGACTGTTGGGGGCGCGGTAATAAGCAATAATTACATATTCATTTTCGGTTTTATCAAAATTACCACAAATGGCATTTTCATCTAGGATTCCTTCCTTGTTTTTGGTAACATATTTATAGTTGTAAAAGCCTTGTTTGAATAAGCGTTTTCCGATATAAGCACGTTGTTCTTTGTTGTAAGTTAAAAGGGTGCTTTGGTCGGTAGTAAAATTATTAAAGTTTCCATATATGTGAATCTCCTTGTCGTTTAAGTACGGGCTGTTTAGTTTAAAGTGTAGCCAAACGTATTCAGCTTCAATATCATTATTTTGTGCGTCAATATTTCGAACCACAAAGTTTCCATTTACATCTGGAAAAAAAGTGTAAACGCGTGTGGATCGGTTAGAGTGTGCGTATAAATAATTGTGATATATTTCTTTTAATTCTATGTGACTGATATTTACATTGGCATTTCGTACATCTTTGTTGTCAAAATTCCAATATTCATTACCTCCCCAAAAGCTAGTTTCTTTGTCGTATTTGTATATGAATTTATTGCCAATAGTATATTGGGATTGTAAATTAGTTATGGCATTTTTAAGGTTGTTGTTTTGTAGGATAATTGTTTTTAAATTCTTTTTGGGGTTAATTATTAATTCATTAGAGTTAATGGTAAATTGAACTACTTGTTTTTTATTTAAAAAATTAAAATCTCTAGATCGTTTTACATTGGCTTGTATGGTGGCTCCTTTTTGGTACACAATAAACTTTTTAGAAAAAACCAATTCTTCATTATCATTGTAGAGCTCAAATATATAATTGCCACTTTTTTTAAGTGAACGTGTGCTATTGTTGGGTATTTGTACTTTGAAATGAGTATATATTTGGAGGCTGTTAAGTGAATTCTCTGTATCCTGTAAAAGGATGTTATCAATACCTTCTAAATATTCATTTTTAGAAAGAATGGTAGGTGTCCAGTCAAAATTATAATAATTGATTTTGTAGTAATAAAAAGCCTCGTCTCCAATGATATCGTCAAAATTAATTTCAAAACGAGTACCTAATTCAATTAAAGGTATTCCATTTTTATTTTCACCATTTTGGGTAAACTGAATGGTTTTTATGTATTCTGGTGGGGGTATTTCAATTGCTTTTTGTGAAAACAATTTAATACTATTAATTATTAGAAAAAGTAAAAAATAATAATACGAAGGCATAACGGACTTTTGAGAGGCTAAATATAATCAAACTTAATGCCTAAAAAAGCAAATAAGTTTGTGTAATTCTCTTTTGAAACGTGGCTGTATTGAAATAGTTGTAAAAAAATATATTATTTAGAGTTGTTTTAAATAATAATAAGTAGTGAGAGTTGTTTTACAGAGCCTGAAATTATCACTAAATTTGTGCGGTTTTTAAGTTAAATATACAGACTACAAATATGTCAAAAGACATTCGTATTAAGAAAGGCTTAGATATTAATTTGCAAGGAGCTGCTGAAAAGCAATTGGCTCAGGCAATAAAAAGTAATACCTATGCCATCAACCCAGACGATTTTCATGGAGTGATCCCTAAAATCATTGCAAAGGTTGGTACAGAAGTAAAAGCAGGTTCTCCTCTTTTTTATTCAAAATCAAACGATCAAATCCTTTTTAATTCTCCAGTTAGTGGTGAAGTTGTTGAAATTGTGCGAGGTGCTAAAAGAAAAATTCTTTCTTTTAAAGTACTTGCGGATAAACAACAACAGTATGCGGATTTTGGTGCTAAAAATGTAGCTTCAATGAGTGGCGATGATGTAAAGTCACACTTATTACAAGCTGGTTGTTGGCCGTTTATAAAACAACGTCCATATGACATTTTAGCAAATCCAGAAGTAGCACCTAAGGCTATTTTTGTTTCAGGTCACAATAGTGCACCTTTAGCAGCAGATTTGGATTTTGTTTTAGCAGGAAAAGAAAATGAATTGGATACTGCCATTACAGCCTTATCAAAATTAACTTCGGGCAAGGTACATGTTTCGGTAAATAACCAAGCATCACCATTAGCAAAAGTAAGTAATGCTGAAGTGCATACGCTAAGTGGGCCACACCCAGTAGGTAATGTAAGTACACAGATAGCTAAAGTTGATCCTATTAATAAAGGAGAGATTGTATGGGTGGTTTCTGCCCAAGATCTAGTAATAATTGGGGAGTTGTTACTTACAGGAAAGTATAATGCCACACGTAAAATTGCAGTCGTTGGATCATCAGTAAAGTCGCCAAAGTATTATGAAACAAAAATTGGAGCTGAAGTTTCAACTTTTGCTTATGATGCAGGCATTAATGGTGATAATGTGCGTATGATTAATGGAAATGTATTAACAGGAGTTGCCATTGCGCCTGATGGTCATTTAAGTTCAACTGTGGATACATTTACAGTAATTCCAGAAGGGAATGATTATGAGTTTTTCGGGTGGAATAAACCAATTTTTAATAAAATTAGTTATTCAAGAGCATTAACTTTTTCGTGGCTATTCCCAAAGAAAAAATACGATTTAAATACAAATACAAATGGAGAACACAGAGCTTTTGTAGTTACTGGTAACTATGAAGAGGTTTTTCCATTGGATATTTACCCATTACAGTTACTAAAGGCATTTACCTATAATGACCTAGATGAAATGGAGAAATTGGGAGCTTACGAGGTAGCACCTGAGGATTTTGCGTTAACTGAATTTGTGTGTGTTTCTAAACAGAATCACCAAGATATAGTACGTAAAGGTTTAGATGTTATGTATAAAGAAATTGGTTAAAAGACGGAAAGATGAGCTTAAAAAATAAATTACATAATTTAAAAGAGCAGTACAAAGGCACTAAAATGGCGCCTGCGTTTAACGCAATCCATACGTTTTTGTACTTGCCAAATGAAACTACACATGGCGGAGCCCATGTACGTGGTGCTGATGATTTAAAAAGAACAATGAACATGGTAATTATGGCCATGGTCCCTTGTTTAATATGGGGAATGTTTAATGCAGGTTACCAACATTATTCTGCTGTCGCTGGGGGAACACCAGAGTTTATATCATTCTTTGATCATTTAAAATATTTTTTCACTTTAGATAATTTATTAATAGGTGCTAAAAAAGTACTTCCTTTAGTAATTGTATCTTATGTAGTTGGTTTAGCAATTGAATTTTTATTTGCTGTAATCAAAAAGCATGAAGTAGAAGAAGGCTACTTAGTAACAGGAATGTTAGTACCATTAATTGTACCTATTGATACACCACTTTGGATGTTAGCAGTAGCAGTTGCTTTTGGAGTTGTTATTGGTAAAGAAGTATTTGGAGGAACAGGAATGAATGTGTTAAACCCTGCTTTAACAATTAGAGCATTCTTATTCTTTGCTTATCCAACTTGGATGAGTGGTGATAAAGTTTGGGTACATGATGCTGTAAATAGAGTAGGTACACCGGACGCTATTTCGGGAGAAACTATGTTGGGTATGCTTGCGCAGAAGAAAGAATTAGCATACGGAATGGATGAAGCCTTTTTTGGTTTTATTCCAGGTTCAGTAGGAGAAACGTCTACCTTATTAATAGCTTTAGGAGCTTTAATTTTGATTTTTTCGAAAATTGCAAGTTGGAGAATTATAGCAAGTGGTATTGTAGGAGCTTTAGCTATGGGATTAATTTTTAATTTTGTAATTGCTCAAGGCTGGATTACTGAAGGAAGTAAGTTTTATGACTTAATGAATTTACCATTTTGGAATCATTTATTAATTGGAGGTTTTGCTTTTGGAATTACATTTATGGCGACTGATCCAGTATCGGGAGCGCAAACTAATAAAGGAAAAGTTTGGTACGGATTCTTAATAGGATTTTTTGCAGTGATGATTCGTGTATTTAACCCTGCATATCCAGAAGGAATTATGTTAGCAATCTTATTAATGAATGTTTTTGCACCAACTATTGATCATTATGTAGTTCAAGGTAACATAAATAAGAGATTGAAACGTTTAAAAGTTAAAACAGCATAACGATGGCAGTAAATACTGAAAAAAATTCATACACCTTACTATTTGCTGTCGGAATGGTAGTAGTAGTAGGAACCGTGTTAGCAGGTCTTTTTGGATCATTAAATGCTAATATTAAGGAGAATAAGAAAAAAGAGAAAAAGCAAAATATTTTGTTTGCTATGGGGATTACTAAAGCAACATTAACAAAAAATGCTGAAGATGCAAATTCTCCAGTTGATGCTAATGAAGCAGATAAAATATTCTCTGAATATATTGGTGAAAACCAATTTATTATTGAAGGAACAAAAGCCACTAAAACAGAAGCAGCTTTTGATATTGATGTAAAGAAGGAAGGTCAGAAAGCTAAGGAAGCAGGTTATGTCCGTAAGCTTCCTTTATATATTGGAACTGTTGATGGAAAAAAATCATACATAGTGCCTTTGTATGGAAAAGGTTTATGGGATGCCATTTGGGGTTATGTAGCCTTAGAGGGAGATCTAAAAACGGTAAAAGGAGCTTTCTTTGATCACAAAGGGGAAACGCCTGGTTTGGGAGCTAACATCAAAGAGTCATTCTTTTATGAAGATTTTAAAGGAGAAAGTATTTACAGTGGTGCAGAATACAAGGGTATTACTGTTGCTAAAGGAAATAATGATCCAACTAACCAGAGAAAAGGAGATAACAAAGTCGATGCCATAGCTGGAGCAACTATCACAGGTGATGGAGTAACAGCAATGATCAAAACAGACTTAAAGTTATATGTGCCTTATTTTGAAACTGTAAAACCAAACTAGTTATGGCTGAAGTAGCAGAAAAAGAAGTAAAAGCAAAAGAGCCGTTATTCTCAAAGAAGAATAAAGGTTTAATGACAGATCCTCTGTTTGATAATAATCCTATTACTATTCAAGTATTGGGTATTTGTTCAGCCTTAGCAATTACAGCGCAGTTAAAAGCGTCAATTGTAATGGCATTAGCAGTAATGTTTGTATTGGCAATGGGTAACGTTGTAATTTCATTAATGCGTAACATTATTCCATCAAAAATTCGAATCATTGTTCAATTGGTTGTGGTAGCAACATTGGTAATTGTAGTAGACTTAGTACTAAAAGCATTTGCTTATGAGTTAAGTAAGCAACTTTCTGTATTTGTTGGATTAATTATTACTAACTGTATTATTATGGGGCGTTTTGAAGCATTTGCTTTAGGTAATGGTCCTTGGAAATCTTTCCTTGACGGAATTGGTAATGCAGCAGGTTATGGTTTGATATTGATTATAGTGGGTTTCTTTCGTGAATTATTAGGTTCGGGAACATTACTAGGCTTTAAAGTGTTAGGAGATCCAATTGAAAAAACAGGATTATATGCTTTAGGATATGAGAACAACGGTTTTATGTTGTTAGCACCAATGGCATTAATTACAGTAGGAATCATTATTTGGATTCAACGTAGTAGAAATCAATCATTAATTGAAAGTTAGGAACTTAAAAGTATAAGATATAATGGAACATTTAGAATTATTTTTTAAGTCGATATTTATAGATAACATGGTATTTGCAACCTTCCTAGGGATGTGTTCATACCTTGCCGTATCTAAAAAAGTGTCAACAGCAGTAGGTTTAGGGGCAGCAGTTATTTTTGTAATGGCTATTACTGTACCTGTAAACTGGTTGTTGGATACTTACGTATTAAAAGAAGGAGCTTTATCATGGTTAGGAGCAGAATATGCTAGCTATGATTTAAGTTTCTTATCCTTCATTTTATTTATTGCTACCATTGCAACTATGGTACAATTAGTAGAAATAGTAGTGGAAAAGTTTTCACCTTCTTTGTATAACTCATTAGGTATATTTTTACCATTAATTGCGGTAAACTGTGCAATTTTAGGAGGTTCATTATTTATGCAATCTCGTGAAATTCCTACTTTAGGAATGGCCTTAAATTATGGAGTTAGTTCAGGGATTGGATGGTTTTTAGCTATTTTGGCAATTGCAGCTATTCGCGAAAAAATCAGATATTCAAATGTGCCTGCGCCATTAAGAGGTTTAGGAATTACATTCATTTTAACAGGACTTATGGCTATTGGGTTTATGAGTTTTGGAGGAATGCTTACTGGTGATGAAGGAAATAAAAAACCAGTAAAAGAAGAGGTTCAAGCAGAAGCAGAAGAGCTTTTGGATGAGTCCAAAGAAATGGTGTTAAACGCAACAAATAAGTAATAAAATGATATTAGCAGCCAGTACAGGAGGAACAATTATTGCAACGGTGGTAGCCTTTTTACTACTTACGTTGATTTTAGTTGGTATCCTTTTATTTGCAAAAGAAAAGCTGTCGCCTTCTGGCCCAGTAAAATTAAAAATTAATGGAGGTGAAGAAGTTGAAGTTTCTTCGGGAAGTTCATTACTAAGCACCTTAGGAAATAATAAAATATTTTTACCATCGGCATGTGGTGGTGGAGGTACTTGTATACAATGTAAATGTCAAGTATTAGAAGGTGGTGGTGATTTATTACCAACTGAAGAACCACATTTTACACGTAAAGAAGCTGCCGAAGGATGGCGTTTAGGATGTCAGGTTAAAGTAAAATCTGATATGGTAATTCAAGTTCCTGAAGAAATTTTTGGAATTAAGAAATGGCAAGCTACCGTAGTGCGTAATTATAATGTAGCTTCATTTATTAAGGAATTTGTAGTTGAGATTCCTGAAGATATGGATTACGAAGCAGGAGGGTATATTCAAATTGAAGTACCAAAATGTACTGTTGATTTTAAAGATATCGATATTACTGCGCATCCTGAAGAACATGAAACTCCAGATAAATTCCAATTGGAATGGGATAAATTCAAACTTTGGGATTTAAAAATGACAAATCCAGAGTTGGTAGAGCGTGCCTACTCAATGGCATCTTATCCAGCAGAAGGACGTGAAATTATGTTGAACGTTCGTATTGCTACGCCTCCTTTTGATAGACAAAAAGGTGGATGGGCTGATGTAAATCCAGGAGTTGCTTCTTCATATGTATTTTCATTGAAAAAAGGCGATAAATGTGTGATCTCTGGTCCTTATGGTGAGTTCTTTATTAATCATAGTGAAGCTGAAATGATTTATGTAGGTGGAGGAGCTGGTATGGCACCAATGCGTTCTCACTTATATCATTTATTCCGTACATTAAAATCAGGCCGTAAAGTATCTTATTGGTACGGAGGGCGTTCAAAGCGTGAGTTGTTCTACACTGAGCATTTTAGAGCCTTAGAGCGCGATTTTCCTAACTTTAAGTTTTACATTGCCTTATCTGAGCCAATGGAAGAAGATAACTGGAAAGTTAAACCAGACTTGGATGGAGAAGGAGATGGTTTTGTAGGTTTTGTACACCAAGTGGTAATTGATAATTATTTATCAAAACACGATGCTCCAGAGGATATAGAATTTTATTTCTGTGGACCACCATTAATGAACAAAGCGGTTGAAAAAATGGCAGATGATTTTGGAGTACCAAAAGAAAATGTTCGTTTTGATGACTTTGGAGGGTAATTAAAAGAAAATACGATATAATATCGTTAAAAAATATTAGATAAGGCAGCAATTTTAAATTGCTGCCTTGTTTTTTTTAGAATTAGTTTGCTTAGTAAAATATATGTCTATTGTTTTTCTTTAACCTTTCCCTGTAGCATTTTTATTTCATCACGTAGTTTTGCGGCTTTCATAAAATCTAAATCTTTAGCAGCGGTTTCCATGTCTTTTCTAAGTCCTCGAATTCGAGTTTGTAGTTGATCTTTTGAATAATAAACTACTTCTTCTTCCGCAGCTTTTAAAGTAGCAGCAGCTTCAATTTTATAAGGCTCTTTTTTTGTAGTGTTTAAACTATTGTCAATAGGTTTATTTAAAGGTTGAGGGGTAATATTATTTTTTGTATTATAATTAATTTGTTTGGTTCTGCGGTAAGCGGTTTCATCAATAGTTTTTTGCATACTAGCCGTAATTTTATCTGCGTACATAATGGCTTTTCCATTTACATTACGAGCGGCTCTACCTATAGTTTGTGTAAGTGAACGTACATTACGTAAAAAACCTTCTTTATCAGCATCTAAAATAGCTACCAATGAAACTTCGGGTAAATCTAATCCCTCTCGAAGTAAGTTAACACCAATAAGTACATCAAATAAACCTTTTCTAAGGTCTTGCATTATCTCAACGCGTTCTAGGGTATCTATGTCACTGTGTATGTAACGACAGCGTACATTGATTTTGGTAAGGTATTTGGCTAATTCTTCTGCCATTCGTTTGGTAAGCGTGGTTACCAAAATACGTTCATCTTTGTCTATACGTAATTGCATTTCTTCAACCAAATCATCTATTTGGTTTAAGCTAGGCCTAACTTCAATAATAGGGTCTAATAATCCAGTGGGGCGAATGATCTGTTCTGTATACACTCCTTCGCATTTTTGTAGCTCATAATCAGCAGGAGTGGCACTAATGTAGAGCACTTGATTTTGCATGACCTCAAATTCTTCAAACTTTAAAGGCCTGTTATCCATAGCGGCTGGTAGTCGAAAGCCGTACTCCACTAGGTTTTCTTTACGAGAACGGTCTCCTCCATACATGGCATGTACTTGCGGAACGGTAACATGACTTTCGTCAATAATCATTAAATAATCATCGGGAAAAAAATCAAGTAAACAGAAAGGGCGTGTTCCGGGTTTACGTCCGTCTAGGTAGCGAGAGTAATTTTCAATTCCAGAACAATAGCCTAGTTCTTTAATCATTTCCAAATCAAAATTAGTGCGTTCTTCTAAGCGTTTTGCTTCTAAATGTTTGCCTATTTCCTTAAAGTACTCCACTTGTTTTCCTAAATCTAAGGCTATTTGATCTATGGCTCCATTTAATACTTCTTTTGAAGTAACGAACATATTAGCAGGATAAATGCTTAATTTATCATATTGTTCTAAGATTTCTTTTGTTCGTGGATCAAAAGATTCTATTTCTTCAATTTCATCACCAAAAAAATGAATGCGAAAAGCATCATCTGCATAACTAGGGTAAATATCAACGGTATCCCCTTTAATTCTAAAGTTTCCTGGTAAAAATTCAGCTTCAGTACGGGCATATAAGCTTTGTACCAATAGGTGTAATAATTCTGTACGTGATATTTCCTGATCTTTTTCTAAGTAAATAATACTTTTTTGAAATTCATCGGGATTTCCAATTCCGTATAAACAAGAAACTGAGGCTACAACCAAAATATCTCTTCTTCCCGAAAGGAGGGACGAAGTGGTACTTAATCGTAGTTTTTCAAGTTCATCATTAATAGATAAATCCTTTTCAATATAAGTTCCTGTAGTAGGAATAAAAGCTTCTGGTTGGTAATAATCATAATAAGAAACAAAATATTCTACGGCATTATTAGGGAAAAACTGTTTAAACTCTTGAAAAAGTTGAGCGGCTAAAGTTTTGTTATGGGCTAAAACTAAGGTTGGTTTTTGTATTTCGGTAATAACATTAGCGGCGGTAAATGTTTTTCCAGAACCTGTTACGCCTAAAAGGGTTTGAAACTGTGTGTTGGAATTTAATCCGTTAACTAATTGCTTTATAGCTTCAGGTTGGTCTCCAGTAGGTTTGTAGTTAGATACAAGTTCGAACTTCATAAAAAAAAGAATTGGTATTGTTGTAAAATTAACTCTTTTGTGATAGAGTTGTTTTATCCGCTTCTTAAATTATGACTTTTTTAGCCTATTATATTTCTTGATAAGCAGTTAATCATTAATAGCCGGACAGTTACAATGCCATCTTTTTTCGGCTCCTCGATATTTTTCACCACCAAAATTATAACCTAAAGTAATTTGATGAAATCCAGCATTACTAATAGTAACTTCATTTAGTTGGTTAGTATAAGTATAAGCAAAAACAAAGTCTTTATAGTTAATACCAATAAAAGGGCTAATAGTTTGAAAGCGTTGCTCTTCAACAATTCGGTTATCAGTAGTAATTGGAGTACCTTCAAAATTTAGACGATAAGATAAGCCTCCCCATAATTTATAGCGACTAAAACTTTTATATATTTTAGCATTAACATCAATAATTTGTTCATTTATTGAAGGTGTAGTTAAATATAAAAATGAGGGTTCAAAACTTAAACCATTATCTCCAAGGCTTAAGGTGTATCCAACAGTTGAAATAAAACGACGCTGTGTTTCGGGTTCATTATTGCTAAAAGTGTTAAAGCGAAGTTTACTAATTGAAAGGGCATTTTTTACTGTAAAATGTAAGAAGAAATCATTATTTAAATAAGATACGCCAAAATCAGAATCAAAATAAGTATCAGCAAGTACATTTCCAGTAATTGTAGGATCATTGAAACGTGGGTTTACTAAATCTCTTTCATCAATTTTTTGTTGAATAACAGCGCCACTGGCTCCAAAAATAATCCTATTTAAGCTTAATTGTCGGGATGTTAAATTCAAATGATAAGAAAAAGTAGCATATAATCCAGTTTGTGAAAAATTACCATTAGTATCACTAAAAGCGAGTACTCCCGCTCCAATATTGTTTCTTAGCCTACCATTTATACTTGCTGTAGCCAAAGTTGGAGCATCTTGAATGTCAAACCATTGTGAGCGTCCTGTTAAGCGTACCTGATTTGATTCGGCAGCACCAGCCATTGAAGGGTGTATAAGGTACCAACTACTGGTTAAATAATCTTGATAAGTAGGTAAACCTTCTTGCGAAAGCAGTGTTTGAAAAATACCAAAAAGTGTTAATAAAGTAATTTTTGCTTTCATGTACCTGAAAATTAATAAATAACTTGTAAGAATATACAAAATTCAAAGTTAATGATTTAGAATTAGTGAGCAATGTTTTTTATAGATTAAATGCAAAAAATATCGATAATATGTATATGGTGAGATTTTAAATTGAATTTTCATTTCAATTTATAAATGAGTTTATTTGAATGATATATCTGGATTTTATGTCAAAATTATAATTGGTATATAATTTCAAAAAGTGAATTAAAACAGAACAAAGTATATTTGCTTATTATGGAAGAACGCTTAATGTCTAAAAAAAAACCAACCTATCCTATTCAGCTTTTTTTGAATAGTTATTTGAATGATTATAATAGGTTATTAAAAATATCTGTTTTTTATGATGATTTATTACGTTTTTCAGGTGCCATTAGTGTATTAGATGCTAATGATAATGACACTTTATGGGTAAGTGTATATTACAATGAATTTGAACGCAAGGATATTGATCGAAGCTTAAAGCAGGTGTATACTATTCTTCATTCTGATGGGAATCAAGAAATCACTGAATTTTTAAGTATTGATGCTATTGATTATTGCACTTTTGGAAATTCAAAACCTTTTAGAGTTAAGATTCGTAATGTTCTAAACGATAACTATACCTATTTTTATGTAAAACAAGCCGATGCATCTAGGGTATATGGTTTGGAATTAGAGCATATTTTTTCGCCTAACAGGATTAATTTTTTTGTGCATGAAAACACGCTTATTGAAGAACATATAGTGGGTATTCCTGGAGATACGTTTATAAAAGATTATTTACCAGACCTAAGTTCCCAGGCAAAAGCGCAAATAGCGAAAGAATTTGTAAAATTTAATGAACGTTGTCAGTTGCGCCTTTTAGGTGATATGCGCTCATATAATTATGTAATTATACCAACGCATGATTTTGATCATGTAGAGTATAAAATAAGGGCTATTGATTTTGATCAACAGTGTTACGAAGGAAAATTAAAGGTATATCAACCACAATTTTTTAAGGAGAATAATGAAATGATTTCGATGATTAGTGATCGTTTGGATTTGTCATCGGTACATCAATATCAAAAGGAAGAACGTTCTATTTTAGCTAAACGAATGATGAATACACATACTCGAACAGCACGTTTGCTTGAGTGTATGGAAAAAGATAGTATTTCGACACCCGAAAATGTAAAAGTATTACGAGAAGATCTGTTTAATTTTACATTTCATTCTAAGTTTCGAAAATGTGAAACTATGGGGCAAATTTTAAAAACAGGTTTCGATTTTGTCACTAAAAATTACGTATCTCATCGAAAGGAAACAGGCTATTAATTATTTTCGATACAATTTTATTCCGCTAAGGCTACATAAAAACACTCGAACCAATATTAAAATTAGGTTATGGTTAGCTATTACTTCGAGTGATTTGTGTAATGGAATGAAACAAATTTTATCGAGAAGACTACTTAGAAATTGAAAAAGCATCCAACTGTTCAATTACTTCTTCTTTTGTGTCGCAGAGCGAAAGTAATAGATTGCTGTACTTTTCTTCATTATTCATTTTTTCAATTAATGGATAAACGGGACGTTCCTTTGTCCAATATTCTGAATTTAAAAAAACCATTGGGCTTGAAACTTCAAAACTTAAGTAATGATTTTGAGTAGCATCTTGAAAAATTTCTTGAATAGTACCCGCACTTCCTGGAGTAAAAACAATACCTCCTTTGGCAATAGCAAGTAAGCCGTCTTCGCGTACGCTATTGGCAAAATATTTAGCAATTTTACTTGCAAAAGGAGTTGGAGGTTCGTGACCATAAAGCCAGGTTGGAATACCCACACTTTCATAATCGGATGTAGGGTATTTGTTAAGCACCTCAAAACTTTTATCAAGCCAAAGTATATCCTTATAGCTTGGAGCTGTAGCTAAAATGGAAATAGCATCATTTAATTCAGCCTCCGTTTTACCTGCAAACCATGCGCCAACGTGAGTAGCTTCCATAGCACCTGGTCCTCCCCCCGAAAGCATTAAATAACCTTTTTCAGTTAGTTTTTTGCTTAATTGTGCAACTGTAGTAAAACCTTTATCGGCACGTGATAATCCATGCCCACCCATAATAGCCACTTTTTTGTCATCGGGATAGCTATCTAAAAAACCATAAAGAGCATCGGTTATTGAATGGTCATGTAAACGACGACCCAAGGTTTCTTTGATGTCATTTGCCTCTTTGCCTGTTTTTAAAAAATGCTCATAAACTATAGAATCTTGTGTTTTTTTGTAGCTTTCAGGTTGATTTAAAATGTAATTATTATACAAAGTTTCTTTTGTGTACAAGCCATTTACGTAATTATTATAGGGCATGTTTAAATTCGGAAATAAATAATTTTCGGTATATAATTCACACACTAAGTTATTAGGAAGTGTACAACCTAAAAAGATACAGTCATTAAATGTGGTGTTACTCAAGGTAGAAGTGAATTCGGTAAAGTTTAAATTTTGAAAAGCATATTTCGAGATTTTATTTTTAGTAGTTAGCAGTTGTTGTAAAGCTTCCTGCGATTCTATTTCGGTATATTTCATATATAATAACTAATGGTTTACAAATATAAGCAGTCAAATTAATAATAGGCCAATAAATGAAAGCCACCATGAGGCAAATTCATAATAAATATAGATATTTGCGGCTACAATTTAAGTTATGGCACAAAAACCTTCATTACCAAAAGGGACACGAGATTTTTCACCAGCTGAGGTGGCAAAACGGACTTATATTATGAATACAGTTCGTTCACATTTTAAAAATTTTGGCTTTAATCCCATTGAAACTCCAAGTTTTGAGAATAGTAGTACCCTTATGGGGAAATATGGAGAAGAGGGAGATCGTTTGATTTTTAAAATTTTAAATAGTGGTGATTATTTAAAAAAAGCGAATCAAGAAGTGTTGGCAAATAAAGAGAGTCAGAAATTAATTTCTCAAATTTCTGAAAAAGCCCTGCGTTATGATTTAACAGTGCCTTTTGCACGTTATGTGGTGCAACACCAAAATGAAATTGAATTTCCGTTTAAGCGTTTTCAAATTCAACCCGTTTGGAGAGCCGATCGCCCGCAAAAAGGTCGGTTTAGAGAGTTTTTTCAGTGTGATGCCGATGTAGTCGGGAGTGCTTCGCTTTGGCAAGAAGTAGAATTTATTCAATTATATGATGCTGTATTTACTGATTTAGGTTTAAACGGGGTAACTATAAAAATGAATAACCGAAAAATACTTTCGGGTATTGCGGAGGTAATTGGAGCCAAAGACAAATTGATTGATTTTACAGTAGCCTTAGATAAGTTAGATAAAATTGGCGAAGATGGTGTGCGTAAAGAAATGTTGGCTAAAGGAATTTCGGAACAAGCTTTAGAAAAAGTAGCGCCATTGTTTTCCTTTTCAGGAAGTTTTACAAAAAAGCTAGCGCAATTAAAAGAATTACTTGAATCTTCGGAAGAAGGTTTGAAAGGAGTAAGTGAGTTAGCATTTATAATTGACACTATTGAAACCCTTGGATTAAGAACAGCTAATTTGGATTTGGATGTTACTTTAGCTCGTGGTTTAAACTATTATACTGGAGCTATTTTTGAAGTAGCAGCGCCCCAAGGTGTAGCCATGGGATCTATTGGTGGCGGTGGTCGTTATGATGATTTGACAGGGATTTTTGGATTAAAAAATGTGAGCGGTGTTGGTATTTCATTTGGATTGGATCGCATTTATTTAGTGTTAGAAGAATTGAATTTATTCCCTGCAGAGGTTTCGGAAACAACTAAAGTGTTCTTTATTAATTTTGGAGACAATGAGGCTTTGTATTGTTATCAAACTATTCAAAAATTAAGAACTCATGGGATTTCGGCAGAATTGTATCCAGATGCTGCTAAAATGAAAAAACAAATGAACTATGCCAATAAAAGAGCATTTCCTTTTGTTATTTTAGCCGGAGATAATGAAGTTGAAACTAATAAATATACATTAAAAAATATGATAACAGGAGATCAAGAAGTTGTCGATTTTAAAGAATTGTTATCTATTGTTAACAAATAAGAACATAGATATTAATATAATGTATTTTGAAAAGAGATATTACAAAAAATCCACTGTTTTTAACAGTGGATTTTTTGTAATATATAATGACTGTAGAGTATATTATTCGACATGTAAATCATTATTCTGAACGTTTAAAGTTTTTTTAGAATATTGATAGGCAGATATAGCAGATGTAACTTCTTTTAAACCAAATTTTTCTTTGGCTTGTTCAAAGTTCATGTTTAATATTTCTTTTAAAATTGAAGCATTCTTTTCTCCTTTAGTTATTCTTTTAGAAATAGTTTCAATAAAAACAGGGTTTTTTAAATAATTACTCTTCATTTCATTAAAATCATTTTCGGTAAAAGAAACAGTTTGAGGAACAATAGTAGTTTCTGGTGTCGCTTTTTTAGGTGTAATTGTTTGGGAAAACATTGAAGATACACCTAAAACTGTAAAAACTAAAAGTAATAATAGATTTTTCATACTAATTATGTTAAGGTTTGGGACTTAAATATTTTGTTAAAAATACTAATAAAAAACAATACGTTCTGTTTTTTATATTTCTTAGATGTTTATGTAAAATTAAGCAATAAAGATATTAAGGCATAAATTATACCAAAAATAGCAAGAAACTTTATCTAACTTTTAAACATAAAGATATCATCGCTACTTAATCCTGTTAGCTTTTTTATACTCATATAAATATATCTGATAATAGCAATCATTATAAGCATTGAAGGAACAACAATAATTGGATAGCTATACAGACTCATTTTACCCATTTCGGTGTTAAAAGCTTCGGTTCCAGCTGGGCTGGTTACAAAATACTTGGCGACAACATAATTTAATATGGCCGAAAGTATAAATGATAGAAAAAGGTAAAAAGAAGCTTTTTTAATATTTTTTTTCAAAATAAGTGATTCACTATCATTTAAATGTTCATTTATAGTTTTTTTGTCAAATATATCATCGTTGTATAAAAATTTAGGGGCTAAAGGGTATGAAGTGTAATTTGAAATTAGAAGCACACATCCAATAATAAAAGGAATAGCGGCTTCTTTAATAGCTATAAATTCGGTTGGAAGTTCAAATACACCAACAATTCCAGTCAATAGAATACTCACAAAACCTAAAACTGAAATAAAATTCTTTTCTTTTTTTATAAATAAGTCATATAGACCGTAACCTAAAGGTAAAGCTAGAGCTATTAAAAGGATATGAACCGAGGTAAGTTCTAACCCAAGTTTAGTAGCCCATTTACCACCTTTCATTAATATAAGTGCAGGTAATATAATGTTGATAATAAGATTATTTAATCCATTATCTTTTTTTTGAGGGGTGTTCTCTTGCATTTTGGAATTTAATTTTCTTTATCTTCTTCTTTTTCAAAAATAATACTTTCGTAAGCACCTATATCAGGTTCAGTCGTGCTTCTAACAGTGCCAATGATGTCATTTCCTGCAAGCAGTATTCCTTTTCCATTAGCGGCTGATTCTTCACTAATTTGCATAAAGTTTAAGCTCGTATTTTTAAATGCAGGATCTTCATTAAAAATACAATCAGCATACAATTCAGTGTTCTCAAAATCATACTCAGGTGTACTTTGTGCTAAAATTCTATTGTTAAAATCAATTAAGCAGTTTTTAAATTCAAAATTAAAGTCAGCGTCATCACTATTAGATAAATTAAGTTCGACTCTATTGCTACCCACAATAATACAGTTGGTAAAATTGGCAGCTTCTAAATTAGAATCGGCAATAGGGTTATCCATACTCGGACGATTACTAATATTTAGTGCGGTTTGCGAACGTAATCCAAAACTGAAATAGTTGGTAATAGTGGAGTGTGTAAAATTATAAGTACCCCCTTCCTCAATATTTAAACTAGCTTGACCACTTTGGTTAATAACAACATTGTTTCCTAATATATTAGTGGCGTTAGCTTGTATGCCTGCAGCTTGAGAGTTGTAAATTTGTACATTTTCTAATGTTAAACTAGGTGTATTTTCATCTCCATTTCCGTCAATTAAAATACCTAAAGTAGCATTTTTTATGGTTGTATTTGTAATGCTATTAGCTATAGATCCTTTACGAAACCATATAAATCCCCATTGTCCAGGTAAATTATCAAAATCTTTAGCCAAACGATCCCCTTCAATAATTACTTGATTTTTTAAGGGTTCCTCTACAGTACTTTCGGTACCATTAATATTTAAACTGGCACCTTCTTCGATAATTAAACCCGAATCTTCATGAAAATGAAGTCGTGCTCCAGCTTCAACCGTTAAAGTTTTGCCAGATGGAACCACAGCATTTCCAAAAATAACATAAGCTTTTTCATTAGTCATAGTAAGCTCATCATCGGTTAAATCGAATGCATTTAGTTTTATGAAATCACCTTGATCATCTCGCTGCCGGGTTTCAAATTCGCGTCCAGTTTCGGTAGTTTCTTTAAAAATAAAGGTAGCATCTTTAACTAAAGTAATTAAGTCAACATCTTCTTCCTGATTCGAAAAGGTGATTTTATCATTGTAAAATGAATCGTCTAAAGCATCAACACTAGCATCAACGGTAGCTTCTATAAAAATAAAAATACTATCCTTAGCTAAAATATCGATGTCTTTAAATATCTTACCAGATTCGGGAGTTTGAGGACTACCTATTAAAGGTAACCCATCCACACTCAATGTGTATTTAGAAGCAGTACCACGCTCCAGTGAAATCATAGGAATAGTAATATCATTATCGGATCTATTAAATACTTTTAGGGATTGTGTACTTGATTGGATGCCAGAAAAAATGGTGTCCATAAAAATGGTGTCTGTAGAAAATTCAATACCTCCAGGGGTTACAACATCAGTGTCAAAATCTTTACGACAACTGCTCCAAAGCAGTATACAAACAAGGGCAATTATAAAATGAAAATATTTCATGTATTAAAATACGTTTTTGGTAAAAATAGAATATTTTGGTAAATGGCTAAGCATATTACTGTTTTAGATTTAATAAACTACGTATTTGTACGTAATTAACTAGGTCAATTTTGATGCTTAGAAAACAAAACATTTGTACATTTGCCAGAATAATTAATAAACTAAAATAAGTTGTTATAATTGTAATTTAAAACGACTATTATCAAAAAATATATATTATGAGTTCATTTGATGTTGCTGTTATAGGTTCGGGACCTGGAGGATATGTTGCTGCTATTCGTTGCGCACAGTTGGGAATGAAAACAGCTATTATTGAAAAATATAATACACTTGGTGGTACCTGTTTAAATGTAGGGTGTATACCAAGTAAAGCTTTGTTAGACTCTTCGCATCATTTTGAACATGCAACAAAGCATTTTGAAGGTCACGGAATTGAAATTTCTGGGGATATTAAAGCAAACCTTGAAAAAATGATAGCGCGTAAGCAAACAGTTGTTGATCAAACATGTGCTGGTGTAGAGTTTTTAATGAAGAAAAACAAGATAGAAGTTTTTCAAGGAACAGGTAGTTTTAAAGATGCTACTCATATTAATATTGCTACTGCAGAAGGTGAAACTATTGAGATTGAAGCTAAAAATACAATTATAGCGACAGGTTCAAAACCTTCTGAATTATCATTTGCTTCAATTGATAAAACAAGAATTATTTCATCAACCGAAGCATTAAAGCTTAAAGAAATTCCAAAGCACTTACTAATTATAGGAGGTGGAGTTATTGGTTTAGAGCTAGGTCAAGTATATCGTCGTTTAGGGGCGCAAGTATCTGTGGTTGAATATGCAGATCGTATTATACCAACTATGGATGCTGCATTGTCTAAAGAGTTAATGAAGGCAATGAAAAAGCAAGGCGTTAAATTTTATTTAAAGCATTGTGTTAAAAGTGTTGAAAATACAGGTGATGAAGTAGTCATTACTGCTACTGATAAAAAAGAACAAACAGTAACTTTTAATGCTGATTATTGTTTAGTTTCTGTAGGAAGGAGTCCTTATACTAAAGGCTTGAATTTAGATGCAGTTGGTATTAAAACAACCGAAAAAGGACAGATAGAAACTAATGGGCATTTACAAACAAATGTGTCGAATATTTATGCTATTGGAGATGTAGTAAAAGGTGCTATGTTAGCACATAAGGCAGAAGAAGAAGGTGTATTAGTAGCAGAAGTTTTAGCAGGGCAAAAACCACATATTGATTACAATTTAATACCAGGTGTAGTATACACATGGCCAGAAGTTGCTGCTGTAGGGAAAACAGAGGAGCAATTAAAAGAAGCGGGTATAGCATACAAATCAGGTCAATTTCCATTTAGAGCTTTAGGTAGAGCCAGAGCAAGTAATGATTTAGATGGTTTTGTAAAGATTTTAGCAGATAAAACAACGGATGAAATTTTAGGAGTACATATGGTAGGTGCACGTTGTGCAGATTTAATTGCAGAAGCGGTTACGGCTATGGAATTTAGAGCAAGTGCTGAAGATGTAGCGCGTATGAGTCATGCGCATCCAACATTTACTGAAGCTATCAAAGAAGCAGCTTTAGCAGCTACAGAAGATAGAGCATTGCATGTTTAAATCAGCGTATTAATAATTAATGAGTTCAAATATTTTATAAAAAGGGATTCGGTTTTCAATCGGGTCCCTTTTTTGATTGCTTATTTAGGTGTTCGAATATATTTGTTGTAATGGCTTTAAAAAAAACTAAATGGAAGAAGAAAAAGTTGTATTGATGCCTTGTGACATCTACCAAAAATCCTATTGTAATTCACTATATATTTCTATATAATAATACATTTTAAAACAAAATGTATTATTTAAGATATTTTTCTTTAATTATATTAATATGGTGAATACAATGTCCAATACACATATAACCTAATCCTCTAGAAGTGAATTGCATGTTACTAGCATTTCCTTTAAAATCTAAACATTTCAATGGATATTGATTTGAATAGATTTATAGTTGATTCTCTTAAGCTTGAAAATTCTACTTTATATACTTTTTGATAGGATGTTTTTTACTGAAGAACCTATTGCAAAAAAGGGGAGTAGAAAAAAATAAAACTTGAATATATCAAGTAATTAAAAACAAAGAGACCATTTAAATTTTAAATGGTCTCTTTGTTTTTGAACACTAATAATTAATTGATGATTAATCAAATTTACTATCATTGGATAAAATTCGAATTAGATCAACAATTTGCCAAATCCATGATACTAATGGAGGAAGTAAAAGTATAATCCCAGGGAATACTAATAAAGTTTGCCAAAGAGCTTGTTTTTTTCTTCCTAAATACCAATTGTGAAACGCAAAAGGTAACAGTAAAACAGAAACTAAAGCTAAAATGATAGATACTGTTTTTCTATCAGCTCCAGCTGCCGGTGATGTTAACTCAGCTTCATTTTCTTCATTTTCAATAGTAGATACCTGTGAGGTAGTACTATTAGTTGCAGTTACTGGAAAACTAGCATATGAAGTGGTAATTGATGCAATTGCAACAAATAAAATAGATAAAAATAATTTAATTTTCATAATAGTTAATTGATATTTAATAGTTTAAATTTGAAATCTAAATTAAATTAAATTGATGAAATTCCTACAACTATTTTTATTTATTTTTAATTTTTATTTTATTTATAGTCAGTCTATTCCAAGGGAATTTTCGGGTGTGGTTAAAATAAACGACTCTTTGTTTATACCTTATGACTTGTCACTTAATCGAGTAAATGAAACTGAAATTATCGGGTATTCAATAACAGATAAAGGTGGAGCGCATGAAACTAAATCAAATGTAACAGGCTATTTTGATGAAGAAAAAGGAGTTTTAAAATTTAACGAGTTTGATATAGTCTATACAAAATCGCCTTACGACCAATTTGATTTTTGTTTTGTTTATTTTGAAGGAAGTATGAGGAAATTTAAGAGTGCCAAAGCGCTCAAAGGAAATTTTTCAGGAAGATATGCTAATGGGGTTAAATGTATAGATGGAGAGTTACTACTGGTAGACCAGCAAAAAATAGAGAAAATAAAGAAGCGACTTGATAAGCCAAAAGTTAGAAAATTACTTGAAAAAAGCAAAAAAATAGACACGGTTTCATTAGCGCCAATAACAAAAAATGAAACAGTAAATGTATTTGTAAAATCTTCTGTTCTGATGGTGTCTATATATGATTCAGGTAAAGAAGATAATGATAAAATAAACCTGTATTTAGATGATAAACTTATTTTGGAAGATTATGCGATTACAAGAGAAAAAAAGCAAATTCCTATTCAGATAACTAAAAAGTTCGCGAGCTTAAAGGTCGAAGCGTTAAATGAAGGAACTTCGCCACCAAATACTGTAAAAATAGAAGTACAGAGTCTAAATGATTATATTGCCACTAAAACTTCATTGCATAAAGGAGAAACAGCAGTGTTATCTTTTGTAAAAAAAGGAAAGAGGAGTAAAAAATAAGAGTCTCATATAGAGCATGTTACTTCTGCTTGTTTTTTAATGAAAGTTATAAATATACATTTAACAAAAAATTGCATTAACTTATAAGTTCAAATTAACATTTGTTGTTGTAATATTAATTAAATTGTTAATATGAATAATCGTTCACAAGCATATACAGGTTTTGTGTTTAAAAAATACGAAGCGCCAGAACAAAGTATTTTTGATATTTTACTGGATATTTTTAAGGAATTGATTACACACACTTCAGGTGATGTGGATGAGGCCTTAGATTGGTTGGCAGAATTGGATGCCGAATACGGAATTACTACATCAGAATATACTTTAAAGGATTTTGAAGAAGATCTGAAAAAGAAAGGTTTTATTAGAGAAGAAATAAAGCCAGGCGGTAAAGGAGAAAAAGCAATAACGGCCAAAACTGAGCGTGCTATACGTCAGAAAGCTTTAAATCAAATTTTTGGAAAACTCCGAAAGTCGGGTGCGGGAAACCATAAAACCAATAAAATTGGTGTAGGTGATGAAACTACGGGAGAATTTAGAAACTACATTTTTGGGGATAGTGTGGAACGGGTTTCCATAACTGAAAGTTTACGGAATGCTCAGATTAACCATGGTATTGAAAATGGATTTCAGTTAACCGAAGATGATTTGGTGGTGCATGAAACTAATCATAAAGCACAAATGAGTACCGTACTTATGATTGATATTAGTCATAGTATGATATTATATGGGGAAGATCGTATTACACCAGCTAAAAAAGTAGCTATGGCTTTGGCAGAATTAATTACTACAAGGTATCCGAAGGATACGTTGGAAATAATAGTTTTTGGAAATGACTCGTGGCGAATTTCTATTCAAGATTTACCTTATTTGCAAGTAGGCCCGTATCATACTAATACGGTAGCAGGTATGGAACTAGCACTTGACTTACTTCGGCGAAAGAGAAATACCAACAAACAAATTTTTATGATAACTGATGGTAAACCAAGTTGTTTGCGTTTGCCCGATGGGCGCTATTATAAAAATAGTAATGGTTTGGATCAATATATTGTAGGGAGGTGCTACGCAATGGCGCAACAAGCTAGGAAATTACATATACCAATAACAACTTTTATGATTGCTCAAGATCCTTATCTAATGAAATTTGTAGAAGCTTTTACCAAAGCTAATCAAGGAAAAGCATTTTATACAGGTTTAAAAGGATTAGGTGAAATGATTTTTGAAGATTACGAACAAAATAGAAAAAAAAGAATAAAAGGGTAAAAAAAATAGCTTATGGAATATACTCAACTAAAAACATTAGGGGATTTAAAGTCTGCAGGATATCAATATAAAACTATAAAAGATGAATTACGCGATAATTTATCATACAAAATAAAAAATAATGAAATTGTTTTTGAAGGAGTTCATGGATATGAGCATACAGTAATTCCGGAATTAAAACGCGCCATTTTATCTAAACATAATATTAATTTATTAGGCTTGAGAGGGCAAGCTAAAACAAGATTAGCTAGGCAAATGATTTTTTTGTTGGATGAATATGTACCTGTAGTATCGGGTTCCGAAATTAATGATGACCCATTAAGGCCAATTTCACGTTATGCAAAGGAACTAATTGCAGAAAAAGGGGATGATACATCCATTACTTGGATGCATAGGAATGAACGTTTCTCTGAAAAGTTAGCGACACCAGATGTTACTGTAGCAGATATCATTGGTGATGTAGATCCGATAAAAGCAGCAAATTTAAAATTATCATATGCCGATGATCGTGTGATTCATTATGGAATGATACCAAGAGCCAATCGATGCATATTTGTAATTAATGAATTACCAGATTTGCAAGCTAGAATTCAGGTAGCTTTATTTAATATTTTGCAGGAGGGAGATGTGCAAATTAGAGGCTTTAAGTTGAGATTTAATTTGGATATGCAGTTTGTTTTTACAGCAAACCCCGAAGATTATACTAACAGAGGAAGTATTATTACACCTTTAAAAGATCGTATAGGTTCGCAAATTTTAACACACTATCCAGATACTGTTGAAATTGCCAAAAAGATTACCAAACAAGAGGCACAAGCAGACTTTCGTCAGAAAGAAACAATACATGTGCCAGAATTGGCTTTTGAGCTTTTAGAACAAATCGGTTTTGAAGCCAGAAAAAGTGAATATGTAGATGCCAAAAGTGGTGTAAGTGCGCGAATGAGTATTACTGCTTATGAAAACTTGTTGAGTGCTGCAGAACTTAGAATGCTAATTTCGGGTGAAAGCCAAACCAGTGTGCGTTTGGGGGATTTTATGGGAATTGTACCTGCTATAAACGGTAAAATAGAATTGGTATATGAAGGAGAGCAAGAAGGTGCTGCGTCGGTTGCTCAATTGTTAATACATAGAGCTATTCAAACATTATTTTCAAGTTATTTTCCTAAAATAGAAAAGTTGGAGCATAAGGATAAAGAGACTCCTTATGATAAATTAGTAGATTGGTTTTATGATGGAACCGGTTTTGAATTGCCAAACGATTTGTTAACTATAGAGTATGAGCAACAGCTAGATATGGTACCTCCACTTGAGGACTTAATTGCTAAATATCAGCCAGAATTATCAAAAAAAGACAGTTATTTTTTCAAAGAATTTTTGCTTTGGGGCTTAGTTGAATTTAAAAAATTAAGTAAACTTCAATTGGATGAAGGTTTTGAATTTAAAGATGCCTTTGGAAGTTATATTAGTGGAATATGAATTAAAGACTGCCTGTAAATTATAAATTAAGCCCATAGAGTCGAAAAAACTTCAACTCTATGGGTTTTTAAATTAGTATAAAAGTTGTAATACGATTTACTGATAATGATTTCGCATAAATATGTTGAATTATTTTTTGCTAGTCTAAGGCTAAAAAATCAAGCATAGTATTAGCTACGGTTGCTTTTTTTAACGCTAGAATCGTAAAAAAGAAACAGCATATATGCGAAATTTTTGTTAGTAAGTAGTATAATTACTTTACTTTAAAAGTAATAGGTAAGGTGTAAGCCATTTTTACTTTAGTATCGCCATGGCGAGCAGGTTTCATTTTTGGTAATAAACGGGCTACTCTTTTTGCTTCGTCGGCTAATTCTTTGTTTTTTGAACGTGCTTTAATATTACTTACCAAACCATTTTCATTAATTTCAAAATAAAGAAAAATAGTTTGTTTACCCGATAAACCTAAGTCTTGGCCTAAACCACTATTAAATCTACGTAATACCATACGCTGTACTTTTTCCTGAAAGCAAATAGCTCTTTCATTATTGGTACTATACTTATCACAACCAGGGAAAATAGGTAAAAATTCAACCGTATTTGGACGATAGATACTAGGGGTTTTTACTCCTGCTATTCCTTTTTTGGTTGAGATTATTTTAGTTGTAACTTCGGTAGAAGCGCTAGCTTTATTTTTGGAAGTAGTATGATCAGGATTTTCGGTAATGTCTGTTTTTTTAGTTAAATTTTCTTCTGGCATTTTTTCAACCACTTTTGGAATTTCTTTCGAAATCGTTTTCGTTGTTGATTTTGGCTTTTTAGCTCTAGTTACAGTTTCTGCAATTGGATTATCTGGAACGGGTGTAACAGCACCCATAGTTACAAATACATCATAGGGATCAATAGTGGGCGTGCTAATGCTAGTAACCTTTTTTGGACTAGCCTTGTAGTTAAATACTCCATGCATAAAATAACTAAAACTTAACAAGGCAATTAATCCAATTTGGAAATTAATAGTTTTGTCTTTTTTAACGTTTGCTTCGTGTTTTTTACTCATAATTAACAAAATTTATGGTTAGTCATTAATCAGGATCAAGGAATATACCAAAAAGAGTACTTTACAATTTGATAACTTAGCAAACAAAGTATTTTAATTAAAGTGAATTTAAATAGTTGTTTTAAGTTGTTGATTTGTTGTTTTCTATATTTTTTATTTAAGGTTTAATAAATTTTTCATTAAAAAGTTGGTTTAAGGTGTTTTTTAATGAGTTTTTACACAATTAATAATATGTATAACTGTTATTATGGTTTACTTCTTTATTAAATAAGTGTTTTGGTAAAGTAGTTTTTTTATTTGCTCAATTAGTGTAACACTTTTATCAATATTGAAATTAAGTAGTAATGAAATTCAATTTAATTATAGTAGATGATCATAAAATGTTTTCTGATGGTTTGTTAAGTATTTTTAATAGCCAAAAAGAATATAATATTTTACTTACTGCAAAAAATGGAAGTCATATTATTAAATATTTAGAAATTAATTCTAATGAAAAAGTTGATTTAATTATCACTGATATTTCAATGCCCAAAGTAGATGGTATTACATTGAGTAAATATATTAAACAAAAGAAAAGAGATATAAAGATTCTTATTGTTAGTATGCACAATAATATTGAAATGATTGATCAACTCACTAAAATTGGAGTAGATGGTTATATTCCTAAAAATGCAGAAAAGAAAGAATTATTAAAAGCAGTAGCTTCAATTTTAAATGGGGAAAAATATTTCTCTAAAGAAATTACTTCTGTTTATTTAGAAAGTAAGTTTCTTGAAAGTAGAAAGAAGCAAGTGAAATTAACAAAAAGAGAAATAGACGTAATTACACTTATTGCTCAGGAATATACTACAAAAGAAATTGCAGATAAATTATGTTTGAGTAAACATACAATAGAGAGTTATCGCAAAAATCTAATTACAAAATTAGAAGTAAAAAATTTAGCAGGCTTAACAAGATATGCTATGAAAATGAATTATATCGAGTAATTTTAAGCAAAGTTTAAGTTTTTGCCTTTTAACTATTTATTTGTTTATAGGTGAATTGTAATCTAATAAAGATTTGAAAGTATTTTTAACATATCTTATCCCTTTTTTTTTAATAACGGCTAGTTCAAAATTGTTTTGTCAGAATTTTGATTTTAAGCATGCTGAAATTGAATTAAAACTACAAAATTTTAAAGCACTTGATTATGAGGGTCTTTACAAATTAGTACGACCTATTCTAAAAAATAAAAAGGAACATATTAGAGCCTTAGATTATTTGGGAAGGTTTTTTATGGAAAAAGAAGTTTCAGATTCTACTATTTATTACGGGAATAAGATTTATGAATTGGCGGTCAATAAAACGGATTCATTATCCTACGCTATGTTGAGTAATTCCTATAATATGCTTGCAGTGGGATATGGGTTTAAAGGCTTAACAGGATTAAGAGGACGTTATCATTTAAAAGGACTTGAACTTTATGAAAACGGATTGATAGAAAAGGAAATAGCGGTTCATCATATTAGAGGAATGGCCGATTATTATTTAGATTCAAAGGAATATAGAAAAGCAATTCCTTTATATAAACAGAGTATTGAAATTGATAAAAACAACCATACGGTCTATTTTTCTTATAATAATTTGGGAGTTATTTACACTCAAATCAAGCAGTATAAAAAAGCATTGAGTTATTTAAAAAAAGCCTGTAATGCCCCTAAGGAACATAAAGCTTATGGTTATTGTTATGAAAGTATTAGTGCTTGTTTTTATAAAATGGGAAAAATTGATCAGGCTATATATTATGGCTTATTAGCAAAACAAGAATTAGAAGGTGAAAATGAATATGCTAAGTTTATGCTATTAATTAACACTACAATTGGAAAATCGTATTATAAAAAAAAGAAATATGATGAGGCTATTTCTATTTTAGAAAGTACCTTAAAAAAGTCTAATTTAAAAGGGTTTATAGATATTGATATCCAAGTTTTAGAAAGTCTAAGTAAAGTATTTGTAGCTAAAAATAATTATGACCAAGCGTATAAGTATGTTCAAAAAGGGTATCAGCTTAAGGATTCTTTAAAGCAAAATATAAAAAACAGAGTAGATGCGGAATTGGAAGCTAAATTTCAAATTTTACAAAAGGAAAATGAAATTGCTTTATTGAAAAAGGATAAGCAGTTAAAGGAGAGTCAATTAGTATCGGAGAAAAAAAATAAGCAACTATTAGTAATTGCTTTTTTGATTGTTTTAATTCCTTGTATTTTTCTTTTGATTACATATAATCAAAAATTGATTACTCAAAATAAGTTAAACAAAAAGCAAGAAGAAATCAATATCGAAAAAGTAAATTCATTAATTAAAGAGCAAGAGTTAAAATTAATTAGGGAGTCATTACATATTCAAAATAAAGAAAGAGAACGTATTGCACAAGAGTTACATGATAGTATAGGAGGGAATTTGGCTGCAATTAAGTTGCAATTTGATACCTCTAAAAATCAACAAGATATTTTTGAAAAGCCCAAAAAGCAAATAGATGAAACCTACCAACTGATAAGGGAGATATTTAAAGATTTGATGCCTGAAAAAACTAGTCAAAATAAGTTTACTGATTTGCTGAATGAATATTTGAAAAATATTGGAAAAACAAAAAAAATTAACATCACTTTTAATGTGTTTCCTGAAAATGAAATCAATATAATTCCGGAGAAATTAAAAATTGAAATTTTTTTAATAATCCAAGAATTATTAAAAAATACAGTTGAGCATGCTTGTGCTACTTGTATAGATTTACAAATAAATAAATTAGGGAATGATTTACAACTTTTATTTGAAGATAACGGAGTAGGCTTTATATCAAATAAAATTAAAGTAGGCGTAGGTTTAAAAAATGTAAAAAGTAGGTTGAAAAAAATTAATGGTGATCTTAAAATTGATTCAGTTTTAGATAGAGGAACTATTTTAAATATTGAAATAAAAGATATATAACTAATTATTGTGATTTAAAATTTTTCACTGAAAACAGTGTGTTTTTTAAAGTAGTGACTTAATACTTTTGGTTTAAATATTAACTAAGACTTATTAAATCATGAAACATCAAAAAATATATTTTTTATTTTCTTTAACCAGTATTATTTTAACTTTTTATTCATGCGAAAAAGATACTATAGAAAAAGAAATAAACCAATCTAATAATCAAGTAGAAATAAATTCTGTTAATCAAGAATTGGCTTATCCTGGTCAAAAAGGAACACTAAAGGAGATCTCCATTTTTGGAGAAAAAGTAAGTGTAGAAGAGATTAATGGCGAGAATATTTATCAAGGAGATATGATTCTTGATCCCTCAATATTTTTAGAAGAAGCTATTGATGGTACAGAATCTATTGGAAAAAGTTTTGGACGTCCAGGTTATGTAGGTAATTGGCCAGAAAATACTTTTGTGTATGAGATCGCATCAGATTTACCCAATAAACAAAGGGTTTATGATGCAATTGAGCATATAAGGACTAATACCCATATTAGCTTTAAACAAAGGGAATCTACACAATCTAGAGGTTATGCTTTATTTAGAAAAGGAGATGGTTGCTCAGCAGATATTGGATATTCTAGTTCAAAAATTAATAAGATTAATTTAGGGGATGGGTGTTCAACAGGTACCGTTATACATGAAATTCTTCATTCATTGGGTTTTTGGCATGAGCAACAAAGAAAAGATGCTGATTCATATGTAACGATAAATAGAGATAATATTCAGGATGGGAAAAGTTCGAATTTTAGACATCCTCGTTTTTTATTTTGGACGATACCTAGTGAAGCATTTAGCCCTCAATTGGATTTTAATAGTATAATGATGTATGGTCCATGTTTTTTTGCAAAAATTTGTGAACAACCAGGTCCTTGTAATTGTACTCCTAGTGTAGCTACTATCACTAAAAAAGACGGTTCTTTATATAGTATTCAGAGGGATAGACTTTCTACTCAAGATATATTAGGTATAAATAAAAAATATCCTAAAATAGGAAAAGTAAAAAGATTATTACCTTCGATGCCTTTTATTGAAAATGCAAAGGATTTAGTAGGTGATTTTGATGGTGATCGTATTTCGGAATATGTTCGTGTATATAAAGATAGTGTAACTTCAAAAGCAGTTATTGAGATATATTCTTCTGTTGCGGATGGAAAGAAGTTGAATACAATAAATACAAATGACGAATTTAGAGCAGATGATACTTGGCTTGCTGGAAATGACGGAACTCTAATTAGAGTTAGAAATAACAATGGAAAGAATGCATTAGATTATTTTACTGGAGTATTATCTAATCATCAAGTTAAATTAGATTACAGTTTTGAGTCTCCAAAATTAGATTTTGATATAGAAAATAAATGGGCTGTAGGTGATTTTGATAATGATGGGGATGATGATGTGTTATTGATAACAAATGAAAGAGGTATAGAAAAGATTTATATTTATTTTTACTATAGATCAATAGGCTTTTTTGCATTAGAAAGAAAGATTCCAAGCTATCAAAATAAATCTTTTAATAAAGATGATAGGTGGTTATCTGGAGATTTTAATGGTGATGGTAAAGATGATTTTGTGAAAATAATAAATAGAGGAGTCGCTGATTTTGATGTGTTTTTAAATCAAGGAAGTGCAATAGCAGATTTCGAACTAGAAAGATGGGCAACAGGTCAAGGGGCTATTAAAGAAGAAATGAATTGGGTTTCGGGTGATTTTGATGGAGATGGAGCAGACGATATTGCAAAATCTTTTAATGAATCTGGTAAAGTAGCTATTGATGTTCATATTTCTAAGAATAATTCTTTTAGAATACAACGATGGATTACAAATCATGGAACCTATAGGCAAGGTAATTATTGGACTGTAGGTGATTTTGATGGAAATAAGAGAGCAGATTTGTTGCAAAGTATAAAAGGAGGACCTGCTACCTCACGTAATTGGAGATTGTTTTATTACCCTTCATATTCGAAATAATGAAATTATTACATAAATAAATTTTAAAAATAGGCGATCTAATTTTTTGGATTGCCTATTTTTAAATAAAATTGGTGTACTAGGTTCAATTCTAAACAAACAATGATACTTACTCGAAAAATTAAAGATGCTATAGATAAAAGTGTGTTGTGTTGGTTAGCAACGGTATCCAGTGAGGGAATTCCCAATGTGTCTCCTAAAGAAGTTTTTCAGTATTATGGAAATGATAAAATTATTATAGCCAATATTGCTTCACCTCAGTCTAAAAAGAATATAAAATATAATGAAAATGTATGTGTAAGTTTTATTGATATTTTAATTCAAAAAGGCTTTCAATTAAAAGGGAAGGCAAGAGTAATTGATAAAATGTCTACTGAATTTAAAGAAATGAAGACTATACTATTAAAAATAACTAATGGAGACTTTCCTTTTTCTACCATATTTGAAGTTACTGTAATTTCTGTAAAACCGATTATTGCTCCAAAATATATTTTGTACCCCGAAACAACAGAAAAAGAACAAGTTAAAAGTGCTAAACAAGCTTATGGATTTAATGAATAGTATGTAATGACTTTTTCATAAACAACTTATTAATACCTACCTTTGCCTTTAATGAATAAAAAGGTTAATTATATAGATTTAGGCTTAAAAGATTATAAAGAATCTTGGGAATTGCAAGAAACAATTTTTAAAGAAGTAGTGGACATTAAATTAAAAAAGTCTCGTGAAAATTTAACAATTGATACCCCTAATTATTTATTATTTGTAGAGCATCCTCATGTGTTTACTTTAGGTAAGAGTGGTGAAATTTCTAACTTACTTACACCTGCAGAAACCTTAGAAAAACAAGGCGTTTTATTTTATAAAATTAATAGGGGAGGTGATATCACCTATCATGGTCCAGGTCAAATTGTAGGATATCCCATTTTAGATTTAGATAATTTTTTTACGGATATTCATAAGTATTTACGTTTTTTAGAAGAAACGGTTATTCATACTCTTGCAGAATATGGAATAACTGCTACCAGAAGTGATGGAGAAACAGGTGTATGGCTGGATGTAGGGACTCCATTTGCCCGTAAAATATGTGCTATGGGTGTACGTGCTAGCCGTTGGGTAACTATGCATGGTTTTGCATTTAATATTAATACAGATTTAGGTTATTTTGATCACATTATTCCTTGTGGAATAAAAGGGAAAGCAGTTACTTCATTACAAGCAGAATTAGGAAGAGAAATTCCAATAGCTGAAGTTCAGGAAAAGCTTTTAAAGCATTTTAAAAACTTGTTTGAAGTTGAATTTAACTACATACAACAAATCAGTTATTAGTAAATAGTATTTATGTGAGTTGGTATCTTAACCGTTCATGTCAAAATCACGCAATTCATTCAATTCTTTTTGTTCAAATTTATTACGCGCATAATCAAAACCTTGTTGCCACCATTCAGTCATTAATTTTTTATTAAAAACCAAGGAATTTTCGGTAAGTTTTGTTGGAGTGTAATATAGGTTGAGTGTGGCATTTTTGTTTTTTGCGGCTAGTTTACCAGCGGTAACATTATGTTGTTCTACTTGATCTAGTAAATAACCAAAAAGGTTTACCATTAATGAGAAAGGGTTTTTGCCTAAAATTTTATTTCTATCTAAATTTTCAGATTCTAATATAATGGCATCTATTTCGGTGGCACCACGTTTAATAGCTTCTCTAATAGGAACAATGGAACCAAAACCGCCATCAGCATATTCGTGACCATTTTTTTTGACAATACTCATAAAAGGAATATAGTTACAGGAAATCCAAATCCACTCACAAAAATCCTCGTAACTAAACTCGTGTATGGATTTATATTCTGTACAACTTTTAGATAAGTTAGAAACAGTAACTACAACATCGGTTACATTCTTTTTTGCAAATTCAAATTCTTCTCGGGTAAAATTTTTACGAATGTTTTTGCGCAGATTTTTACTTTCACCAAAAGTGCGTTTTCGTTTTACAAATTGTAAAACAGTATTCAAATAATTAATACTCACATATTCACGATCGCCTTTGCATTTGATAACAAAGGGGTTCAAACTAAAAATGGTATTTTGATTTACATTAGTGTAAATATCATGTACTTTATCAATTTTGTTAATGGATAAATGAGGGATAAGTAAGCTGCCAGTCGATGTGCCTAAGAATAAATCGTACTTGCGTTGCTGAACCTGCATAAGGTATTGTGCCACACCGCCTGCAAAAGCACCTTTACTACCTCCTCCTGAAATAACCAATGCTCGCATTTGTTTTGTTTTTTATATCTGATGGATATATTGACTAAGATATATAAAATTCATAGTACTTAATCAGTCGTTAATAATTGTTTTACCTTATTTGGAAACGTTTGGGATAGACGATTTATTCTTTTAGTGTATTTTTCATTGACGTAAAGGGCTTTGAGTGTAGCGCTACAGCTCTTTTTAAATCGCCAATTGGGATGTGTCGCTCCTAAGGCTAAATTTAGTAAGCTTTCATCTGAATAACTTTGGAGTAATTTTAAATATTCAAAAGCTTTACTACGTAATCTGTAATTATAATTTGGAGCGGTATATGAATTTAATTCTTTAAAAAAGCGGGTGCGATCTGCTGTAGTAAACCCCGGAGTGTTTAAGGCTAGGACAAGCCAAAGTGTTCTTATATTTTTATCATTAAAACCAATCTTATTTTTTGTGACTTGTAAATAATTCATCTTTTTAGTCTCAAAATTATTCCATAAATTATAAAGTGCTCCTTCAACTGTGGCGTATGAATTGACTTTTAATAATTGTACCATTTTGGGTTCAAATACTTTGGGTATAGTAGTTAGTGAATTGGCTAAGGCTTGTAAAACTTGAGGTTGATTACTTTCAAATGCTTTTTCAAGTAATACGAGTGCTTCTTTCGAAAAATCTCCTTGTAATTGGGCAACCACCTCTTGGCCTAAATAGGGATTTACAGGAAAATCTAGGGCTTCTGATAGTAGTTGGTATTTACCAATAAGCGGTTGAGTTCGTTCACCAGCTAATTGCAAATATCTTTTCATAACGTCCGATTGCGTTATAATTTTTAAAGCTTCATCAGCAGGAAAAGTGGTATTGTGTAACCATTTTTTTGCAAACTCAGAGGTGTCTTTTTTTGTTACTTCAAAAATAATACTTAGAAAGTTATCAGTAGTTACATTTTTATATTGGTATGTGGTTAGAAATTGTTGCACTACTTTTTTAAAGTGAGCACCTCCAATGTTGTTACGTAAAGCAACAATCGCCCAAGCTCCGTGTTGATAGTAAGTAAGGGAACTCCCTTTTGGAGTAACTAAGGGTTTTCCTTTTTGTAAATCACTTTGATGATTTAATTGTTCGGCACTTTCATATAGTTTATAATAAAAATGATCTTCTCCAAATAATTCTTTTTCGGCTAATAAGGCGAAATAAGTAGCAAAACCCTCGTGTAACCAATGGTGATTACTATCGGTTTCGGTAATGATATTTCCAAACCATTGATGCGCGAGTTCATGAGCACTTACATTTACAAAATTTTGATCATCAAAAGTGTTGGCATCTACAATAAAATCATCAGAAAATAAGGTGCATGCTGTGTTTTCCATGCCAGCATATAAAAAATCACGTACAGGAACTTGCCTGTATATTTTCCAAGGATAGGGAATACCAATTTCAGTTTCTAAAAAATCAAAAACTTTTTTGTGGTATTTAAAAGTTGACTCGTAATCATTAATTCTATCCGAATAGAGGTAATTTTCTAAAAGAATTCCCGAAGCGCTGTTTTCTTCTTTTTTTATGTATTTACCAATGGCAAGTGCCACCAAATAGCTACTCATAGGTTGTTGCATTTGGTAAACCCATGTAGTACTATTATTTGTAGCTGTTTTATGAATTAAACTTCCGTTAGAAATTACTTGGTAGTCCGTATTAAAATCAATTTTTAGTGTAAAAATGATTTTATCATTCATATCATCAATACTTGGTAGCCAATTGCTAGTGTATTTACCTTGCCCTTGTGTCCATATTTGCTTATGATTTGGTGAATTGTGGTCAATATTTTTGTCGTCCCAACCCCAAAAATAGAGCGCTTTTTTAGGTGTTGTACTATAATTGAAACTAAAAGAATAGTCTTTATTAGCTTTAAAATCTCCCTTTAGCCAAATTTTATTGTTCTTGTATTCAACTTTAGCATCTTTAATAGGAGTAACTGTTTCCATTTTTTGAGCATCCAAATAGACTTGATTGGTGTTTTTTAATGGGGTAAATACAACATCGATTTTTCCAATTACCTTTTGGTGTAAGGTGTCGAGTTGTATATGGGCTTCAATAGTTTTAAAATCAACATGATCTTTTTGTTGGGCTCTACTACAAATAATGCTTGCGCAGAAGCTTAAAATAAGAGAAGTGATTTTTATGAATTGGTTCATATACATAATACAGTTTACGGATGGACAAATTACAAAAACCAATTTATAATACATGCTAAAAAATGTATCTTAGCATGCTATGAGTGCTGATATATTACAATCACCCGTTGCCTATGTAAAAGGCGTTGGTCCAACTAGGGCTACAGTACTAGAAAAAGAATTAGGAATTCGAGTGTGTCAGGATTTACTACATTTTTTTCCGCATCGTTACATTGATCGTACCCGATATTATACTATAAGTGAATTACAGCAAAATGATGCTGAAGTTCAAATTGTAGGAATGGTTACACAGTTGAAAAATGTAAAACAAAAAAAAGGAGGCAGTCGTTTAGTGGCTACCTTTCAAGATAAAACGGGAAAAATGGAACTGGTTTGGTTCCGTGGGGCTAAATGGATTCAGGAAAGTATAAAGATTAATATTCCTTATGTAATTTTTGGAAAGACAAAATATTATAATGGCTTTTCCATGCCGCATCCAGAAATGGAATTGTTGGAGACTCATAAATCGAGTATGAGTTCTATTATGCAGCCGATTTACTCATCGACCGAAATGTTACAGCGGAGGAATATTACCAATAAGGTAGTTTCTAAAATGGTGCAAAATCTGTTTTTAACCAAAGGCGTATTTTTTGAGGAAACACTACCCAAGGATATGTTGGAGCATATGAAACTCATAGGGAAGTCTGAAGCATTGTTAAATATACACTTTCCGAAAAGTCAAGACTTATTAACTAAAGCGAGTTACCGATTAAAATTTGAAGAGTTGTTTTACATTCAGTTACAATTAATTCGTAAAAATATTCTTCAAAAGCAAAAAATAAAAGGCTATGCATTTGAAAAAGTAGGTGAATTATTTACTAACTTTTATGAAAACTATTTACCTTTTAGTTTAACAGGGGCCCAAAAACGCGTAGTTAAAGAAATTCGTAGGGATATGGGAAGCGAGGCTCAAATGAATCGATTGTTGCAAGGAGATGTAGGCTCGGGGAAAACCATAGTGGCTTTAATGAGTATGTTGTTGGCTATTGATAATGGTTTTCAAGCTACGCTAATGGCACCAACAGCAATTTTGGCAAAACAACATTTTGATGGTATTTCAGCATTAGTGAAGGATTTGCCTATCAATGTGAGTTTACTCATGGGAAGTACAAAAACTAAGGCCAGAAGAGAAATTCATGCTGATCTAGAAAATGGACAAATTCATATTATAATAGGCACACATGCGCTGTTAGAGGATAAAGTGAAGTTTAATAATTTAGGCTTGGCTATAATTGATGAGCAACACCGTTTTGGAGTAGCCCAACGTGCTAAATTATGGCGAAAAAATAAATTACCACCTCATGTGTTAGTAATGACAGCAACACCTATACCTAGAACTTTAGCAATGAGTTTGTATGGAGATTTAGATGTTTCGGTAATTGATGAGTTACCTCCAGGGCGTAAGTCAATAAAAACAATGCATAAATATGATGGACAACGTTTACAGGTGTTTCATTTTGTGAAGCAAGAAATAGCTAAAGGAAGACAAGTATATATTGTGTATCCATTAATTCAGGAATCGGAAGCTATGGATTATAAGGATTTGATGGATGGGTTTGAAAGTATTTCACGCGATTTTCCTAAACCAGAGTATCAAATTTCCATTGTACACGGGCAAATGAAACCTGCAGATAAGGACCATGAAATGGACCGCTTTGTTAAAGGAGAAACTCAAATTATGATAGCCACTACCGTAATCGAAGTGGGTGTAAATGTACCAAACGCCAGTGTAATGATTATTGAAAGTGCTGAGCGATTTGGTTTGTCACAATTGCATCAATTACGAGGTAGAGTAGGACGTGGAGCTGAGCAAAGTTATTGTATATTAATGTCTGGCTTTAAATTATCAGAAGATAGTAAAACACGTTTGCAAACTATGGTGCAGACTAATGATGGTTTTGAAATTGCTGAGGTAGATTTAAAATTACGTGGCCCTGGTGATATCATGGGAACACAACAAAGTGGTGTATTAAACTTAAAAATTGCCGATATTGTAAAGGATAATCAAATTTTGCAAGTAGCAAGAGCTTATGCTCAACAAATATTAAAGGAAGATCCAAACTTGGTATTACCAAAGAACAGTATGATTAAACATGCTTATTTTCAGTTAATACAACATAAGAATATCTGGAACTACATTAGTTAAATTTATTGCTACGAGTAGTTTTAGTATTAGCTTTCATTTTGAGAAACAAAAAAGAATAAACACTAATATTCTTAAATTACATGCATGTTATGGCAACATTTATAAAATTGTACGAAGAAAATCCGAATCCAAAACAAGTGGCAGAAGCGGTAAAAGTATTAAAAAATGGAGGATTAATAATTTATCCCACAGATACTGTGTATGGATTAGGTTGTGATATAACTAGTGTAAAAGCATTAAATCGTATTGCAAAAATAAAAGGCATAAAGCTTGAAAAAGCCAATTGGTCTTTTATCTGTAAAGATTTAAGTAATCTGTCCGATTATGTACGTCAAATTGATTCTTCCACATTCAAACTATTAAAAAGATGTTTGCCAGGTCCCTTCACATTTATTTTACCTGGAAACAACCAATTACCTTCAGTATTCAAAAAAAAGAAAACAGTTGGGATACGTGTGCCCGATAATAAAATTTGTCATAATTTAGTGGAAGCGCTTGGTAACCCGATTGTTTCTACATCCATACACGATGAAGATGAAATTTTAGAATACACCACAGACCCCGAGTTAATACTAGAAAAGTGGGGGAATTTAGTAGATTTAGTTATTGATGGAGGTTACGGAGATAATATTCCATCAACAATTATTGATGTAACTGACAATATACCAGTAGTTGTAAGGGAAGGTAAAGGAGATGTAGGACTAATTTAGAATCCATTATTATTTTATTAAGTTTTTTGAGGAAATGATTGATTTTATTTCTTTTTATTAAGTAATAATTAGTTTTTATACGTGTTAAGTGTATGTTAAATTGATTATTTCAGTCTTTAAATTGTTTTTAGTGGTTAAAATAGCATCAATATTGGTAAATTGTATATATGCTTATTAGGTACATACGATAGTATTTTTGTAATGTAAATTAATCGTATCAATCGAAAAAATTTTACTTATGAAAAAACTATTGAAATTAGGATTGTTGAGTGTAGCACTAGTAGCAACCGTTGCAGCAAATGCATCAAATAAGGTGAAAGTAGAAGTTTTAGCTTCAAATGAGTTGAGTATTACAATGTCTGAAGTAGTTGAGGGAGAAGTATTATCAATTTCTGATAAAAAAGGAAAGTTAGTATTTTCAGAAATATTGAGCGCGACAACATCATATACTAAAACATTAGATTTTTCAAAGTTAACTCAAGGAGTATACTACGTAAAAGCAGAAACAGGAAATTCAATAAAAGTAACTCCATTTATTATAGTACCTGATCAGGTTAAAATCATTAAAGGAGAGACTAAAACATACAATGCTCCAGTTTATGAAATTGAAAATGGTATAGCTAAATTGAATATTGATAATAAAGATCAACATGATGTATCTATAACTGTGTATGCTAAGAACAGTAGTATTCCATTAGAAGAAGTTAGGTTGAATACTCCTAAAATTACCAAAACATATAATTTTGAATCCTTACCAATTTCAGAATATAAAATTGTGATATATCAAGGCGATTATAGCTATATAAAAACAGTAAAGCGATAGTTTTTTGCTTCATAAAGTAAAAAAAGCCTTGTACTTCCCCAATGTACAAGGCTTTTTTTGTGTTTGTTTCTTTTATTAAGATCAAAAAAGTATTTTTGAAAAAAAATAAAATATGGCTTCAGGTTTTTTTGCAATATTAGATGATGTAGTAGTGTTATTAGACGATATCTCGGCAATGAGTAAAATTGCTACTAAAAAGACCGCAGGTATTTTAGGAGATGACTTAGCGGTTAATGCTGAAAAAGCATCAGGTTTTGCATCAAGCAGAGAGTTACCCGTACTTTGGGCTATATCCAAAGGCTCTTTATTAAATAAAATCATCATATTACCAATTGCATTTCTTTTAAGTTCTTTTTTCCCAATCGCAATTAAAATTATTTTAATTCTTGGGGGATTGTATTTGGCTTATGAAGGTGTGGAAAAAATTTACGAGTATTTTTTTCATTCAAAAAAAGATGAGCTTCAAGAGTTGAAAGCTACAGCTTCTGATCCTTTAAAGCAACCCAATGAAAAACAAAAAATTAAGTCGGCAATTTTTACAGATTTCATTCTTTCAATAGAAATTATAATTATTGCTCTGGGTACGGTATTAGATCAGCCTTTACTAACTCGAATATTAGTGGTTAGTACCGTTTCATTGATAGCAACAGTTGGAGTGTATGGTATAGTGGCTTTAATAATTAGAATGGATGAATTTGGAGCAAGCCTAATTAATATGCAAGAAGGTGATAATAAACTCTCCGATAAAGTAGGGCGTTTTTTGGTAAGTAGCTTGCCATATGTAATTAAAGGACTATCAATAGTAGGTACTGCGGCTTTAATAACTGTGGCAGGAGGGATTTTTAGCCATAGCTTTCCAGATCTTTTTCATAGTGAAAACATACCATCAATTGTAATAGAAATTGCTCTTGGACTACTGGGAGGGATTTTAATGCTGTTGCTAGTGTCTTCAGGGAAGCTTTTGTTTAAAAAATCAAAATAGAATCAATAAAAAACCGAGTCTAAAAATGGATTAGCCTCGGTTTTTTTATGCTAAAACTTATCTCAACTGCTCAAAAGCTATCAATTTATCAATCAATTCTTCTTTTGTTAAATGATGAAAAACCGTATGTATTTTTTCTTTTAAATCCTTAGACAGTTCTCGATTAGGCTTTGTTTTAAATACTTTTTTAGCCCACAGTAATGTATTGTTTTCCTCTAAGGCTTCATTAGTTACTTTTTCATAAGATTGAAATTTAATTCCTAATTCTTTTTCGAATTCGGCAATCTCAAAGGCTTCTTCTTGTTGCAATACCGTAAGTGCATATCCTTTTAACCCTGCTCGAGCTGTACGGCCACTTCGGTGTACATAAGTCTCATATGCATCTGGCAAATGGTAATTGACTACATAGCTAATTTCTTTAACATCTAACCCACGAGCAGCTACATCTGTAGCGACTAAAATATCGATATGGCCTTCTCGAAATTGTCCCATAATGCGATCGCGAATTGGTTGCGACAAACTTCCATGTAAAGAGCCTGATGAAAATTTATTAATAGCTAAATTTTTAGCTAATTTATTAACAGCAGCTTTTGTTTTACAGAAAATAATCCCTCTTTCTCCCAATCGATTAGTAAGAAAATGCATTAATACATTCAATTTTTCAATAGGTTCTACCACAACGTATTCATGAGTAATGCCTTGATGTCCTATGGTTTCCATATGGGCTTCAATCTGTATAGGATTCTTAGACATATAATTTTGAATCAACTGTTTTATAGGACCAGGCATTGTTGCCGAAAATAAAATTGTTCGCCTGTAATTAGGGAGTTCTTTTACGATTTCATCAAGCCCTTCTCCTAGTGATTTCACCATTTCATCGGCTTCATCTAATACTAAAAAATTAGTGTGTTTAATATTAATAGCTTCTCGTTTTATAAGGTCTATCAAACGACCAGGAGTTGCAACAACAACTTGTGTAGGCTCGGTAAGTGCTTTTATTTGAGGTTTTATAGGTGTTCCGCCGCAAATGGCAGTTATTTTTATTTCAGGAATCTGTGTTGCAAAGCTTTCTAAATTAGCATGAATTTGCTGTCCTAATTCTCTTGTAGGTACTAAAATAACTGCTTGAATTGTTGGGTTTGTCTTATCTATTAACTGTAATAATGGTAATCCGAAGGCGATTGTTTTTCCCGATCCTGTTTTGGCTAAGCCTACCACATCTTTTTTTGTAGTTAACAAAGTAGGAATTGCTTTTTTTTGAATATCAGTAGGTGTGCTGATATCTAAACTTTTTAATGCTTTTTCTATAGGAGCTATAATTCCTAAGTCTGCAAAAGGAGAGGCCATAAAATATTTTTATGTAAAGATAAGTAGGTTCTAAAGAATAAGAATCGAATAACGATTTTCTCTTCAATAAAAGACTTTATTGGCTTAAATGAGTACTACCAGAAGAGTAAATATCTATGTATTCTGTTTTCATAAATATATTGTGACCAATATCAATATTATTAGACGATATTTTCCTAAAATCAATTCCATTCAATAATCCGATTAACAGGAAAAAAGAGTTCAAAATCCAAAATGATAAATGCGATTTTTTGATAATGCTGTACAATGTAAAAAATATAACATTTAGGATAGAAGGTAAACTGAGTTACCTAGCTTTGGTTGGACAATTTTTTAAAAAATTCTTATTCCATTTGATAAGGTTTTTTTTTATTAATTGAATGTTAAGGGGTTAATAAAAACAGAAAAACTTTCAAAAATAAAAAAAATATGGTAGGGTATTTTGATTTCATCATGTTATAGTTGTGTAAAACTATTAATCATGAACATGAAAAAAATACATATATTTTTATTTCTATTAGTTACATTTAGTTCATTTTCTCAAAACCGACCCTTTATTACTACATGGAATACAGGTTCAGAAACTAACATTATCATTCCTACAACGGGGTCGGGTTACAATTATAATGTAGATTGGGGAGATAGTACAACAGATTCAAATGTTGCTGGAACCATAGAACACAACTATGCTATTCCAGGTGTATACGAAGTTCAAATTAC
This sequence comes from uncultured Aquimarina sp., assembly GCA_947498765.1. Classification (GTDB taxonomy): domain Bacteria; phylum Bacteroidota; class Bacteroidia; order Flavobacteriales; family Flavobacteriaceae; genus Aquimarina. Next base: position 98,236 of record CANMLG010000016.1, read on the forward strand.
TGGAGATTTTCCTAGAATATTTTTTAACTCCAACTTGTTAGATTTTTCGGGTAATAATCATACAAAGATCAATACTATTGAACAATGGGGAAGTATTAAGTGGAGTTCTATGAAAAATGCATTTTCTGGTTGCGTTTTCTTAAAAATAAATGCCTCTGATGCTCCTGATCTGTCTGAGGTGACAGATATGACAGAAATGTTTTCAGATAACATATCACTAAATAATGAGCTAAGTAATTGGGATTCAAGCAATGTTACTAATATGAAAGGTCTTTTTAAAGGTGCAACCACTTTTAATCAAGATATTTCAATGTGGGATGTAGCCAATGTTATAAATATGTCTGAAATGTTTATGCTTGCTGCGGACTTTAATCAAAATATTAATAATTGGGATGTAAGCAATGTGGTAGATATGTCTAGTATGTTTACTCAAAGTAATTTCAATCAAAATATTAATAAATGGATTGTGAGTAATGTTGAAAATATGTCTAATATGTTTTCTCAAAGTAGCTTTAATCAAAACATTAATAATTGGGATGTGAGTAATGTAGAAAATATGTCTAATATGTTTCATTTAAACGAGAGTTTTAATAATGATGTATCCAATTGGGATGTTAGTAGCGTTACTACTATGAAAGGTATGTTTAATAAAGCTTCAGCGTTTAATATAGATATAAGTGATTGGAAAATAGAGAAGGTTACCACTATGGAAGAGATGTTTTTTAATGCTTCTAAATTTGATCAAAATATAGGAAGCTGGAATATAAGTACAGTTGCGAACATGTCACATATGTTAGATTTCACGGCAATTTCAACATCCAATTATGATGCTATATTAAATGGGTGGTTATCGTCTTCTCCATCATTAACTAGTGATGTTAATTTTGGGGCTTTAGGCTTAATTTATTGCGATGGTCAAAGTTCCAGAAACGAATTGCAAACTACCTATAACTGGAATATTTTAAACGATAGTAATGATTGCGATTCAAGCTCATTTATTAGCATATGGAAAACAAATAATTTTGGTTCAAGTAGCTCTAATCAAATTACCATTCCAACAATAGGAGATGGCTATAATTATACAGTCAATTGGGGTGATAATAGTTCTGATTCGAATATAACAACTGACATTACTCATACATATACTACGCCAGGTACTTATGTTGTACAAATTACAGGTGATTTTCCAAGGATCAATTTTTATAATTTTGATACATTTAAATTTGAACAAAAAGACAATTTCAAAATTTTAGAAATCAAACAATGGGGAAACCAGCTATGGACATCATTTGAAAATGCATTTTTTAATTGTGAAAATTTGATAATAAGTGCAAAAGACACTCCTAATTTGAAAAACACAACAAATATGTCCAATATGTTTTTTAACACTAACTTAAACACTGCTAACAACATAGGACTTTGGGATGTTTCTGGTATTACTAATATGAACAGTTTGTTTCATAACTCTACTTTTAACTCAGATATTAAAAGTTGGAATGTGGGTAATGTAGAAGCTATGAGTCGAACATTCTCAGGGACCCCTTTTAATCAAGATATAAGTAATTGGAATGTGGGTAATGTTACAAATATGTCAGGAATGTTTGTTAGAACCTCCTTTAATCAAGATATAAGTAATTGGAATGTGAGTAACGTAACGAGTTTAGCGGAAATGTTTTTTTCTAACACCGAATTTAATCAAGATATAAGTAGTTGGGATGTGAGTAATGTTAAAGATTTGGCCCAAATGTTTTTTGGGGCAACTAGCTTTAATCAAGATATTGGAGGTTGGAACGTAAGTAATGTAGGAAGTTTACAATCTATGTTTAGCGGAGCTAGTTCGTTTGATCAAAGCTTAGAAAATTGGGATATTAGAAATGTAGGGATTTCTGTAGGGCTATTTCGTGACTCAGGACTATCAACAGCAAACTATGATAGTACTCTAAGAGGATGGGCAGAATTAATTGATCTTGGTATAAGGAGTGATTATGTTATTAGTGCCAGAGGTATAACTTATTGTGATACCGAAGCAAGAAATAAATTAATAAATCATGGTTGGATAATAGAAGAAGACACTATGGCTACTGATTGTACAACACTAAATGTATTAGATCATGAGGTACAAAAAAATGAGTTTACTGTATACCCTATTCCTGCATATGACAAACTGTTTGTGAGGACAAATACTTCATTACTTAATGCTAAATACAAGATAATCACATTATCTGGAAAAATTGTTCAGTTTGGGAAATTAGCAAATAGTGAAAACTCTATAATAGTAAATTCGCTTTCGTCTGGAGTATATTTTTTACAAATAGAGAATAATACTAAGCCTTTTACAATGAAAAAATTTATTAAAGAATAATTTTTTTCGCTTCTCGATAAAATATTACTTGATCCGTTTTCTGTAGTAAATAAAAACGAAAATCATCGATTCTTTGTGTTTTTATAGTTAAGAATAAGTAGAAGCCCGCTTTTAGCTCTTAATAGCTATTTTTGGGGTTTTTATTAACCTTAATTTACCAAAAAAACCTAGTATTTACAAGGGTTTTGTGTATTCTGAATGCGCCTAACAAGAGCCGTATGGTGGGAGGCTATTACTTAGGGTTCAGAGGTTTAGGGGTTAAATTTTTCTTTACCTACTCGACTTTTTTTCAGTTCAACTTGTTTTTTATTAATCCTACATATCGACTTGTATCTTCCAACTCGGGAAAATGCCCACAATTCTCAAATTCAATTATTTCACAATTCGGTAGATGTTCAAGTATTGATTTGTTGTCCGTTTTTCTATGTGTGTAATCTTTCTTTCCCCAAATTATTGTTGCTGGCACTTCCAGAACATTCAATTTAGACATGCTCTCTTTTTCAAGTCCTTGTACAAGACTCGAAAGACAAAAACAGCCACCATTATTTATAGAAGAAATTGCTTTTTGAATGTATTCTGAATTGTCTGTTTCTTTTGGTAATGCGTATTTATACCAAATTTTTGTAAGTTTCTTTTCTGAAAAAGAATTAACTATTTGACCGATTACAGGATATCTTAAAATACTTGGAATATTTTCATCTGTCCAATTTACCATTGCAGTAATAGATGGTGTTTGTGACAAGAATAAATGTTCAACACGTTCTGGAAATAATTCTGCTGTTTTAATTGCATAAAAGCCATTTGAACAAGAGAAACAAAAAGTAGCTCTTTCAATTTTTAAAATGTCCATTACGTTTATAATCAGCTGGGAAGATTTATTGAAAGAATAATCATATTTTGAATTCGGGTAGGATTTGCCAAGTCCTCCAAACTCGAAACAAACTACTCGATAATCCTTCGATAATTTTAAAATCAAATTTTCGTGATGCTCAATAACATTTGGTCCATCTGGGACAGATATTATTACAGGCTTATTTTGTTTAGTATCAAAAACTCGAACTTCTCCAAAATCAGTCGAAATTATCGAATAGTTACTTTTCAAATTCCGATGTCCTGTTTTGAAATGAGTTCTAAATGTATCTATAAAATTCCCTGTCATTCGGTTTTGTTATATGTGGCACAACATTAAATATATAGCATTTAGGTCAGAAAATAAACGATTACTTTCGATTAAGCACTAATCCAAACTTTTGTATTTTGATTTATCTTTTTTGCATAAAGCCAAATCAAAAGATTTGTCGGCCTAGCAAACAAATACAAGCTTTTCGAACCGACTTAAACCGCCCTATTTGCTATATATATTGTGTGTGCCTTGAATGGTAAATATAGTTCTTTTAAATGAAGAATGACTCAAAGGCTGCGAGTCCCCGATACGAGGAAGTAAGGCTCCTAAGTAAAGCAAGCGGCAAGGTTGGTTGGAATGACTGATGTAAAATAAGTTCGCCAAGTACACGATCTTAAAGCTCGTTGGTGTGAGAGGGGTAGGTTACTTAATTATGCAGTGATCTGTAAACTGATTGTGAGGCAGTTATTTTGATTTTTCGTTTATTGAATATTCAGTATATTTATCATAAGCCATAACATCAAATACTTTAGATTCACCAGTTTTTAGCCATTTCTTATAAATCAATTTTCCATTCAGATATACATAGAGTTCATTATCTTTAGTTTCTTTTGTATACACCATAAAAGCATCTATATTTTTATTTCTTTCTTGATATAATCTTCGATTGTAGTTTTATCAAGTTTATTTTTTAAAATCAATAAGTCATAGTTTTTATGAGTTCGATAAGTCATTAGGAATTTATTTTTACCGCTTCGATTTATCTCTGAAAATTCAAATCTATTTGGTTCAAATTTGTCAGTTATCAAATCTATTTTTTGAGTTCGCTCAAGTATTTTTCTAACAAGGGTCATTTTACCACTTTTTTCGTCTATTTGTATTTCGGAGTAGTAAACCCAAGCTCCAAAACGATATAAAGTATATCCAATAGCAGTCAAGAGTCCAATAAGAATTCCAATTAACCAGTGACTGAATAATAGAAACGAAACAAAAAAGGTTGAAAGAGGAGTAAATATGACTTCCTTCCAATTTAGCGGAATTCGGTCACTTAAAATATGGATATTACCATTTTTCAAAATTCTGAAATAATCTTCTTTTTCGTTCACTTTTATTGGTTACAATGATAGATGTAAGATTGACTTAAGCGTAGTTGTAATATTTGTTTGCATAGCAATAGCAAAGACAAACCAATATTACAATACTTAACTTAATGTGTGTATCTTAAATGGTAAATATAATTTATTTTAAGAATGTCCCAAAGGCTTCGAGTCCCTAATATGGTGAAGTAAGGCTCTTAAGCAAAGCTAGTGGCAAGTTTGATTAGGGCAATCCAATGACGGAGGGAAAGTAAGCTTACCAAGTATGCAATCCGTAGGCTTGCTGGTGTGAGAGACGTGCGCTACTCAATTATGGGAGAGCGATCTGCTTGATTGTGCTTTCGTGCATTTTTCGAGTTAAATATCCTGACTTAGTTTATCAGGATTCTGTCTTGTGTCAAAAATTGTAATTATTTCAATTTCATTTGATTCTGTCGAAATTCTATAATAAAAAGTAGTTTGTTTTGTTACGATACATTTATATAGTTCTTTGAATTCTGACGATTGGAGACAACTTTCTGGTTGAAGAGAAATCTGTTCGATTTTTTCCGTTAGTTTTTCAATAAATTTATCACGTGTTTTTAAATTCCATTTTTCTAATAAATATTCGGATAATTTTAGAAGTTTTCTTTCTGCTAATTCGGATAAGAATACTTTCATTAAGAAATCTTTTTCAAGAATGAATCAAAAGAAACTCTTTTACCACTATCAAGCTCATTAATTCCTTCTTTGATTTCATTTTTTTCAGAAGTACTTAATTCATTCCAAAAATCAACTTTTTCAGTATTCACAAAGTCAGCTACTTTTTGAATAAAATCACTATTTTCTATAGCTAAGATAGTCTTTATTAATTCTATTTTTGTTGATTGAATATCCATCCTTATTGTGTTAACTTATCAAATATACAAAAAGAGTTTTTATCCGTTCGCTTGAGTGGGTATGAAGCACAACGATTCGTATAAAAAGCATAAGTTAGGTGATAAGTACTATATTTTTGTTTGTTAATTAACTAAATATGTTGCTTTTATTTTTTTATGAGCGCCAAATTTTATAGTTGGCTATATAGCAAATGAACATAGATTTTTCGCTTATGACAAAAAACATATGTTTTCTTAAAGATAGTTCATTTAGTAAAGAATGTCCCAAAGGCTGCGAGTTTCTAATAGGGGGAAGTTAGACTCCAAATCTATTTTACCATTGGTACACTAGGTTATCATTTAACTTAGTTGAATTGGCTGCATAATAAGAGCCGTATGATGGGGGGATATCACGTAGGGTTCAGAGGTTTAGGGGTGAGATTTCCCTTTACCTACTCGACTGTACACTTTTAATTTATCTCAAGATGCATTTTAATCAATTTAGCAACTTCACGTGCATCAATTTTCTTTTTCGGAGTTAAATGTTCTAATAAATTAATTTTTCCAATAGATTTCAGATAGGATTTCACATCATCATATTCCATAAAAATATAAGATCTATTAGTACTTAAATTAAAAACTACACCTTTAGGGTAGCCTATATTAAACCCGATATATTTAGCACTTTTAGAGCATACTATTTGCTCAAAATATATCTCATTACTATTGTTGTAAAGAGCTAAATTATATTCGAATTCACCACTTTTAATAATTACATCTTTATTTGATTTAAACCTTTCTTTGAGATCTTTTACTCTTACTAGGATACTGTCATTTTGAACAATTGCAAAATAAGGGGTTTTCAATTTAGTGTTTGTTGAATCTTTAAGGCTGTAATAGAAAGCTCCAAATGGCATTTTTATATTAAAAGGCTCATTGTATTTGATCACTTTTTTATTCATAAAATCAATATAAGTTTTATAAATACCTTGAGGTAATATTGTAGAATTTTGACTAAAACTCAAGAAAGTATTTAGTAAAGTAAGGATCAGTATAATTTTTTTCACTTAGATTTTTTATTGAGTACAACTATTCGAGATAGACAATTGTCTATATGCTTTTTTAATAAAAAGCTAATCTAAATTATTTTAAGTAAATCACAAACTATTTGGCAATCCTCACTAAATTAGTATAACAAAAATTGATCTAGAGGAACCTATTTAAACCAAAAAGCCTTCAAAATCATAAGATTAAGAAGGCTTTGTACTCGGGACGGGACTTGAACCCGTACGAACTAATGTTCATTGGATTTTAAGTCCAACGTGTCTACCAATTCCACCACCCGAGCGTGGTTATATCATAAAAAGTGTCAGAGCGAAAGACGGGATTTGAACCCGCGACCCCCACCTTGGCAAGGTGATGCTCTACCCCTGAGCTACTTTCGCGTTTTAAATGAACGTACAAGTGTGTTACTTGCGGGTGCAAATCTACAACCTTTATTTGGTTTTCAAAGCCTTTTTTTGAAAAAAAATATGATTTTTTTTAATTGTTTTTCGAAGCAATTTGTTTTGAGGGGATTAACATGCGTTTTATTTCATTCAATTTCATTAATGCTTCTACAGGAGTAAGCGTATTAATGTCTATATCTATAATTTCATTTTTTATTTCTTCCAATAAAGGGTCGTCTAAATTAAAAAAGCTCAATTGCATTTCCTCTTCCTGTGATTGCTTTAAGGTGTCGGATATGTCTTCGCTTTTATGTGATTTTTCCAGTTGCTTAAGCATTTTTTGCGCTTTTTTAACCACATGCTGCGGCATTCCCGCCATTTTGGCTACATGGATACCAAAGCTATGTTGACTCCCACCAGGAGTTAATTTACGTAAAAATAGGACGTTGTCTTTTGTTTCTTTAACGGCAACATTGTAATTTTTAATACGATCAAAAGTATCGCACATGTCATTTAATTCGTGGTAATGCGTAGCAAATAGTGTTTTTGGTTTGCAAGGATGCTCGTGTAAGTATTCACTAATGGCCCAGGCAATGGATATACCATCGTAAGTACTCGTTCCACGACCTATTTCATCGAGTAGAATAAGACTGCGATCCGAAAGGTTATTTAGGATACTTGCCGTTTCGTTCATTTCAACCATAAAAGTAGATTCGCCCATGGATATGTTATCGCTGGCACCTACACGCGTAAAAATTTTATCAACGATATCCATTTCAACAGCCTCGGCAGGGACAAAACAACCTATTTGAGCAAGTAGTACAATTAAGGCTGTCTGACGTAAAATAGCGGATTTACCACTCATGTTAGGTCCTGTAATCATTATAATTTGCTGCTCATGATTGTCTAAATACACATCATTAGCAATATAGGCTTCTCCTGGTGGAAGTTGTTTTTCAATAACAGGATGACGACCATTGGTGATTTTTAAAGCACTTCCATCTATAAAAGTAGGGCGGGTATAATTTTGTTGTAGCGCTAAGTCTGCAAAACCACTTAAACAATCAAGTTGTCCAATGAGCATGGCGTTATTTTGAATAATTTGAATGTATTCATGCATCCAAGTTACTAAATCACCAAAAAGTTGTTGCTCAAGGATAAGAATTTTTTCTTCGGCACCTAAAATTTTGGTTTCATATTCTTTAAGCTCTTCGGTAATGTAGCGCTCCGCACTTACTAATGTTTGTTTTCGAATCCAATGCTCTGGGACTTTGTCTTTGTGTGTATTTCTAACTTCAATATAATAACCAAATACATTGTTTGATGCTATTTTTAATGAAGGAATTCCTGTGACTTCGGATTCCCGATCCAGCATGTTATTTAGATAATCTTTTCCAGAAAAGGCTAAACCGCGTAATTCATCCAATTCGGTATGGACACCATCGGCAATTGTTTTTCCTTTTAAAATATTTACAGGCGCTTCTTCGCAAAGCGTCTCTTTAATTTTTTGTCTTAACAATTGGCAATCATGTAAGGCATCCCCAATTTTTTTAACGGCATCTTGGGTACTGGCTTCGGCTATTTTTTTGATGGGAGCAATGGCATCTAACGAGTGCATGAGTTGATTTACCTCTCGCGGACTTATTTTTGCCGTGGCTACCTTGGAGACTAAACGTTCTAGATCGCCAATTTGCGCAATTTGAGCACCTATTTTATGGTGAACATCCGTGTTTTGAATAAAAAAATCAACTACTTCATGACGTGTTTCTATACGGTCCTTGTTTTTAAGCGGGAGCGATAACCAGCGTTTTAGCATACGCCCTCCCATGGCCGAACTGGTTTTGTCAATAACGTCAAGTAGCGTAACCGCTCCAATGGCATTGGGAGTGTAAAGCTCTAAATTGCGAATGGTAAAGCGATCCATCCAAATAAAATCATCTTCGGCAATACGCTGAATTTTATTAATGTGCTGTAATTTGTGATGCTGGGTTTCTTTTACATAATGCAAAATAGCCCCGGCAGCAATAATGCCATGATTTAGGTGGTCAATACCAAAACCTTTTAGTGATTTGGTGTTAAAATGAGTATATAAGGTTTCATGTGCATAATCATCCTTCCAAACCCAATCTTCTAAATAAAAGGTGAGATAGTCAGGACCAAAATTTTCGGTAAACGTATTCTTTTTTTGTTTGGAAACTAGTATTTCACTTGGCGTGAAGTTTTGCAGTAATTTATCAATAGTGGCTTGGTCTCCTTGCGCGGTTAAATATTCACCAGTGGAAATATCTAAGAAAGCGATTCCTAATTGTTTCCCGCCATAGTGAACTGCAGCTAAAAAGTTATTGTTTTTACTTTGTAGGACTTCGTCATTTAAAGAAACTCCTGGAGTAATCAATTCGGTAACTCCACGTTTTACAATAGTTTTTGTTTGTTTAGGATCTTCTAGTTGATCACAAATTGCCACACGCTGTCCAGCTTTTACCAATTTTGGTAAATACGTGTTTAACGAATGATGTGGAAAGCCTGCCAGCGCAGTTTCAGATTCTGATCCAGCGCCACGTTTGGTTAAAATGATATTTAATATGTTGGCTGTAATTACAGCATCTTCGCCAAAAGTTTCATAAAAATCACCTACTCTAAATAATAATAATGCTTTAGGGTATTTCGCCTTAATAGCATTGTATTGCTTCATTAAAGGAGTTACTTTTTTTTCTTTTGAAGTCGCTTTTTTTGCACACACAGGATTGGGGTAATTTAATTGATGTGCTAAAATACGGATTCTCTTTACGTGACCTTCATATGCTGTAAATGATTTATTAGGATTTATTCACATGTTTTTAGTTGACAGTTGTGAGTTGTCTGTTGTCAGGGGTATCTAGGATTAAAGGAGGAAGGTTGAGGGCATAAACCAAAAGTTTTAGAGTTTTTTTATTTGAAAAGACTCTAAAACTCCCTCAACCCTCAACCCTCTACCTTTAACCTTTTGCCAATAACAATTATAAATCAAAGTTCAGACGTGCAAAAACAAATCTCCCTGTATACCCAAATTGAGAAACTCTACGCGAGTATACAAATTGATCTCCAGCGGTATTACCTGGAATATTTTCAGAAGGATATACATCAAATATATTATTTGCCCCCACGGCAAGATTGATACCATCAATTAATGGAGTAGAATAGGTAAGGTCTGTTATTATTCTGGCAGTGTAAATAGCTTCAGGGTTTGGATCTCTATTATCAAATCTAGAAACCCCTGCAAAATCATCGGGATCAATAACTTCACCAAAAAAAGTGTTTCTCAATAAAACATTATGTTTTTTGTAACTTAAATTATTAGTTAAACTAAATTTTGTTCTGGGTTGTGCTACTGTTAAGAAAGCCTCTTCTTGCGCATCAAAAAAACGTATTACGGATTCATTACCAGCGGATAATACAGCTTGTGGTACTGTGATTTTTTTAATTTCCGTTTCAAAAAACGAAGCCGATAGGTCAGAACGCAAACGCCAATCGTTACCAAAACGTGCTTTGTGAGCAATTACAATGTCTAAACCGATAGATCGCGTGTCTAGTGCATTAGTGAAAAATCGAGCAGATTCGGCTCCAGTTTCTTGTCTTATTCTATCTAGAACATCAGTTCCTCCAACACCAAATGATCCACTAAGTGAAATACGATCATCAATATTGATTAAATAACCATCGACGGTTACGGAAAAGCTTCCAAACTTAGAGGTGAACCCTAAACTAAAACTTTGTGAAGTTTCTTCTTTTAGTTGATCTATACCTATTAGTTTGGCTAAACGACTATCATTGGTAAAGATTCCTTGTTCGGAAGGAATACCATTCTCAAAAATAGTACTGGTTCTACTAAAAAATTGTTGATGTAATGAAGGGGCTCTAAACCCTGTACTATGGGCTCCTCTTATAGATAATTCCGGAATGATTTTAAGTTGACCCGCAAGTTTGTAGTTAAACGTATCTCCAAAATCCGAAAAGTTTTCATATCGAATAGCAGCGCTTAGTAATAAATTCTCGGTAACATCTGCTTCTACATCAACATATCCAGCAATACTATTACGTCTATTTTCGGTAGCGTTGTTAGGATCAAAACCACGGAATACTTGTGCACTACCGGCTAAAGGAAGACCAGTGAAATTGTTTCGAACTAGTAAATTATCAGGAGTAGTAGCCGTTACAGGTTCGCCATTACTATCATAAGATGTAAAGGAATCCTCTTCGCCAACGCCAATAGTAAAGCGTTCTACTTTAAATTCTAAACCGGCTGCAATATTTAATCCAGCAAGTTGATCATCATAAAAGCGACTAAAATCTAAATTGGTAGTATTTTGGAAAAAAGCATTGCTACCAGCATCAAAATTACGAGGTGTTGCTACACCGAGTGTTCCATTACTTGAATTTTCTACGGTATAGTCAATAATGTTTCCTCCATAAGTATTTGAAAAGTCAACCTTCCAATCATTTATGAGGCCTTTAATCCCTACGGCCACCGATACGTCAACTATGTCGGTGCCAATTTCGGGTAAAAACCCGTTTGGAAAAGCGGGCGTGTTAGCACGACCATCGCCTTGAGCTGGTCTACGGTAAAAACCAGCAGCCAAACCATTTCTGAAACTTAGGCCTCCAAAGGAATAAAAGGAACTGTTTTCAGAAATTGGGATTAATAGATTTGTAAAAAACTTACCTTCTCTCAGTTTGGAGGTTCCTACTTTAAATCTAAAATCACTTCGATCTAAACCACGTTGTGCTAATTCTTGTTCATCGGCATCAAAATCCAAAGCACTTCTTAGAGCGTCAATACCACCTTCGGTTGTAACATCTAAGGCGGCGATATTGTCTTTTGTTGTTTGATCTAAATATTCGAGGTTTTGTGCTGCATTTTGATAATCAGCTAAAGTCATTTCGGCTACGTTACCGTTGTTAGCAGCAAAAATGCGTTCAGCACCATGAAAAGCTCTGAATATATCACCGCTGTAATCTCGATTTCTTAAAGCGGGTTCTCTTGTGGATACAGTTCCTGTAAAGTTGACATAACCGCCTTTATCAGAAATCGGGATGCCATAATTGGCTTCGATTTTTACTTTTTCGCCATCGCTACCTCCTTCAAATTGATTGGAGTTTTTACTAACGTTGGCTCCAGTGGTTACTGCAATGTTTAATTTATTGGTAGCTTTTTTTAGTATAATATTGATTACACCAGCAATAGCATCGGATCCGTATTGTGCGGCTGCGCCATCACGTAGGATTTCAATTTTTTCGATAGCAGCGGTAGGGATAGCATTCATATCTGTACCGACCGATCCAGCTCCCACAGTACCATTAATATTAATTAAAGCACTATTGTGTCTTCGTTTCCCATTTATTAATACCAATACTTGATCTGGACCTAAGCCTCTTAATGAAGCTGGGTCGACATGGTCGGTGCCATCGGAAACGGTTTGTGTAGTTGAGGTGAATGATGGAGCAACATAATTTAAAATTTCATTAACCGAAGTTTGTGGAGATTTACTGTTAATTTCTTTTAAATCAATGACATCAATAGGTACAGGAGAATCGGTGACTGTTCTGTTGGGATTTCTGGATCCAGTGATAACTACTTCATTTATTTGAGCTATAGAAGTAATTAAAGTTACACTGATAGTATTTTTATCTGTAATATCAATTTCTTGTGTGGTAAAACCAATACTAGAAATTACAAGTACTTTTGCATCATCGGGGACACTTAATGTAAAATTTCCATCAAAATCTGTAACAGTACCTGTGTCTGTTTTTTCTTTTAAATAGACACTTACTCCAGGTATAGGAATTCCAGATTCGTCTGTTATTATCCCCGTAATTTCTTTGATAGAATTTATGGTGTTTTTAGTAAAAAAAGTAATGTTTGTATTTGGCTTTGTAAAAGCGATTGCGTTGTAACAATTAAAAATATAAAAGAGACTGAAAAAGAGTGCTAATTTTTGAGATAAGTTTGAGTTGAAAATAAAAGATGGATTTAAGTAATGAGTGTTTTTTTTCATATCAGCATTAATTTTTGTAAGTATTTATTTTAGTATATATATCTAGATTTAGAAATGTTTTGTGATGTATTGGTTTGTGTTGTTTTAAATTTAGTTTAAAAGAATTGGATATTAGTTAATTGTATTCTAAAAGATATGTTTAGGTTAAGCTTTTGTGTGATTTTTATGAGAGCCATTAATTAATGGGGTGATTTAATAGAAGTAATTATTTTTTTATTTAAAAGAAGGATGGATTTTATTAAAATGATAAGTCAAATTTTACCTATGTACAGTAAAAACAAGGTGTGTTTATAAAAAGATGATTAAAAATTAGTATGAAATTGGGCTATTCCTAAGCAAAAAACTAATTTTAGTCTTTAGTCTTTAGTCTTTAGTCTTTAGTCTTTAGTCTTTAGTCTTTAGTCTTTAGTCTTTAGTCTTTAACCCTTAACCCGAAATCCATTTTGCAACAAAACCGAAAATTAAAGAATAGCGAATTAGAGCGATTAAATATCAATCAGTTTAAAGAAGCTGAAAAAACACCGTTAATTGTGATATTAGATAATATCAGAAGTTTGAATAATATAGGTTCTGTTTTTAGGTCGTCCGATGCCTTTTTAATTGAGAAAATTTATTTGTGTGGTATTACGGCTACTCCACCACACAAGGATATTCAAAAAACTGCTTTGGGGGCTACAGAAACGGTTGCTTGGGAGCATGTTGAAGATACGCTATTGTTAATAAATAAACTAAAAGAAGAAGCTGTTGAGGTGTTAGCTATTGAACAAGCAGAAGACGCCGTTTTTTTAAATGAATTCCTTCCTGAAAAAGGAAAAAAATATGCTATTGTTTTTGGAAATGAAGTTAAAGGAGTACAACAATCGGTAGTAAGTGCTAGTGATAATGTTATTGAAATTCCTCAATATGGGACCAAACATTCACTAAATATTTCGGTAAGCTGTGGTGTGGTACTTTGGGATCTATTTTGTAAGTTGAACTAATTAAAAAAATACATTAATTTCAATAGTAAATTTAGAATAGGAATAGATATGTTTTTAAAAGGAATCATAGGTTTTTTAATTATTAGTTTTTTTAGTTGTAACGCATCGAGTAGTTTGGCAGAAAAGTCGTCGGAAATTACTAGTAACGGAGAGATTGTGGTAATTCCTCCTCATAAATCAGGACGTTATTTTGATCAGGTTTTTGATGATATTAGCATTAAAACGTATACTTATGGTATAAATACTACTCAGGGTGGAAAAAAAATAGAACTTAAGCTAGACCTGTATCAACCTATAGGAGATACATTAAAAAAAAGACCTTTGTTTATTTTTGCACATGGAGGTGGTTTTACTCAAGGGGCTAGGGATGTAATTAAGCCATCAGGTTTTTTGCAAACTTTAACAAAATCTGGTTATGTGGTGGCTTCTATTAGTTATCGATTATTGGATGTGCCTTCGAATATGCAATCCACCTCAATAGGGATTTTAAATGCGGTTGAAGATATGCGAGCGGCTATTCGTTATTTTAGAAAAGATGCCGCAGCAAATAATGAATTTAAAATTGATACAGATCAGATTTTTATAGGTGGTTATTCTGCTGGGGCGATTACTGCATTGCATACGGCTTACTTAAATACTATTGAAAAAGTAACCACTTATGTGCCTTTTTTAGCTCCTTATGTAAATACACATAACGGTATTGAGGGAAGTAGTGGAAATCCGGGGTATACTTCTACAGTAAAAGGGGTAATTAATGTTTCGGGAGCTATTGTAAATTCAGAATTATTGGATACAAGTACGTCAATATTATATAGTTTACATGGTGAAGCAGATAAAATAGTACCTATTGATGGAAAATGGAATGGTATGGAAGGGTCTAAATTTATTCATGCTAAAGCAGAAAAATTAAACTTAACTCATAAACTAAATGCAATTCCAAATAAAGGGCATGATATTTTATGGCCTTGTACTGCTTGTAGAAAAGATTTACAACAATTTTTAGCACAAAATACGACTAAGTATAAGTAAATTGATGTTTTGTGGGTTTTATTTCAGAGGAATCGTGACAGGTTGTTAAAAGTTGTTGCGTTGTTTTGTGAAATAAAGGATGCGTGTAATTTGGAGCAATATCAAGTAAAGGAATTAAAACAAATTTACGTTCATGCAATAATGGATGAGGTACAATAAGGGATTTATAATTAAATAGGCCTTCTGAAGAAAATAGGATATCTAAATCAATAGGGCGTGCTTCATAAGTAGGCCCTATTTTAGGTTTACGGCCTAATTCTTTTTCAATTTCTTGAAGCGCAATTAAAGCATTTTTAGTATTTAATGAAGTTTCAATAGTGATACAAGCATTTAAAAAAGGAGTGCTAATAAAACCCCAAGCAGGTGTTTCATATATTAATGAGGATTTATTGATTGAACCTATGTTTTTTTTTATTAATATGCAGGCTTCTTGTAAATGCTCAAAACGAGGCGTTATATTACTTCCTAATGAAATAATAAGTTCAATTATCGGCTTTTTTGTTTTCAATAACTAAAATTTAATGAACAATAACATTTAAATAGGATATGTTACTGCAATTCATTGTAAATTTAACGTTTATTAATGAATGTAGGGATAGACCTAAGTTTCCGACATAGTGATCAGATTTTTGAGTCTATAGTTTATATTTCAATGAATAGTTTATAATGAGAATAGTTTTTAAAATACTAGGGGGATTACTTTTTTTAATCATAGCTGCGTTAATCGCCATTCCTTTTTTCTTGGAAAAGAATATTGATACATTAGTGCGTAATTTTACAGCAAATCAGGTTAATGCCAAAATTGATTATTCGGATATAGATTTGAGTCTGATTAAAAGTTTTCCGAGTGCGCAATTAAAATTGGAGAATTTTGAGATTATAAATAATGCTCCCTTTGAAAATGATACGCTAGTATATGCTAAAAGTATAATAGGAAAAATATCAATAATTCAATTAATTAAAGGTTTAGACAAAGGAGTTAGCATAGATAAAATAGCCATTGATGAAGCTAAAGTGAATGTGTTAGTAAACAAGGAGGGGAAAGCAAATTATGATATAAGTATCCCAAAAGAAGAGGATGAGGTAATTGAAGAGCAGGACGAATCTGCATCAAATTTTAAATTGAATTTAGATTACGAAATAAATGATAGTCATATTATTTATAAAGATGAAACAAGCAAGACCTATGTGGATATTGCTCATTTAACACATACAGGAAAAGGAGATGTGTCAGAATTAATTTCCGATTTGAGTACTCATACCGAGATGGAAATGTCATTTGCCATGGGAGGTATGACGTATACCAAAGCCATGCCTATTCATTTAAAAGCATTAATTGGTGTAGATCAAAATCAAAATAAATATACATTTAAGGAAAATGAAGCATTGATAAATCAAATTCCATTGGAATTTAATGGGTTTGTACAGTTGCTAGAAAAAGCAACGCTAATTGATATTTCATTTAATTCTAAAAAAGCTGCTTTTAAAGATTTGTTAGCATCTATACCAAGTGCTTATAAAAAAGATATCAAAGGAGTGAAAGCTAATGGTAAATTTGATTTGCATGGAACTATTAAAGGAGAAAGTACCGATGATTTGATTCCTAAAATAGATATTTCATTACGTACTGAAAATGCGAATTTTAAGTATCCAGATTTACCCAAAGGAATTGATAATATTACATTGATTGCCGATGTTAAAAACGATACGGGTTTATCAAAAGATACTCATATTGATATTCATAGTTTTAAAATGAAAATTGATCAAGATCAATTTTCAGCCAATGGAAAGCTAAGTAATGTTTCCGAAAATTTAAAAGTGAATTTAAAAGCTAAGGGAGTAGTTAATTTAGCAAACTTAAATCAGGCTTATCCTGTAAAGTTAGAGACAGATTTAGCAGGAATAATTAATGCAGATGTTGCCACTAGTTTTGATATGGCTTCTTTAGAAAATGAAAAATATGAACAAATTAAAAGTAATGGAACGGTAACGTTATCTGATTTTTTGTTTGCTTCTGCAGAAATGCCTTACCCCGTTAAAATTAAGTCTGCTAAAGTCGATTTTCAGCCAAACGTAGTAAAACTGGAGCAATTTAATATGGCTACGGGCGATTCGGATTTGAGTGCTACAGGAACATTGGAAAATGTGATTCCGTTTGTATTTTCGGATAAAGTATTGAAAGGGGATTTTACTTTAAATTCAAATACTTTTAAGGTAAGTGATTTTATGGTCGCCGAAGGAGAAGTTGAAAATGAAGAAAAAGAAGAAGCAACGGAACCTGAAACTACAGAAACGACCTCTGCTCAAGGAGCTATTCCTTCATTTTTGGATATCACTTCGCGTTTTAAAGCCACAACCGTATATTATGATAATTTAGAATTAAAAAATACTTCGGGATTATTAGCCATAAAAGATCAAAAGGCGATTTTAAAAGATATTAATACAGATATTTTTGGAGGAAGTATCGGTTTTTCTGGTTATGTATCTACGGCAGAAAAAGAGCCTACTTTTGATATGGATTTGGATATGAAAAAGTTGAGTTTGGCTAAATCTTTTCAAAGTTTGGATATGTTGAAAAAAATGACACCAATTGCTTCGGCTTTAAATGGTGTGTTCTCCTCCAAGCTTAATTTGAATGGAAAACTAAAAGATGATTTTTCTCCTGTATTATCTTCATTAAAAGGAAATGCCTTAGCTAATATTTTAAATGCTAAAGTGAATACAGAAAACAATAAATTATTAAGTCAATTAAATCAACGTACTGATTTTATTAATATGGATAAGTTGAATTTAAAAGATTTAACAGCCAATTTTAATTTTGAAGATGGAAAAGTAAACGTTAAACCTTTTGATTTTAAATTGACTGATGATATTAAAGTAACAGCAGCAGGGTCCCATAGTTTTGATGCTGCTATAGATTATAATTTAACAATGGATTTGCCTGCAAAATATTTAGGAAGTTCGGCAAGTGGATTGTTATCTAAATTGTCTTCTGCAAATCAGGAAAATATGAAAGTTCCAGTCCCTATTTCGTTAGGAGGTTCATTTACAAGCCCGAAAATAGGTTTAGATATGAAAGGTGCAATTTCGAATTTAACTAAGCAAGTAGTAGCAAATCAAAAACAACAATTAAAACAAAAAGCAACAACTAAAGTAAAAGAAGAGGTTTCAAAGCAAGTAAAGGGAAAGGCGAAAGATGTTTTAGGAGGTTTGTTAGGAGGGAAAAAAGCAGATGAAAACTCTAAAAGTTCTTCTGATGAAAAAGAAACTAAAAATACAGAGGATAAAGTTAAAAAAGCTGCAGGAAACCTAATTAATGGGTTGTTTAAAAAGAAATAATCTTATAAAATTATAGTTTAATTAACAAATTGACATTATTTCGTCTTTGTAATTAGCATATTCATCGATTAAATTGATTGTTGTTGGTTTTATGGCAACCTAGTATACCTATTTTTGGTAAATTGCTTAAACAACTAATTAAAAATCAATTTTATGAAATTTTTTATTTCGTTGATGTCTCTTATGCTTTGCTTGAGCATATGGGCACAACCTGCTGGTGAAAACCCAGCTAATTGGACCAAGGTAAATTCACTTTCTGACGAGTTTTCGGGTAATTCATTAAATCAAGGTAAATGGGAGTTTGGTCACCCATGGTGGCGAGGTAGATCGCCTGCTATTTTTGGGAGAGGTGCCAATGCCTTTGTTAGTAATAATCGTTTAGTTATAAGAGCTACTTGGGTTGGAGGTAATAGAGATTACATGCGATCGGGAGCAATTAGGAGTAAAAACAGAGATATGGCAGTAGGGATGTATTCTGAATGTTCCTATAAAGCGAATAGTCTAAATATGGGGTCTAACTTTTGGTTTGCTCATAATGCAAGAGATAATCAAAATCGAGAAGATGAAATTGATGTACAAGAAGCTTTTGGATCAAGGTTTCCCAGAATTATGAATACTAATGTACACAATCCACAGCCTAATTTTACTAATGATCAGCCGCAACCTAATAAATTTAATGTTTCAGGTCCTGATATTGATAAAGGTTTTCATAGGTATGGTGTATGGATTGTAAACAATAGAACTTTAAGATTTTATTTAGATGGTGTATTTAAAAAACAAGTAACCACTAATAGTACAATTGAACCTTTATGGATGATTATTAACTCTGAGACTTATGATTGGATGACACCTCCAACACAAGCCCAAGTTAATGATGGATCTAAACGTGATATGTTGGTTGATTATGTTAGGACTTGGAGAAAAACAGGAAATGCTCAAGGGAATCCTAATCCCCCAAACAATGGAGGGAACGCAGGGACAGATGTCCCTATAAATAAGGTAATATCATTACGGAAAACAGGAGGAGATCGAAAATATGTTACAGGAGAAAGAAGCGGAAGTCAATTGATAGCTAGAGCAACTAGTGTACGCGGTTGGGAAAGATTTCGAGTAGAAAGTCATCCTAAAGGAGGTGTGGCATTAAAGGCATTGTCTAATAATAAATATGTTCAAGTATTGGATAGAAATGCAGAGGCTCCAGTAAGAAATCAAGGGAATTTTAAAGGAGATTGGGAACAGTTTGAATGGAAGTCAAAAGGTAATGGAAAAGTAGCTTTAAAAAGTATTCATTCAGGTAAATGGTTACAAGCTGCTTGGAATCAAAATAATGCTATTGTTCGTGCTAGAGGAAATGCAGATAGAAGATGGGAAACATTTGATTGGCAGGTTGTAAATGGGCAGAAGATATTGGGGCAACAATCACAAGGGCTGAAAATAACCACAAATCCTGTTAAGGATATTGTAGCTGTAGAAGGTACCGCAGATGTAGATGTTCAAGTATTTGATCAAACGGGGGCAGATGTAGGCTTTAGTGTTATAAAAACTTCGGAAAATTCAATTGAATTAGATTTAGATGATGATATAGCTAATGGAATTTACTTTTTAACTACAAAAACAGGGCAAACACTTAAAATTGTTAAGCAGTAACTTTTAATTGGTTTGCTGAATTTTGGATTATTATTAAAAAGAAAAACTTATAAATCATGAAATGTTTTATAAGTTTTATAGACAAAGAATGTAAATATAAAAACAAATAAATAAAATACAATGTCAAAATTAACAATACCAAAAAGAGAAGAAGTATCAGCAGCAAATCAGGCAATTTTTGATAACCTTGAAAAAGCAGTAGGTTTTGTGCCTAATATTTATGCAGCCATGGCACATTCTGAAAATGGGTTAGGGAATTATTTGCAATATTCTGGTGGAAAAACTTCATTTAATAATAAAGAAAAAGAAGTTATTGATTTAGCAGTAAGCCAAGTAAACGGATGTCAATATTGTTTGGCAGCTCATACAGCTATGGGTAAAATGAATGGCTTTAATGAAGATGAAATTATAGGTCTTAGACAAGCAAATTCTGAAGACACTAAATTTAGTGCGTTGGCAAAATTAGCACAATCAATTGCGGCTAATAAAGGAAAAGCAAGTGATGCTGAGGTAGAAGCTTTTTATGGAGTAGGCTATACTAAAGAAAATTTAGTTGATTTAGTTATTGCTGTTGGGATTATTACAACTACTAATTTTTTCCACAATTTAACAGATGTAGCTATTGATTTTCCTTTAGCGAAAAGTTTATAAATTACCGAATATAAATTTACACCAAAGACTACTTTTTTATAGTAGTCTTTTGGTGTTTTATAGAATAATGAATACATAGTTTATTGGATATACTAAGGTCTATTTTTAGAGGCTTTTCTACGTTTTAATTCTTGAGTAATTAAACTTAATTCTCTACTGGTTTGTCCGGCAATAGAAGTATTTTCTTGTGCTCTTCTAATCAAATAAGGGAGTATTTCTTTTATAGGAGCATAGGGCATGTATTTAGCAACATTGTAACCTTTAGCGGCTAAGTTAAAGCTAATATGATCACTCATTCCTAACAGTTGTGAAAAATAAATACGGGTATCGTTTGGAAGTATATTATGTTTTTTCATCAATTTAGTAAGTAATATAGTACTGTATTCGTTATGGCTACCGCAACAAATAGCAAGGTGTTCTATATTTTTAATACAAAGCTCAAGTGCTAGATTAAAATCAGTGTCACAATTCTTTTTGGTATTATGTATTGGGGATTCATAATTTAGTTTAGTTGCTCTTTCATTTTCTTTTTCAACATAAGCACCACGTACTAACTTTAAGCCTACATAAAATTTTTCAGTTTTACCTAGATCAATAATTTTTTTTAAAGCGTCTAATTGATTTTTACGATACAATTGTATGGTGTTGTAAATTAACGAGGTTTTTTTATTATACTGGCACATTAACTGTATTACAATAACATCAATTGCATCTTGAATCCAACTTTCTTCAGCATCAAAAAAGATAGGGATATTCGCTTTTAAGGCCTTTTTGCACAGTTCATTTATTTGATAAATAGCTTTAGTAAAATATATTTCTTCTTCTTGGTTTAGTGTATTATTTGGATTGTTTTTTTTACAGAGGATATCAAAATTTATAAAACCAGTCATTTTAAAAACAACAAATGGAATATGTGGATTGTTTTTAGCTTTTTCAATAAGTAAAAAAGCTTCGTTAAAGGTGCTCTGGTGATTTTCAGTATTATGTTCTACTGAGTAATCTAATATTGTTTTTATATTTGATTCGGCTAATTTGTTAATGCTTTTATTGCAATCTTCTCTATGTTGACCTCCACAAAAATGTTTAAAAACACTATGCTTAACTATAAATATTGGAAATTTAAGGGGCATAAAAAGTTTAAGTAATATGGGACTTACTTTAGTTAACCACTGCCAACCAATTAATTTAAATAACCAATAAGCTCTTTTTAATTCATTGGTACTTTTGGAACGAAAAGCAATTTGAGTATCACTAAAATTCAGCATCTTTTTTAGATTTTTTGAGGCTATACAATTTATAAATTTAGTTGCTGAATTTAGTGCTATTTTATGGCTATTAACAAAGGTTTATCTAACTAAATTAAGCTGAATTGTTAGATTTATCAGGCTAATAAAAATGAACAAATATTATGTGAAACTGTTATTTTTAAATTATAGTTTTTGTGATTTTAGTAAAAAAACTAATACATAAGAACGGAAATGTGATACACCTTATTTAGGCACTTTAATACCAGCTTCAATACGAATAGTTAAGTTGTTTTCAATAGGAGGAATAGGGCATGAATATCTATGATTGTATACACAAAATGGGTTGTACGATTTATTAAAGTCAAGAATAATTAGGTCTCCCTCAGGGATACTTAGGTCAATATACCTTCCGCCAGCATAAGTTTCGTTTCCATTAGTTAAATCATTAAAAGGAAGAAATAATCGATTTCTGTATTTTTTGCTCTTACCTAAATTCGGACTTTGATAAATAGTTAAGCGCTGTTTTTTTCCATTCAATTTAAATTCAATGGATCCGTATTTATTAAAACTAGCTAGTCTATCCGATGTAGTTTTTAGTTGTAATGAAGCTGGATTTTTGTATCTACTAAATTTAGCTTCAATTTTATACAAACTATCAATAGGAAAAAAATGATGCCCTTTAAAAGTTTTCCGTTCCTTTTTAGGTAATGGTGATTTATAGGGGTTACAGTATAGCTTATTTAATTTTTTTTGAAAAATTTTAATTTCTTGTGCATGCTTTATTTGTGCATGAGTGCTACCCGTAATTAATAGTATAAATAATGATAAATAGGATAGTTTTAGGCTCATAATGGTTAGCGTTTAGCAGAAGTAAGTCTTATAGGTAGTCTGCTGAAACCCTTAAAACTAACTACAAAAACAAAGAAATTATACCTACAGTAGTAAATCCAACAAGTGCCAATAGGGTAGTCATTATTGTCCAGCTTTTAAATGTCTGCTTTTCTGTTAAGCCTAAATAGTTACTTACTAACCAAAAACCGCTATCATTAACATGTGATAAAATTGATGCTCCCGATGCTATAGCAATTACTAATAAGGCTTTGTCTACTTCACTTACGTTAGAAGCTAAAAGTGGAGCAGTTATACCAGCCGAAGTAATCATAGCCACCGTAGCGGAACCCTGAAGAATTCGAATAAAAACAGCTGCAATAAAAGCAAAAACTATGATTGGAATACCTGCATTAGCAAAATAATTAGCGAGCATTTCACCTGTGCCTGTATTGACTAATATTTGTTTAAAAACTCCTCCCGCACCCGTCAATAGGATAATAATACCTGCCGATGACATGGATTTAGTAGTTATTTTTAAAATAGTTTCTTTATCAACGCCTCGTTTAATTCCTAAAAGATATATGGCAATTAAATTAGCTATTATTAAGGCAGAAAATGGATGCCCAATCATTTGGATCCATTTTTTTAGTGCTTCAGGAATAATTGAATTTGTTTCAAAGAATGCGCTATTTAAAACGGTATTTAAAACAATTAAAAGAATGGGAATACCTATGATGCTTAAAACTAAACCTATAGAAGGGTAAGAGTTGTAAGTAGCGGGTACTTCATCTAGTTTAGGAGCGTTAATATGTATTTTGGTGCTTATATATTTGGCAAATAGAGGGCCACTTATAATGGCAGCAGGAATACCTGTAATAAAACCCAATAAAATAACCCAGCCCAAATCGGCTTTTAAAATATCGGCAACAGCTACGGGGCCAGGAGTGGGAGGGATAAAAGAATGAGTAATGGCAAGACCAGCTAACAAGGGAATGGCATAGAGTAATAATGATTTTTTTGTTTTCCGCTGTAGCGAATAAATCAAGGGAACCAAAATTATAAATGCTACATCAAAAAAAACAGGAATAGCCACAAAAAAACCAGTGAGCATTAATGCCCATGAAGCATTTTTTTCTCCAAATTTGTGCAGTAAGTATTTCGCTAAAGCCTCGGCTCCTCCCGAATGTTCTAGTATAGCACCAAACATGGCACCTAAACCTACCACTACGGCAACAAAGCCAAGGGTGTTCCCCATACCATCTTGCATGGTTTTTATAATTTCAGTAGGATCCATGCCTGCAGTAATTCCTACGGCAATACTGGCGATAAGCAAGGCAATAAAAGCTTGAATTCTAAATTTTAAGATAAGTACCAATAAAGTACTAATTCCTATAAAAACAGCTAGTATTAGTTGATAGTTTAGCATCAGTAGTTTTTTTGAATTTCACCTAAAATTTTAAGTAAAATTTGAGTTATAATTTGTTGAGGTGTTTGATCAATATTTATATGAATTCCATAATGAGGAGGTTCCAAAGTATCAAATTGAGATCGGAGTAGTTTTGAATTCATAAAGTGTCCTGTTCGATTTTCTATTCTATTTTTAATAGTTTCAAAGGATCCTTTTAAATAAACCCATTCAATTTTTTTAGATTGAGAGCTTAATACTATTCGGTAGCTTTCCTTTAATGAGGAACAGGCTAAAATAGCTCCTTTTTGTTGTTCCCATTCATATAATTTTTTAGCAAGAATCAATAACCAAGGCTTTCTATCGGTATCATCTAGTGCTTTGCCGTTTTTCATTTTATCAATATTTGATTGGGGATGAAAATCATCTGCATCATAATAATCAAGGTCAGTTTTTTTAGCTAGTAGTTTAGCTATAGTTGATTTTCCACTCCCACTAACTCCCATTACAATAATAATCATGCTTTTATTTTAAAGTGAAAGAAGTTTTTAAAACATTAGCAGCATTATTACCTACAAATACATTAAAATCACCGGATTCTAAAACAGGTTGTAATGTGTTGTTTACAAACATTAGATCTTTTGGTGTTAGTGTAAATTCAATAGTTTTTGTTTGCCCTTTTTCAAGAAAAACGGATTTAAATCGTTTTAATTCTTTTATAGGGCGAGTTAAACTTCCTACAACATCTTGAATATACAATTGCACAATATCAGTACCTGCATTTTTACCTGTATTGGTAGCGGATATAGATAAACTAACAGTCTCATTTTTAGAAATATTTGTTTTATGAATTTTTAAATTTTTATAACTAAATGTTGTATAGCCAAGTCCATACCCAAATGGGAAATGCGGTGTTGCACCTACATCTAAATAATGAGTGGTATTTCCTAATGAACTTTGCCACGCTCCAATAGGAATACTATCCATTTGAACAAAGCCTTTTGAATCAAAAGGTCTTCCTGTGCTTTTATGGTTATAAAATAATGGAAGTTGTCCAGCGGTTTTTGGCCATGAAATTGGAAGTCTTCCACCAGGTTCACTTTTCCCCCAGAGCATTTCATAAATTGCAGGTCCACCCATGGTACCTGGGTGCCATGCCATTAAAACAGCATCAACATCATCAATAATATTGGTTATGGTTATGGGTCTACCTGCCATAATTATGAGTATAATTGGTTTACCAGTTTTAGCTAAAGCTTTGATTAGAGCTTCTTGTTTACCGGGTAAATCAATATTGGCTCTACTATGCGCTTCTCCAGATAAAATAGCTTCTTCGCCACCAAAAAATAAAATAACATCAGCTGTTTTGGCTGTTTCAATGGCTTTTTCAAAACCTTGTGTTGATTTGTCTCTACTGTAGGTTAATCCGTAGGTAAATTTAAAATCAATATTATTATTAGCAAAAGCAGCTGTAGGTGTTACCGTATGTGTTTTATCTCCATCAAAAACCCAAGTTCCCAATTGCTCAAGTGGTGCATTAGCCAAGGGGCCAATTACGGCTACTTTTGTATTTTTACTTAGAGGAAGAATAGCATTGTTTTTTAGTAATACACTACTTTTTATAGCAGCTTTTTTAGCAAGTTCTAAATGTTTTTGATCATAAAAATTCCCTGTATTCGTTTTTGATCGATAAGGGTTTTTAAATAAATCAAGGTGAAACTTCACACGAAGAATATTAGCTACCAAAAAATCTAATTGAGCCTCAGTAACTTTTTTTTCTTGTAATAATTCTTTTAGGTGATGCTCATAGGATTTACTAGTCATTTCCATATCAAGTCCAGCATTAAAAGAAAGTTCAGCAGTATGTTTTTCGTTTTTAGCATAACCATGATCAATCATTCCTGTAGTTGAGTTCCAATCACTAACTACAAAGCCTTCAAATCCAAGTTTTTCTCTTAAAATATCATTTAACAACCATTTGTTTCCCGAAGCAGGAACTCCATTTACTTCATTAAAAGAGGTCATTACTGTAGGTGCACCAGCAGCTAATGCAGCTTCAAAAGGTTTTAAATAGGTGTTATGTAATAAAGGTTTGTGTATAATAGCTGTATTATAATCCCTTCCTCCAACAGCGGCACCATAACCAATAAAATGTTTGGCGCAAGCAGCTAAACTTGTGGGGTCACTCAAATCATTATTTTGAAAACCTTCAACATAAGCTTTGGCTAATATGGAAGCTAAATAAGGGTCTTCTCCTGGGGATTCTGCAATTCTACCCCAACGACTATCCTGAGCAATATCTAACATAGGAGCAAATGTCCAACGAATACCAAATGATGAAGCTTCAATAGCAGAAACTCTTGCTGCGGATTTAGCAGTTTCTGAATCCCATGATGCGGCTAAACCAAGGGGGATTGGAAAAATAGTTTTGAATCCATGAATTACATCACGAGCAAAAATTAAAGGAATTCCTTGAGGGCTTTCTTCAATGGCAATACGTTGTAATTCATCTACGTAGGATTTGTTCATTACATTTAAAAAAGCGCCAATTTTACCATTTTTAACATCTTGTTTTAGTTTTTCAGGTAAATTTTTAGACCTACTCGAAGTGCCCCGGAGTGCCAATTGACCTATTTTTTGATCTAAAGTCATTTTTGAAATAATATTGGCGATTTTTTTCTCAACAGCATCAGACTGTTGAGAAAAAATGGGAGACATTCCAAGAATAAAAAGGATGAAGCTGATTCCTAAAGTAGCATTATTTAAAAAAATAAGGGAACGTGTTTTTTTTCTTATGCTTTTTGTTTTCATAAACAATAATGAGTTATATAAATTTAGGTGTTGATTTGTTTTTAACTTTATTAATAAAAAGGTGATTAAGAGTAATACTGTTTTTGAGGAAGTGGCCTTATTGGAGTGTTCCGTTAATCTTTATTACTTAGCAACAATTAACTTGAATAGTCAATTTAAATTTGCTTTATACGCCTTTATTTATAAGTGATTTTGGGGAAGAAACCACCTTAAGATTAAACCAGTGAGGTATAAATTTCGAAATGAAAATACTATAAAAAAATGAGATTAATAAAAAAATAGTTAATTTTTTATTGTATTTAATATACGTGGGAATTTAAAACCAAAAAGTAGGCGAACATTTTTGTTAACCTACTTTTTATTCTGTTTAGTATAAATATATTGTATATAAGGATGATTTAAAGTTTTATAATGCGTTTAGAACTATTTTGTTGATTGTTAATATCAGTAAATAGAAGTATGTGCATACCAGGAGCTAATTGATCTGTGTTTATAGTTGTGATTCCTGCTGGTATTGTATGAGAACTAATTAATATTCCAGATAGGTCAATTATTTCTAATTCATATGCGGTTGATGTTTCAACAGTAAAAAAAGAAGTAACAAGTCTAGGTGTAATAATGACAGACGTTTCGGCAAGTATAGTAATATCTGAACAAATACCTATTAATTCCCATGCATCACTATTATCAGGTGTTTCGCCAATTACATACCACTTGTTTTTGTAAATACGATGATCAAATGTAATTTGTGTGTTTGGAGTTGAATAGATTATGTTGGCTGACCAATCATTAATATTTGAGCAATCCATAGTTTCTCCATTACAAATACTAACTAGCCTCCATGGGCCTCCATTTGAAGGTATATCTCCTTTAGTGTACCATTTGTTTTTATAAGCCTTTCCCATATAGGTTACGGCTGTACCTGTATTTGTATAAGTTGTAGTTGTGCTATATTCTGGAGCACTACATAACAGATCACATGAATCTTCGGTATTGCCACAACCACAGGCACCTGGATTTGTTTTATTTGAATCACTAGGGCATAAATCTCCTTTAAGTGAGACATAACCAATCGGTTGATCGCAAGCGCTTAGGGTTTCATTTTTATCACCTAACCCATCGTTATCATTGTCTGCATACCATAGTGTAGGGTAACAAGGTAAAATTTGATAAGCACCTATATCGTATGGGGCTTCTTCTGGCCTGGGAGTACCAAAAAAATCTGTAGTTACCTCATCAAGGTTTAATCCGACATTTTTGACACTACTTTCAAAATTAGTGACAAAAGGAGTGGTGCTATCTATATCGGTAGTTACAAATTCTGGAAGTATAGTTTCAATACAATTTGAACAGTCCTTTAATGTACTTAAAATACCAGGGCCATAATGTAAATTATGTGTGTAGTCTATGTTAACATTTCCTCCAACATTATGTACACGATTTTGTCCAATGATAATATTATTCTTTACTTCAAAATCATCACAAGCACCTATACGTAAATCTCCATTTCCATTTTTACCTTCATTTTGACTAGCATTATTTACAATTGTATTGTTGTAAATATAGCAATTAGAACTTAGGAAAAAGTGAAGTCCACTACCGCCATTTTCTACTGAAATATTATTATTAATTAATGTTTTAGCACTATAGGCATTGTATGTAATGGATTTATCTAAATAATTTTTAGTCTGAGTATGTTTAAAGTCATCAATGATAAAAGCATTTCCATCAAAAAAAGCACAAAAAGGAACTTGCGGAACTCTCATTTCGTTTCCATACATTAAATTATTACTAATATTATTGTGAAATCCAGTGGTGTTATCAGTATTAATAAATTGATATAAATTGATTCCACTGGTACCATACAATGAATACCAGCAGTTGTTATATACTTTATTGTTTTTTATGGTAATATAATCGGCTTGTTGAAAGGCCATTCCAGAGCTAGTGCAGTCAAAAATTTCGCAATTTTCTATAATAATATGATGCGGAATTTCATTACCACGTGTAGCAGGATTACTCCATGTTAAATTAGGTCCTACGGCTAAAATTCCTGTTCCATTATAAAAACCATTGGCAGCACCAATAAAATCGTTAGCACAACTAGCGGGTTGATTAAGTGCATCATTTAAATCGATTCTACTTCTTGCTCCTTTAATTTTTAAGCCCTTTATTTTTAGGTATGAAGCTCCATTTATTATATCAATACCGGTCCAGCTATCAAATTCTAACACTACTTCATCATCATTATAGTTTTGAAAAGTAATGTATTCATTTTCAGTTCCTGATTCAGTAATTGTTAATAATGTTGAATTTGGTTTAGTATACCTTCCTTCCATAAAAAAAACATTGTCACCAGGTTTAAGGTATAAGGCATCAATTTTATAAAGTGACTTAAAAGCATTTGTAGTAGTTAGGCCATTATTTTGATCGTTTCCATTTTTTGCATCAATGTAATAATCTGTGGCATACACATTTTTAATAATTCCAAATAAAAGGAGTAATAAGAGTAGTTTTTTTGTAGTCATGAGTGCTGTGTTTAAAGTTTATAAGAATAGCTTGGTTCGTATATATTTGATTATTAGGTTGTTGATTAAATTTAAGGATAGATTTTTAATAATCAAGTATTTGAATATGAAAGAAAAGCTTATAGTCAGGTTAATCTTACTCAAAAAAGTAAAGGATATACGAAAGTAGCTATGTAAAGCATTTTTTGTAGTTAATTAATTACCTGTATTTCAGATTTTTGTATCTTTTTTAAGTGAATTTTTAGGTTTTAAATATGTATCGATAATATTTAATAGAGTAGAAATTAGATATGCATACAATCTAGTAGTATTGTGTGAATACGATCTTTTTTGTTTTTAACCCAGATTATGTAATAGAACTTTGTAATGAGACATGCAACCACAATAAAAACAAGTGCTTTCTCAATTTCAGCATAGCACCGCTATGGTTAAATTGAAAAGTGCAACGAAGTGTTTGTTTTTGAAGTGGTTTCATGGTATAATAAATTTTCAATTGCATAATTTGGGTTTAAGTAAAGGGATTTTTATTTTTTTGAGTTAGGACTAACAAATTTTATTAATTTACAATCGAAATTTAGTAACTAAAAAGAGTAGCGTTTGATATTTATATTAAAAGAGATAAACTATCAATAAATAGGTGTTACTTATAAGAAGAAAATAAATTGAATACTATTCTTAAGTACAGGGAAAGCTTAAATTTAACACAGAAACAATTATCTGAAAAAGCTAATATATCAGTTAGAACTATTCAAAGAGTTGAAGCAGGGCAACAATTAAAAGGGCATACATTAGATGCTTTATCAAAAGCATTGAATGTAGATAAAGAACAACTTCTCAATACAAAAAATGAAACAATATCAAAAGAGATCAATTTAGTTTTAATAAAATTAATTAACCTTTCATCATTATTACTGTTGGTGGTTCCTTTAGGTACTATTCTGTTACCCCTCATTATTATGTATTGGAAAAAAGAAGTGAACCAAATGACAAAGCAGATTGTTTCAATACAAGTTATGTGGACTTTAGCTTTTCCTATAATTGTATTGCTTGTTGCTGTTTTAAAAAACACCTTTAAGCTAAACAATCAAATAGTTCCGTTAAGTATGTTATTACTTATACTAGTAAATGTGTATATAATTCTTAAAAATACAGCTTCATTAGATAAAAAAAGAGAGCTGTCTATATTTTTTAAATTCAGTGTTTTATAAATGTGTCACGTAATTGTCAGGTTAATGGCGGGTGTTTTTTTAGTCTTTTTTATTGAGTATAAAGTACTATTGTATTCAAATAAATCTATTATACAATGAAATTATATGCACTTAAAATTTTCTTAATTTTTAATACTTTAACAATGATGTCTCAAAGTTTAGAACATCAAGAAATGACAAAATTGTTAAAAGAAAACAATATACCCATATTAGGGCTAGGTGTTATAGAAAAGGCTGCACTTAAAAAAATAGAAGTGTTTGGGGATTTTCCTGATGGAAAAAAAGCTTCATATAATACAATTTTTAATGTGGCATCAATAACTAAACCAGTCACTGCTATTGTTGCCTTAAAATTAGTAAGTCAAGGTAAATGGGACCTAGATGAGTCTTTGTATCATTATTGGATTGATCCAGATATTAAAAATAACCCCAAAGCAAAATTATTGACTACTCGACATGTGTTAAGTCATCAAACAGGTTTTCCAAATTGGAGAAATGGTAAATTGAACTTTAAATTTATACCAGGAACTAAATATGGATATTCTGGAGAAGGTTTTGAATATTTGAGAAAGGCCTTAGAAAGTAAGTTTAAAATGTCACTAAATGATTTGGCTTCGGAACTTATTTTTAATCCTTTACAAATTCTAGATACACAATATGTGTGGAATGAAAAAATAGATAGTTCAAGAGTTGCTTTAGGATATGATGCTGATGGGAAAACTTATCCAGTATATAAACGAAAAATACCAAACGGAGCAGATGATTTACTGACAACGATAAAAGATTATAGCACTTTTTTAATAAGTGTTATGAAAGGAGAGGGCTTGTCAGAAAAAGTAAGGGAAGAGATGCATTCAAATCAAGTAGCTTCAGTTAATGGAAAATATTTTGGACTTGGTTTTGAAAAATATACCTTTAAAGATGGTAATTATTGTTTAGCTCATGGAGGATCAGATAATGGTGTAAAATCACTAACGTTTATATTCCCAAAAACCAAACAGGGATTAGTATTATTTACCAATGCAGATAATGGGTATAAAGTTTATGAAAAAGTATTAACTGAGTATTTGGGGACTTATGGTGAAGAAATTGTTGCTTTGGAAATGGGAGAAAAGGCTGAAAATAATACAAATCTTTTAAAAGGAGTAGTTAAACAGGATGCCAAAAACAAAGAATTGTATAATGAAATACTTAAAATGGATACTGTATTTTTTGATGCTTACAATACTTGTGATTTAGAAAAACAAGCAGAAATATATGCTGATGATATTGAGTTTTTCCACGATAAGGGTGGTTTTATGAATTCAAAAAAAGAAATTATTGAATCAACTAAAAAGTATATATGTGGAAAAGTAACTAGAACCCTATTGAAAGAAGGACTTGAGATACATTCCATTAAAGATTATGGCGCTATTCAAATAGGTTATCATAAGTTTTATAATAATCAAGAAGAAAATGAAAAATCAATTCCTGTAAAATTTATGATGATATGGAAAAATAATAATGGTAAATGGCAGATAAAAAAAGTAGTTAGTTTACATTAATAAAATGGATTAAGAATTTTATATATTACTTTAGTATTGATTTCCATATTAAGCACTAATAAATAGTATAAAACGAATTTATTAGGGCTTTTTTAGAATTAATAAGCAGTTAAAAGAAAATTATACTGAAATTGGAAAAAGAATACATTTTTACATCTGAAAGGTTAGGTTTCCGTAATTGGAAGAAAAATGACTTGACTGAATTTGCAAAAATGAATGCAGACCTAAGTGTTATGGAACATTTTCCAAAACCATTAACAAAAAGTGAAACAGCTGAACTTATTGATCGATTAAAAAATCATTATAACAAGAATGCCTATACTTACTTTGCAACAGAAATTTTAGAAAGCGGAGAGTTTATTGGATTTATTGGTTTGGCTTTTCAGGAATATAAAACAGACTTTACGCCTGCAGTTGATATTGGTTGGCGTTTAAAAAAAAGTGCTTGGGGAAAAGGTTTTGCCACAGAAGGAGCTAAAAAATGTATTGAGTTTGCTTTTGATGAATTGAATTTAGATAGGGTAATTTCTATTTGTACGAAGCGCAATTTTAAATCAGAAAATGTAATGATTAAGATAGGAATGAAAAAAAGGTTAACATTTGATCATCCTGAACTTGAGGCATACCCAGAATATCAAAAGTGTACTTGTTACGAGATGCGTAAAATTGACTGGTGTTCTGGTAAATAATCGCGATTTGAAAGGTTTTTTTATGCTAATAATAGAAAGGGTATATAAGAAATGATTTTTAAGAATGGACTGTAAGTTTAAAAAATCAATTAACGCGTTTTTAAGAAAAAATAAACAATGAATATAAATTCAAATATTGCAGTTTTAATTGATGGAGATAATATTCCTTCTGCGCATATAAAGGAAATGATGGAAGAGGTGGCTAAATATGGAAATCCTACCATTAAAAGAATTTACGGTGATTGGACTCGACCTGGCTTAACAAAATGGAAAAATTTACTATTGGAAAATGCGATTACTCCAATACAACAATACGGTTATACTACTGGTAAAAATGCAACTGATTCTGCTATGATTATTGACGCTATGGATATTCTTTATAGTGGTAAAGTAGATGGATTTTGTCTGGTTTCAAGCGATAGTGACTTTACACGTTTGGCAACTAGATTGAGAGAAGCAGGAATGTTGGTTATAGGTATTGGTGAAAAAAAGACTCCAAATCCATTTATAGTCGCTTGCGATAGGTTTATCTATATCGAAATATTAAAAAAACAGTCAGTTGAAAAGCTAGAAAATAAAGAGCAAAACCAAGAACCAACTGTAGATAAAATAACAAAAAAAGAAATAAATTTAATAGCAACTACAATTAGAGATTTATCTGATGACGATGGTTGGGCATTTTTGGGCGATGTTGGTAGCTTGTTACAAAAGAAAAGACCAAATTTTGATTCAAGAAATTATGGATTCGATAAGCTAACTCCATTAATAAAGTCTATAGATAGATTTGAAATAGATCAAAGAGAAAACCATAAAAGTAAGCATAAATTAATATTCGTAAAAATTAAGGAAAAGGGAACAATAAAAACAAAAAAGCAGTGAAGGAATCACATTCTATTTGCTTTTATAAATTTTAAACTATAATAGTATACAGTATAGTCGATTTACTTTACAATAACAATAATTAGAATAAAAGTTTTTCATGAATAAAAAAAACAGTGTTTTTATTCATGAAAACAATCTAATTTTTTGTTAATCAATGTAGTTTTTAAAGTTTATTAACGACTAAAGAATAAAGCTACAATTTTTTTTAAAAAAATTAATTGTTTTTTATGAATTGTTTTGTAATAAATAAGTAGTTTCGAAAACGTTTTAGCCGTAAGTTAGTACAACAACACACTCAAAATTAAACTCTATGAAAAAAATTGCCATTGTATTGATATGTGCAGGAGTATTATCTTGTTCTAAAGATGAAGATGTTTCAGTTCCGTTGCCTGTAAATAATCAGCCTACTCAAGCTGAGGTTCCAGTTAAAGAAGCTGAGCCAGAGATTATTGATGTAAATTTTGAAATCCCAGAGGCTCCAGAGGGAATGAAATGGGAAATTGTGCCTAAATTAACAGATGAATTTAATAGTGGGTTTGATACTGATAAATGGTTTAAACCTTTGTGGAATTATGGAGTACCGGTACAAATGGTGGCTCAAAACTCAGGGGTGTCCGATGGGAATTTGTGGATTAAAGCGACATTAGATAATGCTAATGCAGAAGGAAGATGGTTTAGAACTTCTAGGGTGCAGTCAAGAACACAAATTAGTTATCCAATGTATACCGAATCAAAAATTAAAACTGCACACATATCTGCGTATAATACGTTTTGGTTAAACAATGGAAATAGTGATGATCGAGATGAAATTGATATTATTGAAAATAATTCAAAGCCTTCATGTAATTGTCAGCCAGATTTTCCTTGGCAAATGAATTCTCAATATTTTCAAGTAAATTCTGCTGCTTCTCCTAAAGTAGTAAGGAATCACGGAAATTTTGATAATAGAAAATTATCTGAAGACAATCCACTCAAAGGAGTTCGTTGGAATGAGCAATATCATACATTTGGTGTTTGGTGGAAAGATTCTAGAAATGCACAGTTTTATTTAAATGGAGAAAAAGCAGGAAGTGTTGTTTTTGGTGAACAACGTTCCGATAATGATCCATTTATAGAGGGTAGAGACTTTACAAGAAATTTAAATATAATTTGGGATTTATGGACTTTTGATGCGCCTTGGTTAGGAGGCTTACCTCTAAAAAGTGATCTAGGGAACAATGCTATTAATACCATGAAAGTAGATTGGATACATACCTATAAATTAATTGAAGAATAAGAAAATACAAAATATTAAATATTTGAAATGCCTTATGTTTATAACAGATATAAGGCATTTTTGTTTTTTATTTAGAGAGACTTAAAATATAGATAATACATTCGTCTCTTCAACTTCAAATTCATAAATTTGCTTTTTTAAAATATACCGTAAAAAAATGTTTGATAATTTAAGTGATAAGCTAGATAAAGCGCTTCATATACTAAAAGGGCATGGGCAAATAACAGAGGTTAATGTTGCCGAAACTTTAAAAGAAGTTCGAAGGGCTTTAGTTGATGCCGATGTAAATTATAAAATAGCAAAAGATTTTACCAAGCGAGTAAAAGAAAAAGCTATTGGTCAGGATGTATTGAAAAGTTTAAAGCCTGGTCAATTAATGGTTAAATTGGTTAAGGATGAATTAACTGATTTAATGGGAGGTGATGCCGAAGGAATTAACCTTTCTGGAACACCAGCGGTAATTTTAATGTCAGGTTTACAGGGGTCGGGTAAAACTACCTTTTCAGGGAAGTTAGCTCAATTTCTTAAAAATAAAAAAACAAAAAAACCTTTATTGGTAGCCTGTGATGTATATCGTCCGGCTGCGATTGATCAATTACATGTGGTAGGAGATCAAATAGGAGTAGAGGTATATAGTGATAAAGAAAATAATGATCCAGTGTCATTAGCTAAGGCAGGTGTGGCACATGCAAAAGCAAATGGTTGTAATGTGGTTATTGTGGATACCGCAGGTCGTTTGGCTGTTGATGAGCAAATGATGAATGAAATATCAAACATTCATAAGGCTATAAATCCATCTGAGACATTATTTGTTGTAGATTCTATGACAGGGCAAGATGCTGTAAATACAGCTAAAGCCTTTAATGATGTGCTTAATTTTGATGGGGTTATTTTAACAAAATTAGATGGTGATACTCGAGGTGGTGCTGCGCTTTCTATTAAATCGGTAGTCGATAAGCCAATTAAGTTTATTGGAACTGGTGAAAAAATGGAAGCGATAGATGTGTTTTACCCATCACGTATGGCAGATCGTATCCTAGGAATGGGAGATGTGGTTTCTCTTGTTGAAAAAGCTCAAGAACAGTTTGACGAAGAAGAGGCTAGAAAACTTCAGAAAAAAATAGCTAAGAATCAGTTTGGATTTGATGATTTTTTAAGTCAAATACAGCAGATTAAAAAAATGGGTAACATCAAGGATTTGATGGGAATGATTCCTGGTATGGGAAAAATGGTAAAGGATGTTGACGTTGATGATGATGCTTTTAAGCATATCGAAGCGATTATACATTCTATGACTCCAGCAGAACGAGCTAATCCGCAAATAATAAATGCCAGTAGAAAAAAACGTATCGGTAAAGGTTCAGGAACTTCAATTCAGCAAGTAAATCAGTTGTTGAAACAATTTAACCAAATGGGTAAAATGATGAAGATGATGCAAGGTGGAGGCGGAAAACGTATGATGCAGATGATGCAAGGAATGAAGTAATTTTTTTCTAAATAATCTTAGTGGAAAACAATATCAGCCACTAATTAAGAGCAGATTTAATTTCGTGATAAGCCTAATGTGTAATATACATTGGTCGTGCCAATAAAAATATAAAATTAGATTAATGAAAATACTAGACGGGAAGAAAATAAGTAGTGATATTAAAGATGAAATTGCTGTTGAAGTAACCCAACTAAAAGCTAGAGGGGAAAAAGTACCTCATTTAGCTGCTGTAATTGTAGGGAATGATGGTGCTAGTAAAACATATGTTGGCGCTAAAGTTAAGGCTTGTAATTTAGTGGGTTTTGATTCTACTTTAATAGAACTTCCTGAAGATACTACTGAAGCTGAATTGTTAGTTAAAATAGAAGAGTTAAATAATAATGATGCCATTGATGGTTATATAGTACAATTACCATTGCCTAAGCATATTGATGAGCATAAAGTTTTATTAGCAGTGGATGCCACTAAGGATGTGGATGGTTTTCATCCTGTAAATGTAGGTAGAATGGCTTTGGAGTTGCCAACTTTTTTGCCAGCTACTCCTTATGGAATAATGGAGTTATTAGAGCGTTATAAAGTGCCTACCATTGGTAAAAATGTAGTAGTTATAGGAAGGTCTCATATTGTAGGGAGGCCTATGAGTATTTTAATGAGTCAGAGAAGGACTGCTGGAGATGCTACAGTTACTGTTGCGCATTCTAAGACAGAAAATTTAAAAGAACTTACTCTAAATGCTGATATTATTGTAGTTGCTTTGGGGGTTGCAGAATTTTTAAAAGGAGATATGGTAAAGGAAGGTGTAACCATTATTGATGTTGGAATTACACGTTTAGAAGATGCTTCTAAGAAAAGAGGCTTCCGTTTAGCGGGTGATGTTCATTTTGAATCTGTATCACCTAAGTCGTCATTTATAACACCTGTTCCGGGAGGGGTAGGGCCAATGACCATTGCCATGTTGTTAAAAAATACCTTGTTGGCAAGATCGCGTCATATGGAAAACGAAAAGTAAAGCTTCTGTATAAATATAAAGTATAAAAAATGCGCTCAACTTTTAAAGCTGAGCGCATTTTATTTTATAAGAATACGTGATTAAGCATCAATATTTGCGTAAATGGCATTCTTTTCAATAAACTCTCTACGAGGTGGAACTTCGTCTCCCATAAGCATCGAGAATACTCTGTCAGCCTCTGTCATAGATTCTATAGTTACTTGACGCATAGTTCTAAATTCAGGATTCATAGTGGTGTCCCAAAGTTGTTCTGCATTCATTTCTCCAAGACCTTTATAACGTTGGATTTTTGAGTTTTCACCGTATTCTTTAACTAAAATATCACGTTGATCATCATTCCAAGCATATTGTTTTTTAGCTCCTTTTTTAACCAAGTATAATGGTGGCGCAGCAATATATACATAGCCTTGCTCAATAAGCTCTTTCATGTACCTGAAAAAGAAGGTTAAAATTAAAGTTGCAATGTGACTACCATCAACATCGGCATCACACATAATTACTACTTTATGGTAACGTAATTTGGTCAAGTTTAAGGCTTTGCTGTCTTCTTCTGTTCCAATAGAAACTCCTAGAGCAGTAAATATATTTCGAATTTCTTCGTTTTCAAAAACCTTGTGTTGCATGGCTTTTTCAACATTTAAAATTTTACCACGTAGGGGTAAAATAGCTTGAAAATTTCGATCTCTACCTTGTTTAGCTGTTCCACCTGCAGAATCTCCCTCTACAAGGAATATTTCACACTCAGCAGGATCGGTTTCAGAACAATCAGATAATTTTCCAGGCAAACCACCAATACTCATTACGGTTTTACGTTGTACCATTTCACGTGCTTTTTTGGCAGCATGGCGGGCTTGAGCGGCAAGAATAACCTTTTGTATGATGGTTTTAGCATCCGCTGGATTTTCTTCAAGGTAGTTTTCTAACATTTCAGAAACAGCTTGAGAAACAGCAGAAGTTACCTCTCGATTACCTAATTTAGTTTTTGTTTGTCCTTCAAATTGTGGTTCTTGGACTTTAACAGAAATGATAGCGGTTAAACCTTCTCTAAAATCGTCTCCAGCAATTTCAAATTTTAACTTATCTAATAATCCAGAATTATCAGCAAATTTCTTTAAGGTAGAGGTTAATCCTCTTCGGAAACCAGAAAGATGCGTTCCTCCTTCGTGGGTATTAATGTTATTTACATAGGAATGTAAATTTTCGGCATATGAATCGTTGTAGATCATAGCTACTTCAACAGGGATATCATTCTTTTCGCCTTCCATGGCAATAACATGCCCTATAATAGGATTTCTTGAAGCATCAAGAAAACTTACGAATTCTTTCAATCCTTCATTGGAATGAAAAGTTTCAGAAATAAACTCTCCTTTTTCATCGGTATTACGTGCATCGGTTAAGGTAATGGTGATTCCTTTGTTAAGGTAGGCCAATTCACGCATTCTGCTAGCAAGTGTGTCGTAGTTGTACTCTACAGTTTGCTGAAAAATAGATCTGTCTGGTAAAAAGGTAACAATTGTTCCATTTTTATCGGTATCACCAGTTGATTTTACAGGGTATACGGCTTTTCCTCTTTCGTATTCTTGTTCCCAAACTTTACCTTCGCGGAAAACAGTGGCATGTAAATGGTCTGATAGTGCATTTACACAGGAAACTCCAACTCCATGAAGTCCACCAGATACTTTATAAGAATCTTTATCAAATTTACCACCAGCTCCAATTTTGGTCATTACTACCTCAAGGGCAGAAACACCTTCTTTTTTGTGTAAACCTACTGGTATACCACGGCCATTATCGGTTACGGTAACCGAATTGTTTTCATTTATAGTTACGGTGATCACATCACAATGACCTGCTAAAGCTTCATCAATGGAATTGTCAACTACTTCATATACTAAATGGTGCAAACCACGTACACCTACATCTCCAATATACATGGAAGGACGCATACGTACATGCTCCATTCCTTCAAGTGCCTGAATACTATCGGCTGAATAGCCTTGTTTAGCTTCTTCGCTCATAATTTTACTTTTTTTTACGCTACTTATCAAAGATAAGTAACAAAATCATGAGTTTAAAAGGGTTTTGTTTAAGTTATTAACATAAGTGTATCAATAACTAAAAGTGGCCTAAAAATGTATTTAAAATTGATTTAACAGGATTTTTTGTGATTTTTACAGTGTGTTTGGGTGTTTAAAAACAAGAAAAGCCCTTAAAAGGGCTTAAAATGATTGAAAGTGTATTTGTTTTTTTGTTTTTGAAATTTTAATCTTCCACAATATCACCTGTCCAGTTCATAAAACCACCTTCTAAGTTATAAGTGGTGTCAAAACCAAGTTGTTCCATAATGTCACAAGCTTGACCACTTCTGTTGCCTGAACGACAATAGATATAATAATTTTTAGATTTATCTAGTTTAGCTACTTCTTCTAAAAAAATCTGACCTTCTAAAAAATCAATTTGTTTCATATTGGCAATATAGCCTTCTTCAATTTCGCCATCCGTACGTACATCTAAAATGACAGCATTTTCATCATTTTCTAAAAGTTCAATCCATTCGTCTTGATCTATATCTTGTCTCATAATTTTTAAAATTTTATTTTACAATGTTATTGAAAAAAATAAAAAATAATTACATTTGTCATATGAAAAATTTAAATTTTAATATTTGGTGGTGGATATCTCTAGTTAACTAGTCGTGATATCTTGCATTTTTTATTTAAAATTTATAACGAAATTTCATTCAAAAAAAGGCTTGTCAATCACGACAAGCCTTTTTTTATTTTATATTTTTACCAAGTCCTTGTAATAAAGATTTGAAAACACTGAACTAATATGAGTTACCAACTTAAAACGAGTTACAAAAAGATAATTGCTGATACCATTACACCAGTAAGTGTGTATTTAAAAATTAGAGATCGTTTTCCGAATAGTTTATTGCTGGAAAGTAGTGATTACCATGGGTCAGATAATAGTTTTTCATACATATGCTGTAATCCGATAGCTAGTATTACAGTTAAAGACGAAAAAATTACTCAAATGTGCCCCGAGGGCAATGAGAAAGTAACAGAAATTACTTCGGAATCAGATATTCCAGAAGCAATTGAAGCTTTTGGGGGGATATTTAAAACGGAGGAGAGTGATTTTAAATTTATTAATAATGGATTATTTGGCTATATATCCTATGATGCGGTGCGTTATTTTGAGGATGTTGATATTAGTCAAAAACCAAACAAATTAGATATTCCAGATGTATACTATGCTGTATATCAAAATATAATTGCGATTAATCATTTTAATAATGAAGCTTATATTTTTGCGCATACTTATAACAAGGAAAGTAATATTGATGAAATTGAATCTTTAATAAAGGTTAAAAATTTTGCATCATATTCATTTGAATCAGTAGGGGAAACGACAAGTAATATCGACGATGAAACCTTTAAACAAAATGTAGCTATAGCCAAAAAACATTGTCAACGAGGTGATGTATTCCAATTGGTGTTATCTAAACGATTTTCACAACAATTTAAAGGCGATGAGTTTAATGTGTATCGCGCATTACGCAGTGTAAATCCATCACCATATTTATTCTATTTTGATTATGGAGATTTTAAAATTTTCGGAAGTTCGCCAGAAGCACAATTAGTAGTGGATGAGGGTATAGCCGAAATACATCCAATTGCAGGAACATTTAAGCGTACAGGTGATGATGAAAAAGATGCGGTATTGGCTAAAAAATTAGCCTTAGATCCTAAAGAAAATAGTGAGCATGTAATGCTGGTTGATTTAGCCCGTAATGACTTAAGTCGTAATGGGAGCCATGTAAATGTGGAACGTTACCGTGAAGTACAATTTTATAGTCATGTCATACATTTGGTGAGTAAAGTAACAGGGAAAAAACATGAGAGTAGCTCAACAATGCAAGTGGTAGCTGATACATTTCCGGCGGGTACTTTAAGTGGTGCGCCAAAACATATGGCTATGCAGCTTATTGAAAAATATGAAACAATTAACAGAGAGTTTTATGGTGGCGCTATAGGCTTTATGGATTTTAAAGGAAACTTTAATCATGCTATAATGATTCGTACTTTTTTAAGTAAAAACCATAGTTTACATTGGCAGGCAGGGGCTGGTTTAGTTACTGCAAGTAATGAAGAAAGTGAATTGCAAGAAGTATACAATAAACTAGGTGCACTAACTAAGGCCTTAAAATTAGCCGAAGAAATATAAGCTAGTTTGTATTTGCTTTATCTTATAGAAGGAAACTTCCAAAAAAATCAGAGTTAAATTAATGAGATTCTCTTTTACAGGGGAATGATGATTATGAAAAAAATATTAGTTATAGATAATTACGATTCGTTTGTTTACAATTTAGTTCACTATTTAGAGGATTTAGGTTGTGAAGTTATTGTAAAACGTAATGACCAACTAGCGTTGGAAGATGTAGATGCTTTTGATAAAATTTTACTTTCTCCAGGGCCTGGAATACCAGATGAGGCTGGTTTGTTAAAGCCTATTATTAAGAAATACGCTGCTACAAAAAGTATTTTTGGAGTGTGTTTAGGGCAGCAAGCTATTGGTGAAGTTTTTGGAGGAACACTCCGAAATTTAGACCAAGTATACCATGGAGTGGCCACAAAAATTGATACTGTAGTTGCGGATGCGTTAGTGTTTGAAGGACTAGAAAAATCATTCGAAGTAGGTCGCTACCATTCATGGGTGGTGGCTAAAGATGGTTTTCCAGATAGTTTAGAAATTACTTCGCTAGATGAAAATGGACAGGTAATGTCATTAAGGCACCGAGAATTTGATGTCCGCGGAGTACAATTCCATCCGGAATCAGTATTAACACCCGATGGCATGAAAATGTTAGAGAATTGGGTAAATAATTAAAATAGATATTAGTTTATGGTTTTCCGTTATCGGTAATACTACTGAAAACAGAGAACCGATAACCATAAACAGTTTAGTATGAAAAATATATTAAATAGATTAATTAATCACGAAGTACTTAGTAAGCAGGAAGCTAAAGATATTTTGGTCAATATTTCTAACGGAAGTTATAATCCAAGCCAAATAGCCTCATTTCTTACGGTGTATATGATGCGAAGTATTACTGTAGAAGAATTAGAGGGATTTCGAGATGCATTATTGGAACTTTGTGTAGCCGTTGATTTAAGTGAATATAATCCTATTGATTTATGTGGTACAGGAGGTGATGGAAAAGATACGTTTAATATTTCAACCTTGTCATCATTTGTTGCTGCTGGAGCAGGAATTAAAGTGACTAAGCATGGAAATTATGGAGTGTCTTCAACCTGTGGGAGTTCTAATGTAATGGAGCATTTGGGAATCAAGTTTAGTAATAATAAAGATTTTTTAACCAAAAGTATTGATGAAACCGGTATTTGTGTGTTACACGCTCCTTTGTTTCATCCAGCAATGAAAAATGTAGCGCCTATTCGAAGAGAATTAGCTGTAAAAACATTTTTTAATATGTTGGGACCAATGGTTAATCCAGCATTTCCAACCAACCAAATGGTAGGGGTTTTTAACTTGGAATTAGCACGTATGTATGGGTATTTATACCAAAATGGAACTAAAAATTTTACCATTTTACATGCTTTGGATGGGTATGATGAAATATCTTTAACAGGAAAAACTAAAACAATTACAAGGCAAACGGAAGCCATGCTAACACCAGATGATTTTGGAGTGACTCAGTTAAAACAATCGGACATTTATGGAGGAGATTCTATTGAATCATCTGCTAAAATATTTGTCGATGTATTGAGCGGAAAAGGTACTGAAGCGCAGAATAATGTGGTATGTGCTAATTCTGGAATGGCCATTGCAACCGTATTGAACTTAACACCAAAAGAAGGTTTTGAAAAAGCCAAAGAAAGTTTACTAAGCGGAAAAGGCTTGGAAGTTTTAAAGAAAGTACAAGCACTTAATTAGTATTAAGTAGATAGTACAAAGTAGTAAGTTTTAAATGTAGGTATAGTATGAGTTTTTAGTTAGCCAACAACTGACAACTGACAACTGACAACTAAATATGAATATATTAGATAAAATAGTAGCAGATAAGCGTATTGAAGTCGATTTTAGAAAAGCTTTGGTTCCAGTATCACAATTGGAACAATCAGTGCTTTTTGATCGCACTACAGTGTCATTAGCAAAGGC
The DNA here is from genome assembly GCA_947498765.1 of uncultured Aquimarina sp. Classification (GTDB taxonomy): domain Bacteria; phylum Bacteroidota; class Bacteroidia; order Flavobacteriales; family Flavobacteriaceae; genus Aquimarina. The sequence continues at coordinate 141,906 of CANMLG010000016.1, forward strand.
GCTTCGCGAAAGCGAAACAGGAATTATAGCCGAACACAAACGTAGATCACCTTCAAAATCGGTGATTAACCAAAAAAGTAGTGTTTGGGATGTGGCTAAAGGATATGAAAAGGCAGGAGCTTGTGGAATGTCTGTATTAACCGACGGAAAATATTTTGGAGGTTCATTAGATGATTTATTAACAGCTCGTGCTAGTGTTGATATGCCTTTGTTGCGTAAAGAATTTATTATTGATGAATACCAATTGCTCGAAGCAAAAGCTTATGGAGCTGATGTATGTTTGTTAATAGCAGCTTGTTTAACAAGAAATGAAATTAAACATTTATCAGAATTTGCTAAAAATTTAGGTTTAGATGTATTGTTAGAAGTACATAATCAAGAAGAATTAGAAAAATCCTTGATGCCTTCATTGGATATGTTAGGAGTGAATAATAGAAATTTAAAAACTTTTGAAGTGAGTTTAGAAACAAGCAAAAGTTTAAGTACTCAAATTCCTGATGATTTTGTTAAGGTTTCAGAAAGTGGTATTAGTTCAGTTGAAGCCATTAAAGAATTAAAACCATACGGATATCAAGGTTTTTTAATTGGTGAAAACTTTATGAAAACGGATGATCCAGCGCAGAGTGCTATTGAGTTTATAGAGCAATTGTAATTTTCTAAAAAGAAAAAATGGAAGCAATTTTGATTACAGGGGTTACGGGTAATGTGGGGTCTCATGTATTATTTGAGTTGCTTTTTGAGCTGTATACTCAAAAAAAGAAGCCCTCCATTTATGTGGTAATCAGAACAGGAAATGGAAAGAATGGACAGGAACGTTTACATAATGAAGTGTTTGCTCCGGCATTGATTCCAACAAAAATTAAATCTTTTTATAAAGAGTACTTAGTAGATTGTATTCATGTATTGGAAGGAGATATTAGTGATTTTGTAATTCCTAAAAAAGCAGGAAATCAATTTACGGTGTATCATTTAGCGGCTTCGGTAAATTTAGGTAGGGGAGCTAAAGCTAAGCATGAAATCGCCCAAACTAACTATAAAAACACGAAGGCTTTTTTTGAAATTATTAAAAAACGCACAAAAAAATTAGTTTTTGTGAGTACTGCTTTTTCTAGAGGTGATATTGAAGGAGTGATTACGGATGATTATCATGGAGAAACAGATTTTAAATTCAGAAATTTTTATGAAGAATTTAAAATGAAAATAGAAAAGGAAGTCCTGCAATTTGCTGCGGATAATAATTTTGAGTGTATCATAGCAAGGCCTAGTGTAGTTTCGGGAAGGTTATTGGATGCTCCAAAATATGTGACTAATAGTTATATTGTGTTTTACGCAATTGGTGCTTTTTTTAGTAAAATGAAAGCACTGTATAAGGATATTGGTAGAGTGCGTATTGTTTTAAATCCCGAAGGTGGTTTAAATATTGTACCCGTAGATTATGTAGCAAAAGCGATTGTTAGATCGGCAGCTTTAAAAGAACAACAAATTAATATTACGCTTACAAAAAATGTTGCCATTCAATACTTATTAACCATGATGTTTAATAAATGTGGGATCGATGGGTTGGAATTTGTAACCGAGGAGCCTAAGGACAAAAGCGTTATTGAAGCCTTGTTTTACAAAACGGTAGGCGGACAATTGGCAAGTTATGCCGTTTCAAAAAAACATCAGTTCGAATCTAAATTAGTACGTAAGCTATTAAAAGATATTGAGGAACCCGATATGACTTCGGTGTTTAAGGAAATGTATGATTTTGCACACAATATCAATTTTGACAATACGAATATAAATCCAGTGATTGGGTAATGAAGAAGAGAAAGCTAAAAATAAAAGTATGTGGTATGAAACAGCCCGATAATATTCGGGATGTGGCTATAATACAACCTGATTATTTAGGTTTTATTTTTTATCCAAAATCCCCCAGAAATTTTGATGGAGCGATTCCCACAATTGCAGAAGGTATAAAAAAAACAGGAGTTTTTGTTGATGCAGAAATTGATTTTATTATTGAAAAAGTTGAAAAGTATGATTTTAAAGCGGTTCAATTGCACGGTAGTGAAACAGCAAATTATTGTAAGGAGTTAAAAGTCAGATTGAGTTTACTTTCTGCGAAAGCAATTAAGACCACTGATTTTATTGAGGTATTTAAAGTTTTTGGAATAAAAGATAGCTTTAATTTTGATGTGCTAAAGAATTATGAATCTTATGTGGATTATTTTCTTTTTGACACCAAAGGCAAAGAAAAAGGAGGGAATGGCTATACTTTTGATTGGCAAGTTTTAAAGGCCTATAAAAGTAACACACCGATTATTTTAAGTGGAGGTATTGGACCCAATGAATTACAAAAAATTGAACAAATCCTAAAAACGGATTTACCTATTTATGCCTTGGATTTAAATAGTAAATTTGAAATAGAACCGGGGTTGAAAGATACCTTATTATTAAAAGAATTTTTAGAAAAGATAAATACAGTACAAAGTAATTAGTACTGAGTAGTAAGTAAAAAATAACTTAATACTCGGCACTTTGTACTCAATACTAATAGATATGAAATATCACGTTAACGAAAAAGGATATTATGGAGATTTTGGAGGAGCCTATATCCCCGAAATGTTATATCCTAATGTAGAAGAATTACGAACGAAGTATCTAGAAATAATGGATCAACCTGAGTTTAAAGCTGAGTTCGATCAATTGTTAAAGGATTATGTGGGACGACCAAGCCCGTTATATTATGCAAAACGACTTTCGGAAAAATACCATACAAAAGTGTATTTAAAACGAGAAGACTTGAATCATACCGGAGCGCATAAAGTGAATAATACTATAGGTCAAATACTAGTTGCCAAAAAATTAGGTAAACACCGAATTATTGCAGAAACTGGAGCTGGTCAACATGGTGTGGCTACAGCTACGGTTTGCGCGCTTATGGGGATTCAGTGTATCGTATACATGGGGGAAATTGATATCAAACGACAAGCACCTAATGTGGCTCGTATGAAAATGCTTGGCGCAGAAGTTAGACCTGCAAAATCGGGAAGTAGAACCTTGAAGGATGCCACTAATGAGGCTATTCGCGATTGGATTAATAATCCTGTAGATACGCACTATATTATTGGATCGGCCATTGGGCCACATCCATATCCTGATATGGTAACCCGTTTTCAGAGCATTATTTCGGAAGAGATTAAGTGGCAGTTAAAAGAAAAAGAAGGTCGAGAAAATCCTGATTATGTAGTTGCTTGCATTGGTGGAGGAAGTAATGCAGCAGGAACCTATTATCACTTTTTGGACACACCAGAAGTAGGAATTATAGCAGTAGAAGCTGCAGGGAAAGGAGTAGATAGCGGCGAAAGTGCGGCGACAAGTAAATTAGGAAAAGAAGGTATTATTCACGGTTGTAAAACTTTGTTAATGCAATCACCAGATGGGCAGATTACGGAGCCTTATTCGATTTCAGCGGGCTTAGACTACCCGGGTGTTGGACCAATGCATTCACATTTATCACGTACGGGAAGAGCCGAATTCTTTTCAGTAACGGATGATGATGCTATGACAGCAGGTTTGGAGCTTTCACAATTAGAAGGCATTATTCCTGCTATTGAAACTTCACATGCACTAGCTATTTTTAATGAGAAAAAATTTAAACCAGATGATGTGGTAGTGATTAGTCTTTCGGGAAGAGGAGATAAGGATTTGAATACTTATATCGACTATTTTAAATTATAGATTTTAGATATGAGATATGAGTATTGAGATAAGTCTCAATACTGTGTACTCAATACTCAATACTAGTAAAAATGAACAGAATAAATAAAAAATTAAGCGAAGACAAAAAGTTATTGTCTATATATTTTACAGCAGGATATCCTTCATTAAATGATACTGCTACGGTTATTAAAAAATTAGAAGATAACGGGGTGGATATGATTGAAATTGGATTGCCATTTAGTGATCCATTGGCAGATGGTCCAACTATTCAAGATAGTTCAACGGCAGCCTTAAAAAATGGAATGACTACGCAAAAGTTATTTGAGCAGTTGGAAGGAATTAGAGATACCGTTAATATACCATTAATTATTATGGGATATTTTAATCCAATGATGCAATATGGGGTAGAAGCTTTTTGTAAAAAATGTGCCGAATTAGGAATTGATGGTCTTATCATACCCGATTTACCAGTGGCAGAATATGATGAACATTACAGGGCTACTTTTGAAAAATATGGGTTGATTAATGTATTTTTAATTACTCCGCAAACTAGCGAAGAACGTATTCGATTTATTGATAGTGTTTCTAATGGATTTATTTATATGGTAAGTTCGGCTAGTGTTACAGGTTCAACTTCGGGATTTGGAAATACGCAAGAAAGTTATTTTAATCGTATAGAAGCCATGAATTTAAAAAATCCGCAAATTGTAGGATTTGGGATTAATAATGCAGAAACCTTTACTCAAGCAACAACAAAAGCTAAAGGAGCAATTATTGGTTCAGCATTTATAAAAATGATTACTAAAGATGGAATTGATGGTATTTCAAATTTTATAAAAGGAATTAGATAATATTTTTAAATAAAAAAAGAGAAAGCTCATTATAAATTTAATGAGCTTTTTTTATAAGGATACTATTTTATACTTTTGGAGGTATAATCTAAAAATAAAATCGAACAATAATGGAAGAAAAATTAGCATCAATTGATTTTGGGAAAATAACAAGCATTGCTATCGAATACGGTATCAAAATAGGGCAAGCATTAATTTTATTACTAGTAGGTTTATGGGTAATAAAACAAGTGGTTAAGGCTGTAAAAAAGATAATTAAGAAAACTGACATAGATGAGTCTTTAAGTGGTTTTTTAGTAAGCTTACTTACTTGGATTTTAAAAATATTACTATTTATTAGTGTATTAGGGCAATTAGGAGTTGCAACAACATCATTTGTAGCGATTATAGGTGCTGCTGGTTTGGCTGTAGGTTTAGCATTACAAGGGTCTTTAGCAAATTTTGCTGGAGGAGCATTGATTTTATTATTTAAGCCCTTTAAAGTAGGAGATCTTATTGAAGCTCAATCTGCAATAGGAGTGGTAAAGGAAATTCAAATATTCGTAACAAAAATTCTTACTCCAGAAAATAAAGAAGTAATTATACCTAATGGAGCCTTATCTAATGGTAATATTACAAATTTTTCAAGTACTGGACATTTACGTGTAGATTTAACCGTAGGAATTAGCTATTCGGATGATATAGAAAAAGCTAAAACAGTAATCATGGATACGCTTATGAGCGATCCTAAAGTGTTAAAATCTCCAGCGCCAACAGTTGCGGTTGGTGAGTTGGCAGATAGCTCGGTTAATATTTTAGTGCGCCCTCATGCTACAGTAGCTAATTACTGGGATGTGTATTTTAATTCATTACAGAATGTGAAAGTAGCACTTGATAAAGCAGGTATTGAAATCCCATTCCCACAGCAGGTGAATCATACGGCTAAAGCATAAGTAGTCAGATAAAATTTAGAATTTACAAAATAAAAGAAGGTAATATGCTGTATATTGCCTTCTTTTATTTTTTATAGTATTTCTATACTAGATCAATACTAGGGCCAAAAAATTCAAAATTAATATTGGTTTCAGGAACGTTTAGTAGTTTTAAAATGCTAATTGTATTGATCATAAATGGCTTTGGTCCGCAAAAATAAAAGTCACTTTCAGGATTTATTTTTAATTCTTTTAAAATCTCTAATGTTAAAAAGCCTTTAAAATTATAATCTTTAGTCAGTTGGTCAGCACTTAAAGGTTCGCTGTAAATAGTAGTTAGTGTTGTTTGATCGTTTGCATGTTCAGCAATTTCGTTTTTAAATGCTTGAACATTACTGTTTTTTACACATTGTATTAAATGTATAGGTCTTTTTTTATGGGTTAAAGTTGATAAATACATACTAATTAAAGGAGTTATTCCCACCCCACCACTAATTAAAACTAAAGGATTTTCAGTGTTTTTTAATGTGAAATTACCAGAGGGCATTCCAAAAAATAACGTATCTCCTATAGTAATGGTTGAATGAAGATGATTGGATACCATGCCTTTAGGAGTGCCTTCTTCTTTTTTTACACTGATTCTTAAATGATTTTTATAAGGAGTATCGGATAAACTATAATTCCGGGTGTGTTTGTGTGTTGTATTTGGAATATCAATAGTTAATGATATGTATTGTCCAGGTGTAAATTGAGGAATAGATGTATTGTCTTTTCTTTGTAAATAAAAGGAAGTAATAACATCACTTTCTTTAACTTTATTTATAACTACAAACTCTTTCATTCCTCTAAAACCGCCTTTGTTGTTTTCTTTTTCTACGTATAATTGTTCTTCCCTTTTTATAAAAATAACAGATAAGCTTTCATAAGCTTCTGCCCAAGCATTAATGATTACAGGAGTGGCGGCATCACCTAAAACTAGTTTTATAGCATTCAAAAGATTTTTCCCAACTATAGGATACATATCTTTAGAAATAGAAAAACTAGCATGTTTTTGAGCAATAGATTCGACAGTATCATTAAGTAATTCAAGTTTATCAATATGACAGGCGTATTGAAATATGGCGTTTGCGAGGGCTTTTGGTTGCTCTCCTTTTATTTGATTTGTCATATTGAAAATGTTTTTCATTTCAGGATGATTTTCAAATAGTTGTTTGTAAAATACTTTGGTAATAATTTCGCCATGTTGTTGTAAAACGGGGGCTGTTGATTTTATGATATCTATAGTTTCTTGATTGGGCATAATAGGTGTTAAATTTTGTTTGATTTATAAGGTTTTCTAAAATAATGTTGAGTTATTTTTAGAATTAGTTTCTTTACAAAATTAATAGTGGAGTCAGGATAAATTTTATGATCCAAATCATATGATATCAAAAAGCATTTTAGAAAAATATAAGGTAGAAATTATCAGTTTTTCAAAGGGAGAAAACATTTTTAAGGCAAGAACTTTTGCAAAATATTACTACCAGATTATTAGTGGTGGAGTTAAAATGAATTACTACAGTGATAATGGAAATGAATTTATCCAGGGAATTTTTGGAAAGAATAAAAGTTTTGGAGAACCCCCGTTATTAATAGATGTTAAATATCCTGCAAATGCAGAAGCGATTAGTGCTGTTAAAATATATAGAATAGAAAAAGAAGTTTTTAAAAGGATGTTATTTGAAAATCCTGAAGTGCATTATGAGTTTTCTAAAATGCTATCCAAGCGTTTGTATTATAAGGCGACAATAGCTAACGGTATTACATCAAATTCTGCTGAAGAAGCTATTGTTACGTTGTTTAATTACTTAAAGTTTGATGTGTATGAAAATGATACCCTTTTTGGTGTTAAAATTGATTTAACTCGAAAAGATATAGCTGGTTTATTGGGTTTAAGTGTAGAAACTACGATAAGAACAATAAAAAGAATGGAAAAGGATAAAATAGTGAAAATTATAAATACTAAAGTGTATTTTTAAAAAGAAAAAAGAATAGTAAATGTTAGAAATTGTTGTTAAAAGTTATTCCGAATTAACCAAAGCGGAACTTTATAACATTTTACGTATCCGTAGTGAGGTTTTTGTGGTTGAACAACGGATTGCGTATCAAGATTTAGATTATAAAGATCAAAAAGCAATCCATATAATGGGGTATGTAACTAACGAATTAGTAGCCTATACTCGGATTTTTAAACCTAATGATTATTTTGAATATGCAAGTATTGGGCGTGTTTTAGTAACAAAGCAATACCGAAGATTTGATTATGGAAAAGAAATTATGAAAGTATCCATTGATGCAGTTGAAAAATATTTTAATGAAACTAAAATCAAAATTTCGGCACAATTATATTTAAAACGTTTTTATACTAATCTTGGATTTGAAGCCTACGGAGACGTGTATATGGAAGATGAAATTCCACATACGGCTATGCTAAAAGAGGAATAATTATTTTTAACTGTAACTTAATTAGTTATTTGATTAAGCATTTTATAGATATAAGGTAAAATTAATTCTGGATGCGCCCAAGCAATTTCGTGACCTTTTTGAGGAATAGTAACAATTTCTAATGAAGAAAATTTCTTTTTGCTGTAATTGATATTTGTATAGGGTACTAAATCATCGGCGTCACCGTGTATATGAATTACAGGCGTTTTAACACGGTTCCATTCATGGTCTATTTTTGCCATTTCTTGTGCATGAATTGTTTTTTCATCTCCAGCAACTCTGTAACCTCGAGGAACCAACCATCGTGTTAACCACCATTGTGTTAAACGGGAGCCCCATATATCTTTTTCTTGATTAGGATCAATAGCAGGTGAAACCATTATGGTTCCTTTTACATTTTTATTAATAGCCGCAACACGAGCAGCTAAAGGGCCCCCATAGGAAGAGCCAATGGTTATTACATTTTTTAATTTATAATGGTTAATTAAACGACTCATGGCTTCGGCTTGTGGAGTAATCTCGGGGAGCTCTTTACCAAAATTAGAATATCCATATCCAGGTCGATCTATAGCATGTAAATTTGCTTTAGAAATAAGTAAGCTGTCTTTTAGATAGCCGTTCCAAGCAGAAAGTGAACTAGGAGAGCCATGGAGAAAAATAATATTAATATGACTATTTGAGTTAATGATATGCTGTGATCGTATTTTTAAGTTTAAACTATCAATTTCAAAATAATCAATCTTTGTAGGTATATTATAATCGTTAAATCGCTTAGTGATTTCGGCATCATTTTCTCTCCATTGAAGTACTGTACATGCATTTATTGAGGATAATAAAAGTAAAGAAACAGAAATTTTCAGATAGTTTAGAAAATTAGATTTCATGAGTTAAAAGTTTTTAATAAGTTATTTTACTAATCGAGCCTTAGGATATTGGCTTTGGAACCCAAACCAAAAGGCGTTATAAGAGTGTAATCTATTTATTTTAGTACTAGTAGTTTTGTTTTTTAAAAAATTCTCATGTACCTCCCAAGTGATTCCATTTTGATCAACGACTTCATGTTTACTGGAGTTATATTTTTTAAAAATTAAGCCTTCGTTAAAATAAGCTCTATGTGCGCCACTTTTATCTGTAAATATAACAAAAGAGCGTTGGTTTATTTTATCGTAATAAATACTATTTTGTTTTAAAAATTTGGAAGCAATAGCAATAACTTCATCAGATTCTAAGGGAGCTTTAATAACTAAAACTTCATCTTTATTATTCAATCTGTGATCTAGTTTAGGAATATTGAACATTAATTTATCGGTAGCAAAATAATTTTTATAGGCTACTCCTTCATCGTAATTACGTTGATGTCCAGTGTTAATCGATAATACTTTGGTGTTTGGATGGGCTTTTTTCCAGGCTCCCCAAGTGGATGTGACCACACTTAAGTATTCTAATTGAATATTTTTGTTTACTAGTGGACCAATAACAGGTTTGCCTAGAGTAGTGCTCCAAAGTGATTGTGTTTTTTGATCATACATTAATTTATTGGAACGGTATAAAAATCCACTTGTTCCTAGGCTATAATGAATGCCTTTATGCATGGTTTTATATAGTATTACAGTACCGCATAAGGTGCAATACACTCCTGCAACGGGAATGTTACCAACAGTATCAGTAAATAATTCATGCCAGGCTAAAATTCGTTTTGGATAAGCCCTAAAATCTCCATTAATTTCAATACCAAAAACAACATTTGAATCTGCTAAATAAGTTACTTCGTTAGCAGAAATCATTTTAGGGTTTCTTAAGGGAGGAATACCATCTTGGTGAACACCACCCCAACGGACCTCATCTAATCTAATTATTGATTGGTGTGCTCTTTGATAAAAATATTTAGGAAATTTTGGATCAATAAAGCTATGTAATTTTGCTTTAAATGTGAAGTAGTTCTTGGTATATGCCGAAGGCCTATTCCAAATAGAAGCATACCAATTATTGTAACTATCTTTTGTTTTTAGCGTTGTTTTTTCTTCTAAAATTTTATGTAGCTGTCGTCTAATTCTATGATCTCTCACAAAATATAAAGTATCTACTAATAAAATTTCATCACTCTCAGTCCAATTTTCAATTATATAATCAATAGCTCTTTGGTGGACAAGAATATCTGTTGAGGTAAAAAAATCTAAAAAATAGGCGTAGTGCGGTTTTTCTTTTAAAGAAGTTGTTTTTGTAGCTGCAAGTAAACTATTGGATTGTAATAGGGCAATGCTAAAAATAGTTAGAATTAGTATCTTTTTCATATTCATTTTTGAGTCTTAATAACTATTAAAAAGAGTAATTTTTAGTGTTCACATAAACAAATAAGGGAGCTAACACATAGCGCTCCCTTATATAATGTGGATGTAATTAAAAATGAATTAATGATTACTGATTCAATATTTCATTTAAACTTTCTAAAAGTTCGCTAAAATTACCTCTTTCAGCTAAAAGCTGTAAACCATCTCCTCTGTCGGCAGCACCTTCAGTAAAAAAAGGATTATTGTTATTATGAACAACTAATACACCAGGGGAGATTCGAATAGGATCTGGATCAGCAAATTCGCCTCTAAGATTTTCAATTCTTAGTGTAAATGTTCTATTACTAGCATTATAATTTGTTATTTCTGCTTTTAAGTATGCAGAAACATCAGTATCTATAATTCTCACATTTACATCATCATCATCGGCTCTTAACTCAGGGCTTCCACCACCTCTGGTAGCTTCATTTTCTTCTTCGGTGCCAGCATCCCATAATAAAATCTGACTTGTAATATCACCAGTAATGGCAGAGCCATCATTGTTAAAAATAGTTATTCCTGTACCTCTTGGAGCAAAAAGCCAATCGTTACTAATTGATGACATGGAAACAAAACTCATTTTGGCGTTATTTGCACCTTCAGGTACAGTAAAGTTTAATTCATAAAATTCTTCAGGAGAATCTAGACTTGCTCGCTCAGGATTTGATCTGTTCTCATTTAAATTTTGTGGTGAATTGTAAGACACAACTTCAACTAAATTTGGAGTTTCTGTAGGGTTCGTAGTGTTATCATCATCATCATTACATGAAAAAAGAGCGAGTGCAATGAAAAGTGCTGACAACGAAATTGATTTTCTAATTTTCATAACTTTTTGTATTTGATTTGTAAATTAAAGTTATTGTGTAGTCTATTTTTTTGATAAATACTTACTTTTTTATTAAAAAAACAGTAAATAATGTATTTAAATAAGGTAAATTATGAGCTTTCGTAAAATGAGAAGATGTGTTTAAATCACATAATAAATAAATTATGGAAAATAAAAAAGCTACTTATAATCGTTTTTTGATTAAATATCGAGCCATTGTTTAAATGCCGAAGCTTTATTTTTTCCTATAATAATATCAATTTCTGAACTAGGAGAGGTTTCAATTTTTAATTTATTATTGTCGTATTTTATGATTTTATTTATAGCGTAGATACAAACTATAATTTGTCTATTAACCCTAAAGAATAATTTATCATTCAAATGGGAGTAAATACCATCGAGTGTTTCTTGCGAAGTTGATTTTTGACCATTTTTTTGTGTCAAATAGGTAATTGTATTGTCTACATATATATAAGCAATATCTTCAATATTAACAGGTCGTAATTCGTTTCTGGAGTAAGTTAAAATACGCTTTTTCTCATGCTCTTTAATGGCATTAGCAGGAACAACTGAATTAGTAATGTTATTTTGCGAAACAGAAGCTTTAGCAAACTCAGAAATATTTTCTTGATAATTTTGTAACGAAAGATTTAACTTATTTAAATCATCTTCTATTTTCGAATTTAATCTTAATATTTGATTGTCATAAACACCCGTAAGCCAGCGAATAATGATAAGTATTAAAAACAGTAATATTAAGCCAATAATTAAAAAGCTTACTATTACTTTAGTTTTTAATTCATTGGTTTGCTCTTTTAAAACTTCTTTATTTAAATGTATTGCAATAATCCAATCAGATTCTTTTATGGGAAGTGAATAAAAAACGTTCGAATAGTTACTTGATAATTTTGTACTTAGAAAATTATAAAGATCTTTACCCGAGATACTTTTTTCGAAACGAGAAACGATAGATGCCTTTTGATCGCTTTTACTACCTATTTTAGTTACATCTGGGTGACAAATAATAGCACCAGACCAGTCAATAATAGATAAATATAAACTTTGATTATTGGTGTTTTGTATAGCATGCTGAATAGCATTTCTATTTTGCTGTTCAATAATTTTTGTTTGATGTTGAGCTAATAAACTTTGAATATTTTTTACTTGTTGTTGCCCTTGTTCGATTTTTTCGTTTAATAAAGATACTGTAGCAAACTTTACAATTAAATTAGTAGCAGCCATGGCAATTAATGCAAAAAAAACACAAAAGCCTAAAGTAGTGTATGTGTAGTACTTTATATTTTTCAATAGAAAATAGTTAATTTAAAAATTAGTTGATCTAATTTATTCCTTCTTAAGTCGTTTTTTTCAGTCTGACCTTAATTTATAGTCGTAAAAAACTTTAAAACATTTAATTTCACAAAAAAAAATAATTGAATTTTATTCATAAACATAAGTTTCTTTTAATTTTATCAATAGTAATACTGTTGGTACTAATTAGGTTGGCAATAGTAGGCGATTTTTTTAGTTTTACTTCAGTCAGTGTACAGCGCTTTACTGTTAATGAGTTTTCACAGAAAGTGGGCAAAAAAGATAGTTTTTTATTAAAAGAATTTATTGAAGAAACCATTGAAGTGGAAGGGGTTTTGAAAGAAATTACATCAAAATATGGAAGTACATCGCTATTGTTAGAAGGAAAAGAATCGGAATTGTTAGTGCTTTGCGAAATGAAAAAAAATCAAAACACATCACATTTAAAAGTAGGTACTATTGTTTCTGTTAAAGGAACATTTAAAGGAATTTTACATGATGCTATTATGCTAAACTGTATTTTAATTGATAATGAAACTTATGAATAAGCTATTATTAGCTGTTTTAATATGGCCTTGCTTGGTTTTTTCTCAAAAAAGTGAGCAGTTTTTTACCAGACAAGGGCAAGTAGCCTTTTTTTCTTATACTGCCGTAGAAAATATACAGGCGACCAATGATCAGGCTTTTAGTATTTATGATACTACAACCAACCAAATTGCTGTAAGTATTTTGATGCGAGCTTTTAAATTTAAAAAGTCTTTAATGCATGAGCATTTTAATGAAAGTTATATTGAATCTGATATTTACCCCAAAGCTACTTTTGAAGGAGTTATTGAAAATTTTGATAAAGAGGTAAGCGAGCTAGGGCAAACAAAACTAGTTAAAGGTAATTTTACGTTACGAAATAAAACACAGCCTTTAAGTTTTAAGGCAAAAATACTTACTACATCCAAAGGATATATTATAACAGGAGAACTAGAAGTGAAAGTTAAAGATTACGATATAAAAATTCATCCATTAATTTCACCAAATATTGCTGAAATAATAAAAATTTCGTTCAATTTTAAATACGATCAGCCTTATGAGGAATAATTTTTTTTTAACATTGTTTTTTTTAAGTTTTTTTTATGTAATAAATGGACAAACGTTATTAGATAAATTAGAAAAACAAAAGCAAGAAGAGACCACATTTTATACTCGATCAACATTTATTGGAACTCGAATATCCATTGGGCATTCTGTTGAGACACGTAAAAAAGGTTCTTTAGAAATTTCTGCGAGAAATCGCTTTTGGGATTTACCTACTCAAACTAGCTCAAGCTTTTTAGCAGATAAGATGTCTACACGTTTTGGTGTGGATTATAGTATTACCAATACTTTTACTTTAGGAGTAGGTGTAAGTACTTTGGATGGTAATTTCAATGGATATTTGAAATACAGGTTATTACAACAACAAACTAATGGCCCCAATAAATTTGGACTTACTTGGGTGCAAACCACATCGTACCGAAGTAAAAAAACGGGTATGGTAGAGTTAAGAGACAATTTTAATGATAGGTTAGCCTATACAAGTCAATTATTGATAGCAAGAAGGTTCTCTCGAAGATTTTCTGCTCAAGTAACTCCTACTTTTATTCACAGAGGTTCCTCTAGATTTAGTGTTGATGATCCTAATCATTTTGCATTAGGTATGGGAGTTCGTTTTAAAACAACTATACGGAGTGAATTAGTGTCTGAATATTTTTATGTAGCAAATCCATTGAATTCGATAGAAACTTTTAATGCTGTTTCCATAGGCTATAATTGGGCATTAAAAAATATATCATTGCAATTTAAACTCACTAATTCGGGGTTGTTTGCCGAAGATGCTTTTATTACACAAACACGTAAAAATTTAAATACCCGAAGAGGAAATTTGTTTTTCGGGTTTACCGCAATCTATTTTTTACAATTATAAAGACGTTATACTCAATTTTAGAAACAATCCAACTGGATCACTAGACACTTTCTGGTTTTATGATCTTATTAATGTCTGTTGCTCAATACAAAAAACGTAGCCTTTAAATTTTTGTTAGTAAATCGTATAAGTATTCAAATTATCCATTTAGATACAATTTTCTGACGAAAACTACTCCTTTTAAATTTTTAATACTGGTATAAAATTATATCGAATTCATCTTAATCAATAAAAAAATAGTTGAGATGGAGGTAATTGGTATTGATTACTTCATTTTCTTTCTAAAAGAGCACTTAGATTAGGCTTGCTAGGTTGAAATCTGTAAAATGCTAAAAAAAATATTCCCTTTTAAAGTTTGTAATTCACTTTCAATAAAAGAAATGCCTATTATTTAAAGTACATTCCTTTTTAAAACAGGGATTTCGGGTTCACTTCATTTTTTTTTATACAGTCTGACTATGGAAGTAGTTTTACAGTACTAAATAAAAAATATATAATGAAAAATTTAAAAGTTAGTGTAATGATGTTAGCAAGTATGCTCATCATATCATGTCAAGATGATGATACAACAGTTGAAGATGTATTAAATCCAGAACAAGAAGAAAATGTAATTCCTAGTGTTGAAACTACAACATTTGATGTCAGTATAAGGAATACAGTAAACATTTTAAATACAATAGTATTTAATACACCAGAAGGAGCTACAGCACCTGGGCCAGCGGGAGCTAAAGATGCTTATTATTCAATAAAATTTAAAGCAGTACCAGGAACCTATTTAAGTTTTGCAACTATGCAAGCAGCAAGTAATGATTGGTTTTTTGCTCCAAAAGAATCAGGAGTAAAATTGTTTGATGCTGCTGGTGCACCAGTAACGGGTGATATTACAAATCAAATTTATCTTTGGGATTCAGGGACTGAAAATGAAGATCCAGCGTTTATTGCTACTGTGCAGGAAGGACCAGCTTCGGGTGAGCCTGATCCAAACAATAAAGTACGTGTGGTTAAAGAAGACATAACTCCGTATATGAAAGCAGAGTTACTATGGGATGCTACAACTAACTATTTTACTTTAAATTTAATCAATTTGGTAGGAGGTAATGCCGCTAAACCAATAGTTCTTACTCCAGGAGTAGTGGTTTTACATGCTCAAAAGGCACCATTATTTACTGTTGGAGAAGTTGATAGGGGAGTAGGTTTAAAAGAAATTGCAGAAGATGGTATGCCGAAAAAATTATATGATTGGTTTACAGAAGAAGGAACAACTAAAGGCGCTTTTTTAAGAATGTCAGCTTCATTAGTTAAATTTTCACCAGCATTAATTTATGCTTTTAATGGAGCAGAAGGAGCAAAAGATCCATTTTTCACTCAAGGAGAACCAGCTAAGCAAAATAGTGGATTGGAAGAATTAGCGGAAGATGGAAATAGAAGTATAGCTTATAATTATTTAAAAGAAGAGCTTAAAATACCTGTAGCGGCAAGTAGTGAAGAAATGCCAATAGGACCGGGTGAAGCATTTACATTTACTATTGAAGTGCCTACAAATAAGGATTATAAATTTAGTTTAGTAACTATGATGGTACCTTCTAATGACTGGTTTATAAGTCATAATACAGCAGGTTTAGACTTATTTGATAGTGAGGGAGCACCATTAACTTATGAAGCTGCAGGGACTAAAACGTATTTATACGATGCAGGAACGGAGGTTGATCAACCTATAGGTATAGGGAATTATCAAGCATCAATTCAAATGGGACCAAATGAAGGGCCAGTTGATGAAGATAATAGTATACGTAGAGTACCAATGATTATGGATGGACAGTTTGGAAAAGGATCTGTAATTGGCGGAGGTGCTGGAGTAGTATGGAATAATGATCCAAGAGGAGGTTACAATTTTATTGAAATTGATATTGTGCCAAGAAAGTAAAAGTTAGTTTTTTTGTTTATAGTTATGATTGTAAAACAGGCTGCCTTTTAAAAGGCAGTCTGTTTTTTATTTTGAGAGAGTGTAAAATTAAAGAAGAGCCGTATGATGGGAGACTATCACGTACGGTTCTGTGAGAGGTTTAGGGGTGAGAATCCCCTTTACCTACTCGACTTTATATCCGTTTAATTTCTTTTTGAATTTTTCTTTTTGAGTTCTCAAATATTTCTCCTCCAAATTCTTCATTGTCTAGTGAAATTGTGGTAATATCTTTTATTCCCATTATTCCGAACACAAATTTAAGGTAAGTTGTTTGGAAGTTCATATGCTGATTTTTTTCATTTTCTCCATAACCTGTGTCTCCACGACTTGATAGAATGAACATTTTTTTATTTTTTAAAAGACCTACATAATCTCCATCTGGCTTTCCTGAACGAAATTCCCACGTTTCATTTATGCGCATAAGTTGGTCAATATATGATTTTAAACCACTAGGAATTGACCAATTGTACATTGGTGTTGCGAGAACATATATATTATGCTCTTTAAATTCTTTAATTAGTATGTCACTAAATTCAACGCCAGATTGATTTTCTTTAGTCCTGTCTTTGGGGTTAACAAACGCACTTGAAATCCATTTTTCATTTATGGCAGGAATTTCTTCTAGTCCAACTTCTCGAAAGGAAAATGTGTCTTTTGGATTTTTATTTCTCCAGTTTTTTAGAAATAGTTTTGTTAATTCTCGACTGTGCGATTTTTCATTTCGTACACTTGAATTAATGATAAGTACTTTGTTCATTTTTTTAATTTTGAATGATGATACAAAGTTCGTTATCGTAATATAGATAAATATTGACCTAGTTTAAGATGACTTATATTTTTTACAAATTCTACTTAAAAACTCAGCAGTAATACCTAAATATGAGGCAATTAAGTATTGTGGTACTTTATCAGTTATTTTTGGATAATTTTCTATAAAATTCGCATATCGTTGTTCTGCATCTAGTACATTATCTTCTATTATTCTTTTTTGTAAACTTCCTAAATACTTTTCAAGTATGATTCTGAAAAAGCGTTCAAGCTTGGGGATTTGTTTTAACATTTCTTGAAAAGAATCGTAACGAATTTGTAATAATTCAGTTTGCTCAATTGCTTGAATGTTATAAATTGAAGGTTTTTGTTTCTGAAAGCTATCAATATCTGTTGCCCACCAATTTTCAATTGCAAAATAGAGTATTTCTTCTTTTCCTGTTTTAGAATTTATGTAAAAAGCTTTTAAAGTTCCACTAACCACAAAATTGTCAGTTCTGCAAATTTCTCCATTTCTTAACAAGTATTCTCCTTTTTTAAGCGTTTTTTCTGTCCAAAAATTCTCAATTAGATTTTGCTCTTCAGAATTCAATTCAATGTGATCTGAAATCGACTTTATTAGAGGTTTTTTCATAATTATTGCCAACATTGCAACACTCCAAAATCATCATTATCATGAAATAAAAAGACAAAAAATATCGTATTTTTATAACCTAGGATTTAACGAAAAGGCTTTACATAGGATATAGTGTTGTGTGTTCGTTTATTTTTGTGTTTCTATTACATTTTTGCACTAATGTAATATATCATTTCATTTTCAACATCAAGAAAAATCAGTTGAGCTGAGGAAGGGGTAACACCATTAAAGTATGTGCTCCAAGGATATAAATAATAATTAGATTGTTCCATTTTTTTAGGAAACCACGGTATTTCATATGTCCAACCGTCTATAAAAGAAACTGATTTGTCTAAAATATCAGGTAGTTTATCACACCTATACCACTTATAATTTTTACGATTAGTTATGTCATCAATACTTACATTATTTAGTTTTATAGCATAAGCATCTAAATGGTCTCCAGTGAATGATCTTGCCGATTCATAACTATTTATTACTTTATTAATTCTATCATCACCAATACCACACCAATTTAAAACAAATCCAACATCAGATTTTGTAGCTTTATTAACTTTATTCTTATTGAAAAGGGTAAAACTCAATGATGAATAGATAAAAATTATAATTAGACTTAATATCGTAAAACCTCCGATAATTGCTAGTCCATTATAAGCCCATTTTAGCAATTTATTTTTATTCACAATATTTATCTATTTGATTTTAATGACACACAACGTTTAATGTAAATGTCAGTGCGAGTAGAAGTGCGATGCACTTCGCCCGTAGCACGAGCAAATACTTTTGTTTAAGTGCAAATTTAATGTTTAAGAGCTTAATAAAAAAGTATTTGCGATTCGGTAGACAATAACCACCTTCGCGCGGCACCAATGCCCAAGCATTGCATTTACATATTGTGTGTGCCTTGAATGGTAAATATAGTTCATTTAAAGAATGTCCCAAAGGGTGCGAGTCCCTGATACGAGGAAGTAACGCTCCTAAGTAAAGCAAGTGGCAAGGTTGATTGGGGTGACCCAATGACTGAAGTAAGCCAGACTGCGTGGTCGGTTCTGAGGGATACTTTTTTATGAGGTTTTATGAAATAAAACCAAATGTCTAGTAGACATTTGAATAAATAAAGCGGTGATGTGGCTGGTAGATATGAGGCTGTAAGGTTGGATAAGTAGGCACATAACTGCAACGTTCCAAACGTTTTTTTTAAACGATAACCGAAGCAGTAGATTAAGTATCATTAGCGAACCGCCATAAAGGTAGCATGACTTTTATCTAGGCATTTTTCCGGAACGCAGGAAGCCTGATTAAGGTGTTAAAGGGAACCATCAAGTAGGCAGTACCTACAAGACTATTACCAATATTTAATCAGGTGGCGGATAAACTCGTAGTAATGTTGAATCACCTGTAATGGGTGAGGAGTGAAGGGGTTTAATTATGCTGTTTATGATTTAATTACAACTTTTATTAGTAAGAGGATGATTTTTAAAGAAAAGACAAAGCCATTAATTGGCTGCATAATAAGAGCCGTATGATGAGAGACTATCACGTACGGTTCTGTGAGAGGTTTAGGGGTGAGATTCCCCTTTACCTACTCGACTACAAAATGTTAATATTTTATACTCTCTTTTTTCATCGTTAAAACTATGTATTCTGCGATATTAGGGTTATCAATAAAAATATTTATTTTATTTTGCACTCCAAATACACTGAACGAATTACCAGGTATATTGCTAGTATTACCAAATTGAGTAGTAGATGAAAATGAAGAATTACTATCCCAGCTAGTATTTGTATTTACAGGATCCCAATGTTCAAAATCAGCAGCAAATGATGCTCTTATATAGTAGATTTCTCCATTTGAAGGTTTAATTACTATTTTGTTTTTTTTGTCCAAGCTCCAGTTGTAAGAGTGAATTTCACCAGCTTTTACTTTGTGAACGAAATAACTTTTAGTTTTCACATTAATAAACTTTTCTCCATTATAATTGACAACACAAGCCAGAGCTGACCCAGTATAGACGTATGGTCTATAAAAGTATATATGAGCGTATCCTGTTTCTGGTTTTTCTATTGCCATTTTTGTTGGATTATCTATAACATCTATATCAGTAATTTTTACATCAGTAAATTTGAATATATTTTTCTTTTTAGGGGATTCTTTTCCTTCCAATATGTACTCAATTCTTTTTCCTTTTAGACCGATCACCTTACAATTTAAAGTATCCAACTCCTTTGTAACAAGGTAATCTTTGTAAGACTGAGAATATGTTGAAAAAACTGTAGTAAGAAATAGAATGAAGCCTATATATTTCATAAATAATATTTTGTAACGTCAGTTTGTCTAAAAACCTCCGTTTGTAGATTTATTAAGCTAATATAAGCTGATTTAAGGAGGATTTATATTTAAAGGTATTAGTTTTTGTGATTAAATACAGTGTCCTTAAAAAGTCTCTTTTAATGGCAGTAAAGTCAATTATCTTGGAAGAATGATGAATCCTACTTTTGAAGTAGGATTTTAGCATGTTTTTGTCCACAATATTAAAGATTCTTTTCAAATTATAGCAAGTAAATATAAATCCAATTTCTGCACTGGCTCTATAAATATATTTTTTTGTTGAGATATATGAAAATCCCCATTGTCGCTTTATAGTGCCATAAGGATGTTCTACAATTTGTTGTCTTTTTCGGTATAGTTCTTTGTTGTTTTCAATCCGCTGTTTATTTTCCTCAATGAGATGTTGGTACTCGCTTCGTTGTATTCCTTTTCCATATTTAGCTTTGGTGCACTTGGTTTTTACGGGGCAGTCTTTACATTTTTTAGTGGTATATCTTTTAAATTTATAGGTTTTAGCAGAATGCCATTTTCCAGTTGTAGTTAGTGTTTCCCCTTGTGGACATATATAGGTATCATTGTTTGGATCATAATTGAAGTTAGCGACATTGTATTTAGGATCAGGAGCTTGATTGGGTACATTTGGTATAGCTACCATTACATCGATTCCTAATTGATCAGCGATTCCAAATTCACTACCAGTATGATATCCTTTGTCATAAAGGGCAGTGAAGTTAGTGTGATTTAAGATTTTCGAAGCGCGCTCTAACATGTGTCCCATGGCTTTTCCATCATTTGTATTAGTTACTTTAAAATCAATAGGGATGTTATGTTTATCATCTACTGTAGTTTGTATATTATAGGCTATTTCTGTAATATTATTGCGTGTAATCATGTGGCGACTATCGGGATCGCTAGTTGATATTTGTGGTTCACCACTATCTTTGAGTTGTTTTTCTATCTGCTTGTATTGTAATTTGCGTTGTTGTTGCTGTTCTACCTCTTGCCTGATCCGTTGTGAATGCTCATCATTACTATCTAGCTCGTTTTCATATTGCTGCAATTTCTTGTCAATATAGTCTAGATGTCTGTCGATTTTCTTTTGGTTATAATTATTCTTCTTACTGTTTTGAGCTCTTAACTTGGTACTATCGCCAGCAATTAAGTTGCCACCAATAAGCTCGAAGTGTTTTGCTATCGATACAGTTGCCTTGAATACCTTTCGTATAGCTTTGGAGTTATCTCTTCTAAAATTTGAAATGGTATTGTGATCTGGTTGTAATTCTTTTAAAAGCCACATCACTTCAATATTACGTTTGCAATTTTTTTCTAAATCTCGAGAGGATCGAGTTTTATTCATGTATCCATAAATATATAATTTCAATAAATCACTAGGGTGATAGGCAGGTCTTCCATTTTCTTTAAAGCTAGTTTTAAAGCCATAATCTAATAAATCAATACTATCTACAAAGAGATCAATAAGGCGAACTTCATTGTCATAATCAATGACTGATTCAAGAGATAAAGGAAAAAGTAAGGCTTGATTTCTGTCGGTTCCTACTATAAATTTCATATAATTAAAATACAAAATTTAATACAGATATAAAAGGTTTTTAGACAGTCTGACGTTCAGTATAAGAAACGTAGGACAGATGATAAGCACTTTCGTTTCGATTTATTACTTAGCTAAATATAAATATTTTGCTTTTATCTTTTCTTCTATAAACGTCAAATTTTATATTTAGCGGACTTTGTTAATATGCAAAGACCTTTCGATTAAGCACAAACGCCCTATGTTTTTTATACCTTGTTAGCGGTATTATTTAACCTTATGAGCCTTATTCATTTTAATAAATCGGGCGGTCATAAGTTGTAGCAAATATTGACCTTCTAATTCTGTTTGGTATTGGGCACATTGATCAATTGAAAAAGATTGATTTTCATTAATCTTATGATTCATGTGATAGATTGAATATAGCTTTTTTCTTTTGCTAATTAATTTGACTTTCGCTAATCTCTTATTAAGTAGTATGTCAAGTTCTTCAAACCCGATTGGTGAATGATTGAATCTAAATCCCTTAGTTCCTTCTCCAGCATTTGAAAAAGTGAAATTCAACTTTGATTTATCTTCAAAAAGCATAATCAGAGAATCTCCTTTTGCTAATGTTATATCTTCATTTCTTGAATTAAATGAGGCATAGACATACCCGTTATAATTAACTAACGATAATCCTAAATATTCATGTGCTAAAGTTGCTTGGTCAAGGTAAAGTTTGAAGTATTCAGATTCTTCCGATGCTACTTTTGTGATTTTTATTGTTTTTGCATCTGTAAATTCATCTTCTAGATAGCTAACTTCCGTTTGTTCGAGCTTTGGTCTATTTTGTTCAAGAAGCTTCGAGTTTAACGTATTATCGTCCTCGATTTTTTGTACAAAAAGAAGTTCATCATTCAAGCCAATTCTTGTTTCTTTCCTCACTAAGAAATTATCTATTTTCCCACCATATGGAAGGTTAACATATAGAAGTCCACTACCATGAATTTTTGAACCTAAAATGAATAAAGTTTGATTCGCTTTAAAATACTCTCCCTCGTTAACCTTGATTTCCGAAAGTTCAAATTGATCAGTTTCAGGAATATCTTCACTTAATAGTTTAGAGTAATTATCCTTATTTAAATAAACCAATTCTTGACCTTCTTTTACCTTTAGTTTTTCTACGGGCTTTTTGAGGGTCTTTTTATTTTTTGATTTGAATAATTGGAAAATCTTCATTTTGATAGTGTATTACCGCTAACGTCTCGTATAAGAAACGTAGGGCAGGTGATAAGCACTATCGTTTCGGTTTGTTACTTAGCTAAATATAAATATTTTGCTTTTATCTTTTCTACTATAAATGCCAAATTTTATATTTAGCGAACTTTATTAATAAACACAGACCTTTCGGTTTAACACAAATGCCTTATGTTTTTTATACCCTGTTGTGTGTAGTGTTTTTTAGCATTTTTCTATTATTGATTTCCCTTTTGATTTGTCTCCAGAAGTCCATTCCCACGTTTCGTAAAGTCGAATTTTTCCATTAGTCAAGATTTCTGGCTTGGAAAAACAGATTCCAGTCATTAATTGTCCTTTCTCATTTACTTGGTGATAACGCATTTCAATATTACCATTTTCGTCTACCAATCCGATTAAATGTCCTTTTTGAATTTTTCCTCCGAAATATTCTGAAGTCAAAATTTCCCCATTTTGTTTATATTCAAAAATTGTTTCTTCAGTCGTTTCTCCGTTTTGAGTATTTTGTACAGGTCTAAATTTCTTATTGTTGTAATTTATTTTCAATGCTATTTTCTTTTTAAGAAGTTATACAAAATCAAATATTTTATAGGTTTTTATTTTTCAAGTGGTTGAGTGTATTTCACAATGTCAATTCCAATTCCATTTGGGTCTTCTATGGCGAAATGTCTTTCACCCCAAGGTTCGTCCCTAATATCTACTTTAATATCAATATCTTTATTCTTTAAATCAGCATAAAATTTGTCAACATCATCAACCTCAATAGTTAAATACATTCCTTGTCCTTTAAATTCAGGATGAAAGAAAGGTTGTTGAGTATGGTGGTTTGGTAATAAAAAACTTAATGAATCTTTATTATTGGGCGTATTTAATAACAAATAAAAGTCGGTTTCAAATTTAATTGTAAAGTTTAAATGTTTAGTATAGAAAGATTTTGTCTCTTTCAGCTTTTTAGTCAAAATTCCAGCATTTAATCTCATATTAGATGTTTTTTATTTGCGTTTTTGCACATTACACACAACGCTCAGGCTATGATTAGTGCGGCGCGGAAATTCAGGGAATTTCAAGCCAGCACAAGCAAAAGCTTTGAGCTGTTTTTTAGTTTGTTAGGGTAAAAATAGGGAAAAAGCTTTTGCGACAATGCAAATCAGCCAACATTTCGGCTGGCACTTGCTCCCGCATTAATTATAGGTATTGTTGTAACACGTTTTTTGCTAGTCCAGAAATTCTAAATCCAAGTAATGATTATCAGTATTCAAATTATCAACATATAAGTATGTAAACTTTTTAATTGCTAAGTGCATTTTTAACTTAGTTAACTCCATATTTATGTCAACTCGGTATTTTATTTTCTCTTTATTAATGTTTACATCTAATAGAATTACATTGTGATTAACATCAACATAATCAATACTTTGTTTATAGCCACTTCCAACAATAACTTCTTGTTGATAATTATTGCTTTGGATTTCTATTTCGTCTAGGTCAATTTTAACTTTATTACCCTCTTTTTTTAATTTTTCAATTCTTAAAGAATCTTCATTCTCTATTTGCTTAACATCAAGTTTAAGTTTAATGAAATATATTATTGCTGGTAAACACATTAAACTACCAATTATAACAAACCAAATATTTGGAGTGCCAAATCGGATATATTTTGTTTCAAATCCAATCCCATTTGAAAGAATTAGTAGCCCTAATATTGTTATTCCAGTGAATATCCAGCTACCTATATTTTTTATTTTATTTATCATTTTAATGTGTTACAACAATTGTATATGTGTACCTAGTTACACATATATCTTTTATATATACAAAACAAAGCTAAAGTATTTTTTTACAGTAACAAGATTTTGATATATTAATTAGTTTGTAGATAGTTAATTACGAAATTATGTAAGTAATTGTAAACATTTGTTGTCGAATAAAGCTTAAGAATGTTATTCACAAAAAGAATAAGGATTCTATATATAATTGAGCTCTATTGAGCTCTATTGAGTTCTATTGAAAACTAGTAAAACCGCCCAGTACGTAAGGCGTACGTTGGGCGGTTTAAAAAGGGGACAACAAATCTTGGAATTACCCTTATTTTAATTTTCAGCTCGATGCTGAAATATTTAGTGGCATCATTAAATGAATTGATGTTCCTAAGGCTTTTTTTAAGTAAATTTACTGTAAGTCAAAACGATCTAATGTCATTACTTTGTGCCAAGTTTTAGCAAAATCTTTTGCAAATTGTTGCTTGTAATCGGCACTTGCATATACTTCAGCTAAGGCTCTTAATTCAGAATTTGAACCAAAAATAAGATCAGCTCTTGTTGCAGTCCATTTTACCGCACCTGTTTTTCTATCTTTGCCTTCAAATACTTCTTTTTCGTCAGAAGTAGCTTTCCATTTGGTATTCATATCCAATAGATTAACAAAAAAGTCATTAGTTAGAGTACCAGGTTGCTCAGTAAATACACCATGTTTTGAGTTGTCGTAATTGGTGTCTAGTACACGCATACCACCAACTAATACCGTCATTTCTGGAGGAGTTAGAGTCATTAACTGAGCTTTGTCAACCAATAATTCCTCGGTAGATAATGTGTAAGCTGTTTTCTTATAATTACGGAATCCATCTGCCATAGGTTCTAAAAGGGCCATAGACTTAACATCTGTTTGTTCTTGTAGGGCATCCATACGACCAGGTGTAAAGGGGATTTCGACTTTAGCACCAGCCTTTTCAGCAGCTTTTTCTACAGCAGTATTACCAGCAAGTATAATTAAATCGGCTAATGATATTTTTTTAGTATCTGATTTACTATTAAAATTTTCTTGAATTTCTTTTAGTTTACTTAAAACTTTAGTAAGCTGAGTAGGGTTATTTGCTTTCCAGTCTACTTGAGGTTCTAAACGAATACGAGATCCATTGGCACCACCTCTTCTGTCTGAATTTCGGTAAGTTGAAGCAGATGCCCATGCGGTGCTTACTAATTCACTTGTTGATAAACCAGTAGTAAGAATTGATTTCTTTAAAGAGGTGATATCATTTGCGTTCACTAATTTATGATCTACATTAGGAATAGGATCTTGCCATATAAAATCTTGCTTAGGAATTTCGGGGCCTAAATAGGTAGTACTCGGTCCCATATCTCTATGTGTTAATTTAAACCAAGCACGGGCAAAGGCTTCATTAAAATATCCGGCGTTTTTATAGAATTTTTCTGAAATTTTCTTGTATTCAGGATCCTTTATCAATGCAATATCAGAAACTAACATAGTAGGTTTATGCCTTTTTCCTTTTTCAAAAGCATCAGGAAATAATGAATGTGGATCTCCTTTGGCAACAAATTGATGTGCTCCTCCAGGACTTTTGGTTAGTTCCCATTCGTTTTCAAATAAGCTCACAAAAAAACCATGACTCCATGCAGTAGGGGTTGAGGTCCATATTACTTCTAAACCAGAGGTAATAGCATCTTCACCTTTTCCAGATTTGTAATCACTTTTCCAGCCCAGACCTTGTTCTTCGATACCTGCAGCTTCAGGTGATTTACCTAAATGAGATCCTTCCGCTTTACCATGAGTTTTACCTAGCGTATGTCCACCTGCGATTAATGCAACAGTTTCTTCGTCATTCATACCCATTCTGCCAAAAGTTTCTCTAATGTCTCTAGCCGAAAGTAACGGATCTGGATTTCCGTTAGGACCTTCTGGATTTACATAAATTAACCCCATTTGTACGGCAGCTAAAGGTTGCTCTAATTGGCGATCCCCAGTATAGCGTTTATCATCAAGCATTTTAGTTTCCTTACCCCAGTATACATTACTAGCAGGTTCCCAAACGTCTTTTCTACCACCGGCAAAGCCTAGAGTTTTAAAACCCATAGATTCAAAGGCAACATTCCCGGTTAATATCATTAAATCTGCCCAAGATATTTTGCTTCCATATTTTTGTTTAATTGGCCAAAGTAACCTTCTGGCTTTATCTAAATTAGCATTATCTGGCCAACTGTTAATTGGCGCAAAACGCTGTTGACCTTCGCGAGAACCACCGCGACCATCACCTGTTCTGTAAGTTCCGGCACTATGCCAAGCCATTCGAATAAACAGTGGACCATAATTCCCGTAATCAGCAGGCCACCAGTCTTGTGACTCTGTCATTAATTTGCGGAGATCAGCTTTTAAAGCTTTATAATCTAATTTGTTAAATTGTTCTGCATAATTGAATTTTCGACCCATAGGATCAGACAATTCAGAATGCTGCCTAAGTACATTTAAGTTGAGTTGGTTTGGCCACCATTCTCTATTGGTTTTTCCATTGTTGGTTACAGTCAATCCATCAGATTTTCCCTTTGAGCCAAAGTGAAAAGGACAGCCACTTTTTTTTGGTTTTGCATCGTTTTCAGCAGTTTCATCTCCAGAGCTTTGGTTGCCACAACTTATTAGAGTGGCAGCGGCAATGGCAGCTAGCAGTATTTTTTTCATTTTATTAATTTTTTAAGTTATTCAAATCTATTTATAATATCTATTAATTTTAAAAAATAAAATCGATATAATCTATGGCTTTATAAGTTGTTAGTATTTAATTATAGATTCATTAAATTGTTTTTTTTGTAACTTATTGTTTTTTAGTTGATTTGTATGGGTAATTATGGCTGGGAGATTTTAAATGTGGAAAATATAATGTCATTAAACAAAAAGACACATTCAGAGAATAAAATAGTCAGAGCTAAAAGCATGGATAAAAATTCGAGAGTTGATATATTCAACTCTCGAATTTTCTTTTTTACAGAATCTGTATGATTATTTTTGTTTTCACTTCAAACAAGACGTAGCTTTCTATTTCACTTTTCACTTTTTAAAAGATTAGGCTACTTTTCTAGATTAGCTTATACGATTTACTAATAAGAATTTCGTATTTCAGGGTTTTAGCTTAGCCCTTTTTGAGATGGTAATATTGCTTTTCTTTACCAAAGCTTCCTTCTAATTTAGTGGATCTTTCTTTTCTTTTTGAGCAGGATCTTTACTGTAATTTGTATAAAGCGCTGCACATTTTTTAAATTTACTATGTGGCATTTTTGTTGCTAGCTCACTACAAATTAGTTTAACTTATTTATTGCTATTGAGTTGTTAATTAACAAGCAATTCTAACTAACGACCACCGTTGGCTTGTAAATCTTTTATACATAAGGGATCAAGCTCTAAGGTATTTATATTACTTCCCATTAAGTTACTTTCAAAAAGGGCATTAGCTTGCATAAGGCAACCTCTAACATTACAATGTTTATTGGGATTGCCTTCGTCATCTACATCTTCATGAGCGGATTGTAATGGTGTTCCTAAGTTTACTAAACCTAATAAATGACAAAACTCATGTTGTAATGTAAAGGTTTCAACTCTAGTCAGTACTTCTTCAGGGTTTTCAAATCCACTTCTAACAACTATTTGTCTTAATGTATTTTCATACACAACCATTGATGTATTTCGATAGGCGGAACCTAAAACCAAACTAGTCATGGGTAAAAAGTCATTAATATTTTCATTTGATGGATTTTCTGATTTTGAATCAGCATCACTAAAATAAATAAATATAGCATGTTGGCTAGGAGTACTCAATTGTGTCCTGTTTTTTTGTTCAATACTATCAATTTGTCTTATAGTTAACCCAAGTTCATTTGAACTTGGAATACTTCGTTTTACCACTTTTATACCTTCGGGGTTAAAGGTTCTTTTTTGAATAAATTCTATTAAGTTATCAATTGCTTCTTGTTTTGGCTCAAATCCATTTACAGAAACCAATTCTAAAATTATACTTTTATGAGTTTTGTCACTCAATAGCTCATTAGCAGCATCACCAGTTCTTTGTAGGTTAAGAATTCTTGGATTTTGACTCGTAGAAGCATCATCATCAGAACAAGCCACTATAAAAATGCATATAGTAATTAATCTAAGAAAAGTTTTAATTGATATCATTATTTTGAATTTGTTACATTTGCTTAACGCAAAAAATACTTATTTATGAAATACAAATGTTTTAGTTTAGTACTATTTTTAATTTTTTCCTTACAATCAGTAGCACAAGAATCTACACTAACAGAGTCAGTAACTAGGTACTTAAATATCAACGGAACTACAGAACAGTATGAGCACGCCGTGAGTTCATTATTAGTTATGCTAAAACAACAATATGCATCAAAAAATGTTCCAGATACAGTATGGGAAGAATTAAGTGAGCAAAAACCTACAGCAATTAATCAAATAAAGGCAATGTTAGTCTCTACTTATCGCAGTCACTTTGATCAAGTAGAAATTAATGATATGATTAAATTTTATGAAACACCTACGGGGCAGCAAATGATAAAAGATCAAACGAAGCTGACACAAGATGATCGTGATAAAATGGCTTTTTTTTATAATTCATCTACAGGTAAAAAGATTCTGCAAGAAAGTGATGTGTTGAATCAATCTGTAAGTGAAATTAGTGAGAATTGGAGTAGGGCTTTATATAAATCAATGACAACAAGACTAGCAGAAAAAGGATACGATTTATAGTGTTAGTTTAGCTAAATAATCATAATGCTCGCCTTCATAAATTAATTCGCAGGTAAAATTATTAAAAATAGCTGCACGCTGTAAGGTGTTATAATCTACATATAACCAGTCAAATTTTTGGCTGGTTTTATTTTTATATTCTAGTTGATATTGCATTTCACCATAATAACCCTGAGCAGCGTCAACCCAGTATTCCCCATTTTCATTTTCAAATAAATAAATAAGATCCGATGAGTCAATGAGTATTTGTCCATTTGGATTGAGTAAACTTTTTAGTTTATTAAAAAAAGAAGTAAAATTATTTAGTGTTCCAATAATACCACTGCCATTCATTAAAAGTAATATAGTATCATAGGAGCCTTTATGTTCATAAAAGTCTTCGTTTAAAGTAGTAGTTATTCCTCTTTTTTGACAAATTTTTATAGCCCCTGCAGAAGTATCAATAGCAGTTACAGTTAGTTTTTTTTCATTTTGAAGATATAACGAATGACTACCAGCTCCACAGCCTACATCAAGGATTTTTCCAAAAGATAAATCGAGTGCTTTTTGCTCAATTTTAGGCATTTGGGTAAATGTTCTAAATAAGTAAGGAATAGGAATTTCATCATCGTCAAATTCATTAGATTTTACGGTTATTGAATTGGGAATTCCTGTTTCAAAGTAATCGGTTATAGCTACGCCAAAAATATCATTTTCCATGGTAGGTGTAAAGTTATGTTTTACATTTGCTGTATGCAAGAGGAAATTGATAGACTACCAAAAGAAGCTAAAGAGCAATTTAAAGAAAACAAAAAGTTTTTAGAGCGCTTACGACAAAAGCCTCCAAAAAAATTGGATGTTATTATGCAAAATTTACATGAAAAAACTTTTGATCAAATAGACTGTCTGGAATGTGCTAATTGTTGTAAAACAACAGCGCCTATTGTAACTGATCGTGATACAGAACGTATTGCCAAGCATTTAAAAATGAAAGCTGTTGATTTTGAACAAAAATATGTAAAAGTTGATAGCGATGGAGATCAGGTTTTTAAAAATACTCCTTGTGAGTTTTTGGCTCATGATAATTATTGCTTAATTTATGATGTGCGGCCAAAAGCATGTTCAGAA
Source organism: uncultured Aquimarina sp. (assembly GCA_947498765.1). Classification (GTDB taxonomy): domain Bacteria; phylum Bacteroidota; class Bacteroidia; order Flavobacteriales; family Flavobacteriaceae; genus Aquimarina. The sequence continues at coordinate 172,407 of CANMLG010000016.1, forward strand.
TACCCACATACAAATAGAAAGCGTTTCCATCAATTAAATAAAGTAACTTTAGCCAATACATCTATTTGTCCAGCTACATTTAGGATGGTAGAAAAACTCAAAGCACAGTTTGGAGTATTAAATAAAAAGGAAAAACAGCGTTAACTTTTTAAATATTTTTTGTCTGCCCAAAAAGTGCCAAAAGGAATAATAGAGCATAAAAGAATAATAGCAGTTTGTTTATTTGGCCATTTTAATTCTGCCTTAAGTAAAATGGTAAAAACGATATAGCCTAAAAACAAAAAACCATGTGCCATTCCTATAATTTTATTTGGCATTGGATTTTCAAATACATATTTTAAAGGCATGGTAATAAAAAGGATAATTAAAAATGAAATACCTTCGAGAAAAGCTAGGATTCTGAATTTTTGAAGCATGTTTTGTTTTTTTGATAAAGATAACTTTCGTTAAAATACTAAGGGTATAATAAATACTTTTTTCTAATTAATTTAAAATTATCCAAATCTTTCTGCCAGGTAGCTTTAATTTCTTTTGATGTCATTCCGGCTTCAATTTGTTGTTGAAGTTGGTCTGTTCCAGCTAATTTTTTAAAAAAAGAAGTGAAAAATTTATTTTTATTAGGACTTTGTTTGTAGGCTTTAATTAACCAATTTAAATGTAATTGATTTAGTCTATTATGATGTTGTAAATTTTCGCCATAACATAATTTAGCTTCAAATTTAGGGTGTTTAGCACCTGGTTTAGGTGTTGGAGTAAAGCTAAAAGCTGTTTTGGGAAAGTTCGGAGCACCATATAATTGGAATTGTAAATCAGTACCACGACCCACACTTACATTGGTGCCTTCAAATAAACACAAGCTTGGATATAAATTAATTGATTGATCATTCGGTAAATTAGGCGAAGGTTTTATGGGTAACGAATAAGTAGTAGTATGAGTATAATTTTTTAAAGGGACTACGATAAGTTCACATGTTAAATTGTTTGCTAGCCAATGCTCGCCGTTAATCATTTTAGCATATTCGCCAATGGTCATTCCATGTACAATGGGTATAGAGTGTAAACCGACAAAACTTTTAAATTCAGGTTGGCGGATAGGACCATCCACATAGTGTCCATTTGGATTGGGGCGATCAAGCACAATAACAGGAATATTAGCTTCGGCGCAAGCTTCCATAATATAATGAAGAGTTGAAATATAAGTGTAAAAGCGAGCACCAACATCCTGAATATCGAAAATTATGTAATCTATACCCGAAAGCATTTCAGCATTAGGTTTTTTATTCTTCCCGTAAAGGGAAATAATAGGTAAACCTGTGGCTATATCTTTGCCGTTTTTTATAACCTCACCAGCATCGGCAGTTCCTCTAAAACCATGTTCGGGGGCAAAAACCTTTTTTAAATTTATGCCACTGTTTAGTAAGGAATCTACTAAATGTATAGGTTGTTTTTTGGTGTTAAAAATAATACTGGTTGGGTTGGTAACCACAGCTATATTTTTACCTTTAATAAATTTTAAATAAATATTAGTCTGTTGTGCGCCTGTTTGGAGAATTGGTTTTTTCTTTTTTTCTTTTACAGAAGAAACGCTAAGGCTGTCAATTTTATGAGTAGTGTTTTTTGTTGGATTAGGTTTTCCGCAAGAAAATAAGGGAAAGACTAGTATTAATAATGTATTTTTGAAAAAGGTCATTAACCATGAAAAATATCTTTTTCGAAGATTAAACTGATTGTAATACATTGAATTTTGAGTATTTTATAGCCCAAAGGCTGATTAAAGAAAAGGCATTTGCCAAAAATATATCATCACCTATTGTAAAAATAGCCATAATTGCTATTGCCTTAGGTATTGTAATGATGCTTATTGCTATTGCCACAGGTGTTGGTTTACAACGTAAAATTCGTGAAAAAATAGCACTTTTTAATGGGCATATTGAAATTTCTAATTTTGATAATAATTCAAGTCAAGTTTCTATAAAGCCAATTACTACAAATCAAACTTTTTACCCTAATTTTTCAGAAGTACCCGAAGTTACTCATATACAAGGAATAGCGACTAAAGCGGGAATTGTGCGTACAGAAACAGATTTTGAAGGAGTTTTAGTAAAAGGAGTAGGCGCAGATTATAAATGGGATGTATTTGAAACTTATTTGGAACAAGGAAGGTTGCCAAATTATAGAGGAAAAATTAATGAAGAGGTCATTATATCTAGTTATTTGGCCAATAGATTGGGATATAAACTAGGAGATAAAGCGGTAACTTATTTTTTGAAAAATGATAAAGCACGCACCAATTTACGTTCCTTTGTGGTGGTTGGAATTTATAATTCCGGCTATGAAGAATTTGATAAAGCTTTTGTAATAGCCGATATAAGGCATATACAGCGGTTAAACAAATGGGAAAAAGATGAGGTGGGGGCTTTTGAGGTCTTTGTTACTGACTTTGATGAAGTAAACCAAACTAATGCAGCTGTGTATAAAAGCATTCCATCTAATTTAGATAGTACATCAATATCTCAAAAATATGGAAATATTTTTCAATGGTTGGATATGTTTGATTTTAATATAGCTGGAATTATTGGTATTATGATTTTAGTTGCAGGTATCAATATGATTACTGCAATTTTGGTACTTATTTTAGAACGTACTCAGTTAATAGGAATGCTAAAAGCTATGGGGAGTTCTAATGTGAGTATCCGTAAAATATTTATGTACAACGCAACTTATATTATTTTAAAAGGACTTATGTTAGGGAATTTTATAGGACTTACTTTAATAGGAATTCAATATTTTTTTAAAATTATTACATTAAACCCAACTGATTATTATGTGAAGTATGCGCCAGTATATATCACAATCCAACAAATTTTTGCTTTAAATATAGGGACATTATTATTATGTGTTTTAGTGCTTTGGATTCCCTCATATGTAATAACTAAAATAGCACCTATTAAAGCAATTAAGTTTCAATAGTTTTTTTATTATATAATTTTTTGATTAAATGAAGGCAAAACTTGTTGATAATGATGCTGATTTACATCAGATTTTAGCTATTCAAAAGGAAAATCATTTGGATAGTGTATCAATAACTACTAAAAAAGAAAAGGGATTTGTAACTGTAAAGCATGATTTTGAAACTATAAAAAAATTAAATGCTAAAGCGCCCCAAATTGTAGTTAGTAATGGAGTTGAAATAGTTGGTTATGCCTTAGTGATGTTAAAAGAATGTAAAGGTTTGATTCCTGTACTTGTTCCTATGTTTACTCTTTTTGAAAGTATCCAATATAAAGGAAGAAATTTAAGTGAATTAAATTATTATGTAATGGGGCAGATATGTATTGCAGATGGGTATAAACGTAAAGGTTTATTTGAAAAACTATATTTAAAACACAAAGAAGTTTATTCTAAACAATTTGATTATTGTATTACTGAGGTGTCATCAAGTAATACCCCATCAATGAAGGCACATGAAAAAGTTGGTTTTAAAACTATTTATACCTTTTGTGATACTACAGATGAATGGCATGTTTTGTTGTGGGATTGGCATTCTTAACAGGTAATAATTCAATTTTAATATTTAATGTGCTATTAATAATTAATGTAATTTTGCATTTTTTCTAATTAATTGAAATAGAGAATGAGTAAAAAACACTTTTATAGACCAGATATTGATGGATTAAGAGCCCTAGCTGTAATGCTCGTTATTTTATTTCATGCTGGTTTTACTACTATTAGTGGTGGTTTTGTAGGAGTAGATATTTTTTTTGTAATATCTGGCTTTTTAATCACAAGTTCAATAGATAAGCAAATGAGTCAAGGGACTTTTTCGTTCCAAAATTTTTACTTAAAACGAATACGACGTATTATTCCAGTATTGGTTTTTATCATGTTTGTGATAACAATACCTGCTTATTTTATATTGTTTTCAGATGATTTCGAAAATTACTCCCGAACAGTTATTCATACTATTTTAAGTACAAATAATTTTCATTTATGGATTAAAAGTAGTGACTATTTTGCAGAAAGTACGGAGTTAATACCCTTGTTGCATACTTGGTCATTATCTGTTGAAGAACAGTTTTATATGGTATGGCCTCCATTACTATTGTTGTTGCATAAAAAGTTCAATTTAAAAAATAGATTACTAGGAGTAATCGTATTACTTTTTTTAAGTTTTATGCTTTCAGTGTTTTTAACACACATAAATATGCAAATGGCATATTTTTTATTGCCAGCTAGATTGTTTGAAATGTTATTGGGAGCTGGTTTAGCTATTTTTTGGCATAAATTACCTCAATTTTCTCAAAAAAATAATAATCTACTATCTATAGTAGGTTTTTTTATGATGTTATTACCAGCTTTATTGTTAACTCAGACAAATAGTTTTCCTGGAATTAATGCTTTATGGCCTTGTTTGGGAGCCTGTTTGTTTATTATTTCAGGTAAAGAAGAGGTAACTATGGGAATAGTTAATAGATGCTTACAAATACGTGCTTTTGTATTTATTGGATTAATTTCTTATTCAATGTATTTATGGCATTGGCCTTTATTAGTATATGTAAAATATTTAGGTTTTGAGTTATCAAAAAATCTAGCGATAGGGGTAATTGTTTTAACTATTTTATTGTCTTTTCTTTCGTGGAAATATGTAGAACAACCATTTAGGTATACATATACTTATAATTTTAAAAATACACTGTTAAAAGTGTTATTACCCAGTGTTGTAATATGCGTTGCAATATATGGAATAATAGATCATTTCAATGGGTTTCCAAGTCGTTTTACTCAATTGAGTGAATTTGATAAGGACGCAAATTTTCCAAGTAAATTGCGTCGTGATTGTTATCGTAAACTTCGTATAGGTAATTTTCACGAATGTGGCTTAGGTACCCCTAAAGATAAACCAGATGGGATGTTAATTGGAGATTCGTTTGCTAATCATTCAGCTTCATTTTTAGAAGTATTAGCAAATGATGCAAATTTATATTTTCATGATAGTGCCGGTGGTGGATATCCAGTATTAGGGGATGTTAATGATATTACTGGTGAACCTGAATTTGATCCCGAATTTGGATTAAAAAGGTTGGAGTTGGCAAAAAAGTTTGATTACATTATTTTGGCAGCAAATTGGGAGCGTTTTACAAATAAAGAATCAAAAAATTACCAGTTGGTGTTTAAAACTGTACAAGAGTTGGTAGCTACAGGAAAAAAAATAGTTGTTATTGATCCTATACGAGAAACCACACCGAATGATCTTCATAAAATGAAAATGTTTAAAGTAAGAAATATTGCTAAAATTGAAAAGAAAGATATTTTAGTCCCTTTTTATGATCGACCAGAAGATTATATTGTTTACGAGTTTAAAAGAAAATTACCAAGTATCAAAATAATAGATTTGAATACCGTAATGTGTAAAGGTGAATTTTGTGATTATGAAATTGATGGAAATATAGTATATCGTAATAGTAATCATTTAAATACTAGTGGTGCACGATTAATAGGTGAACGTTACCTAAAAAGCTTCGGTAATCCATTAATAAAATAATTCTTATTTCGCGTTTTTTTGAGAAAAGGGTAAAGGCTTGAGGTAATTTGTATAGTATTCAATCTTGTTTTAGTAATTAAATCCAAATTATGCATTAGAAAATTTATTACGTTATGAAATCACTTCAAAAACAAACACTTTGTTGCACTTTTCAATTTAACCATAGCGGTGCTATATTGAAATTGAGAAAGTACTTGTTTTTATTGTGCTTTAATACCTCATTGCAAAGTTCTAGTGCATAATCCAGGTTAAAGAGTAGTGAGATGGTTAGTTATTAAATTTAGATAAAAAAGTAGTTAAAATTATGGATTGTATATATCTTGTTTTCAGTGTTTTGTTATTTATTTTAAAGCATTAGTAAGTATTTAATAATAATTAGTTAAAATAGTTTAATCTGATCAAAAACAATTATATTTGCATGCAATTAAATCCTTAATTGCCATGATAGCACACGAATCAAAAATTGTTGGAGAAGGTTTAACCTATGACGATGTCTTATTAGTTCCAGCTTTTTCAGAAATACTTCCAAGAGAAGTTAATATACAAACAAAATTTACTAGAAACATAACCATCAATGTTCCGATTATTTCGGCTGCAATGGATACGGTTACTGAGTCGAGTATGGCAATTGCTATGGCTCGCGAGGGTGGAATTGGTGTGTTGCATAAAAATATGACAATTGAGCAGCAAGCTAGAGAGGTTAGAAAAGTTAAAAGAGCAGAAAGTGGGATGATAATTGATCCGGTTACTTTGCCTTTAACTGCTGTGGTAGGAGATGCGAAAGCTCATATGCGTGAGCATAGGATTGGAGGAATACCAATAGTTGATAAAGAAGGGAAATTAGCTGGAATTGTAACTAATAGAGACTTACGTTTTGAAAAAAATACTGAACGTTCTTTGACAGAAGTAATGACTAGTGAAAATTTAGTAACAGTTTCTGAAGGAACCAGTCTTAAAGATGCAGAAGTTATTTTACAGCAAAATAAAATTGAAAAACTTCCTGTAGTTAATAAAGATAATAAACTTGTAGGTTTAATTACTTTTAGAGATATCACTAAATTAACACAAAAACCTAATGCAAATAAAGATCAGTTTGGTCGCTTGCGTGTTGCTGCAGCATTAGGTGTAACAGCCGATGCAGTTGAAAGAGCAAGTGCTTTGGTAAATGTGGGTGTTGATGCTGTTATTATTGATACAGCCCATGGACATACAAAAGGAGTTGTTGATGTATTAAAAAAGGTAAAAGCTGCTTTTGCTGATTTAGAAGTAATAGTAGGAAACATAGCTACTGGTGAAGCCGCAAAATATTTAGTTGAAGCTGGAGCTGATGCTGTTAAGGTTGGAATAGGACCAGGATCAATTTGTACTACACGTGTAGTGGCAGGTGTTGGTTTTCCTCAATTTTCAGCGGTATTGGAAGTGGCGGCAGCTATTAAAGGTTCTGGAGTTCCTGTAATTGCTGATGGTGGAATTCGTTATACTGGTGATATTCCTAAAGCTATTGCTGCTGGAGCAGATTGTGTAATGTTAGGGTCGTTGTTAGCTGGGACTAAAGAATCTCCAGGAGAGACTATCATATATGAAGGACGAAAATTTAAGTCCTACCGTGGAATGGGGTCTGTTGAAGCAATGAAAAAAGGTTCAAAAGATCGTTACTTCCAAGATGTAGAAGATGATATTAAAAAATTAGTGCCAGAAGGAATAGTTGGAAGAGTAGCTTATAAAGGTGAGCTAAACGAAAGTATTCATCAATTTGTAGGAGGTTTACGTGCTGGTATGGGATATTGTGGAGCGGCTGATATTGAGACTCTTAAAGAGAATGGTCGTTTTGTTAAAATTACTGCGAGTGGAATTAATGAAAGTCATCCACACGATGTAACTATTACAAAGGAAGCACCTAATTACTCAAGATAAGTTGCTAATATAAAATATAAATAGGAATTTAGTAGATCACAAAAAAAAGCTAAACAAATCATTTGATTTGTTTAGCTTTTTTTTGTGATCACTTATTTAATAATAAATTACTTTGATGCAGTAACGGCAATTTTAATACCAACATTATCTTTAATAAGGTAGTCGCCAAGTTTAGCGGGGTCAGCAAATTTACCTGAGTTGTATTTTACATCCCACTCAGTGCGGTCAATTTCAAATTCATCACTACTAATAGTTGCAGAATTACCATTTACAGTAACCGTAGCAGGAAATTCAATATTCTTTTTAATACCTTTAATAGTTAAATTACCCGCAATAATAGATTTTCCATCTTTTGGTGTAACACTTGTAATTTGAAAAGCAGCATTAGGGTGCTTAGAAACATCAAAAAAGTCTTCATTTTTTAAGTGTCCAATCAATTTATCGTAATTTTCTCCAGCAGGAAGATCAGTACATTTAATTGTATTTACATCAAAAATAAAATTTCCACCTACTAAAGCATCTCCTTTAATTTCAATAGAACCTGCAGAAGCGTTTATAGTTCCTTGGTGTCCACCAACTATTTTATGAGCATTCCATTGGATCATTGTTTGTGCCGGATTGGCTTTAAATTTTTCAGTAGTAACAACTACTTGTTCAACAGCTTTGGCTTCAGTAGTTTGAACTTCTTTATTTTTTTTACATGAAATAAAACTAGCCGTAAGTGCAGTTACAGCTAAAATATTAAGAATTTGTTTTTTCATTTTAATAAGTTTTTGTTAAAAATTTTCAATATTCAAAAGTATAAGTTTTACGATTGTTAAATCTTAATAAATTATTAAATTCTTAAAGAAATAATTAAGATCAAATGAGCTTTTTAAGCTTTTAAAGCTTTTAATGTATTGAATATAAGATGTGTTTATAAATTAAAATTAGTGTTTTGAAAACTATTTTTTTGCTTGTAGAATTCCTACAAAAAACATTTAATGACATGTTGGCATATCAATTGAATTGGCAGTACTTTTGCAGACTAGTTTTAGGCAATCAGAAAACAAAAAATAAGAACCATAGTAACATGAGTACAAAAAACAAAGCTAAAGATACAGTGGATGAAGTAGTTCAAGAATCGGCTGATAAAACTCAGTTGGATCAAAATGAGACTCAACCAGTGGAGGAAAAAGACGAGTTAGCACTAGCGCAAGAGGCTGTTGCGGTTGAAAAAGATAAGTTTTTGCGTTTGTTTGCAGAGTTCGAAAATTATAAAAAAAGAACATCAAAAGAACGTATTGAACTGTTTAAAACAGCAGGACAAGAAGTTTTACAGGCTTTATTACCAGTATTAGATGATTTTGATAGAGCAGGAAAAGAAATTGAAAAATCTGAAGATGAGGCCTTAAAACAAGGAGTTACACTTATTAAAAATAAATTAATTGATATATTAAAATCAAAAGGATTAGAGTTAGTTGAGGTAAATACAGCCGATGTTTTTGATGCAGATATACATGAAGCAATTACACAAATTCCAGCACCAAGTGATGATTTAAAAGGGAAGATTATTGATGTAGTTGAAAAGGGGTATAAACTTGGTGATAAAATTATTCGTTATCCAAAAGTGGTTACGGGAAACTAATTAATTAGGAAACAATGAAAGAAGATTTCTACGACATACTTGGTATTAGCAAAGGAGCTAGTGCAGCCGAAATAAAAAAAGCTTACCGAAAAAAAGCGGTTCAATATCATCCTGATAAAAATCCAGGAGATAAAGCAGCTGAAGAGAATTTTAAAAAGGCAGCCGAAGCTTATGAAATATTAAGTGATCCAGATAAAAAAGCACGTTACGACCAATATGGACATCAAGCCTTTGAAAATGGAGGCGGAGGCGGTGGTTTCGGCGGTATGAACATGGACGATATTTTTAGCCAGTTTGGAGATATCTTTGGTGGCGGAGGTGGTTTCGGTGGCTTCGGTGGAGGTGGCGGAGGCCAGCGTCGTGCCAAAGGGAGTAACCTACGTATTCGAGTAAAACTTACGTTAGAAGAGATAGCTAACGGAGTAGAAAAAAAGGTAAAGGTAAAGCGAAAAGTACAGGCTAAAGGCACTACATATAAAACATGTGGTACTTGTAATGGAAGTGGACAAGTGGTTAGGGTTACTAATACTATTTTAGGTCGTATGCAAACTGCAGCTCCTTGTAATGCATGTGGTGGTAGTGGACAGCAAATTGATAAAAAACCAAGTGGAGCAGATGCACAAGGTTTAATTGTTAATGAAGAAACGGTTAGTATAAAAATACCCGCAGGTGTTCAAGATGGAATGCAATTAAAAGTTTCAGGTAAAGGTAATGAAGCACCTGGTGATGGATTTTCAGGGGATTTATTAGTGGCTATTGAAGAATTAAACCACGATACTTTACAACGAGAAGGTGATAATTTGCATTATGATTTATATATAAGTTTTTCTGAAGCTGTTTTAGGTGGTTCAAAAGAAATTGATACTGTATCTGGAAAAGTTCGTATAAAAATAGATGAAGGAGTTCAAAGTGGTAAAATTTTACGCTTGCGCGGAAAAGGGGTACCAAGTTTAAATGGATATGGTAAAGGAGATTTGTTAGTACATGTAAATGTTTGGACACCAAAAACATTAACTAAAGAACAAAAGAACTTTTTTGAAAAAATGAAAGATGATGTGCATTTTTCACCAAACCCAGAACGGTCAGAAAAATCTTTTTTTGAAAAAGTAAAAGATATGTTTTCTTAAAAATGTATAAGTTCTAAATTTTTGTCTATATTTGATAAAGCACTTGTTAAAACGAGTGATTTTCTTTTTCATAGCAATTTTTTTCCCATCCTGTTTTAGTTAATAGGGTGGGTTTTGTTTTAATCGCTATTTCATTCCAATTTTTATAGCTTAGTCTTTAATTTTTTAATAACCTTACAAAAAAATATTTTTTTAATATTATGTATTAATGCTCCACTTTTTTTGAGTTAGATTAAAAAAATGAGTATTATAGCATATTAAACTTCGCTTTTAGTTAACTTGTATATATGGTATTTTTACAACAGCAAATGGCCGAAAAAGTTGTAAGCACATTAGAAAAAAATGTGTGGCAAAAAATACAAGAAATACTTGCTTTGAAATTAGAAATAGGATCGTTTAAAATCAGTATTCTTTCAGTCCTAATCGTAGTAGTTGCGTTTATATTAACAAAGTATATCTTAAATTTTATTACAAAAATAGTTACAGGAAGATTAGAAAAAGACAATGTTCCTAAATTCCAATCTCTTTTTAGTTTTTTAAAATATTTTATATATGCTTTAGTAGGAGTAATAATTTTTCAAGCTCTAGGTATTAATCTTACCCCATTATTGGCTGCTTCTGCTGCATTATTAGTAGGTGTTGGACTTGCTTTACAAACTTTATTTCAAGATATTTTATCAGGAGTTTTTATTTTAATTGATCGTTCAGTAATAGTAGGAGATATTGTTGAACTAGATGGTAAAATAGGACGTATTGAAGAAATAAAACTAAGAACTACCAGAGCTGTAACTATCGATAATAAAGTATTAGTAATACCAAATCATCAGTATTTAACAAATAGTTTGTATAATTGGACACAAAATGGTAAAAATACCCGTGATTCAGTTACAGTTGGCGTAGCTTATGATAGTGATGTTGATTTAGTGAAAAAACTATTATTAAAAGTAGTACAAGAAAATAATAAAGTTTTAAGTACTCCGGAGCCAATTGTGTTTTTTGAAGACTTTGGAGATAGTGCATTGGAGTTTAAAGTAGTATATACAATTAGTGATAGCTTTATGGGAGCCATTCCCAGAAGCGAAATACGTTTTGCTATAACACATTTGTTTAGAGAAAATAATATTAAAATCCCTTTTCCTCAACGCGAAGTACGCATGTTTGATGATAGTAGGAATAAATAAAATAAGTATGTCTAAAATTTTAATAATCGAAGATGAAGCAGCTATTCGTAGAGTATTAGTAAAAATACTTTCTGAGGAAAATGATAGCTATAAAGTATTCGAGGCCAATGATGGTTTAGCTGGGGTTGAAATTATAAAAAAAGAAGATTTTGATTTAGTACTTTGTGATATTAAAATGCCAAAAATGGATGGTATAGAAGTATTAGAAGCTATAAATAAAGTTAAGCCTGAAATTCCTGTTGTTATGATATCGGGCCATGGAGATTTAGAAACAGCTGTAAATACAATGCGTTTAGGGGCATTTGATTATATTTCAAAACCACCAGATTTAAATAGACTTTTAAATACAGTACGAAATGCATTAGACCGAAAAGAATTAGTTGTTGAAAATAAACGATTAAAGAAAAAGGTATCTAAGAATTATGAAATGATTGGAAGCTCGCAAGCTATTTCTGAAATAAAAGAAATTATAGAAAAAGTAGCTCCAACAGAAGCACGTGTTTTAGTTACAGGTCCCAATGGAACAGGAAAAGAATTAGTGGCACATTGGTTACATGAAAAGAGCGAACGTTCAAAAGGCCCTTTTATAGAAGTTAATTGTGCAGCAATTCCTTCAGAATTAATAGAAAGTGAACTTTTTGGACATGTAAAAGGAGCGTTTACTTCAGCTAATAAAGATAGGGCAGGAAAATTTGAAGCAGCAAATGGAGGAACAATTTTTTTAGATGAAATTGGTGATATGAGTCTTTCTGCACAAGCCAAAGTATTACGAGCATTACAAGAAAGCAAAGTACAAAGAGTAGGTAGTGATAAAGATATTAAAGTAAATGTACGTGTAGTAGCTGCAACCAATAAAAATTTGAAAAAAGAAATTGAGGATAAAAAATTTCGTGAAGATTTATATCATCGATTGGCTGTAATTTTAATAAAAGTACCTGCTTTGAATGATCGTAGAGATGATATCCCTGATTTAATTAATCATTTTTCAAAAAAAATAGCAGCAAGTCAAGGCACTGTGCCTAAGGAATTTTCGAAAACCGCAATTAAGTTATTACAAAAATACGATTGGACAGGTAATATTAGAGAATTACGTAATGTAGTTGAACGTTTATTAATTTTAGGCGAAAAAGAAATTAGTGAAAATGACGTAAAACTATTTGCAACCAAATAATGAAGTTATTTTTAAAAGGGCTGTTTTTTTTAGCAGTAAATGTAGTTATAGCTCAGCACGAACCTGGAGCTTGGGTTATTGGAGGACAAGTAATGAGTCGTGTTAATAAAATAGAAGATATAGGAGGTAATTTTCAAGTACATTATGCTCCAAATTGTTATTCATCATATATAATGGAAGTTGGATTGCTTAACACTAAAGAAGGTATAGTACCTGAATTAGGAATAAGTATTAATTCAATTATGTTTAATTTTCAAAGTTGGATGATAACTGGAGGAATGGGGTTTATCGCTAATAGTGTTGATATATCAAAGAAAGAGCAAGATGAAGCTATTTTCTCGTTTTCTAATGGAAGTAATAGTTTAGGTGTTTTATTAAAAATAAGAACTTTAATTTCATTAAGCAAAGGGTGGCAAATGAGTGCCGATTTTAATTTTAAAACTGTAGGAGGGAATTTTTCAACAGTGAATTGGGGAGTAATTTATGAGTTTCCATTAAAAGGCTATTAATATGAAAGTACAAAAAGCAAACAATCATTTTAAAATTTCTGAATCAAAAACAAATATAGATATTGGTTTATCAGCTGATGAAGTTAAAGAAGAATTAAAAAATGTTCGAAAAAAATTAGGAAAACTTCAAGATACATTATATGCGCATGGTAAATATGCAGTGCTTGTTTGTTTACAAGGAATGGATACGGCGGGTAAAGATAGTTTGATTCGAGAGGTTTTTAAGGATTTTAATACCAGTGGTATTATAGTACATAGTTTTAAAGTACCTAGTACTTTAGAACGTAACCATGATTATTTATGGAGGCATTATATTGCATTACCTGCCCGTGGTAAATTTGGTATTTTTAACAGAACACATTATGAAAATGTATTGGTAACCCGAGTACATCCTGAATATATTTTAGGAGAAAATATACCTAGTATTAATACAGTTGATGATGTTAATGATCAGTTTTGGAAACAGCGTTTTGATCAAATTAATAATTTTGAAAAGCATATAACCCAAAATGGAACATTAATTTTTAAATTCTTTTTACATTTATCTAAGGAGGAACAAAAAAATAGATTGCTTAGAAGATTAGAAAAGAAAGATAAAAATTGGAAGTTTTCACCAGCAGATTTAAAAGAGCGTAAATTATGGGATTTATATCAAGATAGTTACCAAGATGCTATTCAAAACACATCAACTTCATACGCTCCTTGGTATATAATACCTGCAGATAATAAACCTGTAGCCCGATACTTGGTTGCAAAAACCTTGTATGATAGCTTGAGTAAATTTAACGATATTCAAGAGCCTGAATTGCAAGAATCTACTGTTGCAGAGTTGAGAAGTTACCTACAACAGTTAAAAAGCGAAAAATAATCTTTTAACATTTTAGTAGTTTAAATTAATTAAGCTTGTGTTTTTGATATTTTTATTAGTGTATAATTGTTAAATCTGCATTTTGAAATCGATGAAATACAGAATTTAATAATTCATTTTTAATTAAAATTATAAAATAGAATGCATCCTGTTTAGTGATTTCGATGAATTTTGCATTTTTTACTCCTTTCTCATAAGTGACGAAAACATTTTCGTAACATATATTTTCCTGTAAGTAAATATTTTATGTAAGAATATTATTATAGTTATAAATTGTAAGGTTATTCTTACATAAAGATATGTGTATACGATAAAAATGAATATACTTTTAAGTTAAATGAAATGGATCATTTTAGTGTTCCTTTCAGAAAATAACTATAACTTAAAATTAAACTTATGATTTTCAAGAAATTAAGTTTGTATGCTTTAGCTTTTTTGGGTTCGGCAAGTTTTGCTCAATCCAATTTTAATTACGCTGAGGCATTGCAAAAATCACTTTTCTTCTATGAAGTGCAGCAATCAGGGGAGCTGCCTTCTTGGAATCGTGTTACATGGCGTGGAGATTCTGCGCTGGATGATGGTTCTGATGTTGGGGTGGATTTAACAGGAGGCTGGTATGATGCTGGTGACCATGTTAAATTCAATTTCCCAATGGCATTTAGTGTAACTGCACTTTCATGGGGTGCAATTGAATATGAGCAAGCCTATAAAGATGCTGGACAATTAGATATTATAAAAAGAAATATCAAATTTGCTACAGATTATTTATTAAAATGTCACACTGGTCCAACTGAGTTGTATGGGCAAGTTGGTAATGGTGGTTTAGATCATGCATATTGGGGTTCATCGGAAGTAATGATAATGGATCGTCCAGCATATAAAATTACCGCATCAGCGCCTGGATCTGATTTAGCCGCAGAAACTGCAGCAGCTATGGCAGCCGCAAGTATTTTATTTAAAGATTCGGATCCTGCTTACAGCGCTACCTTATTAGATCATGCAAAGCAATTATATAAGTTTGCTGATGATTATAGAGGTGTTTATTCTGAAGCAATTACTGATGCAGCAGGTTTTTATAGATCTTTTAGTGGTTTCCAAGATGAAATAGTTTGGGGGGCAGCATGGTTATATAGAGCTACAAATGACGCTACTTATTTAGCTAAAGCTGAATCTGAATATGATAACTTAGGTAATGAAGGTCAAAGCAACGATAAAGCTTATAAATGGGGACTGGCATGGGATGATAAATCTTATGGTTCTTATGTATTAATGTCTCAGTTAACCGGAGATGATAAATATAAAGCAGATGCAGAAAGACATTTAGACTATTGGACGGATGGAGTAAATGGAGACAGAGTTCCATATAGCCCAGGAGGACAAGCACATTTAACTCAATGGGGTTCATTGAGGCACTCTTCTAACACATCTTTATTAGCGTTTATTTATAGTGATAAGGTGGCTATATCTGCAGCCAAGAAATCAAAATATCATGATTTTGCAGTAAGACAGATAAATTATGCATTGGGAGACAATCCAATAAATAGAAGTTTCATGGTTGGATTTGGAAACAACCCAGCTAATAATACACATCATAGGGCGGCACATGGAGCTTGGGCTAATTCATTGCAAAATAGACCTGACAAACCTAGTCATACGCTTTATGGAGCATTGGCAGGTGGGCCAAGTTCTCCAGATGACCAATTTGTGGATGATCGTGGTGATTTTATAGCAAATGAAGTTGCTTGTGATTATAACGCTTGCTTTACAGGTGCTTTGGCACGAATGTATAGTGAATTCGGTGGTAGTACATTAGCTAATTTTCCAACAGAAGAAGTTCCAAGTAGAGCTGAAGTTAGGAGTTATTCTAAATTTAATAGTGATAACGCCTTTGGAAGTACGGTTAAAATATTGCTTCAGAACAGATCTGCATGGCCAGCTAGAGTAATGGATAAATTAAGCTACAGATATTATTTTGATATTGCAGAAGGCGTAGCAGCAGGAAAAACAATTGCTGATTATGATATACAATTAAACGGAGTAGGAGGTTCTGCAACAATGTCAATTGAAAGTGCGGGAGGAACTCTTTATTATGCTGAAATTAGTAATATTCCTTCAATTTCTCCAATTGGAGATCCTGCATTTAGAAATGAAACACAGATTAATTTCAGAGTATCAAATGGAGTGCCTTATGATACATCAAATGATCCTTCTGCAGCTGGTTTAAGTGGAGGAAGTGAAGTGGAAAGTGTGAATATACCTGTTTATGATAATGGAGTGTTAGTTTTTGGACAAGAGCCAGATGGTTCATCGGGGCCTATTACTCCGGTAAATACAGCTCCAATTGCTAGTATTTCTGCTGATAAATTCTCAGGGCAAACTCCATTAACGGTTACTTTTGATGGTAGTGGATCTTCTGATGCACAGAATGATGCATTGACTTATTTATGGGATTTTGGAAATGGAGAAACTTCAACGGATGAGAACCCTTCAACAATTTATACTACACCAGGTGCTTATCTAGTTAGTTTAGTAGTAAATGATGGTTTATTGAATTCAGCCGAAGAATCTATAACGATTACTGTAACTGAACCAATACTTAATCCAATACCTGTTGCAGGAGGAACTTTGAGTGGCGGTCCATTTAGTTTCACAGTTGGTGATGGAGTAGCAGATAATGTATCTGGCGTTACAGTTTCTGGTAACAGTGGAGCAACAAGTCAGTGGATAGTAACTGATGATGCAGGTATGATTTTAGGATTGCCTCCAGCACCTGAAGCAGTAGATTTTGATGGAGCAGGAGCAGGAACTTGCTTTATTTATAACGTAAGTTATAATGGAACAATAACAGGATTAACACCTAATTCAAATATTGCTAGTTTATCAGGGGATTTTGAATTATCATCAAATAGAATTGAAGTTATTCGTAATGCAACAGTAATTGTAGATCCAATTACACCTATTGCAGTTGCAGGAGGAACTTTAAGTGGTGGTCCATTTACATTTACAGTAGGTGATGGAATAGCAGATAACGTGGCTGGAGTATCAGTTTCAGGGAATAGCGGAACAACAAGTCAGTGGATAGTAACTGATGATGCTGGTATGATTTTAGGATTACCACCAGCACCCGAAGCAGTAAATTTTGATGGAGCAGGAGCAGGAACATGTTTTATTTACAGTGTAAGTTATAATGGAACATTAAATGGTTTAGCGGCTGACGCAAATATTTCTGGTTTGTCAGGTGATTTTGAATTGTCATCAAACCGAGTTGAGGTTATTCGTAATGCAGTGATTGTAACTCCTAATCCAACAGGAGACTGTACTTTTGGAGCACCAATAGCTTCACCATTAGAAACTACTTATGGTTATTATACAAATATGTATGCATTTGGAAGTAATGCACCAACAATGAATAATTTATCTGGTTTTTCATTTAACTGGGATTTAGCAAACAATGGTTTGTGGAGTATTGCTATTCAAACAACAGATGGAAATCCAGCATATTATGTAGATTTAAGAGATAAAACAACTCATAATTTAGGATCAAGTCAGCCCAGTATTACATTTACAGGCACAGGTGTGCCAAATTTAGACGGTACATATTATACAGCTAAAGATGGAGATAATCTTGTTTTAGTATCTACAACAACAAATTATAGTCTTTATTTTTCAAATTCATCTACGGCACCTGATTGTGGAGAAACAGAAACTCCAATAACAGTTGATGGTGGTACTTTAGTAGGAGGACCATTCTCATTTACAGTAGGAGATGGTATTGCTGATAATGTATCAGGAGTAAGTGTTTCAGGAAATACAGGTTCTAATTTTGGATGGATAGTTACTGACGAAGATTTAAATATTTTAGGTTTACCTCCAACACCAGACGCTGTTAATTTTGACGAAGCAGGAGTAGGAGTTTGTTTGATATGGCATATTGCTTATGAAGATGGGCTTACTGGACTTACAGCAGGTGAAAACGCTGGGAATTTAGTAGGTAATTTTGATTTATCTAATAGTATCCGTGTAGATAGAACAGCTGGATTACCTTCAACAACTGTAGATGGAGGTACTTTAGTAGGAGGTCCATTTACATTTATAGTAGGTGATGGAGTAGCAGATAACGTATCTGGAGTAAGTGTTTCAGGAAATACAGGTGCTAATTTTGGATGGATAGTTACTGATGAAGATTTAAATATTTTAGGTTTACCACCAACACCAGAAGCAGTAGATTTTGATACAGCAGGCGAAGGCGTTTGTTTAATTTGGCATATTGCATACGAAGACGGACTGACAGGTCTTGCACAAGGTGGGAATGCAGGTAATTTGTCCGGAACATTTGATTTGTCAAATAGTGTTCGAGTTGAACGAAATGCTGAAATTCCAGTTCCTATTACTTTAATTGATGGGGCTACCGTGGCAACTTCAACGGGAGCCGTTGCTGTTGAAACTATTACTGGTGACGGTGTGGCTGACTTAGTTACATTTACAAATACAACAGCTGGTACTGCGGATTATGCGTACCTAATTACTGACGCTACTGGAAATATCCTAGTAGTTGAAACAGATTCACATGATTTTGAAGGAGCGTCTGTTGGTGTCTGTTTAGTGTACGGAATATCTTATACAGGGACTTTATCAGTAACAGGAAAAGCAATAACTGATACTGACTTATCAACAGAATTATTTGCAGTATCTTCAAATTCAATTTCAGTGGATCGTAAAGATATTCCTGTTGTTGTTGATCCAGTTGACCCAGGTACAGGAGGTTCAACTACCAATAAATACATAGAGCGTTTCACTGAAATGAGAAATGAGATCTATGATCCTGCAAATGGCTATTTTAGTGCGGATGGTTCTCCACATCACTCTGTGGAAACACTTATTGTTGAAGCTCCAGATCATGGGCATGAATCAACATCTGAATTGTACTCTTATTGGTTAATGATGGAGGCTATGCAAGGTCGTATTACTCAAGACTGGCAGCCATTAGCTAAAGTATGGAGTGAAATGGAAAGAATGATTATTCCAACTAAAGCTGATCAGCCTACAAACGCGGCTTATAATTCGTCAAGTCCAGCAGCATACGCAGCGGAATTTCCATTACCATCAGGATACCCAGCACCATTAGATTTTAATGCAGCAGTTGGTCAAGATCCTGTTTCAGATGAATTAACAGCAGCCTATGGACCAGAAGTGTATCAAATGCACTGGTTATTAGATAATGATAACTTTTATGGATATGGAAATAGAGGAGATGGAACAAGTACTCCTTCTTACATCAATACTTTCCAAAGAGGAGAACAAGAATCAGTTTATGAAACTATTCCTCATCCATCATGGGAATCATTTGAGTTTGGAAATTCAGAAAATGGATTCTTACCATTATTTATTTTAGATGCTAATTATGCTAAGCAATGGAGATATACAAGTGCTCCAGATGCAGATGCACGTGCAGTACAAGCAATGTACTGGGCTATCCAATATGCAAAAGAGCAAGGAGGTGCAATTGATCAAACACTTTTAGATAATACTAAAAAAATGGGGGATTACTTGCGTTTAGCTATGTTTGATAAGTATTTCAAACAAATTGGTTCTCAAGATGAGCAAGGTAGTGCAGGTTCTGGATATGATAGTGCACATTACTTAATGTCATGGTATATGTCATGGGGAGGATCAGCTGATCCAGCTTCGGCATGGGCATTCCGTATTAGCTCAAGTCACTGTCATTTTGGATATCAAAACCCAATTGCAGCTTATGCATTAACTACTTTGGATGAGTTAGATCTTCAAACACCAAATGGGGAAAGAGACTGGACAACAAGTTTAGGTCGTCAAATGGAGTTTTACAGATATTTACAATCAGCTGATGGTGCCATTGCAGGTGGTGCTACAAACAGTTGGAATGGTGATTATAGTACTTATCCAGCAGGTAAATCTACTTTCTATGATATGGCTTATGATGATAATCCAGTATATCATGATCCAGGAAGTGGAACTTGGTTTGGATGGCAAGCTTGGTCAGTGGAGCGTGTAGCAGAATACTATTACATTACCAATGACCCGTTAGCTAAAGAAATTATGGACAAGTGGGTTGCATGGGTAAAGCCTAATGTGAACTTAATAGGAAGTGATGATTTCGAAATTCCAGCAACTTTAGAGTGGACTGGAGAACCAGATACGTGGAATGCATCTAGTCCTGGCGCAAATGCTAATTTACGTGTAGCTGTAACTAACTTTAATAGAGATTTAGGTATTGCATCTTCATTAGCTAAAACGCTAACGTATTATGCTGCTGCAACACAAAAACATGATACGCTAGATGAAGAAGCTAAAAACTTAGCAAAAGAAATCTTAGATAGAATGTGGGTTACTTACCGTGATGAAAAAGGGGTTTCTTCTCCAGAATCACGTGGTGATTATGCGCGTATGTTTGAAGAGGTTGTTCATGTACCAGCTGGTTACACAGGAACAATGGCTAATGGTGATGAAATTAAAACAGGAGTTACTTTCTTAGATATTCGTTCTGGTTTACAGGATGATCCAGAATTTCCTGCTTTAAAAGCAGCTTATGATGCAGGTGAAGACTATACAACTAGGTATCACAGAACTTGGGCTCAAATGGAAACTGCTTTAGCTAATGCAGAATATGGATTCTTCTTCGGTGAAGACGATGCTTCTACAGGTGCTAAGTCATTAGATGTTGAGTTAACTGTATATCCTAATCCAGCTACAGAAGCTGTTACAGTAACTTACCCAACAGAGGATGATATTGCTTTACAAGTGACTTTAGTAGATTTTGTTGGAAGAGTTATAACAAGTCAAGAGTTAGTTGATGATAAGTCAATAACAATTGATGTTAGTAACTTGGCTACTGGAATGTATATAGTTCGTTTAGAAACTAAAGGAAATGTAATACGTACAGAAAAGCTTATTATAGAATAAATTAAGAGTAGTTTATTTGTCTAAGGAGGTTGACTTTTTAAAAGTCAACCTCCTTTTTTATTTTTGCTAGTAAACTAATGATTTTACTAAATATTACAGGAATAATAATACCTTAGCATACAAAAAAAGTGTTTTCTAAATACATTAAGGAATTTCCAATAAATTTACGTTTAGCTTATCCGATAATGATAGGTCAATTAGGAAACGTTATGGTCGGCTTTATTGATAATGTAATGGTTGGAGAGTTAGGAGCTTCAGCTTTAGCGGCAGTATCTTTAGGTAATGGTTTGTTTTTTTTGGCTTTATCGTTAGCTATTGGGTTTTCTTTAAGTATAACACCATTGGTGGCAGAAGCAGATGGAAAACATGATCATCAACTAATTAGCTCACTTTTTAAAAATGGTATTGTATTATGTGCATTTATAGGTTTTAGTTTGTATGTGGTTATTAAATTATTACAACCTTTTTTAAAATTGTTAGACCAGCCTGAAGAAGTAGTTATATTAGCTAATCCGTATATTGATATTTTGGCTTTTTCCATCATTCCTTTAGCTATATTTCAAGCCACAAAACAATTTTCTGATGGTTTATCGGTAACTAGCTATGCTATGATAGCAGCAATAATAGGTAATGTGCTCAATGTTTTTTTTAATTATGTACTTATTTACGGAAAATGGGGGTTTCCAAAGCTTTTATTAGAAGGTGCGGCAATTGGAACTTTGATAGCAAGATGTTCAATGGTATTATTTATGGCTTTGTTATTTTACAAAAGACAACGTTTTAAAGTATACATTACGAATGTTTTTACGAATATTTTACAATTTATAACAATTAAAAAATTGTTAAAATTAGGTTTTCCTGCTGCTCTACAAATGCTTTTTGAGTTTGGGATTTTTATATCCTCAATATTTTTATCAGGTTTATTGAGTACTGAAGCACAAGCAGCTAATCAAATAGCACTAAATATTGCCTCAATAACATTTATGGTAGCTGTTGGTTTAGGAGTAACAGCTACAATACGAACAGGAAATCAATTAGGGAAAAAAGATTTTAAAGCATTAGTACGAATTATACGCTCCATTTTATTGTTGGTTTTTTTAATTGAATTGATTTTTGCAATTATTTTAGTAATACTAAAAGATTATTTACCAACTTTTTATATTGCAGATTTAAATGTGATTAGTATAGCTTCACAATTATTACTTGTTGTGGCTTGTTTTCAAATTAGCGATGGTTTTCAGGTAGTGTTATTAGGTACACTTAGAGGTGTGCAAGACGTGAATATTCCAACATTATTTTTGTTTATAGCTTATTGGTGTATCGGTTTTCCAATTTCTTTTTATTTAGGAAAACCTATCCGATTGGGGGCTGTGGGTGTTTGGATTGGTTTGTTTGTTGGGCTTAGCGTTTCAAGCGGTTTGTTGTATTTAAGATATATATATCTTACTAAAAAGCTTTTGATAGATAATTGTAAAGCAGAATAAGAATCCAATTCCTTATAATAATTTAGTTGTCTTAATACCTTAGCTAATTGGAAAGTTACATTTTTTATGGATTTAGATCACTTTCAGTTATAGTTATGATTTCGCATTCGCGTATAAGTATATCTTCAGGGCATTCAGGATTGTTAACTGTTACACAAATTTCATAGTTATTTGGATTGGCGAATGTATTAGAGAATTTATTGGTGTCATTTCCAATAACAATTCTATTATCTAAACTCCATGTATAAGTCGTTTTTGTTGGGTCTAATGATTGATAAATAGCTTCAAAATTAAATTTACCAAGTGTGGTAAAAAAATCTTTTTCATAAAATAAATCTAGTCTCTGGCTACAATTAAATGGCGATAAGTCATCATTTATAGTAATAATTTTACAAACTCTAGGAAAAGAATTAGTACTGCCTACACATTCTAGTCCAGCTTCTCTAGCAATAAGACAAACTGAGTAAAGATTAGGTTCAGTAAATTGAAATGAAGAAGTGTTAAAAATGTCACCTATCGGGTCACCATCAACAATCCAAACATAATTAGTGGTACTAGGGTCATCGGATTCAAAAATAGCTTCAAAATTTAATAGCCCAGGAGTGGTAGGATCTTCGGTAGTTATGAAATCAATATCCTTACCACAAGCTTGGTTTACTTCGTTATCAAAATTAGTAATGATACAAACCTCTTTCTCTATAGTGCAATCTTCAAAACTTGTTTTAGCGCAAATTTCAAATACATTTCTGGGAGTTTCAGGTGAGAATAATAAATTAAAGAAATCAAATTGTAAAAATGCTCTAGTTTCTCCTTCAATTATTTCTCCATCAATAGACCATTCAGTAGCGATTGGTATTTTGCTATTTTCTGGTCTAATAATAAAGTTTAAAATATCAGATTCGGTTCCAAAATCAATAGTTTCTATCATGAAATCGGGACAGACTTTATTTTCTACAGCAATTTCACAATCATTTAAAATAACCATATGCTGATATTTATTGGAAATTATAGTACCCTGATTTGATTTTATGGGATAAGATGTTATTGGATATTTAAATGTTGGGTTAGCAACAAAATTATTTAATTGTTCTTCGCTATTAATAACAAGTTTGTTATTCATATTTATTTCAGAAACTATCTCAATAGGGTATTGGTAGTCAAAACAATTAGTTTCGTTAAAAATGCGTTCATTTAAAAGAGGTATATTACAAGTTTCTAATAAATTAAAAAAAACATCAATATTGGTAACGGTTACTTCATCGGCATCTCTAGGTTTTATTTTAAATGGTAATACCATTGAGCAAGAAAAAAATTTATCGCTTTGTATATTTATAAATTCGCTAAGACCATCTTTATTTATAAGAGTAATATTATTTTCAGAATTATCAAGAATTGAAAAGGGGTATATAAATTCAAAACACTTTTCAGATTGGTCGTCAGTACTTTGTAGATAATCCAAAAAGCTAAGCATTAGCGAGGTTTCGACTGGTGTTCCACTTTCATCATTAAAAACGTCTTCTTCTGAAATACAACTTACAGTTAGTAGAAGTGCAAAAAGAAATATATAATGTACGTATTTAAGCATAGTTTATTATTTATTTTTCTGTTTCTTCATAAATATAATTTATGTTAAAATCTAAAAAACTAAAAATTATTTATTCTATAGGTGTTAAATTTTACGTAAAAAAATAACCTTATATTATATATACGCACAACATACCTATTTACCCTACCACTTACAAATATATATTAAATTTGGTGATGTTTCATTTATTTTATATTCGTGCTAAAACATCAAAAAAATTAATGCTTATCTATTAGTTTAAGGGTTTAAATCTTCGGGAGTAACAACAACACTTTCGCAATCAAATAAGAAAAAACTATTAGTAGGACAGTTAATATCATTTATATTTACACAAACGGTATAAGTTCCAGTTTCTGTAAAGGTAAAGGTATTAGAAGGGTCATCAATACTCATTCCATTTGGTAAACCATAAACATTCCAAGTATATCTTACAGATTCAATATCAATTGATGTATAAACAGCTGAAAATCTATAATTTCCTGGAATAAGTTCATTTTTATCAATTAATAGTTCAACATTAGGACTGCAAGCTTGTATAATATCACTTACAGCTGTTGTTGTACATAGATTAATAGGAGTTTCGCAGTTAAAAAGATTTATTTCGGAGCAAATTTCATATACTCCGTTTTGCACAATTCTAAAATCAAAAATCACATTATTTTGATTTTCAATAAGTGTACCATCAACAAACCATTTAACAGATTCAATAGTATTATTTTGATTGTCTAAAGTATATGTATACGATGTTGGAGTAGTATTTGTAGTTTGAATATTTAAATCCATTTCAGAGCACTGGTTAACAGGGGTGCTATTGTTTTTACAGATATTTATAATGACTAAATGTTCAAATTGGTTGTTGATAACCAATCCATTGGTTGTAGTTACAGGGTAATTGAAAAAAGTAATTGCGCTATTTAAGTTGGAAAGAGCTTCTGTAATTTCATTTTGATTATTTATAATAATGTTTTTTTCATTATCAGATAGCCTTACAGGATATCGATATTGTAAACAGTCGTTTTCGGGGAAAGCACGAGAAATAAATGAAGGCATATCACATTCGTTTTCCAAAAGATTTAATAAATCAGCATTATCTGAAATAGTTATTAATTGTCCATTATCAAGTGTTACGTCAAAAGGAAATAAAATGGCATTAATAAAAAATCATTATCAAGAAAGCTTGTGGCTTCGTTAAGTGCATTTTGATTTATGTAAGTAACATTGTTTTTTTTATTAGTTGAAAATATGACAGGGTAATTTAAGCTAAAACAGGCATCTGAATTATTTGAATTTATTATGTAATCAAGCATTGAAATTACTAGATCAGATTTAGAAATTGTAACAACTTCTTTTTCAAATACATCATTCTCTTTAACACAGGCGCTTGTGGAAAATAAAAATAATAGTAAATAATAAATCGATTTATTCAATGTTATGAATATTATGGTTTTAAAAATTAATAACTAAAATTTAGTTTATGGAAATATATGAAATCACGGTTATTAATTTTTAGGTTAGGTAAACATGCCCTGACAATCAAGTGATGTTATTTAGAGATTAAAATTCGTTTTCATAACAAGTTTTGCAAAAAAAAATTACTTTTGGTTTATTAAAAAAATGTTAAATGCTAGGTTCAAAAAAAATATCATTATGTAGAGATAGTGTGTATGAGTCTTTTTTTAAAGATCATGCTAAGTCATTACGTAATTTTTTGTTTGTTAAGTTTGGTGATAAGGACTTATCAGAAGATTTAGTACAGGAAGCATTTATAAAACTCTGGGAAAATTGTAATAAAGTAAACCCAGATACGGCTAAAAGTTTTTTGTATAAAATAGCGATCAACACAGGAATTAGTAATAAAAGGCATGATCAGGTAAAATTTAAATATCAAAATATTATTGTCCATCAAAAAAAATCGGCGGATATGGAAACTCCTGAGTTTATTATGGAAGAAATGGAGTTTAATGAAAAAGTAAAGAGAATTATTTCTTCATTACCCGATAGACAAAGAGAGGTTTTTATTTTAAATAGAATTGAAAAAAAAACCTATAAGGAAATTGCTCAGTTATTAGATATTTCAGTTAAAGCTGTTGAAAAACTAATGCATAAAGCATTGTTGAAAATTAGGTCGGTAATTGGAAATAAATGATATCATTAAAGAAAAAAATAAAATTTTAAAAGTAAATTTGGAAAAAAAGCTGGTAAAAATTAGCTTTTTTAATCTAGGGGGTAGGGTAAATTGGAACTTATGCGTTTAAACTTAGAGTATAGCTTATAATTATGGAAAATAATAACTTTGAAGAAACTTTTTTAGCCAAATGGATATCTGGGGAACTAACTCAGAATCAATTGGCTGATTTTGAAAAACATCCTCATTATAAGCAGTATGTTAAAATTAGTGAAGCCACCCAAAACATGTCACTAATTGAATATGATATTGATAATGCGTTATTAAGTTTAAAAGGTAAAGTAAAAACACGATCTAAAAAAGTAAAGGTTTTTACACTATATAAATATATCGGAATAGCAGCAGCTTGTTTGGTTTTTTGTGCAGGGTTATATTTATTTACTTTTTCAAATACAATTTATACAAGTAGCATAGCAGAGCATAAAAATGTGGTGTTGCCCGATGGCTCAACAGTGTTACTTAATGCAAAAGCAACCGCGGAGGTTAATAAATTTAAGTGGAAAAAAAACAGAGAGGTTAACCTTACGGGAGAAGGATATTTTAAAGTTAAAAAAGGGAGTAAATTTAAAGTAAAAACAGCATTAGGAGTGGTTCAAGTAGTTGGTACTGAGTTTACTGTTAATGTTTTGGATAATGAGTTACTTATAGTAAAATGTTTTGAAGGTATTGTTAAAGTAGATGTGGGAATTAAAGAGGTTGTCTTAACTCAAGGAAATGCTTTGCAAGTTTATAATGAAAAAATACAACAATGGAATTTTATAAAAGAAGCTCCTAGTTGGGTACTCAATAATGAAACTCAATTTAATAGTGTACCCATAGGTTATGTTGTTACGGCCTTAAAAAGACAGTTTGATATCCAAATTCTGGAACCTGAAAATATAGATGAAAAACTGATTTTTACGGGGAGGTTTTCAAATAATAATATTAAAAATGCGTTGTATACAGTATTTAGTACATTAGGTTTAAAGTATGAGTTTGTTTCTGAAAAAGAAATTCGTATTTTAGATCCAACAGAATAAATAAATGCATTACATAAAGATTGGATTATTGTGCTTATGCACTATACTTTTTAGTAAAATGAGTGTTATTGCTCAAAATAGTTTCTCAAAAAAAGTATCATTAAAAGAATATATACAATCATTGCAAGATAAGTTTGGATATAAATTTAGTTATTTAGATGCTTATGTAACTAAAGAAATCACTCCTCCATCCAATACTACTGACATAAAAAAA
Source organism: uncultured Aquimarina sp. (assembly GCA_947498765.1). Lineage (GTDB taxonomy): Bacteria > Bacteroidota > Bacteroidia > Flavobacteriales > Flavobacteriaceae > Aquimarina. The sequence goes on from CANMLG010000016.1 coordinate 199,772, forward strand.
ATTCTATTTTTTTTAGAAAAACAAGCTAATTTACGTTTTGAAATTACCGATAATACAAATATTGTAATTAGGCCATTTGGAAATGATGATGTAATCAGTATATGTGGTTACACTAAGCTTAATGGAGAAATAAAATCTAATATAAAAGTACAATCTGTATTTAGTTTAGAAGAAGTTAAAAGTAATGATCAGGGTTTTTTTGAAATCAAAATTCCATATGGCAGTTCTGTTATTTTTAGTTTTGAGAATACAATTTTAAGAAAATTAAAGGCAAGTCAACTTTTAACTAGTAATTGTTCTGAAGTAAACCTAAATACATATCATTTAGAATTGAAAGAAGTAAATTTATGGCAATATTTAACAAAAGGGGTTAATAAAATAGCTCAAAAAACAGTATTTAAGCCTAAAGATTTTTCTGTTTTAGCAGGTTTAACAGAACCAGATATACTGCAAAGTTTACAGCATATTCCAGGAGTTCAAAATCCGTTTGAAACTGCATCAAGATTATTTGTAAGAGGCGGTACTCCAGATCAAAATTTAATTTTGTGGAATGGTATTAAAAGTTATAATCAAGGACATTTTTTTGGATTAATATCTTCATTCAATCCTTATTTGATAAAAGAAATTGATTTTTATAATAAAGGTGTAAATGCACAATTTGGTGATCGTATAGCAGGTGTTGTAGATTTAAAATCATCTCAAAAAGTAGCTAATAAATTTGAAGGTGGATTAGGGGCTAATCTTGTACATGCGGATGCTTATGCAAGGATTCCAATAATTAAAGACAGACTTTCAATTGAAGTGGCAGGCAGGAGATCTTTTAATGATCTGTGGGAGTCACCTGCTTATAAACAAATGGCTGATCGTGTTTTTCAAAATACAAAAATAAGCGAATCATCTTCAAGAAGAAAAGATGATTTTTATTTTGTAGATTATAGCTTTAGTATTCAAGGTAAATTATCTTCTAAGGATGAAGTGCAATTAAATACATTATACACTAAAAATGAATTGAATTTTGATAGTCAAACTGGAAATCAAATGTTTTCAGATAATTTGATTACCGAAAATGAAGGTTATAGTTTTCAGTGGCAACGAAAATATAATAATAAATTATCGCAAAATACTAGAGTGAATTTATCTAATTATATTTTAGATTATTCTTTTACTACTAACGATGTTAATAATACAACATTGAAAGAAAAAGATATTAAACAAAATTTTATTAATGATATAGGTGTGCAAACCTTTGGGATGCTAAAGTTAAATGAAAAATCGAATTTGCAATTCGGATACGAATATTCTAAAACAAATATTAGATTTGCATTGGAAAACCGAAACCCAAATATTTCAATAATATTAGATGAAGAAAAAAATGAATTAGATTCTCATAGTTTGTTTTCTCAATATGAAATAAAAACTAAAGATAATTTAGTTTTACAATTGGGACTTAGAGGGAATTCATATTCTATTTCTGATGATCTATTTATTGAACCACGTATTTATTTTGAAACACCAATACTGCCAAATGTAAGTGTGAATACTTCTTTTACTTTGAGAAGTCAGGCGATCACTCAAATTCAAGAATCTGTAGTAAGTAGTTTGTCATTAGAAAATCAACTTTGGCGTATAACGGATAATGAATTGGATGTGTTACAAACGAGGCAAGTTTCTGTTGGTGCTACTTATAAAACCAAGAATTGGTTTATTGAAGTAGATAGTTATATGAAAAGAACAAAAAATGTAACTTCATTAGCAACAGGGTTATTGGCTCCAGGGAGTCAAGCTTTGGATTCAGGCTTAAGCAGTATTGAAGGGGTGGAAATTTTTATTAAGAAAAAATGGAAAGATTACGCCTCATGGGTAAGTTATAGTTATACCAAGCAAAAAAATAAATTTGATGAAATCAACGATAATAATTTTTTCACGAGTAATTTAAATATTGATCACACATTTAAATGGTTACATTTTTATAAATTTAAACAATTCCAATTTTCATTAAGTTGGTTATGGCATACAGGTAAAACTTCAACTGATTCTGATTCTATAGCATTTATTGATAATGGTGGTGAAATAGGAAACATTAATGAAGAAAATTTGCCAGTATATCATAAATTAGATGCTTCAATTTTGTATAATTTCAAGCTTTCAAATAAATTAAGAAGTCAAATAGGGCTTTCAGTACTAAATATTTATAATAGAAAAAGTATTATAAATAGAGAATTTAAATCTACTCCAGGGATTTCTAAAGATTTTCTTACTTTAAATTATAAGGCTTTAGGAATAACTCCAAATTTAAGTATGCGCCTTTTTTGGTAATTAACTATTTTTGAATAAAATAAAATATTTCTCATTTTTATTCAAATTCATTTCTATTCAAAGTGTATTTTTGGTTTCATTAAAGAAAATATATGCGAATTTATTTATTTTTAGGAATTTACTTTTTTAGTATTTTTCAAATTTTTTCTCAAGAAATTTCAGCTTTTAAAGTGTCTGCCATTGATTCGGTATTAAAAATAGATGTCAACTCAATAGTACGATTGCATACTATGGAGGTGAATATTGATAATTCATCTAAAATGAGTATTAAAAACAGATTAGTAATAACTGTTTTAAATAGAAAAGCGGAGCAAAATTTATGGTTTGGACAGCAATATTCTTCATCACGTAAGTTGAAAAAAATTGAAGCTCTTATTTATGATAAGAATGGAATTAAAATTAACAAGATTAAGGAAAATGAATTTGTAGACAGAAGCATAACAGATTATGCAACTGTAGCTTCCGATTCTAGGAAAAAGTATTTGCATTATGTAGGTAATACATTTCCATATACGATTGATTTTAATTATGAAATTGAAACAACTAATACGGGATTTATGCCAGTGTTTTATTTTAACGGAAGGTATAATCAATCAGTTGAACAGGCTGAATATAAAATTTTTAATCCAACAAGAATTCCTTTACGGTATAAAGAAGTTAATTTTTTAGATTTAAACATAAAAAAGGAAGAATCTGATGAAGGAATAGTTTTTAAAGCTGCCGATTTAAAACCTGTAAAAAAGGAAGTATATGGGCCTTCATATAATAAGATATTTCCATATGTTAAAGTGTCTTTAGAAGATTTTACGCTGGTTAATATTGCAGGGAAAGTTACCAATTGGAAAGAAATGGGGGGGTGGCAAAATGAAAATTTATTAAAAAATAGGAGAGATTTGTCTGATGAGGTAATTAATGAAATTACAAAGTTAGTAGAAGGAGAAACAGATCAAATTGAAAAGGCTAAAAAGATATATAATTATGTACAAAATAAAACACGTTATGTTGGTATTCAATTAGGAATAGGTGGATGGAAGCCAATGAAAGCATCTGATGTTGATACTTATGGTTATGGTGATTGTAAAGCATTAACAAACTATACAAAAGCCTTGCTAGATTCACAAAATATACCAGCTTATTATAGTGTAATATATGGTAATGAAGAAATAATTAATATTGATGAGGATTTTGTTTCCCTGGAAGGGAATCATGTAATTTTAAACTTACCAAATAAAGGTAACGATTTGTGGTTGGAATGTACAAGTCAAACTGTTCCATTTGGATATATTGGTGGCTTTACAGATAATAGAAATGCATTAGTAATTACTCCTGAAGGAGGCCAAATAAAGAAAACTACTCATTATAAAACTGAACAAAATATTTTAGAAACTACGATTAATTTAAAATTTAACATAGATAATTCAGTTTCAGGTACTTTTGAAAGTAAAGCCGCTGGAATACAGTATAATTGGCAAAGCAAAGTTAAGTTCGCCAAAAATAAAATAAAGCACTACACTGAATCAGAATTTTATCATTTAAACAATTTAAATATTCAAAATGTAAATTTAATTGATGATAAAGATACTATTCAATACAAAGAAACTTTTGATTTTTCCATAACATCTTTTGGAAATAAAGCAGGGAGTAGACTTATTTTTAAGCCTAATTTTTTCAATGTTTACAACCCGTCTATATCTTCGAAAGAAAGAAATTTTGATTTAGTAATTTCTCATGGTTTTGTCGATGTTGATAATTATGTATATGAATTCCCTCCTGAGTATGAATTATACAAACTTCCAAAATCTAACGAATTAAAAACTGAATTTGGAGCATATTCATTTATTGTTAAAAAAATAGATGACCATAAAATTAAGTTGACTCGAAAATTGATAATTAATGAAGGGAAGTTTAATAAAGAAAAATATGAAGATTATAAAGAGTTTGTGAAAAAGATAAAGTCATATGATAACTCTAAAGCCATATTAAGCAAAATTTAAATATAACTATGAGTATAAAATTACAATTAACCTTTTTGATATTGTTACTATCATTTACAAGTTTATTTGGTGAGTCATTTTCTTGTTTACTAAAGGATAAAGGAGAAGAGGTAACAGTTGAACAGTTAAAAGAAGAGGCGTATGTAAAAGATGAAAACGCCAAAGCTGTAATATTGGATGAACAAGTTAAAGTTAGGTATGTGTACAATCAGAATGAGGGTTTTACAGTGCAAACTCAATTTTATAGAAAAATAAAAATTTATCATAAAGATGCCTTGTGGTGGGGGACACATTTAGTGAATCTTACCGTAAGTAATAGTTCTAAGGAAAAGCTTATAAATATAAAAGGAAAAACGTATAATTTAGTAAACGATAAAATTCAAATTGAAAAACTATCTAAATCAAGCGTATTTGAAGAGGAAGTCTCAAAATCTAAAAATAGTGTGAAGCTTACTTTACCAAAAGTAAAAGAAGGAAGTATCATAGAATATTCTTACACTAAGATCTCTCCTTTTTTTGGATATATAGATCCTATTTTTTTTGAAAAAGAAATTCCAGTAGTTAAAATGGATGTAGATATAAGAATTCCGGAATATTTTAATTATAATATACAGACAAGAGGAGAGTATCCAATCAATTTGGCTAGATCTGTAGAACGGGGTAGTTTACAATATACAGAAAAACATAGGAGTAATAATCAAAGTTTTTCAGTCACAAGAACTTCTTTTGAAACTACAAATATTGATTTTACTTCAAAAATATATAAAGTAATGCTTACCGACGTTCCCGCATTAACTAAGGAACCTTTTGTGCCTAATGTATGGAATTACGCTTCTACTCTAGAGTTTTATTTACAAACAATCAAATATCCTTACGGGAAGCTGTATAATTATGCTCAAACATGGAATGATGTTCTTAAAAAGCTAAAAAACAGACCGGTGTATAGGGATGAAATTTCTAAAAGTGAATATTATAAAGAAGATTTAGCAGCAATAACATCAAAAGTATCTGATGAAAAGTTGAAAATAAATATGATTTATGACCATGTTAAAAAGACAGTAAAATGGAATAATTATAGGACTTCTTTGCCTTATCAAGGAGTTAAAAAGGCTTATAAAAATGGAGTAGGTAGTAGTGGTCAAATAAATGCAATACTATTGTCAATGTTACAAAAAGCAAATATTAAAGCAAGACCAGTTTTTGTAATCTCGGATCAAGGAAGAAATTCAATTTTTCCAAACTATAATGCTTTTGATTATTTAATTGTTGAAGTTGTAACTAAAAGTAATAGCAAAATTTATTTGGATGCTACAGATCAAAAAAGTGCACCAAATGTATTGCCTAATAGAGTGGTTCAAGGTGTGGGTAAATTGTTAAGTGACAGTAATGTGGCAGTTGATATTGATTTGCGAGTAAAGCCATCAAAAGAGCAAGGAATTTTGACGTATTCAATAGATGAATTAGGGGTAGTTACAGGTAAGTACAAATTACAGCGAGAAAAAAATGCGGCGTTAAATCGAAGATATTTTATAAAAGATACTAAAGAGGAAAATGAAGAGGAGGTAAAAAAATATTATGAGTTAGCTGAAATATCAAATTATAAAAATACCTCTGTAAATGAGCTAAGAAAAGCATTAAGTGAATCCTTTGATTTTAAAATAGATAATCAATCAACTGTTGTTGATGATGAAATTTATTTTTATCCCATGTTATCCCTAAAAAAAGTGACAAATCCATTAAAACAAGAGCATCGTAAATTTCCAATTGATTGGGGGTTTCCAAAATTAAAAGCGAGTATGATTTTAATAACTATTCCTGAAGAGTATAAAATAGTTTCAGTACCTGAGCAAACAAGTTTTGCCTTGCCCAATGATGGAGGAATATATTCTTTTCAAACAAGAATAAGTGGAAATACAATAAGTATTAGAGTAAAAGAAAAATTAAATAAAGCATTCTTTTCAATTGGTGAAGAAAGTGATAGTTTAAAAGCATTTTATAAAATGTTAGTAGAAAAAGAAAATGAACAAATCGTTTTAAAGAAAATATAGTAGAGCCTATTTAATTTAGTATATTTAACAAACTTCAAAAGTAATAATGGAATTTCCCAAGTTTTTATTAGGTGATAATACAGATTATCCCAATGCTATTTTTGTAATTCATACCGAGTTCCCTCGTTGTATAATTAACCTTGTTGATGATGAAGTGGAATGGTTGGAAGAGTTCGATAAAAATGATGAAGAAGAGTTATTACAAGAATCTCAAATTATTGTTGAGGCAGCAAGTACCTTTTATGATCGAGAAATTGAACGTTATAATAAATAACTAAACTATTTTAAAATGAAAACATTATATACAACATCAGCAACAACAGCTGGAGGTAGAGCAGGTAAGGCAACAACAGCTGATGGAAAATTATCATTAGATTTAAGTGTGCCCAAAGAATTAGGAGGAGATAGTGGGAGTGGTACCAACCCTGAACAGCTATTTGCTATGGGGTATTCGTCATGTTATGGTAGTGCATTACAACATGTAGCTGATCAAAAAAAAATTGATCTAGGGAGTTTTTCTGTAACAGCAGAGGTTTCATTAGGTAAAAACGAAGACGGGGATTTCCAATTAGCAGTAATATTAGATACGTATATTCCGGGTATTTCTGTTGATGAGGGTGAGGAGTTAATAAATGAAGCTCATGAAGTTTGTCCATATTCTCGTGCAACCGAAGATAATATTGATGTTACTCTAAATTTATTGATTGATGAGTAATTAAAAAAATCAAAACAAAAGCTCCTGAATTATTCAATAATTCAGGAGCTTTTGTTTTTATGTAATTTTATCTATACTATTTTTAATTTTTTTTTTTAATTTTTTGCAACAATCATTAAATTGTAACGTATTAAAAGTATATACTAGCTACTGTGGATAATAATAAAAAATTAATAGCACGCTGCCGCAAGAAGGATCGTAAAGCTCAAATGGAGCTTTATAATAAATATTCGCGTGGAATGTACTTTGTGGCGTATCGTTTTTTTAAAGATTCTTTTTTGGCTGAAGAAGCCATGCAGGAGTCATTTATAAAGGCTTTTTCAAAATTGGATCAATTTACTGGTGATGTTACTTTTGGTGCCTGGTTAAAACGGATTGTAATTAACAAAAGTATTGATATGCTTAAAGCGCGTAAGTTGGAAACAACTGCCCTAAATGAGCAAATTATGGGGACGCCAGAAGAGTTTGAAAATTGGGAAGTTGAAGATACAACAACTGCAGATGAGGTTAAAAAAGCCATTGATAATTTGCCAGAGAAATATAAATATCCAATACATTTATTTTTGTTGGAAGGTTATGATCATAATGAGATTTCCGAAATTTTGGGAATCACGTCAGTTTCATCACGAACATTAGTACACAGAGGTAAGAAACGCTTACAAGAGCAGTTAAAGCACTTGAAACATGGGACAGGATATTAGAGAATTATTGCAGACGGACTTTTTTAAAAATCAGCACTCTACGACTTTACAAGATAATCATGAGAATCGTTTTTTAGATAAATTAAATGAAGCTTTCCCAGATGAAGCCTATAATGATAAGGGTATTGTTCTTAAAAAGAATAATAAGTGGTATATGTCAATAGCCGCATCAGTTGTTATAACTTTAAGTTTAGGGGCATATGTAGTTACGGGTTTACAAACTAAATCAAAAGTGCAACGTGTAGATGATTTGAACGTTTATAATATGAGTGTTTCAAATGAGGTTATTGCGCCTTCATTAGCGGATGTTTCTCCTGATTTTAAAAAGGTTGAAGATTACTATTTAACATCAATAAATATTGAGTTGGCACAGTTGAAAGTCAATGATGATAACAAAAGTGTTGTAGATAGTTTTATGAAGCATTTAAAGCAATTGGATGAAGAATATAAAACATTGCAAAAAGAATTAAGGCAAGATGGGACAAATTCACAAATGCTTGAAGCTTTAATAGAAAACCTACAAATGCGTTTAGAATTGCTACAGCAATTAAAGGTAAAACTTAAAAACTTAAATGAATATAAAAACCCAACATACCAAAATCATCAGGCTTAATAAATTAGTAGTTGCGGTTATCTTTCTTTTTAGTGCACAAATTTTTTTAGCACAAAATATAATTTCTAAATTAAAAAAAGAATACACTATAAAGCCTACGGCTACCTTAGAGTTAAATACATTATATACAGATATAGTTTTTAAAAGTTGGGATAAAGACCAGATTTATGTCAATGCTTATGTAAAATCAGAACAGCAAGATAACGAAGGCTTAGAGGAGCAAGTTGATCTATGGGAAGTGAAGATTAGTGAAAATGATTCATTACTTATTATTACATCAGATGCTTCTCGAAAACCTAAAAGAACAGTGTCAACCACCGCATATAATATTTCAGGTGATGTATCACAGGAAAAATTGGGACAATTAATACAAGCTATGATGGCTCCAGTACTTGAAAATGTACAAAATAACCCAATACCAGCCTCGTTAAAAAGTAGTTTAGCACAATTGCAATTTGATTTTAATGCTTACAATAAACTTGGAGAAACTTACCTTAAAATTTGGGAATATAATTTAGTTAAAGATTTAGATGCTAAATCAGCAACTGAAGTACGTAAATGGTCAAAAAATGCAACATCTACATTGCAACAAGTAAGTAGTTCAAATGCAGTTAATGAAGTGTTAGTTCCGAATATTAATAATAAACCCAATTATATACAATTCTCTCAAACCATAAGTACTACATCAACAGCAGTAGTGACATCAAAAAAAATATTAGAAATTTTCGTGCCGCTTAATGCAAAATTAAGATTCAAAACTCGTTATGGAAATGTAAGTGTAGTTAATGAATTAGCAAATGCTAAGGCAGAAATGAAATATACGCCCTTTAATGCAGAAAAGGTATCCGGTGTTGATACTGATTTAACTATTTCATTTGCTCCGGTATCTATAAATCATTGGAAAGATGGGAATTTGTCCTTAGGTTACGTGAAAAAAACAACATTGAATCATGTTGATAATATTAATTTGTATGCTAAATCTAGTCGAGTACAAATAGAATCTTTAAACGGGAGGGGTACTGTTGAAAGTCTTTTTGGAATGGTAAATATTTTAAAATTAACTGGAAATTTTTCAAAATTTTCATTATTATCAAAAAATAGTGATGTAGCTATTACTTTGCCAAAATTAGCTTATAATTTTGCTTATACAGGAAATCTAAGTCGAATTGAGATTCCTGAAAATAGAATGCAATTAACTTCACTTGGGGATAATTATAGTCAAATGTTAAATGGTTATTCTGTGTCAAGAAATACGGATAAAGAAATTCAAATGAATGTTTCTAATAGTCAAATATTTTTAAGGTAATTACTACATTTTTGTTTGTTTTGTTGAGAAATAACGTATTATTCGCAAATAGTTTTTAAAAAGTAGCAGGAGAAGCATCTAATTAAATAGAAAGTAAAAAATAAATCAACCTATTTAAATGAAATACCAACAGACAAATCGTATAAATTGAAATCAGGTTTAGATAAACTTAAAAATCATTAGTTTAATAAATTATTTCTAAAAGTCGTTTGTATAATTGTAGAAATGCGATTTTAAATAAGATGTTATTGCTGTGAAGCATAATAAATATGCTCTTTTTTTAAAATATCAACTAAGGTTTTACTACAGCTCTTTTTTTATTAATTTAATTAAGTGTATGCTATAACGTTATAGGTTGTTGTTTGGTGTTTAAATTATTGACTGTTAAAGCGTTAAATATATATTTTTTTTATGCTATATAATTTAATTTAAAATCCATATGTCTGTGTTTTGGGTGTTAATGTCGATGTTTTTAATGATGTAGTTTTAAATGATTCACTTAATTTGTTCTTGTAAGGTATTGATTTTTAATTTGTTTTTTTGATTTTTAATTTATAAGTGAAATTTATATTGAATGTTTTGTTGTAAAAAATATGTAGGAAGCGTCTTATTTTGTTTTTCATTTGCGGTTTATTTGTTAGGTTTATCGACTTAAATATCCTTTTGACAAATTGGTGAAAACAAATGTGTTTTTTTGTAAAATATATAGGTTATCTCAGCGTTTTGCAAAGGGTTTTTTGATGTTATATAACGACTGAATCAAGGAATTATAATGGCGACAAGTTGCAATGTGTTTTGTGATAGAGTCATTAAAGGAAGAAAAATAAAGAGAAGGCTTATGATTAAGAAAATTATTTTTGGTTACATAATATTATTTTTTGTAACTGTTTTTAGCTCTTACGCGCAGCTTTCAATTGTACCAGATAGTGGACCGCCTAATCGAATATGTGCAGGTGCTGCTGAAACACTTAGAATTTCAGATGCATTAGATCCAAATGATTTAATAGAATGGAGATTGTTTCCTGATACAATTGGAGTTATTAAAAGTGCTTTGGTTAGTGCAGGAGGAGATTTTTTTGATATTAATGGTGTTGGTGGATTTCCTGTTGCAGCTAGGACCACTTTTAGAGCAACTCGAAATGGTAATGCATCCGATTTTGGTCAAATTCTTATGGAAGTTGATGGTACAGTTTCAATATTGCCTATGGATGCAGGTACTGGAGGAAATATATCATTGTGTGGTAACTCCAATGGCGATCCTATTGACTTATTAGCATTTACAGGAGGTGATGCAGGAGGAACATGGACACCAGCGCTGTTTACAGGAACAAATATTTTTACAGTAGGAATTGATGCAGCCACTATATATACATATAGTTTTCCACCAACAGGTACAGGTCCATGTGCAAGTCCAGGTTCTTCGGCAACCATTGTAGTAGGTGTTTGTCCTGATGTAGATACAGATGGTGATGGAATCAATAATGATGTAGATACTGATGATGATAATGACGGGATATCAGATATAGAAGAAGAATCTTTGTGTGCAGCTTCAGGTTTAACAGAAACGGCACCAATTGTTGATGTAGATTTTGGGGTTTTTGTAGGGCCAGCACCAGAATCAGCTTCGAGTGACCCCAATGTTTTAGGACATACATTTGTTAATCAACCACCAATTGGAGGACAATATGCTGTAGCTACATCTAGTTTTTTAGATCAAGGATTAGGTGCTGTGGCAACATTTTTTGCATCTACAAATGCTATAGGTAATGTGGATGCAGACGGTAATGCTAATGGTCGCTTTTTATCTATGAATATTAGACAAAATTTTATTGGACAAGTAATCTATAATTTACCGAGTGTACCAGTAGTAGGTGGTAAACAATATATTTTTAGGATTGATTTGGCAGGTTTATGTGATGGATGTCCTAATTTACCTATAATCGATTTAGAAATTAAAGATGCTGGAGGAGCTGTATTGGCAAATGCTACTTCAGCAACATTAGGAATTGCAAATGATGATGTTTGGCGTGAGGTGCGTTTGGATTTTACTCCTGCAGCCTCAAGTTTAGTTACATTATCTATTATTAATAGCCAGCCATTAGATGATAACGGAAATGATTTGGGTATCGATAATATACGTTTTTCATTATTAGAATGTGATTTTGACAAAGATGGAATTCCGAATTCATTAGATATTGATACAGATAATGATGGTATTTTAGATAGTATAGAAGGAGTACCCAATTATGCAGATATCGATTCGGATGATGATGGTATACCAGATAATATTGAAGCGCAATTTACAGCACGTTATTTCCCTCCTTTAGGCACAGATATTGATGGAGATGGATTAGATGATGCTTATGATGGAGTGGGAAGTCCAGGAATTATACCAACAGATACGGATAGTGATAGTATTCCAGATTATGTAGATACAAATTCAGATGATGATTGTAACGATGATAATATTGAAGCCTATGATACAGATTCAGATGGGGTATCTAATATATTACCAACAGGAGGTGATACAGATGGAGATGGCTTGTTAGATGTTTTTGATACCATTGTATTAGAATCGGCAACATCGGGAATAAATTCGTCAAATGGAACAACGCCTTTAAGTTTTCCAGATATAAAAATACCAGGTGGAGATAGAGATTGGAGAGAGTTTGATCTTGATGCGGGAACACTTTCAGGTAACCAAGATATATGTGTAGGAGGAACAACAACTTTTATGTCTACATTGTCTGGAGGAACATGGGTATCTTCTGATTTTGCGATTGCTACTGTAGATGCTTCAGGGGTTGTAACAGGAGTGAGTGAAGGTGTGGCTAGTATTATTTATACATTGTGTCCGGGAGTAACAGTTAGAAGAGGAGTTAGGGTTGGAAGTGGAGAAGATGCAGGGGTTTTGTCCGGTACACAAGAGGTTTGTGTGGGAAACACGACTATATTTAATTCAACAATACCAGGGGGTACATGGAGTTCATCAAATTCTGCTATTGCTACAGTAGATGCAGCTTCAGGAACCGTTTCTGGAGTAGCACCAGGTGGTCCTGTGCTTATTACTTATACCGTTACAAGTACAGCAGGCTGTACACCAGGGATAGCAGATAGAGAAGTTACGGTATCAGGAAGCCCAAATGCAGGTACCTTGGCAGGTACACAGGAGGTATGTATTGGGGATATGGTTACATTTACATCCAGTGTAGCAGGAGGAGTTTGGAGTTCATCAAATAGCACTATAGCGACAGTCGACTCCGCGACAGGAGTAATTACTGGGGTGTTAGTGGGAACAACTACTATTGAATATAGAGTTGCTGGTTCAGGGGGGTGTACCGATGAAGTGGCTCAAAGGAATATTACCGTAAATGAAGCTCCCGATCCTGGAATTATAAGTGGAGCGGACAGAGTGTGTGAAACCAGAACAGTCACTTTTACTTCTACAGAGCTAGGTGGAGTTTGGAGTTCCGATGATCCATTAATAGCAACAGTAGATCCTAGTTCGGGTGTTGTTACAGGTGTGGCATTAGGTACTACTACAATTCGCTATACATTTACAGCTGTTAATAGTTGTGGAGGCAGTGAAACTACAAAAGATATTACTGTAGATATTATTCCTGATGCAGGCATGGTATCTGGAGGAGATCAAATTTGTGTGGGTAATTCTACAATTTTTTCATCAACAGAACCTGGAGGAACTTGGAGTTCTGATGATCCTACTATTGCAACGGTTGATTCAGTTACTGGAGAAGTAACAGGTGTTGCCAATGGGAGTGTAACAATTTTTTATACTATTGCTAGTTCAGGTCCTTGTGGTAGTGATCAAGCTTCAAAAATAATTACAGTAAGCTTAATTCGTTCTTTACCTGGTACATTATCAGGGGAACAATTAATTTGTGTCGGAGGTACAACAACATTTCAATCGACTAGATCGGGAGGGGCATGGAGTACAGGTGATGCTTCAATAGCAACAGTGGATCCTGTAACAGGAGTAGTAACTGGAGTAAGTAGAGGTTCAATTCAAATTACGTATACAGTTCCAGGTTTTGGAACTACCTGTGCTGCAGGAAGTACAACAAGAGATGTAATTGTTGAAGATTTATCAGAACCAGATGTTACGCTTTCTACTCGTTTTGGAATAACCGAAACTTGTGTAAACAATGAACCACCAATTATACTATTGTCTTCTGTGGCAGGTGGAACATGGATCTCTGGCGATACAAGTATAGCTATTGTTAATGCAACAACAGGAACTTTTACACCTGTGGGACCAGGTTTAGTAAGCATATCTTATACAGTAAGTAGAAATGGGTGTGAAATGGCAGTAACAAAAACTATAGATATTGTAGTAAATGCAGTGCCTAATCCGGGTATGATTGATGGAGATCAAATGATTTGTGAAGGAGATGCAGTTTTATTTACTTCTGATGGAGATCCAGGAACATGGAATTCGTTGGATAGATCAATAGCTACGGTGGATAATAGTGGAAATGTAGTAGGGGTCTCAGGAGGGAGTACAACTATAGAATATACTGTTGTAGGTTCTGGAAGTTGTGCTGCAGCTACGGTTACTCGAGGAATTACTGTAGAACCCACACCAGATGCAGGTACTTTACCTGTTGGAGCAAGTGTATGTGTGGATGGTTCAATTACATTATCAATAGGTGGAGGTGACACTGGGGGAACATGGACCTCATTAAATGAATCTATTGCTACAATTGATGCCATTACTGGAGAAATAACTGGAATTTCTGCAGGTATAGCAGGGATTTTGTATGAAGTCAATCCTTCTGGTGATTGTGAGGCTATTGCAAATACAGATATTATTGTAGACGAACCTATAGATGCAGGTACCTTATCTGGTGAACAAATTATTTGTTTAGGTAATACCACTACATTTACACCCGAACTTGGTTTTACTGGAGGAATATGGCAATCATTAAACCCTAGTATCGCAACCGTTGACACAAATGGGGTAATTACAGGAGTTAGCTTTGGAACTGCTGTAATTGAATATACTTTGGTTAATCCAGGACCATGTGGAAATGCTATGACAACAAGAACAGTTACTGTATCTGTACCGCCAGCAGATCCAATTATTAATGATATAGAGACTTGTGAAGGTGAATTAGCACCTATACTAAGAGCTGGAATAGCAGATGGGTTGTCAGCTAATTGGTTTGATAGTGATGGAACAACACTTCTGTTAGCAAATAGTGATGAGTTTATTCCTATTTTTTCAGGCTTAGGAATTTTTGATTATTTTGTGCAATCATTTAATCCTGTAACAGGATGCGAAAGTGAGTTGATTCCTTTTAGTGTTACTATTTTTGAAGCACCAAATGCAGGTACTGGAGGTACGCTTAGTCTTTGTCAAGGAGAAACGTTAACCATTAGTATGTTGGATAATTTTTTAATTGGAGCAGATGTTTCTGGAGTTTGGAGTCCACCAGTTGCTGGAGCAGGTATTTATACTTATACGGTTGATCCAATAAGCACTGCATGTTTGGCATCTGTATCTCAGGTTATTGTGTTAGAAACGCCATCTCCATCTGGAACAACAGTAACTACGGGTGATAGGAGTGCTACTATTAATACACGTTTTGGGTCAAACTTAGAATACACTGTTGAACTACAAGATGGCGGTACTGTTGGTCCTCAATCGTCAAATGTATTTACAGATTTACCTTTAGGTGTACATACAGCTGTTGTTAATAATAGTTGCGCTCCTCCGGATATTGTGCCTTTTGATTTATTTGGTTTTCCAAAATTCTTTAGCCCAAATAATGATGGAATACATGACACGTGGAATGTAGAAGGTGTTCGAACTGATGATTTTTTAATTACAATATTTGATCGCTATGGTAGATTAATGACTTCATTTAGACCTTTAAGTAGAGGTTGGAATGGGACATATAATGATATTCATATGCCAGCCGATGATTATTGGTATGTAGCCGTTCGCGATAATGGAGAAGAATTTAAAGGACATTTTGCATTGTTGAGATAAATTTTTTTGACTGTTTTTATACAGTGAAAAATAATAGAAATAAATAAAAGGCTGGTCAGGTTAAACCAAGACCAGCTTTTTATTTATTTCTATACAAGCTCGAGAATTATGATAAGGGCATTTCCACATACCTATTTTTTCGTTTTTTTTATCAAAATTTCCGTCAGAGTCAATTAACCAATGCCATTCTCCATGTTTGTAGTCAATAACTTTTGTGGTTATAAAATTCCATATTTGGATAGCTTTTTTTAAATAGTTTTCATCTTGTTTTATTTGATAAGCATAATACAAGCCAACAATAGCTTCGGCTTGTTGCCACCAATGTCTATCAGTATCTATTTCTCTAGATTTATAATTAATTTCATTAATTACACCTCCATCATTAGCTATAGCTTCATTTAAAAAAGTATCCGTTATTTGTAAAGCCATACGTTCAATAATGTGTATTATGTTTTTTTCGTTTAATGTTTTTGCGGCCTTAATTAATAACCAAGTAGTTTCTATATCATGACCATAAGAGTATATGGTACTTTTTAAATTCCATTTGACATCAAAAAAAAGATGGAGATGGTTATTTTTAGTGATAAATTTTGTTAAAAATAGATGGATTAAATTTTTTAACGCAACACCAATATTTTTTTTTGGATGTATTTGATATAATTTGGTGTAAGCTTCTAAAAGATGTAAATGTGTATTCATGGTTTTTTCAACATTTTTGTCTTTTGAACTAAGTCGCATATCAGTAATTGGACTCCAATCTTGATTAAAGGCTTCAATATATCCTCCATGTTTTGGGTCAAGGGCGTATTTTTCAATTAAATCAAATAATGTAATAGCCAATGTTTTACTTTCTTCATTTTTTGAAAATTGGTAATATTCTGAAAGAGCATAAATCATAAAGGCTTGTGCATAAATTTGTTTTCTGTTATTTACAGGGTTCCCTTTATAGTCAACTTCCCAAATAACTCCACCATAATTATGATCTATAAAATATTTTTTAAGGTATTCATAGCTTCTTGTGCATAAATCGGTGTATTTGTCATTTTTGTAAAAAATTGAAGCTGCTGAAAAAGTCCATAATAGCCGTGTGTTTAATATAATGCCTTTGTGGTGCTCTGGTCTTTTTATATCAGGATAATCAATGTGACCGATATAGCCTCCATTTAATGTATCTAGAGTGTTGTGTTTCCAGAAATTTAGAATATTATTAAGCTCATCTTTCATGGCTTTTTGTAAATCAGCCCAAGTGTTAATCATTTATAAATTTTTTGATTATTATAAAGTTATGTAATCAGAATATGTTTTTCTAATCATATTCAGTCAAATGGTGATCAAAAAATATAAAGAAGTCAATTGATGAATCAATTTTCCATTACTACATCATATTATTTTCATTAGAATTTTAATAAAAAATAAACTCTCTTTAGTTATAGTATCATAAATTGATGAAATACTGTTAATTATATAATAAAAGCTAGCGTAGTTTAGATGTTGGATCTTAGTAATTAAATTATAGTATAAATAAATAGAAATTATGTATTCAATTTTTTTTAAAATAAGATTTTTGCTTGTGTTAACTATTATTCAATTAATAATAAGTTGTTCTGCAAAAAGAATAGAAACATTTGATCATTTTATTACTACACGAAAAGCGATGTTGTTTGATGGAGAAAAAGAATTTAGATTTTTGTCTTATAATGTGCCTACACTTAATTATGTGGAAGATAATATGGAATTTGAACAAACAAATCCTTATGGGCTTCCTACGGAATTTGAGTTAAGAGATGTGTTTAAAACCTTAAATCAGATAGGGGGTAATGTGGTTAGAGCTTATACTATACCTGTGCGTAATGAGAAATTTCCCAAAAAAGCAATTACTTATGTAGAGGGGCCAGGTCAATTCAATGAACAAGCTTTTAAATCAATGGATACTATGTTGGCATTAGCATCTGAGTATAAAATTAGAGTAATTATTCCTTTGGTTAATAATTGGGAATGGATGGGAGGTAGACCTAATTATGCCAAATTTAGAAATAGAGATAAAGATGATTTTTGGACGGATCCAGAGTTAATAGCAGATTTTAAAAAAACAATTGAATATGTATTAAACAGAACTAATTCAGTTACAGGAATTAAATATAAAAACGATAAAGCGATTATGGCTTGGGAGTCTGGTAATGAATTGCAGAATCCTGATTATTGGGCAATCGATATAGCTAAGTTTATAAAAAGTATTGATAAGAATCATCTATTTATAGATGGCTTTTTTGCTATTCATGGCGATGATAATTATAAAAGTGTTTTTGTTAAAGAATATTCAATTAATGAACCTGCAATAGATATTATTAGTACACATCACTATGAACCTACTTCTCAAAAAATGATTACTAATCTTAAAAAAACAGTGGATATGATTGGAGGTAAGAAACCCTTATTAATAGGGGAATTTGGATTTATAGGCACTTCGGGGATGAATCAAGTATTGGATTATGTGATTAATGAAAAAAGAATAGCAGGAGGTCTTATTTGGAGTTTAAGAAGGCATAATAAGAAAGGTGGTTTTTATCAACACACTGAGCCATTTGGAGGTGGTTTGTATAGGGCTTATCATTGGCCAGGTTTTAGTGAAGGAATCTTATATGATGAAACAAATACAATGAGACTATTCCGAAAAAAATCTTTTGAAATAATGAAAAAAAGAGAACCAAAAATAATTGCTCCAGATCCTCCAAAGATTTTGAATTTTAAGGATACGCCTCAATTTAGTTGGCAAGGTTCGGCGGGTGCAAGTGGATATAATATTGAAAGAAGTTTTTCTAAAAAAGGACCCTGGAAGCTTATTAAATATAATATAGATGATATTGATACTCCAGGTTTTGATTTGTTTAGTGACCAAGATGTTCAAATAGGGAAATCATATTATTATCGAATGCAAGCAATTAATGAGGGGGGAATATCCAAACCTTCAAATATAATTGGACCCATTAAGGTTGATTTTTTAACTAAGGTAGATTATGCTAAAAACTTAATGCTTTTAGAAAAACATAAAGGCTTAAAAATAAAAAAAGGAGACTATAGATCTTTTAAAGAAGCTTATTCTCGTATTAATGGGAATAAAGGAAGTGAAGGAGTTTATGTAGTTCCAATGGAATTTAAAGAATTTCGTTTATATAGTTATGAATCTTCAAAAATACCTAATATTTCATTTTTGATTTCTGAAAATGGAATACAATATTCAAAGTTTGATTTTGAAGTAAATGAATATAAATCAAAAGAAGATAATTATAATTATTTAGTGCCTAGAAAATACGTAATAAAGAATGCTAAATTTTTAGCTAATGATAGTATAAAAAAAATTAAATACATAAAATTTATGGCAGGAGACAACATTGATATTGTTAGGGCAGAGTTAACATATCAATAAAATTATAAAATACGTTTTATACCTAAAAACTCTTTTCTATATTCAGTAGGAGTACAACCTTTATTTTTTTTAAATCTTCGATTAAAATTTGCAATGCTATTAAAGCCACATTGGTAGGCGATTTCAGAGATACTTTGGTCTTTTTCAATTAGTGATCGAGTAGCATAACCGATTCTTAAATCATTAAGGTAATCAACAAAGGTTTTTCCAGTACTTTTCTTTATAAATCGACTAAAGGAACCTGTGCTCATATTTAATAATTGACAAGCATCGGAAATTTGAATTTTGGATCCATAATTTTTTTGTAAATAAATGGCCAGTCTATTTAACTTTTGATTGTGTTCAAAGCTTTCTGGCTCTACAGTTGAATTCGACAGTGTCTTTTGTTCAGTAGATATGGATAAGTCATATAGTATGGAAAAGATTTCCATAAAATAATCAATACCATCAATTTTTGAAAGTTTACAAATTCTTGGCTCCATTTTTAAGCAAGTAGCTTCAGAAAAAGCAATGCCGTGGTTTGCTCTTTTAAACATATCTCTTATAGGTTTTAAAATGGCTCTTTCTAACAATTCATGCTGAAATAAATTATTCGAAAATTGAATAGTAATTTCATGCATTTGTTTTTTTGGAGCTTTATGTTGCTCCCAACAATGGTATAAATTTGGACCTACTAGTACAAGTTCTTTATCACTTATTTCTTCCATACTATCACCAACAACTCGCCGTAAACCTTTTCCACTTGAAATATAATTGAGTTCAATTTCGGGGTGGTAATGAATAGGGAAGTCAAAATAATCTTTTTGCCTATCAAAAACTAAAAAACTATCATTTTCGGTCATTTGCATAATTTCCTGTTGTGGCTTTTGGTAGGAATGTTTCATATTAATATTTGTTTTTGGTAGAATAGTATCAATGTAACGCTATAGGTATTGATATCTTTGTAATATAGTAATTTTTTAAAAAAATAATAAAATAAAATAAAAATATGTTATTTTTTTGATGTTTTGTTGAGTTATTGTTAATTGTAGTGGTATATGAATTTTGTTTTTAAACTAAATCGATTATTAAAACTAGGGATATATGTAATAATAATACTATTACAGTTTTCGTGTGTGAGTGCGTTAAAAAAAGAATCAAAAAAAATAGTTTTAGCAGATCAAAACGCTAGTAAGTCAACTAGATATTTAATGGCTCGTATAAAAGAATTACCTAAAAAAGGTTATGCTTTTGGTCAGCAAGATGCTACGGCTTATGGAGTGCACTGGAAAAATAAGGGAACAGACTATAAAAGTGATGTTAATGATGTAACCGGAGATTTTCCAGGAGTGTATGGTTTTGAATTGGGACACTTGGAATTAGGAGCTCAAGTAAATTTGGATTCAGTGAATTTTAAATTAATGAATAAACTGATTCAAAAGGCTGATCGTGATCGAGGTATTATCACTATTAGTTGGCACCCTGATAATCCAGTGACTTTAAAAAATGCTTGGGATCCTACAGCTGCTGTGTCAACAATTATTGAAGGAGGTGTGTTACATTTAAAATATAAAGCTTGGTTGCGTAAAGTGGCCAATTTTTTAAATGAATTAAAAACAAAATCAGGAAAAAAAATACCCGTAGTTTTTCGACCATTTCATGAAATGAATGGTTCATGGTTTTGGTGGGGAGCAAAGAGTTGTACACCCAGCGAGTTTAAAAGTTTATGGCAACAAACATTTAATATACTTACTAAACAATATAAGGTAAACAATGCTATTTTTTGCTATTCAACGGATCAAATTACCAGTCAAGAAGAATATTTACGCTTTTACCCAGGCGATGCATACGTAGATGTGCTAGGCATTGATTTATATCATAAAAGTACAACAGAAAATTATATAGAAGTTTTAAATACAAATATTGATGTACTTGCAGCTATAGCCCATAGCAAAGGCAAACCTTTTGCATTATCCGAGGGGGGGCTTGAAAAAATACCAATTAAAAATTGGTGGACACAAGTGTTGGATAAAAACATTGCAAGTAAAGGTTTGTCATGGGCTTTGGTGTGGCGTAATGCCTGGGAAAATCATCATTATGTGCCTTATGACAAAAAGCAAGTAAGTTTTCAAGATTTTGTAAAGTTTAAAAATTTAGAGCATGTTTTGTTTCTAAAAGATTTAAAAAAAATAAAATAGCAATTAAGTGTATTGCTCAGGTTTTTAAGTAGTAATAAATATTTAATTCAAATAATAGACATTGGAAAAACTAAAATTAAAAGAGAAAATTGGTTATGGCTTTGGGGATTTTGCATCGTCAATGTTTTGGAAAATGTTTGGCGTGTATTTGTTGTTTTTTTATACAGATATTTTTGGAATTTCGGCTGCGGTAGTTGGTACTATGTTTTTAGTTACTAGGGTGTTTGATGGTATTAATGATCCATTAATGGGAATAATAGCTGATAGAACCGATACTAAATGGGGTAAATTCAGGCCTTACTTGCTTTGGATGTGTGTCCCTTTCGCTTTGTTTGGAGTGCTTACATTTACTACACCAGATTTAAGTGTATCAAATAAAATTATATATGCATATGTAACTTATTGTTTAATGATGGTATTTTATACTACCGTTAATGTGCCCTACGCTTCATTAATGGGGGTAATGACATCTAATTTAAAGGATCGTACCTCATTGGCTTCGGTTCGGTTTATTTTTGCCTTTGCTGGCGGGATTTTTGTACTAGCAACAGCAGAATCTTTTGTTGATTTTTTTGCAAAAATAAATGGTAATGGAATAAACCTTCAAAAAGGTTGGCAATATACTATGGCTGTTTATGGGGTGGTTGCCGCACTGTTATTTTATTTCACTTTTCGTTGGACCAAAGAAAGAGTTGAACCTCCAAAAACACAAAAATCAAACTTAAAAGAAGATTTTAAAAACCTTGCTACTAACCGACCTTGGTTTATTTTGCTCGGAGCAGGGATCTGCTCCTTGATATTTAATTCTATACGTGATGGTTCTGCTATATATTACTTTAAGTATTATTTCGAAGATCAAAATACGCTTAGTTTCTTTTTTAATAAAATCTCTTTAAGCTATAGTACACTTTATTTGGTGTTAGGTCAAGCAGCAAACCTTTTAGGAGTAACTTTAGCTAAGCCAGCATCAGATATTTTAGGGAAAAAGAAAACATTTTTAACAGCAATGGGTATAGCGGCTGTGCTGAGCTGTTTTTTTTATTACTTAAATGAGCTGGATGTTGTTTTAATCTTTGTCCTTCAATTTTTAATAAGCTTGTGTGCGGGTATTATTTTTCCATTATTGTGGTCAATGTATGCTGATATAGCAGATTATTCGGAGTGGAAAAGTGGTCGTAGGGCAACTGGGCTTATTTTTTCATCATCATCCATGTCACAAAAAATGGGGTGGACCATAGGAGGTGCGTTAACAGGTTGGATATTGGCTTATTATGGTTTTGAAGCCAATGTTGAGCAAACTGAAGAAGCAAAATTAGGAATACGTATGATGATGAGTTTTTTACCAGCAGCTGGAGCACTGATGTCTGCAATTATTGTATTCTTTTATAAACTTGATGATGCTTTTATGTTAAAAATTAATGCTGATTTAATAGAAAAAAGAAAACAAACAAGTTTATAATAATAAGAGTAACAAACGGAGTTGTTTAGATATAATTAATAGTCTTTTATGAATAATTTAAGTACAGATAGTATGGTATTTAGAAATCTTTTCGAAGAGCATGAGGTTTTATTGTCTAAAAAAAATGTTCCAATACCAGATGATAGCGGAATTTTTGTGAGGCATAAATATCCTATAATTACAGCACAACATATTCCTTTACATTGGCGGTACGATCTAAATCCAATGACTAATCCAAAAGGTTTAGAGCGTATTGGAGTAAATGCAACCTTTAACGCAGGGGCTATAAAATGGAATGATAAATATGTGCTTTGTGTTAGGGTTGAAGGTAAGGATCGTAAATCTTATTTTGCTTTCGCCGAAAGTGAAAACGGGATTGATAATTTTAGGTTTTGGGATACCCCATTATTATTACCTCAAACCGAGAATCCAGATGTAAATGTTTATGACATGCGTTTAACACAACACGAAGATGGTTTTATTTACGGTATATTTTGTACAGAACGAAAGGATCCAAAAGCAAATGATACTTCTTCTGCAATAGCAAATGCTGGAATTATAAGATCAAAAGATATGAAAAGTTGGGAACGACTTCCCGATTTGATTTCAAATTCAAATCAACAGCGTAACGTGGTACTGCATCCAGAATTTATTGATGGAAAATATGCTTTATACACTAGACCTCAGGATGGTTTTATCGAAACTGGAGCTGGAGGTGGTATTGGATTAGGTTTTGTAAAAGATATGACATATCCTCAAGTAGGGCATGAGGTTATTATAAATCCAAAAAAATACCACACTATTTACGAAGTAAAAAATGGTCAGGGAGCAGCGCCAATAAAAACAACTGAAGGGTGGCTGCATTTAGCTCATGGTGTTCGTAATACAGCTTGGGGTTTACGTTACGTATTATATATGTTTATGACAGCTTTAGATGATGTTTCAAAAATTATTTATGAGCCTGGAGGTTATTTTTTAGCACCTAATGAACAGGAGATTATTGGAGATGTTGGTAATGTGTTATTTAAAAACGGTTGGATTGCAGATCCTAATGGAACGGTGTTTATTTATTACGCATCGTCAGATACTCGTATGCATGTAGCTAAAACTTCAATTGATGTTTTAATTGATTATTGTAAAAATACACCAGCTGATAAGTTGAATTCATCTGGTTCGGTAAAAAATATACTTGAACTTGTTAAAAGTAACAAAGGTTTTTATTAGTCTTTTCCTTCTAGGGAATTGAAATTAATTTTTTATTAAATAACAAATAAACACGAAAATGTTATTGTTTGTAATATGGTTTTTATTTGTTGTTTGTTATGTTTTTTGTGACTTATAGTTAGTAAAATAAAAAATAAGGATATTATTTTAATAATAATACAAATAAATGACAGAATAGTCTTAGTGTGTAGGTTGTTGATTAATTAATTTTGAGTACTAGGCTAAAGTAAATTACAAGTGACTTGATCAGGTTTTTAATAGAATAAAATAACTAAATATAATATCAAATATGAATAAGCATATTGGGATAAAAAGCAAAATAAGTTTGCTGTTGCTATTATTTGGATTTAGTGTCATAAGCCAAACAATTATAGGGCAAAATATAGTTAAAGGAACAGTGTTTGATTCAGATGGTATTGCGTTGCCAGGTGTTACTGTTTATGAAAAAAATTCCTCAAAAGGCACAGTTACTAATTTTGATGGAAATTACGAAATCGGTGTGGCTTCAAATGGAGTATTAGTATTTAGTTATACTGGATTTATTTCGCAAGAAGTTGAAGTGGGAACACGATCAAAAATAGATATGATACTTGTTCAAGATGAGACATTATTGAATGAAGTTGTAGTGGTAGGATATACGAGTCAGTTAAAAGAAGATGTTTCTGGCTCAGTAGCAAAAATAAATGTTGATGATTTAACAGCAATACCACAAGTAAGTGTAGATCAATTAATACAAGGACGTGCAGCAGGAGTAACGGTAACCCAAAATACAGGTCAACCTGGAGGAGCGGTATCGATAAAAGTCAGAGGAGTAGGTTCAATAAATGCTTCGACAGAGCCTTTGTATATTATTGATGGTATTCCTTTTTCAAGTGATGTTAGGAATATAGCAGGTAGTGGTCGCTCTTTTGATAATAGTGCGAGTCCTTTATCTGGTATTAACCCAAATGATATTGAATCAATTAATATTTTAAAAGATGCTTCTGCAACGGCTATATATGGATCTCGAGGATCCAATGGTGTGGTAATTATAAATACTAAAAAAGGTAAAAAAAGAGGCGGCGAAATTAAATTTAGTACGTACACTGCTTTTCAGCAACCAGTAAATTTATTACCAGTATTAAATTTAAGAGAATATGCGGGATTTCAAAATGAATTGAGAACAGTGTTTGGATTTCCAGAAGATCAGGCTATTGTAGAATTTTTACGGCCTGAATTACTAGGAGAGGGAACCCATTGGCAGCGAGAAATTTTTGACGAAGCTTATTTAATTAATCATCAACTAAGCTTTTCGGGATCAAATGAAAAAACAAATTACTTTTTATCTACAGGATATACTGATCAAGAAGGAATTGTTAGAGGTTCTGGTTTTGAAAGAATTAGTTTTCGATTAAATCTAGACTCACAGGTTAAAGAAAAGATTAAGATTGGTTTAAATTTATCGGGGAGTAGAACAGACGAAGATATTATTGCTAATGGCGATTCTCGTGGTGTAGTCGCATTAGCATTAAGAAACAATCCAGCAATAGCGGTATTTAATCCAGATGGTTCATTTGCGGGTCCTACTACTTCCGAAGAAATTTCATTAGCATTACCAAATCCGATAGCTCAAATAGAAAGTGTTGATAATACACTTAGAAGAGATCGATTATTTGCTAAAATTTATGCCGAAATTGATGTGTTTGAAGGTCTTAAATATAGTCCAGAAATTGGAGGAAATTTCGAGTTTAATAATAGCAGAATTTTTCAAAGAGCATTTAGTTTTGGAGCGATTTCATTTGATACGCCAACAGTTACTAATCGAGATGAAAAAAATCAGTTTTGGATTATAAAAAATGTTCTTAATTACAATAAACGAATTAATGATCTCCATAATATTACGGCTCTGATAGGTCATGAGGCTCAAGAATCTTCATGGAATGGAGTAGAAACTGTGGGTACAGGGTTTGTAGATAATGATTTATCAACTTTAAATGCTTCCGATGGTTTAAATGACCGTAATACAGAATACAAAGGTAGCACAGCTTTAGAATCCTATTTCGGACAAGCTTTTTACTCCTATGATAATAGGTATAATATTTCGGCTTCTATTAGAGCCGATGGATCATCAAATTTTACTAGAGAAAATCGTTGGGGATATTTTCCATCTATAAGTGCGGCATGGAAATTATCCAATGAAAGTTTTATGGAAAATTTTTCTGCCATTCAAGATATAAAAATATATGGAGGCTATGGTGAGGTAGGAAATCAATCCATTTCTCCATTTTCATTTGGATCACGATTAAATTCACGAGCTACAGATTTAGGAACAGGTTTTTTATTAGCTAATTTTCCGAATCCTGATTTAAAATGGGAAACATCAAAACAAGTGAATTTAGGGTTAGATTTTTCATTATTCAAAGGGCATTTTAATACAACTATTGAAGTTTATCGAAAGTTAAATAGTGATTTCTTATTTCAATTAGGCTTAACAGATTTTGTTTTAGGGGGAGTAAATAGGCCGGGATCAATAGCTCCACCATGGGTTAATTTAGGTGAAATGGAAAATAAAGGAATTGATGTAACTCTTAACTTTGACACATTTAATACCAAAGATTTTTCATGGAATTCAACAGTTACATTTTCGCACTATAAAAATGAAGTATTGTCCTTAGTAGATGGTTTACGTATTAATGGACAAACTAATTTAGATGATACCAATGAAGTATTAACACAAACCCGGGTGGGTGATCCTATTGGAGTTTTTTATGGC
This sequence comes from uncultured Aquimarina sp., assembly GCA_947498765.1. Taxonomy (GTDB): domain Bacteria; phylum Bacteroidota; class Bacteroidia; order Flavobacteriales; family Flavobacteriaceae; genus Aquimarina. The sequence goes on from CANMLG010000016.1 coordinate 226,514, forward strand.
TATCAAGTCGAAGGACTTTTCAGATCGGTCGAAGATTTTGAAGGGGCTCCGATACAATTTGGGCAACCTGTTGGTGATGCAAGCATCCCTGGTCGTACTTGGCTAGGTGATATAAAGTTTAAAGATGTAAATAATGATGGAGTTGTAGATGCAAATGATAGAACGGCAATTGGGAGTCCACATCCAGATTTTACATTTTCGTGGCAAAATAATTTTAGGTATAAAAATTTCGAGTTAGGAATATTTCTGCAAGGGTCTTATGGTAATGATGTGTTTAATGCCATAGGAAGATCATTAACAGCTACTAATTTAACTTTTAGAAATCAATTAACGTCAGTAACTGACTATTGGACACCACAAAATCCGAATGCATCACACCCAAGGTATACAAGCAATGCTACAAGTAATATATTTATTTCCGATAGGTATATTGAAGATGGTTCTTATTTAAGAATACAAAATGTGAGATTGGGTTACACGCTACCCAAATTATCATCATTAGAAAAAATAGGAATTTCTAAAGTAGGTATCTATGGATCAATTCAAAATTTACATACGTTCACAAACTATTCAGGTTATGATCCCGAAGTAGGTGCATTAAATCAAGATCCTTTATTACAAGGAGTAGACAATGGGAGGTACCCATTGGCAAGAACATTCACTTTTGGACTTGACTTAGTATTTTAAACATAGAAAAGATGAAAAATATCATATTTAAAAATTACTTTACGTGTATTGTGTTAGGGCTTTCGCTAGTGTTTTCATCTTGTGAAGATGAGTTTTTAGACAGACCACCAGAAGATGCGTTTAATTCGGCAGAGTTTTATCAAACCGCTGCTCAAATAGAGTCGGGGACTAATGCATTATATACTGTTCCATGGTTTCGGTATGTGTCCGAAGCGCAATGGCCAATCGGAGAGTTGGCTGGGGGAACAGGAAGAACTTGGGATCCCAGAAATCAAGATTTTGACCTTTTTGCGGTAACAGGGAGTAATAATACTTTAGGTTTAGCCTGGACATCATTATTTGCCGTAGTAGCACAAGCAAATGGAGTATTAAATTTATTACCCGATACTCCTCCCCAAGGCGTAACGAACGAGCAATTGAATAATGCTATTGGCGAAGCCCGTGCAATGCGCGCTTTAGCTTATTTTCATATTGTTCGTATATGGGGATCAGTACCAATTATTGAAAATAATACCGAACTGGTAGGCGAAAATAGTATTCCAAGACATATTGTTGATGATGTGTATCAGTTTATAAAAAATGACTTGCAATTTGCTGTTGATAATATTAGCTATACCAAAGCTAGTGATCCAGGAAGAATTTCAAGTAGTGGAGCCAAAGCATTATTATCTAAAGTGCATTTAACACGAAAAGAATATGCACAGGCTTATCAATTGTCAAAAGAAGTGATTGATTCAGGCGAGTTTAAACTTTTGGGAGGAACTGGAGCTGATAGTACAGCAGGGAGTTACAATGACTTATTTTTAACAGCTAATGATAATAATTTAGAAAGTATTATTGCATTGCAATGGACAACTTCGGGGGTACCAAATGATGGTAACTCGGTACAAAGCTTTTATGCACTTTCGGGTATAACAGGTTTTACAGATGGTTTTTCGGCCATAGGGCCATCACTAGATTTACAAGCTACCTATGAAGATATTGAAATGGATCAAAGGTATATGGCAACCATTATGCAGCCAGATACTTTTTATCCAGATCTTAATGGAGGCTATACATCACCAGCTCCAGAAAGTGTTGATGCACAAGGGACACGAGCGGCGGTAAAAAAATACGTAGTAGGAACTCCAGCTACTAACGGAGGTGGTGCTCAAGGGAGTTATCCAAATAATACTTATATGCTCCGCTATGCCGATGTAATATTAATAAATGCAGAAGCTATTATTATGGGAGGCGGAGGCTCAATGGCCGAAGCCGAAATAGGAGTAAATAAAATTAGAAATAGAGCAGGTTTACCTTCAATTACAAATCCAACTTTTGAAACTATTTTTAAAGAACGAAAAATTGAATTTGCTTTTGAAATGATTCATTGGTTTGATGCCATTAGAAGGGATGATGCCACAGATTATTTATCCAATGTTGAGCGGGGGTGGTTTTTTAATAATGGAACCGAAGTGTTTTCTCGCAAAGTGACTGTAACTCCCGATAAGTTATTGTTTCCGTATCCTTCCAATGAAACCTTGAATAACCCTGCTTTGTTAGACACTCCAATTCCTTATCCTAATTTTAATTGATATAAAAATGAAAAAGTATAATTTACATAGTATAAACTTGGTGAGTAAGCTTTGGTTATTTTTAATTATGGGAATAACAATTTCATGTGAAAATGATTTTAAAGAACCCGATCTATTTGATGGAGCTCCAGCTCCTCCAATAATTACTAGCATAAATGATGCTAAAACAGATGTTGAAGTTGGAACAGGAGTTATTGGAGATTTCTATTACATTAGAGGCGTAAATTTAGCTACTGTAAAAACGATAACATATAATGGTCTTGAGGCTGGATTCAATCCCGTTTTTGTTACCAATACATTAATCATTTCAAGAATACCTTTAGAGGCACCTTTTATAAATACATCCAATAAACTAACGGTTGAAACCCGGTTTGGTAAAGCAGATTTTAATTTGCCATTATTGACTATTACCGATTTTACAGAAACTCTATTTGATAATAAAAATGCAGTAGTGTTAAATGGAGGTGATTTTAAGGATGTAAATAAAGTAGTTTTTGCCACTGGAAATGAAAGTCAAGGGAATAGAGTAGAAAGGGAAGCAACTATTTTAGATCAAAAAAATAATGCCCTTACGGTAGAAGTTCCGGCAGGAGTAATTCAAGCATTTATTGAAGTAGAAAGTAATGGAGCAACAACAAGGTCCACATCATTTGGTTTTAGTTATCCTATTTTTACCGATGAGTTGATTGATTGGGAATTAGGTGGCTTTAATGGATCTCAGGAATTATCAACAGAAGTGGTTTTGGGTTCAACATCCATTAAAAGAACTACAGATCCTTTTGGAGGACTTACTTTTATACCAACACAGGCAGCGGCTCCTTTAATAACTCAAGATTTTAGCACAATTTCATTTCAAATATATCCCGAGAGTACTGAGCCTTCTAAAGTAGCTTTAGCACTTAACGACTTTAATGCTCAAATAGTTTTGGATTTAGAACCCCAACAATGGAATCGATTTGTAATACCGATAACAGATTTATATCCAAGTGGTACAGCTCCCGATAGGATAACTCGAATTGATTTTCAAGAATTTTCAGGGATATCCACTGTGTTTTATTTTGATCAATTTGGATTTATTGAATAAATAGTCAGATCGTGTATAAATTGCTTTTTAGGATTAAAAAAAATAATTATGAAAACAAAAAACAAATACAGTATACCAAAATACATCTATTGTATTTTAATGGTGTTGCTAATAGTAGCATGTAATAGTGATGATGATATTTTTCCACCTTCGGGAAGTGCAATACAAAGTATAACTGAAGTATTAGAAAATGAATCAAATCTAAGTACATTAACAAATACACTAAATCAGTTAGGTCTAAATGAAACCTTAGCAAACGAAACCACTTTTACAGTTTTTGCACCCACTAATACAGCTTTCGAAGCTATAGATACATCTGAGTTGGATGAAGAAAATTTGAGGAATTTGGTATTAAATCATGTATGGAGTACCACTACAGCTGATTTGAGTGAAAATTTAATAACAGGTTACAGGAAATCTATGGCTATAGGGCCAGATGGTAATAATTTAAGTTTTTATGTAAATACGACTAGTGAAAAGCTTGTTTTTAATGGAGTGGCTAATCCATTAGCTAACAAATTTGATTTAGGAGCAACTAATGGAGTGGTACACGTAGTTGATGGAGTATTAGAATTACCAGATGTTATTGATTTATTAGAAGCCAATCCAGAATATTCATTATTAGTAAGTGCCTTAGCCCGAGCTGAATTAACCAGTGCATTAAAAAGTGAAGGCCCTTTTACACTATTAGCTCCAAATAATAGTGCTTTTGAAGTAGCTATAAATCAATTAGAACAAGCTTTTGGGTGGAAAGGCATTGAAGAAATACCCATAGAAACATTATCTGAAATTTTAACATATCATGCGAGTGATCAAGGTAATTTGATAGCAACGGCTATTGATGGACAAACTATAGAAACCCTACAAGGGAATGCATTTTCTGTAATTGGAACTACAGTTACGGACGACTCAACTACAAATGGAAGCATTAATTTAGCAGATGTACAGGCTATAAATGGGGTAATACATGGTGTGGATAAAGTATTATTACCATCACAAGTTGTTCAAAAAATATTATCAGTAACCCTTGATTTACCTACAAGATTGAGAGACCGAGGTTTTACTACTTTTGCAGATGCTATAGATTTAGTGGGGTTAACAAGTTTTACTCAAACCACCCAATTAACGGCTTTGGTGCCTACAAATGAAGCATTTGATTTACTTTTATTACAAATCACAAATTTTGAAAGCCTTTCTGATTTTGATACAGATCAAGAAATTGAAACATTAAAACAATTGATCAATTATCATTTGATTGAAGGAGTAAAAATGAGTAATCAATTTGAAAGTGGAAACCTAACCTCTCTTTTTAATGAAACCTTAACTGTTGAGGTTGCAGATAAAATAAGTGCAATTCCAACTAGAGAAAATGCGCCTAAAGCTAATTTTTCTGTTACTGATATTGGAGCTAGCAATGGAGTTATACATCAATTAGATAATGTATTAGTTCCAGAATCTTTAGCAGTAGCTTTAGGGTACCCAGATCCAGTAGTTGACGGAGCACCAGTATTCGGTTTTGAAATATTTGATGATGCTTTAGCAGAAGGTATGTGGGCAGGAGCTTGGGCAGTTACCGAATTTGATAATACAGAGCCTGTTAAATCTGGAGTATTTTCTGTTAAAGCTACATTCCCTGGTGGCGATGAAGGATTCCAGGTTGGAGGAGCAAACTTTAATGTGACTGATTTTACGTTTGTTAATGCTTCTATATATTCGGAAACTGGAACTACAGTTGGTTTTGTTTTAAATGAACAGTGGGGAAATCAATTCAATGTGGATATTCCTGCGGGTGAGTGGACGGAAGTAGCCGTGCCTGTTTCTGCAGTTGCTAATGGTACAATAGCCTTTGAGCAATTGGTAATTCGTGGAGCCGCTGGTATTCCTAATGATGTCATTTTTATTGATGAAATTGGTTTTGATGTCACATTTGAATCCTCGGTACCTGCATTAGATTTTGTTTTTTATAAAGATGCTTTAGCCGAAGGTATGTGGGCTGGTGCATGGGCTGTTACAGATTTTAATAATACTTCCCCAGTAAGGGAGGGAGCATTATCTGTAAAAGCGACATTTCCAGGTGGTGATGAAGGCTTCCAAATAGGAGGGGCCACTTTAAATGTTACCGATTTTAGTTTTATAAATGCTTCTATATATTCAGAAACAGGTACTACAGTTGGTTTTGTACTTAATGAGCAGTGGGGTAATCAATTTAATGTAGATATTCCGGCAGGGGAGTGGCTCGAAGTTTCTGTGCCTATTGGATCAGTTGCAAATGGAACTATTGCGTTTGAACAATTAGTTATTAGAGGTGCCGCAGGTATACCAAATGACGAAATTTTTATAGATAATATTGGGTTAACCAAGTAAGAATTAATTAATAAGTTTTAGTTAAGTTTATTAGTTAAATTAGTTATAGTTATTATTTTTAAAATCTCCGCATAAGTTTTGCGGAGATTTTTTATTCTTATTGGACTCACGTTATCTATTAATTTAGAGGAACAACTAGAACTAATTATTTTGACCAAAGTCTATTTTTAAAAGCATCATCTACAGGTGTTTCAAAAATATGATTAAAATAATTACTCATGGTTTTAACACCAATGGCGGCAATTACACCTAATATATCCTTTTTAGCATATCCTGCATTTATAAAATCGCTAATTTCTTCTTCGGTAGGGAAACCTCTTTTTGAGGTCACTTTTTTCGAAAAGATACTTAATGCCCTAAGTTTTTTATCAGATATAGTTGCATTATTTCTAATAGCATCGGTTACTTCTGTAGGCACATGTGTCATAGTATCCGCTACAAAACTATGGGCGGCCATACAATATTCACATTCGTTTTCAAAGGCAATGGATAAAAAGATAACTTCTTGCTCTTGGGGCGTAAATCCAGAGTTTGCTCTAAATGAATTGTATGCTGCTGTGTAGCCATCTAATAAAGCAGTATTATGAGCCATACCTACATACATATTTGGAATAATTCCTAGTTTTTTTTCTGTTGAGGTTAAAATTTCATGTGAAATTGCATCAACGTTTTCTACTGTTTTTGGTTCTAAATTCATTTTAAATTATTTTAAGTTAATAATATCTAATCAATTGCTTAGTTATAGGGTAAAAAAATTATAAGCGTTCAAAAACACTTTCAATAAAATCGTCTAATTGAGATTGTTCAAACATTTTTGAAGATACCGATAAACCTTGAAGAGAAACCATTAAATAGTTTACTTGTTTTTCAATTGTTTGTTCATCAGGGCTATTTGTTTTTAGTTTTTCAATAAATGAGTTTCTAACATTTAAAGCAAACTTCATAATTTCATTTCTAATTTTAGTATCTGTATTTTCTCCTAATTCATTAATTGTATTTGTTAATAGGCATCCTTTGTTTTGATTTAAGTCTTTAGAGAATGACACAAAATCATAAAAATATTGCTTAATAGCTAGTACTCCTTTCGAAGAGTTTTTTAACTTATCCACTAAGGCTACTTGCGCTTTTTTCTTATAGCATTTAATACTTTCTATAAATACACCTTCTTTGCTACCAAAGCTTGAATACATTGAAAATTGATTGATCCCCATTTCTTTTTCAAGCATTCTAACAGAAGTAGTTTCATACCCATTACGCCAAAATAGATACATAGCCTTTTCAATGACTTCTTCTTCTATAAAGTTTTTTTTTCTAGGCATAATTTATTTTTATCAAAACTAATCAATTGCTTAGAAATAAAAAAATGAAATAGCTTTATTTATGTTTAAATTATGATTTACGCTTTATAAAAGTAAAATCTATTGGTACTAATTTTAATAAAAAAACATCAAATACTATTGATTAGTTAGTATTTGATGTTTTGTATTTTAATCAAAATTGATCGTATATATTAAATTATCGAGTAATCTCAATCAAAAGTTCTTCACTTTCGCCAGTATCAAAAGTGATTTTCAAAATATATACTCCTTGAGGATATGTAGTAGTACTAAATTGTAATCCATTAGGGGTTTCGATATCACTTTTTGAAAAACTGGTGATAAGCCCTGCTGAATTAGTATCAAAAAGGTCAATTTTTTGAATGTTATTTTGCTGTGATTGAATGTTAACTAGATCACTTGTTGGATTAGGGAACACAACAATAGTACTCGTTGTAGTTGTAGTAGCCGTTGGAAGCGTTCTAATTGCAGTAGTAGCACCCGATACAGTTAATGTAAATTCAGTACTAGCTTTTAAGCCATTAAAATCGGTAGCTTCAATACTAATAGTTTGTATACTGCCAAGCGCACTTGCAGGTGCTATTCCAGATAAAACTCCAGAGACTTCATTAAAATTTAGCCAATTCGGAAGTGGTAAGTTACTAGTTAAATTTACCGTGTAAGTTAATTTATTACCAGCATAGCCTTTATCAAAGGCATCCGTTATATTCAATTCAAAATTTTGAGCTATAATCGCGGTTTGATCATTTATGGTAGTTGCTGTTGGTATGGCTTGTGGTCTAATATTTTTGAAATAAAAAACATTGTCATTCCAATCGCAATTAGCAGATCCAGCTCCACAACCATTTTGAATAAAATCTTGTAAAACAATGTATTCATTAGGAATAACTGTTCCAGTATTATCGATCACTCGATACACTCGAGCTCCAAGTAAGTCTGGCCTTCTTCCTTCAATATTATTTCCTCCGGTAATTAAGTAATTGGCAACGGCTATACGGAAGGGTTCATTAATAATAGCAGCCGTATCAAAACTAATAGATCCACGATTGTTGCGTGGCAATAAGGTTTGAAACCAAGTATTGGCATGGGAAAAGTTAATACCTCCTACAATATCTGTATTATCACTACCAATAAATTGAGCTCCATTAGAGCCTCGTCCATGCATGGCCGATATTTGAAAACCAATAACGGGTTGTGTTGGATCTGCTTGTACAAAAGCATCTGATAAAACCATATCACCTTCGTATCCTAAATCAATATTTTCGGAGTTAGGAAAATTGGACGAAGGTCTAAATGATCTTCTGTTTGGAGGGGTAATAGTACCATTATCATTAACAATACTTAACATCGATGTTTTAAAACCAAAAGCATCAAATACTTGTTGAGCATTAATTTCTCTAGTACCCTCTTGCCCTTGTTGATGTGATCCATTAAGTGTGGCTTTAACCTCGGGGGTACTTACTGCGTTTGATAAAATAGTAAGTTCATTTATAAAGAAACTTTTTCCATCACTCCCATCACCATCAAAAGTTATAGGTAAGTCAACAAAACTATTAGGATCAATTGTTATGGGTAAATTAATAACATCACCTAATTCATTAGTTATTTCAAAACTAAATACAGGAGGACCAGCTATAGTAATATCAGAAACCATTAACGTTTCGGTACCTGTATTATGTAAACGCAATGTATTTGAATCATGTAAGCTAGTATTTGCTCTAACATCTCTCACTTTATGAAAAGTTAGGTAGTCATTAGCAGGAAACCCAATAGTTGTTGTTGGTATTTTTGTTCTATTTTCTATGGATAAAATACCATTTGATTGCGTGGTAATTGCTGAAGGAGTGGCATTATCAAGGATAAAAACATAATCCTGATAATCTCCATTACTGGCATCTTCAAAAGTAATTAGGTAACTATTTTCTATAAGATTTCCGTTTCTGTCCTTGTTAGGATAAATACGAGTTCTGTGAGCAACACCTCCGCTATTTAGTTGATCCTGTGTAAAACTATTTCTTCCAAATGAAAGGGATTGAACAAAAATACCAAATACATTATCCTGAGGATCAAAGGCTTTAATTCCTGTTATAGATGGAGGAAATAAAGTTTGTGCATTTTCAACGCTATTTTCAAGAGTGTCTATAAAATTAAGTTGTTGTGTATTTTGTTGATTAGTATACCAACCATAAGGTAATTCTTCGGCAGGAGAATACCTTGCTACAGGAGTTAGTGTTACAGGAGCATCAGTTGCTTTTTCCCATAGTTCTGTTTCAATTTCATCACCTATCGGGTCTGGATTTGTAGTGTTTGTAAGTGTTGTCCAACCTACATTTATACCTATTCCGAGAGTATTTACTACACTTTGTAAGCTAGGTTCATCATTGCCTTCAAAACCTGCTTTTTTTAATGCATTTAAATTAATAGTTGTAGTTGGATTAGCCGGATTGTTACTTTCGATAGTCAAAATAGCATCTTGAAAACCTAGATCCTGCTCATTCAAATCAGGGGCGTAGGTAACAGCGTATTCAAAAGTCGCTCCTGGATTTATGGTTTGAATATTTACTAAAGGAGTGATATCAAATTGATCCGAAAAATTCCCCGAAAGGCTAATGGCATTAATTTCTAAAAGACCCAAGCCTATATTGCTAATAGTAATGGTATTTGTTTGGGTCATATTCCCATCAGTATTTACAGTAGTTTCAAAAAGTAATTCATTGGCAGAAACACTTAGGTTATTTGGTTTTGAAGAAGCTCTTAAAAGTGTTAAACGAGGTGTTCCACCTCCAGTTCTGTCATATTCAGAAATATATAAATTACCAGTATTTACATCTTCAACAACATCTAATGGATCGTCAAAACCTTGTAAACCTGGTATAGCGTTGTAAGATTCAATAACATCACCATTGGCACTATTAACATCTAAACCAAGTAAATCATCTTGCCCACTAAATCGAGTAACAAATAACAAGCCTTGTAAACGCCCCTCAAATGTGGTGCTTTTGTATTCTATAACTCCATTAGGTGATTTATTAAATCCAAAATCATAAGCAGGCTCTTGGTAGTTAGGATCGGGTAGTACAGTAGCTGGGTATTTAGGTACATCAATATATGGACTATCTTCTTGCCCTGGTAAGTTACTGTAAGCTTGTCCACCATGGTTTAATACAAACTCGCCACGGTATGGATTTGGATGCCCGTGGTACGAACCTCCTTGTGATTTAAATAACCAATCTTTTTGGGTGTTTCCACCTTCAAGAGCAGGAGTGTTAGGAAGAGTAGTTAATCCATCAATTCTTCGGGCTAACTCATAATCAGCAGTGGAGGGAGCATTAGGTGAGTTGGTATTGTTACCAGCAGTTCCATTTGTTGGAATATACATCCATCCATTAGAATGCCATACTAAATCATAAGCATTACGTACACCACTTGTAAAAATAGTTACAGGGGAATTAGTAGCATATGGATTATAGGTGTTATCACTCATTAAAATGGTATCACTTGGAGCGTTGTTAATAACCGAAATGTTATCGGTAGTAAATACACTCAAAGGCAATGTAACAGGTAATTTATTTAACTCTACCTTGAGTATAGCAGCTGCTAGGAGGCGCTCGGGTCTAAAGGCCCAAGCAGGATCAATTTCTCCACCGGCACTATTACTTCCTTGACTAATGTACATATTGCCATCATTATCAAAAGTAATACTATTTGTTAAGTGGTCTTTAGCTGAGCGCGGAAGGTGGATAAGTACATCTTGAACGGTTTCAAAATTAGGGCCACTCAAACGAGTTAGCACACCATCCCATTCGGGAGCATCTGATAGTGCTGCAGTACTATGGGTTATATAAATAATAGGATCAGTAGCAGTAGATGCAGGATCAAAATCCATTCCAATAATTAAGCGTGTATCATTATCGCGAATTCCATTAACAGGGTGCGGAGCACCGTTTAATTCGGGCTCAAATACTTCTAAATTTGATAAAGAACCATCGGCTTCAATTGTCCAGCGTTGAATTTTTCCATCGGTAACAAAATTTCCTATAGTACTAGCATACAGCTTTCCGTCGGGGCCAATAACTAAGCTTGAAAAGCGTTCGTTTTCTGTTCCTTCTCCTAGTAAATTATTACCCGATACTTTTTCAAATGAAATACCAGTTAAATCACGAGAACTAGGTCCTTGTATTACTTGTGTACCTGTTGTAAATGTAGCTTCAAAAGGTAAAAAAGACAAACGATCATTTAGGTTTCCAATTAAATTTGCTTGGACACCAGCGGTAATTCTAAATACATAAGTTGTATTCTCTTTAAGTGAACTTAGGGGGGTAAGGTTAACAAAATCACCACCTCCTGTATCATTAGAGTTTGAAGGAATTAAAACTTCTCCAGCAGGAGTAACCTCAAAAAGGTTGATATTTCCATCAATTGTATTTTCGTCAAGTTCATAACCACTAGGTGTAATTAAACCAACTCCAATTTGAAAATTTTCTAGAGCAACATCGGTGCTGTTATTTTGAGGGTTTACATCTGTAAAAAAGGGACGTAATGTTTTGGAAATTTGAGTTACTTCAATACTATTAATTTTGGTATTAAATCCTCCATTAGCATCAATAGTAAGTCTGCCATCAGTTACGTTTGTTGTTAGGTTTGCGTTGGTAAATCTATTCCCGTTAATTGCGTCACCTGTGGGGATAAATTTATCTATAAGATTAGTGCCTTCAATATTAATACTGTGCATTGGAGTAAAGTTAACACCATCAACTAAAGGGTCTCCAAGACTAACACTTACCGTGTATACTCCATTAGGGACTTCTAATTCCCAGATACCTTCAGTAATATTTCCATTATTGCGATTAACATCTCCATATTGTAGGTGTATAAGGGTGTTTTGTAATTCGGTAATGCCATTTACAGCCCTGTTACGTGTGTTGGCAGATAAATCTAATGGAGTAATGCCATCGGTGGTTAACCAACCATAGATAAAATCATTTCCTTGATCATTAAAGGGAAGTCCAGTATCTTTTAAATACGTAGCAACATCGGTACTTGCATTAGTAGTAAAATTAATTTTTACATCAACAAGGTCCTGTTCGGGTAGTATCGAAAAATCTTCAAAAGTATAAGTTACTTCTGTATTTTCATTTTCGTTTCTTTTGGAGGCATAAATACCAGCAAATGTTAAGTTGCTATAATTTGGATTACCATTTTTAATTGCCATTGGTAAGTCTATGGATCCAACTAAAACTTCGTTATCAGCGTTTAGTTTGTAAAATGCTGTTATTGTGTTTGTAACAGCGTCTACATTTAATCTAAGTCGAACTTTGCTAGTATTTAAATTAGGAACAGTTAATCCAATACCTTGATCACCTATAGCAATAGCATCAATTTCGGGGAGTAAATCTAAGATGTTATTATTTCGAGTAGAGAATTTAATAAAATTATCTTCGTTTAAACCTAACCAGATTCCAGCTTGTTCAAAATTATTTGAGGTATCAGAGTAGGGTTGATCAATTGTGGTAATAATATCAAAATTGGTTAATTCATTAAAATCAATACCCACTCCCAATGTATTGATTTGCGAATTGGTATTCGAGCTTCTTGTATTATTTTGAAAAGCAATTCCTTTAGTAGCAGTAATTAGTAAGTTGTTAGAATTAATCGAAATTTTGGAAGGCTCAAAACCAGGTATTTCGTTTGAAAAAATAGGGCTATCACTTATTAATCTAGCAGATGGATTATCGACCATGGTAAAGCCTGTATTTGCTATACCACCTTGGGTGCCATCAAAAGTTAGTTCTAGCGGTAGTTGAGCTTTTAATTGATCGCAAGTTAGTGTACTAATAGGGCTACATGCAGGAGTGTCAACATTTAATATTAAATCAAGAGTAGCAGGTGTAAATCCTTTTGCTGTGGCAATAATGCTAGCGGTTTGTTGTGCGCCAGTTGTAAAATTATCGGTGTTTATTTCAAAAGTATTACTACCAACATTTCCATCTTTTTGAATACTAAGCCATTCATTAGTAATAATGGTAGCTGTAGTTTCTTCTAAAATACCTTCGATTGAAAAACTAAGGTTGGTAGGCATGGAAGAAGCTAGTAAGTTTTCGGAAACTAACAAGCTAGTATTTTCAGCTACAGTAGTGTTTAAATTCGTATTAGCAAAATTTAAACTATTGGAGATTGGAGTGTCTGTTGATGAGGTAATGTTGATATAATTAATTTTTGAATTAAATCCACCCAAAGCATCTACGGTTAGTACGTTGTCGGTAACCTCAATAGTTAGGCTTTCTTCTCGAGTTTCTCCAGCAGTAGGAATAAACCCAGGCATAATTGTAATACCTTCAACAGTTAACGAATGGCGACTATCGGTTGAATTACTGGTGTCACCCGCACCAATAACAATATCGTAAATACCATTAGGAACTTCAATTTCCCAAATTAACTCATTACCTCTCGGTTGTGTTGTCCATCCAGGTATATGATTTCCTTGTAAGTGTACCAATGTACCAGTTAGTTTTTCAGCTTCGGTAGCGGTAAGGTAGGCAGCTCCCAATCTGTTTCGACCAATACCATTGGCATTTCCTACAACTTCATCTGAGGCATCAAAAGGTGTGTTGTCGCCTTTTAATTTCCAACCATAGGTATAGGTGTCTGTGTTAATACTAATTTGCGAAGTTCCAAAGGCTTTTCCGTAATCGGCAACGTAACCTAATGGGGGAGGAGTTAAATTGGGGTTGTTCTGAAAATTAATTCGGGCTTCAAAATTTTGTGCATTCCCTTGCAGTATTGCCAAAAATAGGAATAGCCAATAAAAAGTAATCTTTTTCATAAAGTGGTTCTATTAGTTTGTGATACAGTTAAATAATGATCTAATATACTTTATGAACTTTATAAAATATAACACATATGATTTGACTTTTTAACAATGCTATTTTTTTTTAAAGCAGTGTATTTAGTATTGTAAAGCCTATTTGGAGGTGTTTTTATATTTCTGTAAAAAATGAAATATTCTCTTTTAAAGAAGTATTAAAATGGATGAATTATATTGTATTTTGAAAAAATACAAGTGAAGTTGTTGTTTTTTCTTACGCAAAAGGAGAGTTTACAAATGTTAGATGGCTAATTTATGTAAAAACTTAAGTGTTTTATTTATATGTTGTTAACATTTTTTTGTAAAGTTTTTAGCCTTGTCAACCCTACTACTAGCGGAGGTAATTAGCTTTGGTGTCAATTTTTTTAATAATATCATTAAAAAAGAAAAGCGACTATCTAAAAATAAATAGCCGCTTTAAATAAAAGATGTTAATTAAAATGTAATATTTTTAATTAATCTATTAACGCCCATAAATACCTCTAATAGCATTAATATCCTCTTGGAATAAGTTGTAGTTTCCAATAAAACAAGCAGTCATAACCGAGTTGATATTTCTACGGTTTCCACTAGTACCATTTACACGAGAATTATCATTTTGAGTTTCTCGCACATTAGCTTCATCTGTATTGCCAATATTTCTACAGCTCTGTCTGTTTTCAAAATCAGAATGCCTATAGCCCATACCATGCATAATTTCGTGCATCATAATACCGCCTAAATCTCTTTCGTTACCAGCAGCTGCACTAAAAAAGCTTCTTCCAAAGTTGCCATTTACAGGACCTGGAGCTGAACCGCCAGGAAATCCATTTACAGATGTACCAGCAAAATTAATTTCATTGTTTGTTCCATCAGGACTTATAACAAAGTATATTCTGGAACCAATGTTATTTAATGTGTTTACTGCTCTTCTTAGAGCTCGTCTCGCTCCAGCAGGAATTGATGAATTACCATTAAAATCTGTTCCAGGAACAAATCCAATACTTACAAATCGGGTACCGTTAATAGCTCCTCTACTTGCATTAATTCTGGCACGTGTGATAAAAGCTTTTTCATTACCCTCAGAGTCATCTTCTAACAAAGATAAATCTACATTTTCTAAATCTTCGTCAGTGTAATACACATCATCCTGAGCCCAAACATTCATAGTTTTGTTAGCAATTGTAAGCTCTTTACGTTCTACAAGAGTTAAATCAAAACCTAGTCCAGAAAGTTTGGTAGCTACATCATTCGGAATATTATTCAAATTTGTAGTTGCTTGTTCGTTTGATTTAGTTGGTGTAACATCATCATTATCTTGGTTGCAAGAAAATAATAATAGACTTGCTAGTAAAGAACTAGCTAAAATTTTGAAATTTTTCATAAAATTAAGTTTGTTTTAAGTTAAATCAATATTGATTTAATATAAAACGTACTAGATTTAGTTTACCCTACCTTCTGTTTTTTTCTGTTTTTGTAGAAATTTTAAGGATAACATGTATTTGATTTTTTTCTGTAGGAAATTGACTTTTGCGATTGATTTTATTTGTTTAAATAAAAAAACTGTAAATCATATTGTTATAATAGTATTTATAAAAATATTGTTTGTATTGCAACATGAGTACATTTGTAAATGGTTTTTTAGCTATTAAATCGGATTCAATTTTTTTAATTTTTTTTTAATTTTTTTTTTTCTAAAGCCCTGAAAATGTTAGCTGTCTTACACTTTTAATTAGTGATATCAGCTACGTTTTTAACGGGATAAATAATTTTACCTTTAACAGAGGCTAAGGGTAATTTAATAGTATCTGTCTGGTAGCCTTTTTCTTTAAGTAACTGCCAAGTATATTGGTAAAAGCGTTCTTGTTTATCGATATTAATATTGCGGTATTTAATATGTTTACTGTCTAGTAGTTTCGTTAAGCGTTGGCAATTTGGGCAAGAATTATTTGTAAAAATTACAATTTCTTGTTTTATTAATTTAGAAACATCAGCTTCACTTTCATCCTTTCCCTTTAATTGAATATTCTCAAGTGTTTTGTTGGCAACAAAAGTGTAAGTGTAACTAGAGGGGACATTAACAAGCGGAATTAATGTAATTAAAAGTACTTTTGATTTTGGAGATAGTTGTTTAATAACTGGTCGGTCGCCGCTTCTGCGATACCCTTCGGCGTGTACTTTAAAAAATACACTTCTAGCTTCGTTAGTGGTATTTTCTGCAAAAATTAAAGTGCGTTTTTTTCTAACTTCTTCAATAATCTTAACTCCATTTTTTTGTGCATACGTATTAAAAAAGAAAATGATAATTAGGCTTGATAGTAAATTCTTGATCATCTTTTTTATTTATTTGATTATCAATAAATTTACTATTTTAATTGCAAGTTTTAGGTTATGATCTAATCATTTTTAGAATGTTTATTAGTAATCATCACGATTAGGCTTTCAATGGGTTTATTAGTAACTTTACTTTTTAAACGTATTTATGGAATTAAAATTAAGCCGTCCAATTTGTTTTTTTGATTTGGAAACAACGGGCGTTAACATATCTAAAGATAGAATTGTAGAAATATCAATTCTAAAAGTATATCCTAATGGAAACAAGGAAAGTAAAACATGGTTGGTGAATCCAGAAATGCCTATACCTGCTGAAACTACAGCAGTGCACGGAGTAACCAATGAAAAAGTAGCAAACGAACCTACTTTTAAGCAACTGGCTAAAATGATTAGTGATATGATTAGCGGTTGCGATTTAGGAGGCTATAATTCTAATAAGTTTGATATTCCGCTTTTGGCGGAAGAAATGCTAAGAGCCGATATGGATTTTGATATGTCAAATAATGTAGCAGTTGATGTTCAGAATATTTTTCATAAAATGGAACAACGTACACTTGTTGCAGCGTATAAATTTTATTGTGATAAGGATTTGACCAATGCCCACAGTGCAGAAGCAGATACTACAGCAACTTATGAGGTGCTGTGTTCGCAATTAGATAAATATCCGGATTTGGAAAATGATATGAAGTTTTTGTCTGAGTTTAGTACCAGAAGGAAAACAGCTGATTTTGCAGGTTTTATAGCTATCAATGACGAAGGGAAAGAGGTATTTACTTTTGGAAAACACAAAGGTAAATTGGTTGAAGAAGTGCTGGACAAAGAGCCAGGATATTTTGGTTGGATACAGAATGCAGACTTTCCACTGTATACCAAGAAAATTTTAACAGCTATTCGTTTACGTAAATTTAATGCAAAGTAAATAATGAAAATAATTTGTATTGGTCGTAATTATGCTGCTCATATTGAAGAGTTAAAAAATGAAAAGCCTAGTGAGCCTGTAGTTTTTTTAAAACCAGATACTTCGATATTGCTTAAAAAACAACCATTTTTTATACCAGATTTTAGTAATGATGTGCATCATGAAATAGAATTTGTAGTCAAAATAAATAAGTTAGGAAAGCATATAAGCCCAAAGTTTGCTCATAAGTATTATGATGAAGTAAGTGTTGGTATTGATTTTACGGCTCGTGATGTTCAAAATGAATTAAGGTCTAAAGGATTACCATGGGAGTGTTCAAAAGCATTTGATGGGGCTACAGTACTTGGAAAATGGGTTTCTAAATCAAAATTTAAGGATATTTCAGATATAAATTTCAAGCTTTATAAAAACGATGTTGTTGTTCAAGATGGATTTACAAAATTAATGCTATATTCGGTAAACGAGTTAATTGCTTATGTGTCAAAATACTTCACATTAAAAATAGGTGATATAATTTTTACAGGGACTCCAGCTGGAGTAGGGCCTGTAGCTCTAAATGATCAATTAAAGGGGTGTTTAGAAGAAGAAGAAATGTTTCATATTAAAGTAAAGTAAAAATAATGAGTGCAGCATATAATCTTGATAAGGTAAAAGAATTAGCCGGCGGTGATGAAAGTTTTGTAGAAATTTTAGTACAAACTTTTTTGGAAGAAATACCCGAAGATTTAAAAAGTATGTCCAATGCTGTAGCAGAAAATAATGCCAAGGTAGCTTATCAGTATGCGCATAAAATGAAACCTAATTTTCAATTATTTGGAATTGAAGTATTAGAACACATTCGACTTATAGAATCGTGGGCTAATGATGAAAAAACCTTAGAAGAGGTTAAGGTAGCGCTTGTTTCAGTAGAGCAAAAAGCTGAGTTAGCGATTACTTCATTAAAAAAATTAGTGTAAACATTTAGCCATAATTTAATGCTAGCAGAAATAATAACTATTGGTGATGAAATACTCATTGGTCAAATTGTAGATACAAATTCGGTGTTTATAGCTACGGAATTGAATAAAATCGGAATCGATGTTCATCAAATTAGTTCTATACGAGATGATCGAGAGCATATTTTAACAGCGCTGACTGAAGCACAATCGAGAGTAGATTTAGTAATAGTAACAGGAGGTCTAGGTCCTACTAAGGATGATATAACTAAACATACTTTTTGCGAATTTTTTGATGATTCTTTAATAGAAAATAAAAAGGTGCTAGAGCATGTAGAAGCACTGTTTAAAAAATATATAAAAACACCAATTTCTGAAGTCAATAAAAAACAAGCTTTAGTGCCAAGCAAAGCCGAAGTGTTGATGAACGAATTTGGAACAGCACCTGGGATGTGGTTAACGGACAAAGACACCGTTTTTGTTTCGATGCCAGGAGTGCCTTTTGAAATGAAGGCGATTGTAAAAGACCAATTGATACCACGTTTGCAAGAACGTTTTGATCGACCATATATACTTCATAAAACGATACTTACTTATGGAATGGGAGAGAGCAGGGTGGCAGAGCGTATCGAAGATTTTGAAAATAAGCTTCCAGATTATTTGAAGTTGGCTTATTTGCCCAATTTGGGAAGGGTTCGTTTACGTTTATCAGCCCGAGGAGCTGATAAAGAAGTCTTAGAAAAAAGCATTGTTAAAGCCGTAGATGAATTAAAAGAATTAATAGGTGATATTATTGTTGGCTATGATGAAGATGAAAGTCTGGAGCGTGTAATAGCGAACATGCTAGTCACTAATGATTTTACATTGGCATTGGCAGAAAGTTGTACGGGAGGTAAATTAGCCCGAAGCTTTACTAAAATGGAAGGAGCTTCTAGATATTTTAAAGGTGGTTTAGTGCCTTATGATACAAAGCTTAAAACGACTGTTTTAGGTGTGCCTGAAGAATTGATAAAAAAGCATTCAGTAGTTAGTACTCAAGTTGCGGAGTCAATGGCAACACAAGCATTAAAAATGTTTACTTCAGATTTTGCTATTGCTACTACAGGTAATGCAGGGCCTACAAAAGGAGATAGTGACGTCGAAGTAGGGACAGTATGTATAGCTGTGGCTTCACCTAAAGGCGTAGTTTCAGAAAAATTTGTTTTTAGCAATCACAGAGAACGAACTATAGGAAAGGCGGTGAATAAATCCTTAGAATTGCTTCAAAATCAAATTTTAGAGCTGTTACGTGCTAAAAGATAGTTTATTTTGTAGTAATTTTGCAGAGCGAAAAAAGAAAAAAAACTAATATATTTTTAAAAACAGTTTGCTGGAAAGATAAAAAATTCGTTAATTTGCACCCTGTTTTGAAATAATACAAAAGATACAACCATGTCAAGAGTTTGTGAGCTTACCGGAAAGAAAGCAATGGTGGGAAACAATGTTTCTCACGCAATGAATAAAACTAAACGTAGATTTAATGCGAATTTAATCAAGAAACGTTTTTTTATTCCTGAAGAGAATAGTTGGGTAACACTTAAAGTGTCTACTGCAGCATTAAAAACAATAAACAAAATCGGAATCTCAGCTGCTATTAAGGAGTCTGTAGAGAAAGGTATTTATAAAAAATAATTCCTTAATATAGGGTTTAAATAGAGCACCATGGCAAAAAAGGGAAACAGAATTCAAGTAATTTTGGAATGTACGGAGCACAAAGCAACCGGACAACCAGGAACATCTAGATATATAACAACAAAGAACAAAAAAAATACTCCAGATAGAATTGAAATCAAAAAATTCAATCCTATCCTTAAACGTATGACTGTTCATAAAGAGATTAAATAATTAAGTTATGGCAAAGAAATCAGTAGCAACATTACAGACAGGTTCAAAGAGATTAACAAAAGCCATTAAAATGGTAAAATCTCCAAAGTCAGGATCATATACTTTTGTAGAATCTATTATGGCACCAGATGCCACAAAAGAATTTTTCAATAAGAAATAGTATTATCAAAATAGATTAAAAGCCATTCTTCATTTGCAGAATGGCTTTTTTTGGTTATAGCTAAGTTGTTATCTTTGCTATATAATTTACAGCACATAAATATGGGTTTTTTTAAGAAAATTTTTTCAAAAGATAAGAAAGAGAGTCTTGACAAAGGACTAGAAAAATCTAAGACAAGTTTTTTCTCTAAACTAGGTAAAGCAGTAGCAGGAAAATCTAAGGTTGACGATGAAGTTTTAGATGATTTGGAAGAAGTGCTGGTAAGTAGTGATGTGGGTATTAAAACTACGGTTAAAATTATTGATCGGATAGAGGCGCGTGTAGCGAGAGATAAATATCTAGGAACCGCTGAATTGGATCAAATTCTTAGAGAAGAAATTGCAGGTCTTTTGTCTGAAACTAATTTAGGAGAAGCTGAAGATTTTGTAATCCCTGAAAGTAAAAAGCCTTATGTGTTAATGGTAGTAGGGGTAAACGGTGCTGGAAAAACAACTACTATAGGTAAGTTGGCCAATCAATTTAAAAAACAAGGTCTAAGTGTTATTTTAGGAGCGGCTGATACGTTTAGAGCTGCGGCTATTGATCAGTTGCAAGTGTGGGCTGATAGAGTTGATGTGCCCATTGTAAAGCAAAGTATGGGGAGTGATCCTGCATCAGTGGCTTTTGATTCGTTAAAATCGGGTGTAGCGCAAAATGCAGATGTAATTATTATTGATACAGCTGGGAGATTACATAATAAGATCAATTTGATGAATGAGCTTACGAAAGTAAAGAATGTGATGAAAAAAGTAATTCCAGATGCTCCACATGATGTTTTGTTAGTTTTAGATGGCTCAACGGGTCAAAATGCATTTGAGCAAGCAAAACAATTTACGGCAGCTACAGAGGTAACTAGTTTGGCAATCACAAAACTGGACGGTACCGCTAAAGGCGGAGTAGTTATTGGAATTAGCGATCAATTCCAAATTCCAGTAAAATATATTGGAGTAGGTGAAGGTATTGATGATCTGCAGGTGTTTAATAAATTTGAATTCGTAGATTCATTTTTTAAGTAGATTGACTTTTTAAATTTGAATGAAAAAAAACACCAATTTAAATACATATATAAGTTCTTAGGAATTCGTATGTGTATTTAAATTGGTTTAAAATACTAAGACTAAGATTAAAAAAAGAGGGTGTCTAAATAAATAGACATCCTCTTTTGGGTTTGAAATTAATGTATATTATGAAATTAATTTTTAATCAATTCCTTGTAGAATACTCTTTGTCCATCATTAACTTGAAGTATGTAAAGTCCTTGATCAAAATTAGATACATCAATTTTATCGGTAGATAAATTACCCGATTTTAGCATTTGTCCTGCTGTATTAATGATCTTATACGTACTATTAGTATTTTGAATATTGCTCAAGCTTATGTGTACATCATAGTTGGATGGGTTAGGGTAAACCTCAAGAGTTGTGGGTGCTTCATTACCTAGAATATTGGCCTTTTGATCAATACCAAACCCAACAAATTTTGGTTTACTGTTACTTGGTGTAAATGTTTCTTTAGTATTTAGGTTTGTGGTTGCAAATAATGCGCTATTTAAATTAGCATTAGATGTAGTGTTGATAATGTTAATGGTATAATCTTCGACTTCACCAAAATCAAATGTTTCGCAAGCTCCTGGTGCAGCATTATATTTCATAGATACACGCATTCGCGTTTGGCCTAAAGCGGCATTGGTCGGAACATTAACAGTAGCACTTAAATTATTAGCACTTGACGAAGAACCGTTAACAACCCTTTCACTAGATTCAAAAGTTCCATTTTTGTTAAAATCTATCCAAATTGACCAAAATTCAGTGTACGCTCGGCCACTAAATGCAGCACTAACAATCATAGTATTAGAGCTACCTCTTGCTAAGGTACCCACCTGTGATGTAAAGTCTGAATAACCACTTCCTGCTCCAGTAGCATTTGAAATACCTCCTAATTCAATATTGTCAATCCATTCAGCTTGAGTACTATTAGATTCTGAATCACAATAGGTTATTGTAGTAGGAGGATTTTGATTTGGTGGAGAAGTATCTCTGATACCGGTAATGATCAATGAAAATCTTTGACTACCTCCAATAAGGTTATCTTTAGCTCTTACTGTAATAGTATAGGTGCCAGTAGCGTTATTGATGTCAACTCGCTCAAAAGGGTCGACATTATTGTCTTTTTTTCTATTACTCGTAGCTCCGGTTAATTCATAAGGAAATGTAGTATTTCCTCCTTTGGTCACTCTAAGATCTAAATCATTAACCAAAACTGCTGCAGTGCTACTTGAAGCTATGGCAGTACCTGGTCGATCAGTCCATGAAATTGACGTCACTAATGGGGAGGATTCATCTGATCGCACTGTCATGGTATATGTCTGTCCAGAATTTAAGATTAATTCTTCAATCTTCGAACTGTTGCCATTTTCTGTAATAGCTTCTGCGGCTTTTTTGGCATTAAGAAGTCCCCATCCAAAAATAGCATCAGGACCAGAAGGTCCTGCATCATCTGCAGTATGAAGCGCTAAACCTTTTAGGGTGGCAGCTTTCATAAATCTATTATTTATATTGTTATAATGCTGTTGTAGTAATAATAGTGAACCAGCAACATTAGGGGATGCCATGGAGGTTCCACTTAATGAGCGGTATGAGCTATTATTTGCATCTGTAATTGATAATACACCAGTACCGTTTCCAGCAATATCAGGTTTTATTCGGAAGTCATCAGTGGGTCCTTCGCTACTAGAGCTATTGATACTCACGGAAATTAAATTTCCATTACTATTTACCCTTGCATCTTGAGCATTGGCTACCGCTAATGTATTTTTTGCAACTGCAGCTCCTGTAAGTTTATCAAAACCAAAGCCTCCAGTAGGATTATTATTAGCTGAATTGTCATTACCATCATTACCAGCTGCAATTACAGGTAGGTAATCTGGAGCATTAAAAGTTACAACATCCCAATCTCTGGATTCATCAATATATCCCCCAAAAAAATATTGAGGCAGTTGTACTTGTCCTTGTGGGTTTCTGGCAGCTAAACCATAGGAATGATTTGAAACTAACATACCATTACCTGCAGCACTTACAGCTTCAGCAATATCGTTATTCCAATCATACCCAATAGCACGAGCATAAGGAGCCATTCCTTCAGCATCACTTCTAATACCTGCAGCAATAATAGTTCCTGTAACATGTGCAGCATGGAAATTGAGGCCTAATCCTGCATTATCTCCTATGGAATATCTGTTATTACCTCCAGCTCCATCAAACTCTCTATGACTGGCTCTTGAAACTCCTCCGTCCCAAACATGAGCGATCATATCTTGTCCCATTAGATTTAAACCTAATGAACCATTGGCTTGTAAATGATTTGTTCTTGTTGAGCTAGCAGCAACAGTATTATATGTAGTATAGTATATAGGTTTGCCATCAACAATTCTTTGAAGTTCTAAAATTCTACCATCTTTTGTAGTGATTAAAGATTTCCAACCTTTACTCTTAGCCATTTTCAAAGCGTTGCTTTTTTGTGTTTTTGCTGTTTTTTTGAATTTATCTTCTATATTTTTGATTTCAAGCATATTATATTCGCTTTGAATTTTTTTTACTTGTTTGGCATTTTGCGATTGTACTTGCACTGCTGTAAAAATAGAAGCATAGGTAAGCACCCTTAACAATTTCTTGCTTTTCATTGTAATTGTATTAAAGTTAAATTTAGTGTGCTTTTACCGGTAAAAGTTTAATGTAAGTTCTTAAATTTTAAGGGTATATGCCAAATGAATGGGCAGAAATGAAGAATTAATAATATGGTATCAAAATTTTATTTATTTAATAATTTTGAACTCTATAATTGTGATTTTATAAATTTTTTAATTAATGATGTGGTTATTTTTTAACTTTTATTACATCTAAATAAGTTATTTTTAACTTATTTAGATGTAATAAAAGTTAATTTTAAATATTTTAATTATTTTTTTGGATTGACTAAAAAAAATAGGCATCCTAAAATGGATGCCTATTTTATGTATAATAAATAGTTTTATAAGTTTAGAACTTATCTGTAATTACAGATCCTTCATCTGATGTAGTACCGTCTTTTGTGGCTTCACCTGGTGCGGTATGATTTTCAATAGTCCAAGTTTTAAAACCTCGGATATATTGATAATCGTAGTTCATATATTTATGAGTAACTCCCCATTGTAAAATCTCGACAGGTCCTTTTTCGCTATCTAAGGTTCTGTTTAATCCAATAGCATGTGGAGCTCCTTTAATTACAGATTTGATATCAAAATTGATTCCATCCGGAGACCATTGAACGGTGTTTTTTTCAGGACCATCAGTGGTAATTAAAGCTGCTACTCCATTGTTATACGGCCATACACAAATTTCGTGTCCACTATTGGAAATAGGGTTGTATTCAGATTTGATATATGGGCCTTTTGGGTTATCGGCAATGGCTACACCATGTCGAATTTGGCGCCCACCAAATGTAATTTCTTCACCCATTTGTTCACCTTTATAGTATAAGTGAAACTTCCCATTAAATGGAATAATACAAGGATCATGTACTTTATGGCTATCAAAATCACCTTTTTTCTCTACTCTAAATCTATTTTGTTCAGTGCCTTCCCAAATTCCGTTATCTGCAGGACTCAAAATAGGTTCTTCACTTTTAGTCCAAGGACCATTAGGAGAATTAGACCAAGCTAAACCAATTTGATTTTTAACACGAACACTATAAGGTGATTTTACAGTTTGATAGCTTAAATAGTAAACTCCTTCGTGTACCATAATTTCAACAGTAAATACAGATCTATCATCATAAGCTCCTTTTGGGCCTCTCTCAACCGCTGGACCTTGTTCTTTCCAGGTAATACCATCTTCCGAAGTAGCGTACCAAATATCGCAACGATCCCAAGGGAATACTTTATCATTTTCAATATCGCCGCCAAACCCTTGACTAGGGCCAGTACTGCGTGTATACCATACGTAGTATAATCCGTCAACTTTTATTAAGGCACTAGGATCTCTTCGAACAACACCTTCTTCATATGCTAGGTCGCCTTTTAAATCATATACTTCATATTCAAAAAACCAATCCTTACCAAGGTCTCTAGGCCATTTTAAAGCTCGCTTAGTAGCAGCACTTAACTTATCTGGATTGGTAATCCCAAATTTGTCAATTATTTCATCTGTTAATTGATATTCTTCTCTAAGATTAGTTTCTTTTTGTGTGCTCATTTTCTTTACTTTACTTATTATCACGCTACATGAGTAGCTATCGCAATATTAGCAAAAATTTTAATTTTGGTCTAAGATTTTGATTAATTAACTTTTATTATAATTTCGTTTGATTTAAGGGTATTTGATGTGGCATTGATTGTAGCTTCGTTAATAGTTTCGGTAGATTGAACTATTAATAAAGCTCTTCCTTTACTTGTTGTAATGCTGGTGGAATTAAAATCTTGATTATTTTGCTTGTTTCCATTGTCAACACCTAAAACACGAAGTGAGGCTGGTACATTAAATGTGATTTTTTGTTCTTCAGTTTTAACGGGGTTACCGTCCTTATCCATCAACTGAGCTACTATATGCGATACATCATAGTTATTGTTGGTAAGCAGAGAGTTGTCAACGCTTAATTTAATTTTAGTAGGCGCTCCAGAGGTAGTTACCTTTTCGGTGATTTTTTTTCCATCTTTTAGCCCAACTAATTTAATAGTTCCTGCATTAAATGGAACGGCCCATTTGTAAATGTGGTCATCATTGTCTTTTAAGAATTTTTTACCGAATGATTTTCCATTTAAAAATAGTTCCATTTCAGTACAATTAGAATAAGATTCAACGGCAATCATTTTTCTATTTTCGTAATTCCAATGTCTGTTAATAGGGTGCCATTGCCACAAAGCATGCTTCCAAGCCTCAGGGTCTTTTGCTATAATTTTTCCTTTATTATCTAGCTTGTATAAGGATTTTTCAATGTGTTGTGTAGTCACAAACATATTCGGCTTATTGTTCCATAGGGAGCGCATCATACCAAACGAGCCACCTTCAAAACCTGCAATGTCTAATAAGCCTGAAGGTTGAACTACTGTAGGCCAAGGTTCTCTAATTTCACCTTGATAGTCTATTCCCGTCCATAAGAAAGTTCCCGAAATATGTGGGCGTTCTTGTATTGCTTTCCATTCATGCCATTGTGCTAAGTTTTCGGTACCCATAATTGGTTTATTAGGGTAGTTTTTATGACCATAATCATATAATACTCTACGGTAACTGTATCCAACAATATCCAAGGCATCTGCATAACCAGATAAATGACTAGCCGAAGGTAGAATACAGTTTGCAATTACGGGACGCGTTTTGTCTAACTCTTTTGTCCATTTAGATAATTTTTTAGCAGTAGTACCAATGTCGTATTTCCCTTTAGGAAGCGTTTCTAGTTGCTTTTTGATTTCTTCGGTAGAATAAGGAGGTTCAGACCAAAAATAATTTCCATCCCAATTCATGTTGTTAAAAAAACCAGTAGCAGCAGCGTTTCTAGGGTAGGTCCATTCAATTTCATTTCCAATGCTCCATTGGAAAATCGATGGATGATTGCGGTGACTTAAAATGGTGTTTTTTAAATCCTTTTCAGCCCACTCCTGAAAAAAACGTGGATAACCTTCCGTTTCTGGGAGTGCTTTCTTTTCTTTTTGGTTAAAACGTTTGTCTTTAGGATAATCCCATTCATCAAAAAATTCATCTTGTACTAAAAAGCCCATTTCGTCACATAAATCTAAGAATTCGTTAGATGCGGGATTATGTGAGATTCGTATGGCATTTACACCACCCTCTCTTAGTTTTAAAAGTCTACGTTTCCAAACTCCTTTAGGTACTGCGGCTCCAACAAGACCGCCATCATGATGCAGGCAGACTCCTTTTATTTTATAACTTTCTTCGTTAAGGAAAAAGCCTGTATTAGGATCAAAACGAATGCTTCTTACTCCAAAAGTGGTTTCTTTACTATCAATTATAGTATTATTTTGAACAATACTGGTAACTGCTTTATATAAATTAGGTTGCTCAATACCCCATAATTTTGGAGTAGTAATGTTTAAAATTTGAGTTGCCTCTATACTAGTATTATTTTCAACTTTTTGTTTGCTTTCGCTAGAAGTTATAATGTTATCCGTAGTGGGGTCAATAATAACTGTTTTTAATGTAAATTCTTGAGTGACTTTGGTGTCATTTTTAAGTGTGGTTTTTATGGAAACGTCAGCACTTTCTTTAGTTACTTTAGGCGTGGAAACAAAAGTTCCCCAAACAGGAATATGTAATTTATTTGCCGTAATTAAAGAAACATTTCGGTAAATACCTGCTCCCGAATACCAGCGGCTATCAGCATAGGTACGATGATCAACTTTAACGGCTAGTGTATTTTGAGTAGCATCAGATTTTAATTTGTTCGATATGTCAAAATAAAATGGAGAATAACCATAGGGGTGACTTCCTAATGATTTTCCATTTAAAAATACTTCAGAATTATTGTATACTCCATCAAATAAAATATATACCTTTTTGTCCTTACCTGGAGAAGAAAAAGTTTTTCTGTACCAGCCTATACCTTCACCTTTTCGGTAGCTCGATCCCATGTATAATTTATTGGATGCGTTTGTAGTATCAATAGATTCTTCAATAACCCAATCGTGAGGTAAGCGGACGGCATTCCATTTAGAATCGTCAAAGTTTTCGCTACTCGCATCTGTAGTGCCTTTGTCTAAATAAAATTTCCATCCAAAGTTAAAATCAGTGATTTTTGGAGTAACTGTTTCTTGAGACTTTGGTTCGTTGCACGATATAAAAAAAAGTGCTAGTGATGAAATAAGGAAAAATAGCTTCATTTTAATTGAATAGACTTTGTTTGAAATTTTTAATAATTATATCGTTGTAGTAACTTGTTACTATGTAATCATAATTGATCAAAAGTAATTATTTTACTAGTAAAAAACTATCCTCCTATTTGTTAATCTACATATGTGGTACATAATAGAACAATAGGTAGGCTTTTGAAGCTAATTAAGAAAAAGTAATTATTTATTGACTTTAGTTTTATTTTATTTTAGAATCTGTTCTTTTAAATTTTTTACGGTTTCTATAGGGTTTTTTGCTCCAAAAATATAGCTACCTGCCACCAATACATTGGCACCAGCATCAATCAGTTGATTGGCATTTTTATTGGAAACACCACCATCGATTTCAATAAGTAAATCGGTTTGTTGCTCAGTAGCCATTTTGCGTAATGCAGTAATTTTTGAATAGGTGTTTTCTATAAATGATTGTCCACCAAAACCGGGGTTTACACTCATTAAACATACCAAATCAGTTTCGGCAAGTACATTTTTTAGTAAGTCTACATTTGTATGAGGATTAAGTGCTATACCAGCTTTAATTCCGTATGATTTTATAAGCTGAAGTGTACGGTGTAAATGGGGGCAAGCTTCGTAATGAACAGTTATTACTTTTGCACCTAAATCAACAAAAGTTTTAATGTAACGATCAGGATCTACAATCATTAAGTGTACATCTAAGGGTTTTGTAGCGTGTTCTTGTATAGCTTTCAAAACAGGCATTCCGAATGAAATATTAGGTACAAAAACACCATCCATAATATCAATATGAAACCAGTCAGCTTGACTATTATTAATCATTTCAATATCGCGTTGTAAGTTTGCAAAGTCAGCAGCAAGTACGGAAGGTGCAATTTTTGTAATTCCCATAGTTTTTATAATTAATAGCGTTGGTTTAGGTAAAATTAAGAAAGAATATAGTAATGAGAGCTATATTTTTTGATTTCTAATATTATTGATTTTTTCGATTTTTATAAGATGTTAATATGCGGGTTTCAAAAATATTAAATTCTTCGCTTAAGCGAAAAAAAAGACCGCCTACAAATAGTAGACGGTCTTATTATATGTAAATTTTTTTAGAAATTTATCCTAAATAAGTTTTTAAAATTTTACTTCTAGAAGTATGTTTTAAACGGCGTATTGCTTTTTCCTTAATTTGACGAACACGCTCACGAGTAAGGTCAAAAGTTTCACCAATTTCTTCTAATGTCATTGGATGTTGATTTCCAAGACCAAAATACAAACGAATAACATCAGCTTCACGTGGAGTAAGTGTTTCCAAAGCACGCTCAATTTCTGTGCGTAGTGATTCGTGCATTAATTCACGATCAGGATTTGGAGATTCACCAGAACGTAAAACGTCATAAAGGTTTGAATCTTCACCTTCTACTAAAGGAGCATCCATAGATACATGACGACCAGAGTTTTTCATAGACTCTTTTACATCACTGATAGTCATATCTAATTCATTAGCAATCTCTTCAGCACTTGGAGGGCGTTCATGAGACTGCTCTAAAAAAGCATATGTCTTATTGATTTTGTTAATAGAACCAATTTTGTTTAATGGTAAACGTACAATACGTGATTGTTCTGCTAAGGCTTGTAAAATAGATTGACGAATCCACCATACAGCATAGGAGATAAATTTAAAACCACGAGTTTCATCAAAACGTTTAGCAGCTTTAATAAGTCCTAGATTACCTTCGTTAATTAAATCAGGAAGTGTAAGTCCTTGATTTTGGTATTGTTTAGCAACAGATACAACGAAACGTAAGTTGGCTTTAGTCAATTTGTCTAAAGCACGTTCATCACCTGCTTTAATACGTTGTGCTAATTCCACTTCTTCATCAGCAGTAATAAGATCTACTTTTCCAATTTCTTGTAAATATTTATCTAATGATGCTGTTTCTCTATTGGTAACCTGCTTGGTAATCTTTAGTTGTCTCATCTATGCACTGTGTGTTTAAAAGGTTATGTACTATCTATTACGTAAATTGACAGATTAATGTTACAAAAAAATTAAATTATTTTTAAATTATTGGAAATCTAGCTCTTTAGTAGCTTCAATGAGTTGATTTAAGGAGTTTATTTTTTAACTATAATTAAGATAATTCCTGAAAATTTTTGAAAAAAAATTCGTTACAACGTAATATTTCGTTTAAAAGCGCAACCCAAATCAACTATAGAATCTGTTTTTTGAATGCCTTTTATGTGGTCTAGTTTATTGTATAAAATTTCGCGCATATGTTCGTGCGATTTTGCAATGATACGTACAAAAAGTGTGTAGGATCCAGTTACAAAATAACATTCCGTAATTTCGGGAATTTCCTCCAGTTTTTTAATCACCTTTTCACTATCATGATCTTTTTTTAGAGTAAGACCTGTAAAGGCACCCCAATCATAACCTACTTTTTTTTCATTTAATATAGGTTTAATCCCGGTAATAATTCCGTTTTCAACCATTTTATTAACGCGTTGGTTAACCATGGTATTGGATATATTTAATTTTTGAGCAATAGCAGAATAGGCTTTTCTTCCATCCAGTTCTAGTTCTTTAATAATTTTTCTGTCGTAGTTGTCAAGTTCAAAATTTTCCATGGTTCAAACTAAGAATTTTTAAATAAGTAATGAAATTTTTGTGCAAATTAATATTAATCAAATCTAAAAAAATAAATTGTTCTTAAAATGCATATAAAAAGTATTTTTTAATTTTAATTTCGCTATTAAATATTAAATTTAACTAAATTAATTGTTGTTGTAGTAAAATTAAACTTTTTGATGACGTTTTTGTTTTTTATGACATTTTGGAATGTTTGGATAAATTTAAATTACAGGGTCGATAACTGATAATATTGGGAATCTGTTTTGTATACTTAATGTTATGATAAGGGGGTAATTATTTAGTAACTACAATCACTTAGGAGGTAATTTAAATTACAATTCTTACAAAAAACTGCAATTGTAGATGAATTAAATATGGCTTTTGAATGATGTAAAACTGAAACAATATCATCAACGAATTAGATTAATAAAAATAGTATAAATCATAAGCATATGAATTTAGAAAAAACATTTATAGGTCAAGAGGAAAAGTATGGTGCGCATAATTATCATCCTTTGCCAGTGGTTTTAAAAAAAGGAGAGGGTGTTTATGTTTATGATGTAGAGAATAAAGAATATTATGATTTTCTTTCCGCATATTCTGCAGTTAATCAAGGGCATTGTCATCCCAAAATAATAAAAGCACTTACAGATCAAGCGGGTTTACTAACCTTAACTTCTCGGGCTTTCTATAATGATCAATTAGGGCCTTTTGAAGAGTTTATATCAAAAATGTTTGGGTATGATAAAGTATTACTCATGAATTCGGGTGCAGAAGCCGTAGAAACGGCTATGAAATTAGCCAGAAAATGGGGGTATCAAAAAAAGAAGGTAGAAGAAAATAAAGCCACATTGTTATTTGCAACGGGTAATTTTCATGGGCGTACTTTGTCAATTATATCGGCATCTCAAGATCCTTTGAGTAGGTGTCAATTTGGGCCTTATATGGGAGGTATCCAAATTGTACCCTATAATGATATTTCAGCCTTAGAAGAAAGTTTTAAAACAAATAAAAATATAGTTGGATTTATTGTAGAGCCTATTCAGGGAGAAGCAGGTGTTATTATACCTGATGCAGATTATCTGGAAAATGTAAGAAGACTTTGCTCTCAATATAAGGTATTGTATATAGCCGATGAAATTCAAACAGGTATTGCTAGAACAGGTAGTTTATTAGCTTCATGTGGAGATTGTAGTTGTGTAACGAAATGCCTTTTGAAAAACAGGTTTAAACCCGATATATTAATTTTAGGAAAAGCATTATCTGGGGGTGTTTATCCAGTTTCGGCAGTTTTAGCAAATAATGAAATAATGCTTTGTTTACAACCAGGTGAGCATGGTTCTACTTATGGAGGTAATCCATTAGCATGTGTGGTTTCTAAAGCAGCATTAGATGTAATTATTGATGAAAAACTAGCTATACAAGCTGAAGAGAAAGGACATTATTTACGTAATAAATTGGAGTTACTAAAAGAAAAGTTTCCTTTAGTAAAGGAAGTTAGGGGTAAAGGTTTATTGAGTGCAATTGAAATAAATTCTTCCGAAGAATCAAAATTAGCTTGGGAAATTTGTTTGGAATTTCGTGATAATGGATTATTGGCTAAACCCACTCATGGAAATAAAATTCGTTTATCACCTCCTTTAATTATTACTTTCAAACAAATTGATGAATGCGTACATATTATAGAAAAGTCATTACGAAAATTTTCTTGTCATGAATAAGTTAGATATAGCAAATAGTAACCTAAATAAGCTGATCGAAAAAACCATTGAGCAAAAAGTAGCTTTAACATCTAATGTAATGATGGTACGTCCAGCAAATTTTGGATTTAACGAACAAACAGCCAAAAACAATGCATTTCAAATTAATGATACTACAAAATCAAAAGAAGAAATAAAATCCAGAGCTATTGAAGAATTTGATCAATTTGTTGAGATACTTCAAGAAAATGATGTTAATGTAGAGGTAATACAAGATACGTTACAACCTATTAATCCAGATGCGGTGTTTCCTAATAATTGGATTAGTTTTCATCACCCTGATTTTGTAGTTACTTATCCCATGTTTGCTTTAAAGCGAAGAAACGAGCGTAGAAAAGAAATTATTGATGATTTAAAACTGAAATATTCAATAAAAGCACAATTTGAATATGAGCATTTTGAGCATAAAGAAATGTTTTTGGAAGGAACAGGGAGTATTGTTTTTGATCGGAAATATAAAATAGCCTATGCATGTAAATCGATTAGAACACATCAAAATTTATTTAGAAAATTTTGTGATGATTTAAAATTTAAACCATTACTTTTTGATGCCGTTGATAAAAAAGGACAACCCATTTATCATACTAATGTAATGATGACCGTAGGTGTTGATTTTGTGATTATTTGTATGGATAGTATTGCAAATGATGAAGATAAAATTAAGCTTATCACATTTTTTAATGAAACAGGAAAAAAAATTATACCTATTTCGATGGAGCAAATGGAGGATTTTGCTGGGAATATGTTGCAATTAAAAAATAAAAACGGACAGTGTTTATTAATTATGTCCACTAGAGCTTATAAAGCTTTAAGTATTGATCAGAAAAATGAAATAGAGCAGTATACAAAGATTGTGCATGCAGATTTAGACATTATAGAAACTTATGGAGGTGGAGGAGCACGTTGTATGATCGCAGAAATTTTTTTAAACCCTTTGAGTAATTAAAAAATAGCTGTAACTTTTTTAAGGCTTAGTACTCATTTTATATTATTAGATAAGTAATGAAAGAAATAGAAACACTTATAAATCATAAGTCTAAATATAGCGTTCGAGCAGAATTTGATAGCGCACAAGCAGTAATTATGCATGAGCCTACTAGCGAATTATATTACGGTGTTTTGCATCCGCACGCGGCGCTTTTTGATTCTTATTTTAATGCAGAAAAAGCAGCTAAAGAACATAAACAATTTCAAGAGTTATTAAAAAGTAAAGGCTTGGAAGTATTCACTGTTAAAGCAGCTTTGTTAAAAAATGTAGTCGATGCAGAAGGAGAGCCTGTTGAAGGAGAAGAGCTAGAAGAATTTAGGCAATTTGCACGGTCGTGTGTAAGGTTGAATACACCAGCTTTGACGGGTTTAAGTAATGAAGAAATTTTAGAACAGCATATTTATTTAGATAAGGTGTTTAAAACAATGCACCCTGTTGATTTGATTCGTACTATTTTATTACAGCCTAATTTAATTCTTAAAAAAACACTCACAAATACATTTGTAACAGCAGATTATAATGCAAACCCTGTTATGAATTTATATTTTTCAAGAGATCAAATTATAACTACAGCTAAAGGAGTAGTGATAACAAATTTAAATTCACCTCAACGTGAAATAGAAACACGTATTTTATCGATGTGTTTAAAAAAAATTGGAATTAAGCCTTTGTTAGATCTTTCTAAAATAAATAAAAATGCGTTTATAGAAGGAGGAGATTTTTTTATGTTAAACAACATAGCTTTAATAGGTGAGGGAATGCGAACTAATAGGTTAGCAATTGAAACACTTATGAAAGCTAATGTTATAGGAACTGATACTGTGGCAGTAGTTAAAGATAAATACCATTATCAACCCCAAATGCATTTAGATACTTACTTTAATATTATTGATAAAGATTTGGTAGCCATTTCATATAATCGTTACTATGCTGTGTCGGGTACTAAGCAAGAGTTATTAGTTGATACATATACAAAAGAAGAGGATTCATATCAATTAACACTATCATCAATTCCATTTAAAACCTATTTGGAAGACTATTTGGATATGGATGTAATTATACTGAATGATGAAGATCAAAAAAATTATGGCTTAAATTTTTTATGCATTAGCCCCAGAAATATTATCGCTGTAAAAGGGCAGTCTGAAGATTATGTGAACAAAATGAAGCAACATAATGTGACTGTTGAATGGGTGGATTTTGAAAATTTAAAGCAAGGATGGGGTGCAGCACATTGTACAACTCAAGTTATTAACCGTAAATCAAATTAAAATTGAGTAATGCTTTTTATACTATTCCGGAACCGGTTAATGAACCTGTTAAATCTTATGCTAAAGATTCATTAGAGCGTAAGTTGTTGTTTGAAGCTTATGATGAAATGTATAAAAGGAAGATTGATGTACCAATGTATATTAATGGAGAAACCAATTTTACAGAAAATATAAAAGATATTAGACCACCTCATGATTTTAAACATGTAGTAGGAAGTTATGCAGTGGCAAATTCAACTCATATAGAAAAAGCAATAGCAACTTGTTTAGAAGCTAAGTTGAATTGGGAGCAAATGCCTTGGCAAGATAGGGCGGCTATTTTTTTAAAGGCTGCGGCTTTAATTGCTGGACCATACCGATATAAAATAAATGCTGCTACTATGATTGGACAATCAAAAAACGCTTATCAAGCGGAAATTGATAGTGCCTGTGAGTTGATTGATTTTTTTAATTTTAATGCTAAGTTTTTAGAAGAAATTTATAGTTCACAACCAGTATCTTCACAGGGTATTTGGAACCGTACAGAATATCGTCCTTTAGAAGGTTTTGTTTATGCCATTACTCCATTTAATTTTACTGCTATTGCGGGAAATTTACCAGCAGCACCAGTCCTAATGGGGAATGTTTGTGTATGGAAACCTTCGGAAAACCAAATGTATTCGGCCAAAATTATTATGGAAGTATTAATAGAGGCTGGATTACCTAATGGAGTTATAAATATGATTTCTGGTGATCCAATAATGATTTCAAATATAGTGCTAAAACATAAAGAATTTAGTGGGCTTCATTTCACAGGATCAACCAAAGTGTTTAAAACTTTATGGAAGCAAATAGCACTTAATTTAGAATACTATAAAACCTATCCAAAAATTGTAGGTGAAACCGGAGGGAAAGATTTTATATGGGCACATCCATCGGCTTCTATGGAAGTTGTGGGTACAGCTTTAATTAGAGGTGCTTTTGAATACCAAGGACAAAAATGTTCAGCAGCTTCTCGCGCTTATATTCCACAATCAATGTGGAATGAATTAAAAATTTTTTTAAATATAGAACTTAAAACTATAAAAGTAGGTTCACCGCGTGAGTCTGGTAACTTTGTAAATGCTGTAATTAATGAAGTGTCTTTTGATAAATTAGTTGAAGCCATTGAATTTGTGAAGCAGTCAGATGATGCTTCCATTGAATTTGGAGGGGAGTACGATAAAAGTGTTGGTTATTTTGTGAATCCAACAATCATTGTAACAACAAATCCACATTTTAAAACTATGGAGAAAGAATTGTTTGGACCTATATTAACAATTTATTTATATGAAGATGCAGCTTGGGAGGAAACATTAACGTTAGTAGATACTACATCTGAATATGCGTTAACTGGAGCCATTTTTGCTAAAGAACGTGCTGTAATATCTAAAGCGACTACTTTGTTAAGTCATTCAGCTGGTAATTTTTATATAAATGATAAACCTACAGGAGCAGTAGTAGGACAACAACCATTTGGTGGAGCCAGAGGTTCGGGTACTAATGATAAAGCAGGATCAATTTATAATTTATTACGTTGGGTTTCACCTCGCACAATAAAGGAAAATTTTGTGCCACCAACTAATTATAGATATCCATTTTTAGAAAATTAAGTTTATTTATTTTTATAAGTAAACTGTATTTAGAAGTATTTTTAGGTCACTAAATTAATGGTTTTAGATATGTTTTTTCAACTAAAATAAAGTAAATTGTAGTATAATATAAACTTCTGATTTTTTTTAGGTTATGGGCTTAAACATAAAGGAAATTGTAACAGCAACTATGATATTATTTGCTGTAATAGATATTGTAGGTAGTATTCCAATTATTATTGATTTGCGCAAAAAGGTAGGGCATATTCAAAGTGGAAAGGCAACAATAGTTTCAGTAATTTTAATGATTGCATTTTTATTTGTTGGTAAACAAATGTTGGAACTTATAGGAATCGATGTCAATTCATTTGCTGTAGCGGGATCATTTATCATTTTTTTTATTGCTTTGGAAATGATTTTGGGAGTGCAATTATACAAAGCCGAAAGTTTACAAACCGCAGCTATTGTGCCTTTAGCTTTTCCTTTAATAGCAGGAGCAGGAACGCTAACATCAATTTTATCACTTCGATCAGAATACCAGCCAGTTAATATTATAATAGCTATTTTAATTAATTGTTTGGTAGTTTATGTTGTATTAAAATCATCGGTGAAAATCGAAAAAGTACTGGGTAATCAAGGTATTGATGTGGTAAGGAAAATTTTTGGAGTCATTTTATTAGCTATTGCAGTGAAATTATTTACTACTAATATTAAAGGTTTATTAGCCTAAATTGTTATTTATGAAATTAACTTTATTGCGTTATTTACCTATGCTATTAGCATTATTAGCATTATTAGCATGTAAAAAAGAAGTGCTACAAATAGCAGAAGCTGATACAGAATTTATTTCCAGGTCACACTTTTCAAATGAAGAAGAAATTTCTAAAGTCTCAATACTTAATTTTGGAACATTTCACATGGGCAATACCAATGATGCTCATAAAACTGAATTTGATGAAAAAAACTTAGATAACAAAAGAAAGGTACATAAAATAGCCAACGCACTTGCTAAATTTAAACCAACGGTTATAATAGTAGAGAGATTACCTAAATATGATAAAAAATTGCTTGCTAGTTATAATGAGTACATAAAAAATCCAAAGATGTCTTTTAAAAATCCTAGTGAAATTGAACTTTTAGCATTCGAAGTTGGGAGACTGAGTAATACAAAAAGAATTTATGGGATTGATCATCATATGGATTATAATTACATGATAGGTGACGAAATTAAGAATCAAATAGATGCTACTATGTATAATCAATTTGATAAAAACCCATTAGTGTATTATCCCCAAATTAATGTAAATGAGGATAAATTAAGCCTGATTGATAAGTTAAAGTTAACCAATCAAGATGATTATTTAGATTTTCTTATTGAGACTAATGCAGATATACTTACTCATGCAGGTACAAATGCTAATTTTGAAGGTGCAGATGAAGCTGCAAAATATTATCAAAGAAACTTAAGAATGTATTCAAATTTAAATAGAATTAAATTAGAACCTACAGATCGAGTTTTTATGATCATGGGTGGGTCTCACACAGCTTTTTTTAGAGATTTTATTAAAAGAAGTCCTAAATATAAAATGGTAGATACATTTGATTATTTAAAATGAATACGGAAGGGTTTAATCCTTCCGTATTTTAAACATCAAAATTAATTGTTATGTAATCACATAAAACGGATTAATAATTTTTAATTTTTTACAACTTGATAATTCGTGTTGCCAGTAGTAGTTGTTACTACTAAAATATACGTGCCTATTGGTAAATCTTCTAAAAAAATTTCATCACTATTATATGTAGCGATCACATTTCCTACCATATCATACAAAACAGCTTCAGTATATTCAGTAGTAATGAATAATTGATTTTGAGTTGGATTAGGATACACAATAGTAGTTTCATTGTTGATCTCTAAATCAATAGTGCTTAGAGTTGCTTCATCACCTACAATTAATTCAAAAGGTTCAATAGTGGCTTCAACTCTTGCTAAAGCAGTATTGTACAAACGAACACGATATTTTTTGCCAGTTTCGAGTTCACCAGTAGCTACGGATGGAGCTCGCATAAATAGATTAAAAGTTCTCGTAAAATCAGTTACTATACTAGAGAAAGATTTAGAATTACTTTCGCTAACCAATACTTGATTGGGGGTATCATTAGTTTGGGTAACATCGGCTTCATCAACTTCATGGACTTGTAATTTAAAGTTGCCAGTATTAATATCAAATTCTTTTCCGCCAACTTTTAAGTTTGAAATTGTACGATCTATTGTTAAAGTATAATGCAAAGTTTCATTGGGATCAATCCTATCTATAGGTTCTTCTATAAACCTAGTGATTGTACTTCCATTATCGTTACTTTTAGTAAATTCATTTTGTCCTACCATGGAGATTCCAAATAGTAAAAGGACAATAGTTATATTTATTTTATTTAATATCATTTTCTTATGGTTTAAATCGGTTTGATTCTTAAAAGCGCCCAAAACTTGGATTAGTATTAGATGATAAATTTCTAGTTCTAGTTACTCCATTGCTGGTT
Organism: uncultured Aquimarina sp.; assembly: GCA_947498765.1. Classification (GTDB taxonomy): domain Bacteria; phylum Bacteroidota; class Bacteroidia; order Flavobacteriales; family Flavobacteriaceae; genus Aquimarina. The sequence continues at coordinate 265,323 of CANMLG010000016.1, forward strand.
ACACTAATAGTAGCGGTATCCTGTTCTGGGAATGATACATTGTTATTAACATCAGGAACAATGCGAACTCTTAATGGTCTAAATCCATTACCAGGTAATTGGTAAGTAAATGTTTCGCTAGTGGTAGTATCACCATTATATCTGACTTCTTCTCTTAAATAGCCTACTTGTCCAGGTCGTATATCACGAGCTTGGGCACTTTCAAAAATAACTACTCCACTTGATCTTACTGTTCTAGGGCCAGGAGATTGTATAGGTCTACCAGGTATTTCTGTTTCTTGTCCCGTGGCTTGTATAGTTACGCTAACAGTTTCTCTTGGTTTACCAAAATAATCCCCGTCACCTTCTAGGATAGGAGGAGTAGTAAATACTCGAATTCCAATACTAGCCGTTACAGTGGGGTTTGATGCTGAAGTAGCTATAATGTTTGTAGTACTTTGTGCAATACCGGTAACTAATCCAGTTGCATTTACTCTTGCGCGAGGAGGTATAGTAGTGTCGTCATTTCTATTTCGCCAAGTTATATTTTTATTAGTTGCATTGGCAGGAAAAACAGTAGCGGTGAGTTGAACAGTTTCGCCTGTTCCTAGCAGCTGGTTTTGAGTAGCCCCAGAGATAACAATACGTTCCACAGGTATAAACGGTTCAGTAACCGTGATTCGTGTTGTAGCTTTAATGGTAGGATTATCTATTGATGTAACAGTAATTGTAGCATTACCAACTTTATTTGCAGTAATACGGCCATTAGTAGTGACATTTACAACAGAGCTATCGCTTGATGACCAGTTAACAGCTTTATTTGTAGCGTTTGTAGGGAGTATTGTTGCTAATAAATTTTGACTTTCTCCTATGGCTAAATTCGAATTAGTTGGACTTATAGAAATAGTGTTAACACCAATACCTACTGTAACAACTATGGAGTCTGTAAGATTTGGATCAAATAATTGAGATACAGTAATTATTGTAGTACCAATTTTATTTGCAGTTATTTTACCTTCTCTATCTATACTCGCAACAGATGGATTACTGGATGACCATTCATCAATAATAGTAGGAGTAAGGCCTTCTTTTACAATTGTGTTAGCTGTTAGGTTTTCAATTTCTCTCACATTTAAATTTAACTCATTAGGTATTATTTCTATAGATTCAAAAGGACTTTCGATAATTACTGTAATTTGATCTGAAATAGAGGGGTTGGAAATGGAGGTGGCTGTTACTGTAACAATGCCCGAAGTTGAAGCGAGAAGATATCCAGAAAAAGCATCTACGTACAAAAATGAAGGACTATCAGTAGACCAAACGACACCTTTTCCACTGGCATTTTCAGGTAAGATACTAGCGGTTAATTTAGCTTCATCATTATCGAAAATATCTAGATTTAATATATCGCCTTGATCGATACTAATGCTATTTACTTCAATTTCGGGAGCAATAACGGTTATTGTAATAGTTTTGGTATATGAATTGAGTGTGTCATTTAGATTTATACTTTGTGTACCAACAGCAATACCTGTTATTGTATTGGTAAATTCATCAAAAGATAAAATTCCTTGATCAGGGATTTCAAATGTAAAAGTTGGCACCTCTCCATTTATATCATTTCTGATATCAATACTAGGTTGATAACTTTCACCAACAAAAATAGTTTTCTCGTTTTCGATAAAACAAACGGATGAATTGTTTCCAACAATGATTGTATGTTCATATGATATACCATTCGGAGCAGTAGCAATTAGTTTTGTTGTCCCCGGAATTTTTCCTTTTACACTTACGCCCATTTGGGCTATTTGGTCTCCTAAGGTAGTAGTACTTGAAATTTCAATAATTTCAGCAATATCAGTGTTTTCAATCTCTGTTTTTATTTTTAAATCTTCACTAATACTATTGTTGGAATTAATAAAAAGTCCTACAGTACCCACTCCTCTTATCTCAAAATTAGGATTAAATTCATTTAATAAAATTGTAGTTTCTGGTCCCGCATCATTAGCATTAATCGAAAAAATATCTTCATCAGTATTTACAATAGAGACTAATCGATTTAAAATTTGAGTTTTCTCTCCAATATTTAAGGTGTATGTGATTAAGTATTCTCCTAGCGTATTTGTGTCTAAAGAGCTATCATCCACAATTACTTGATCAGTTACATCTCCAGCTACTGCATCTGTGGCTTTAAATCCAGGTTCTATGTAGTCATTTCCTAGTTCTAGGCAAAAAATATCAGTTCCTAATAATTCAAAAAGTAATTGGTTTGATGTTAATTGAATTAAACCAGAATCAATAAGTTGGTCTTGTTTTTTAAGTTCTACAAGTAAAGCAGATTTTCCTTCGGTTGTAGTTGTAATTTGGATAGTATTAGTTTCAAAGGCAGGAGTTGTACCAGTAATTTCTTGGTCCGTAACCGAAGTTACAGTGCCAAAATCTGCATCAATAAAACGATAGTTGAGGGATAAATCAGTGATTTTATCTCTATTTCCTAAAATAATATCAAAGGATAATAGACTTGGTTGATCGATAAAAGTTTGTTGCGCCTTTTGTACAAAATTTAATTTAGAAATTATTATTGGGCCTGCATTCTGTTGCGAATAGACAGTACTTGCGATACTTATAAATAGCAAGTTTAAAAAAAATAGTAGCCTTGTTCGGCTAAAGTTAGATTGTTTCATCAAGTTGGATTTTACAGTTAATGCAGTATAATTTAAAATTAATTGACTGTAATTTTATTTTGTTTAGATGAAACGACTTAAATATTTGTTAATCAGTATTTTTTAGGTTTGGGTATGCTTTTTTACTGTGTATATTCCTACTTTTAAATGTGAGGTAGCTAACATTTAAAAGTATGATAATTTAATTTTTAGGGCTCTATCTGCTAAGTAAGATAATTTAATTGTCATTTAAAAACCCCATTAGGAAAAACAACAGGACTCTCAATATCTTCATTGCTTATGCTAGAAACTCCAAAAAAGTAATTATCAATTACAATTCCTTTTAAAGTAAATTGATCCACATTACCAACATAACGGCTATGATCCCAAGTTGGCGAAGTTGTGTTGCGCCAATATATTTTGTAGCCTTTTACATGGTTATTACTTGTTTTATTCCATTTCAACTTAGCAGAAGCTTCTACAATGCCACCAATTTTTACTTCGGTAGGAGGAGGGGGAGACCAAGCTAAATGAGCTAAATTAATAGCATTTACAGCGGTTAATTTGGAGGCATATCCAAAATTTACATGATCTACGGTATCTCCGTAATTAATACCATTTTCTGTTCTAATATCTTGATGTTGTTGGATGTAATTTTCATGGGCTTCCATAATTCGGATACCAGCAAAACCTATATCGTTAAAAGGTTTGTGATGACCACCACGACCAAAACGATCTAAGCGATAAATAAGCATTGGATTCATTTCGGGCATATAGGTGCGTACATTTTTATATACATAACGTGCCAATTGACGCGAAATACCATCAACTTCACCTCCGTAATAGCGTCTACGTTTTATTTGTTCTTCAGTATCAGTGATGTTTGTGGGTTCCGAAAAAATTCGGAATGACCTGTTGTCTATTACTCCGTCTACACCCTTTATATTTCCAATCATATCATTGTTTAGTACGCCTATAATATCCCAAGCTTGTTCTTTGGCATATTTAGCTAATCCTGCTCCCCCAAATAAACCTTGTTCTTCTCCCGAAAGGCCTACGTATATGATACTACTTTCAAAAGTGTATTTTGATAAAATCCTAGCAGCTTCAATGGTGCCTGCCATTCCGCTGGCGTTATCATTAGCACCAGGGGCGTCCGTAGTAAAGTCCATAGTGTCGCTTGCGCGTGAATCAATATCCCCACTCATTATTACATATCGATTTGGGTATTTTGTTCCTTTTTGTATGGCAAGCACATTCACTACCCAAGCATCTTTAGGGACTCTTTTACTCATGCTTTTTGTTACAAAATCTTTTTGATATGAAACTTTTAGGCAGTTATTACAATTTTTAGAGATTTGTTCAAATTCATTTTTAATCCAGCGTCTAGCCGCACCAATACCTCTAGTTTCAGAAAGGGTATCGCTAAATGTATTTCGAGTGCCAAAACCAGCTAGTTTACGAATGTCATTTTCAATGCGTTCAGCCGAAACGTTTTCAATAATATCATAAATTTTGGATTCGATTTGTGCAAATGAAAATTTGATTAAAAATAAAAAGGAAACTAAAAGTAGGTTTTTCTTCATAGTAGTAATTTTTTTCTAAAATAAATAAAAACTAAGGATCTATGAGTAACCTTAACAAAGCGCTAACGAATGTATTTTTTAGATGCTTGTATGTATAAAAAAACACCCCAACAAATAGATTTTGTTGAGGCGTTTTAATAGTAATTTATTCAAAAGAATAAGCCCACTGGTGGGTTAATCTCTTTTTTCACGAGGTTTACGATCTCTGTTGTCTCTTCCTCTGTTATCTCTTCCTTTTCCTTTGTCATCTCTTGGTGGGCGAGCCACATAACCTTCAGGTTTTGGAAGTAAGGCTTTTCTTGAAACTTTTTCTTTACGAGTTCTTGGATCAGTACCAAAGTATTTCACATCAAGTTCATCTCCTAAATTAAGTACATCGGTAACATTTTCAACACGTTCCCATGCAAATTCAGATACGTGTAAAAGTACTTCGTTACCCGGAGCTTCTTTGTATTCAACAACGGCACCAAAGTCAAGTATTTTAATTACTTTAACTTCATATACGCTGCCCACTTGTGGTTTGAATAACATAGACTCAATTCGAGCCAAAACAGCATCAATTCCATCTGCTCCAGTTCCTAAAATCTCTACAATACCTTCTTCTGTAACTGGATCTTCGTTAATTACAATAGTAGTACCTGTAGTTTTTTGTAACTCTTGAATGTTTTTACCTCCAGGTCCAATTAATGCCCCAATAAATTCATTAGGTATCACACGAGTTACCATTTTTGGAGCGTGATTTTTAACGTCAGTTGCAGGTGTAGCAATAGTGTCTGTAAGTTTACCTAAAATGTGTAAACGACCATCACGAGCTTGCATTAATGCATTTACTAAAATTTCGTAGCTTAAGCCTTTAATTTTAATATCCATTTGGCACGCAGTAATACCATCGGCAGTTCCTGTAACTTTAAAGTCCATGTCTCCTAAGTGATCTTCGTCACCTAAAATATCAGATAACACGGCGTAGCGATCACCATCAGAAATTAATCCCATAGCAATACCCGAAACAGGTTTTTTAATCTGTACACCAGCATCCATTAATGCCATGGTACCCGCACATACTGTTGCCATAGATGAAGAACCGTTAGATTCTAAAATTTCCGAAACTACACGAACTGTATAAGGACAATCTTCAGGGATCATACCTTTTAATGCACGTTGAGCTAAATTTCCATGTCCTACCTCACGACGTGAAGTACCTCTTAAAGGTCTAGCTTCTCCTGTTGAAAAAGGAGGGAAGTTGTAATGTAAATAGAAACGCTCTTCACCTTCTTGCGAAGGATTATCAATCATATTAGCGTCACGAGATGTTCCCAAAGTCACAGTAGCTAAAGCCTGAGTTTCTCCACGAGTAAAAATAGAAGATCCGTGAGTTGTTGGTAAATAATCTATTTCACACCAAATTGGGCGAATTTCAGTTGTTTTACGACCATCTAAACGAATACCTTCTTCTAAGGTTAAGTTACGAACAGCTTCTTTTTGTGTTTTATTGAAGTACTTAGAAAGTAAGTCTCCTTTTTCTTCTAATTCTTCTTCAGAATATTGCGCTTTTAATTCCTCTTTAATTTCAGCAAAGGCAGCACCTCTATCATGTTTTGCAGAAGCTTCTTTTGCAATAGCGTAACATTTATCGTAAGCAAAATCATTTACAGCCTTAGCTAAATCTTCATCACTATCTTCAGCTTCATATTCACGCGTTTCTTTCTTTCCGAAAGCTTCCGCTAATTTTACTTGAGCAGCACATTGAACTTTAATAGCTTCATGGGCAACTTTAATGGCTTCAATCATTTCCTCTTCAGAAATTTCATCCATTTCCCCTTCAACCATCATTACAGAATCGGCAGAGGCACCGATAACCATATCAATGTCTGATGCCGCTAATTGCTCAAAGCTAGGGTTTACTATAAATTTTCCATCTACACGACTTACTCGAACTTCTGAAATAGGAGTTTCGAAAGGGATATCTGATAATTGAATTGCTGTTGAAGCTGCTAGTCCAGCTAATGCATCGGGCATTACCTCAGGGTCATGAGACATTAACTGAATCATTATTTGAGTTTCGGCATGGTAATCTTTAGGGAAAAGTGGTCGTAATACACGGTCCACAATACGCATTACTAAAATTTCTTCAGTACTTGGACGTGCTTCTCTTTTAAAAAAACCTCCAGGGTAACGACCAGCAGCAGCAAATTTTTCGCGATAATCTACAGTTAACGGTAAAAAGTCAACATCCGATTGTTTGTAGTTAGATACTACAGTACAAAGTAGCATAGTTTTACCCATAGTCACAACAACAGACCCGTGGGCTTGTTTTGCTAATTTTCCAGTTTCGATAGTAATTTCTCTACCGTCACCTAGGTCAATGACCTCCTTAAAAACTTGTGGAATCATAATTTTTTTTAATTCATTTTAGTTTGTCTCGATTTGTTGGTGGCAAATCATTTGTTGTTGTGTTGCTAGGCTTCATGAGAAGTTCCTTTGCAAGGGAGACAATTTATATAAGCTTAATGTTTAGAATTATTAAAAAGTAATATACTAAAGTAAGCTTAGTGTTATTTTGTGTGTTTTTTATAAAAACACTTAGCGAAAGATACGCTTTTCTTTTTACTTGTAAGTAAAAAAAAACGGAGCTATTAGCTCCGTTTTTTGTATGTGTTGTTTGATTATTTTCTTAAACCAAGCTCTTTTACAATAGCACGGTATCTTAAAATATCTTTTTTGATTAAGTAGTCTAATAAACTTCTGCGTTTACCTACTAATTTAACTAATGAACGCTCTGTATTGTAATCTTTACGATTTTGCTTTAAGTGTTCTGTTAAGTGAGTGATTCTGTGTGTAAATAAAGCAATTTGCGCCTCTGCAGTTCCACTGTCATTTTTACCTTTACCGTGTTTAGCAAAGATTTCTTCTTTAATTTCTTTTGTTAAATACATTCCAATATTATTTAAATGATTTTTATGCATTTGAAAGTTTTTCTTTCAAGGCTGCAAATGTAATGCTTTTTTAATAATTAGAGAACTTAAATAAATTTAAAATAATTTATTTTAATACTTTTGAAAGTACAGCTCTAAGTCTATTAGGAGTTAGTCTAGTGTCAATAATAGTTCCTTTGGCATCAATTAGAAAGTTTTCTGGAATGTTTTTGATTCCATACATGTAGCCTACAGTATTTTCCCATCCATTTAAGTCACTAACTTGTAACCAAGTTATATTATCTTTTTTTATAGCTTTAGTCCAGGTATCTTTGTTTTGATCAAAAGAAACACCTATAATTTCAAAGCCTTTGGATTTAAAATCGTTATAAACCTTACCTAATTCAGGATTCAATTTACGGCAACGTGTACACCACGACGACCAAAAATTAAGTAGCGTATATTTCTTTTTTACTTTAGAAAACTTAATGGGATTGTTATTGGGATCATTTTGAGTAAAATCAATAAATTGATCTCCTTTTTTTGGATTTCCACTTAGTTCAATAAAACTGCCAATGATTTTGCCATATCGGGATTGTTGCGTTTGGGTATCTGCTTGGTTGTATGCTTTAGTGATAACGGATTTATCCCAAACACTCTTGAAAATATTTAATAAACGCATACTTGCTACTGAGTTTGGATGTTCTTCTAAAAAAGAAAAACAAACTTCTTTTTCTTCTTTGTCGATAGTTTCTAAATACTCTTTAGTTTTTGATTTAGTGTCATTATCAGTTTCAGGATTTGATAAAATTTTGTAAATACTATCTCTCTTTTTAGAAACAATAACAATTCTTTCAGTTAATAAATTTTCTTCTTTTTGCACTTTGCCACCTTCTATTTTGGTGTCGAAACGCTTCCCAGTTTTATTTTTTAAGGTAAGTGTTCCATTTTCTATCCAAAAATCGGCAAAAAAGTCAGTCTGTTTTACTAATATTCGAGCATCAATGGGTTCTTTAAAATCTCCTTCAAATGAAAATTTACTATTGATAATAAATGTAGAATCAACAATATCATTATTAATAAATAGCCCCACCATAGTACTATCTTTAAATTTTTCAAGTTCTCCTTCTATTCTAAATTGATCTGACCTTAAAGGTTTTTTTGAGGTAGTTTCAATAGCTGAATTCTGAGTTTCAGTATTCTTTTTACATGAAAATAAAAGTAATGCAGCTAGTGCTAAGTATATAGTTCGCATTTGTATTGTTGATTGATAATGTTGTGTAATTTTTATTTAAAAACGAATTGAATAAATTTTAGGGTATTAATTCAAATCGCAATATAATTGAATATACTGAAATGATGTATGGAGTTATTGACTTTATACTAAAATGTTAAATAAAACTATCATAAAAATTAGCAATAAAATTTAAAAGTCACATCCGCTAGGGAGGTCTCCTGTAGTAGCGACCGAAGTGAATTTTTCTACATCAAATTTTTCACTTATAAAGCCATCTGTAATTGTTCCCCTAAGTACCTGAGGCAAGTAACCCGAATTATTCATGTGTGCTCTAATGATTACTTTGGTTGTAGTCGAAATAGCAACTTTTCCGCCAGAGCGTGTAAAGGGTTGTTCATTAACATGGCTATGAGCTAAAATTCTTCTATAAATTAAATTTCCTTCCAAATCAATAACTTCCCACCAATCGGCGTATTGGTCACAACCAGTATCGGGACTTTTTAGCGTTACTGTAAATGTGTAGTTGTTTTCGTTACCTGTTGTGATAAGTTTTTGCACACCATCATTGGAAGTTGTCATTTCTTGAGTGGTTGGAGTAGGGGTGTTGTTAGCAGAATCAGGTTCGCTTTTTTGACTTTCGTCTGAAGAACAACTAGTGAGTATTAGGGGAACTAAAAAATTTATTAGAAAGGTTTTCATAGCATTTGTTTTTGATACAAGTTTTTTAAGAAAACTGAATGAAACATACATAGCTAACGTATAATAACAAGGCAATAGTATAAAAAAAACACAAGCATCTTCTAATTTAGAGATGCTTGTGTTTTGTAATAAAAAATAAGTAACCTTAATTTATAAAGGTTTAGTTAGTAACTAATGACCGATTTAAAATAAGGTTTAAGTAATTATTGACTTTGTTTTTTAAATCTTTACGATGTACTATAAAATCTAAAAAGCCGTGTTCAAGTAAAAACTCTGATGTTTGAAATCCATCAGGCAATTCTTTACCTGTAGTGTCTCGGACAACACGTGGCCCAGCAAAGGCAATTAAGGCACCAGGTTCGGCAATGTTTATGTCACCTAACATGGCAAATGAAGCAGTAATTCCACCAGTGGTAGGATCGGTACACAATGAAACATAAGGCAGGCCTTTTTTAGCTAATAAACTTAGTTTAGCCGAAACTTTAGCCATTTGCATTAATGAATGTGCAGCTTCCATCATACGAGCTCCACCCGATTTTGAAATAATCATTACAGGTAGTTGGTGTTGGATAGCATAATCAATAGCACGAGCTATTTTTTCGCCCATAACACTTCCCATTGATCCTCCAATAAAAGCAAAGTCCATACAGGCTATAACTAATTCGGTGCCATTTGACTTACCAACGGCAGTACGAACAGCATCTTTTAGTTTTGTTTTAGATTGCGCTTGTTTTAGGCGTTCAGTATATTTCTTTTTATCCTCAAATTTTAAAGGGTCTTTGGATGTCATGTTTTTGTCAAGTTCTTTAAACTCGTTATTATCAAACATGATATTGAAATATTCGGCACTTCCAATACGAACATGGTAACCATCTTCGGGACTTACGTAAAAGTTTTTTTCAAGCTCTTTGGCTTCAATTACTTTACCAGTAGGCGATTTGTACCAAAGTCCTTTAGGTACATCCTTTTTTTCTTCTGTAGGAGTTTGTATTCCTTTCTCTTTTCTTTTAAACCAAGCCATAATTGTTGTTTAAAATTAATTGCCAAAAAAGTCAGACTAAATAAGTGTAAACTGATAGTTAACTTATATGAATAAGATAATCAGTAGACTTAGTCTGACTTTTCTTTATAGGTTGTGTTCTACAAAATAAAACTTAAAAAAGTTTTTTATAATGTATTCACGTTATTTAAGTCAGCAAAAGCTTTCTTTAAACGAGTTACAAAAGTCTGTTCTCCAACACGTAACCATTTTCGTGGATCATAATGTTTTTTGTTTGGTTCAGCAGCCCCTTCAGGGTTTCCTATTTGTGTTTTTAAATAAGCTTCGTTGTCAACCATGTAATCACGAATACCATCACAAAATGCAAATTGTAAATCAGTATCAATATTCATTTTAACTACACCGTAACCGATTGCTTCTCTAATTTCTTCAACAGTTGATCCAGATCCACCGTGGAATACAAAATCAATATGATTTTTTTCTACACCATGTTTTTTAGTAACATACTCCTGTGAATTTAATAAAATTTTTGGAGTTAACTTTACATTTCCAGGTTTGTATACACCGTGAACATTACCAAATGCAGCAGCAATAGTAAATTTGTCACTTACTTTACTTAATTCAGTATAAGCATAATCAACTTCTTCTGGCTGTGTGTATAATTTAGAAACATCAACATCACTGTTATCAACTCCATCTTCTTCTCCACCAGTGATTCCTAATTCTATTTCTAATGTCATTCCCATTTTGCTCATACGCTCAAGGTATGTTTTGCAAATTTCAATGTTTTCTTCTAATGGCTCTTCAGAAAGATCAATCATATGAGAAGAATATAAAGGTTTACCAGTTTGCTTGTAAAATTCTTCACCAGCATCAAGTAATCCATCAATCCAAGGAAGTAATTTTTTTGCACAATGGTCGGTATGCATTACTACAGGTACGCCATAGGCTTCTGCCATTAAGTGTACGTGTTTTGCACCAGCAATAGCACCAGCAATAGCAGCTTTTTGACCTTCGTTAGAAAGACCTTTACCCGCATTAAATTGTGCTCCACCGTTAGAGAATTGAATAAAAACAGGTGAATTTAATTCAGCAGCAGTTTCCAATACTGCATTAATTGTATTTGATCCAATTACGTTTACTGCAGGCATTGCAAAGCCTTTATCCTTAGCATATTTAAATAACGCTTGTACATCGTCTCCGGTTACTACTCCTGGTTTAATGTTATGACTCATCAGTTTTTTTATTTGTTATAAGGGCATAAAAGTAATGAATTTCTATTGAAAAAAAGCATTTAGTAATTCTGTTTTAACTCAGATTGTGCATTGAGGAGTTCTTAAATTAGAGATCTGAGGGTAATAATACTTACATAATAAAGACTAAAAAAAGTAGCTGGAATTTTTTAATAGAGTGGATGATAAGGAAATCTTTACTTAGAAAGGATAATTGATACCTACATTGAAGACTGTTTTTGAAAAGTTAATTTCAGAAAACCAAGGTTTGTTATTTATTCTTGAAGGGTCATAAATTTTCCATGCGGCATCCAAACGCAATACAAAAAAGCTGAAATCATAGCGTAAACCCAGTCCTGAACCAAGTGCAATTTCGGTTAAATCTTTAATTCCTGAAAAGCTAACGTCTTCTTCATCTTCAAAGCGATCAAGTATATTCCATATATTTCCGGCATCAGTAAATAAAGCTCCATTTAGAGCGCCAGCTATGTTAAAACGATATTCGGCATTAAAGGCTAATTTAAAGTTGGCTTCATTAAACTCATTACGACCACCACTGCTCCCAGGACCTAAATCATAAGGTGTCCAAGCACGATTATCGTTTGAGCCACCTCCAAAATAACTTTGTGAAAAAGGAATAGAGTTAGAATTGCCATATGGTATAGCTATACCTCCAAAGCCTCGAATAGCAAAAATATTTTTATCACCAAAATCCCAATGCTTAATATATTCAGATTCAAATTTGATAAATTGAGAAAATTCTACACCAAAAAGATCAAAATTACCTTCTTCATTTTTTTCGCGATTGGCTATACTAGCTATAGTCGATAAAAAACTACCAGCACTTTCTATTTTAAAACGAAATCGAGAAAAGTTTTCGTCATATAGATTTTTACGGGTATCGTTTATTAAGCTATAACTTGTTGTTAAAATTAAATTATTTTCGGTAAGTCTATTTTTACGTTCTGAAATACTTCTAATATCTCGTAATTGAAAACTATTTGCTATGGTGTTTCCTGTTATAATACTATTTATAAATTGATCTGCACCAGAAGGGATTTCTAAATCTGAGTTTTCATTAAAAAAAGTACTATCTGTTGGAAGTAGATCTTTTGCAATTTCGTTTAATCGGTTGTATGAATTTTGATAAACATTAAAATAATTTTCAGCATTTAAATTACGAACAAATTGCAAGCCAAAAAGATCAAATTGATTAGAGAGTAATCTGTTTGGTTTCCATTTATAGCGAAAAATACCCGAAACACTTTCTTTATCAAGTCCTATGTTTTGTTGTGTTGTAATACCAACATTAATACTTGTTTGCGGAGCACTTGATTTTTTTATAATCTTATCGGTTCTTAAAGGGAATAAGATTCTAGGAAAACTTAGTTTGGCATCCAAACCTAATTCAGAAATATTAAAAAATTTCTCATCACTATCTGCGACATCCTTAGAAGATCCAATATTACTACGTGCTGAAATCTCAAAAGATTCTGCTCTTCTAAATACATTTCTAATTAATAATGAACCTCCAAATCCTAAACCAATATCTTGTATAATGGATGTGGAAACATCAAAATTGAAGCCAATAGCATACTTTTTTCGAGGTGTTAAAAAAATATTTGCAATTAAATCTTCTCCTTTAAGGTCTCTGGAATCCTCTTGAAATGTAATGGTTGGGTATTTAAATACACCTAAACTGTTTAAAGAGTTATAGGTAAGTGTCCTTAAACTATCTCGGTATATGGTATTTGGGCTAAGAAAAATAGCATTTGTAATAGCCTTTGGTTTAAATTTTAATTTATCATAACTAAATAATTCAAAGCCTTTATAGGTAACACTGTCTTGTAGTTTTTTAGATTTATTTTTTAGAGCGCTATCAGTAAAAATGTTTACTTTGCTAATGGTGTGTACTTTAAAAGGAATTTGGGTAATTGAATCGCTAACGGTAACAGGTCTATTAATAATATTTAGTGTAAGGTTAACCTTTTTGTTTGTATTAATAGTGTCTGCTTCAAATTTAATAAAGTCACGTTCAAAGTGAAATAATCCTTCATTACGTAATCGTTTTGTAATTCGATTTCGTTCGTTTTCAAGCTCAATAGTATTGTATTGTTTTTGTACTTTCAATAATGATTTACCTTGGTGTTTTTTATAAATTGAATCTGCAACAGCAGAGTTTATTCGGACACTAATACTATCAACATCATAAGGGATTCGAGTTGTTATATTGTAAGTAACATTGGCTTTTAAGCTATCGGTAGTTGTAATTTTGTGTGTTGAAGAAACATTAAACCATCCTTTATTCCAAAAATACGCTTCAAGTTTTTTTTGTGATTTTTCAATTTTTTGTTTGTTAATTATTACAGGAGCTTCTCCTGTTTTTTTTAACCAATCATTAAAATTTACCTTTCTGTTAATAATTCTATTTACTTGTTTTTTTGAAAATAGTTTTGCTAATCGAGCCTTTTTTTTAGGATTAGTATTTAATTTATTGATATAAACAGAATCGACATGTTCTTTGCTTAAATTGTAAATACCTAATTTAACAGGGATTCCTAATAGTCGTTTGTTAGGTTTTTGTACTAAGTAATTGTATAGTTTTTGATTTTTAGTTTTTTCGCCATTGACCAAAATGGTGTTTTCAACAAGTAGTAGATCGTTATTGGTAACTTTTTTTGTGGTATTACAACTTAAAATAATAAGTTGTAATAGCAGAATAAGTGATATTTTTGTTGAAAATCGATTCAATGAATTACAATAGTATATTTTTAAGAATCAAATGTACATTATTTGTATGGTTAGCAAAAACCAAAAGAAATTAATACGGAGTTTAAAGCAAAAAAAAAACCGAAAACAACATGGTCTGTTTGTTGTTGAAGGAATAAAAGTTATTAATGAGTTTTTAAATACTCATTTTACACTGCAAAATTTATTTGTACTTGCAACAGAAGCTCATTTATATACTGAAGTGGAAAATAGTAAATTAATTATAGTTTCTGCTACTGAATTATCACAGTTGTCCTTTTTAGCTACGCCTCAAAAAGCTTTAGCTGTATTTGAAATACCTTTGGCTAAAAAAGAAATGAGGTATGAAGGTTTGCAAGTTGTTTTAGATGATGTAAAAGATCCCGGTAATTTAGGAACTATAATTCGTTTATGTGATTGGTTTGGTGTTGAAAAATTGATATGTTCTAATGAAACAGTTGATTGTTATAATCCAAAAGTAGTGCAAGCTACTATGGGTTCATTAACAAGGGTTTATGTAGTTTATGTTAATGTTTTTGACTATATAAAAAATACAGACCTACCTGTTTATGGAACTTTTATGGATGGTAAAAATATTTATCAATCCAAGCTTCCGCAAGAAGGTTTGTTGCTTATGGGGAATGAAGCTAATGGCATAAGTGCCGAAATAGGGAATTTGGTAGATCACCGTATTGCTATACCTCGCTTTGGAACAATACAAAAAACAGAAAGTTTAAATGTCGCCACAGCTACAGCAATTGCATTGAGTGAGTTTAAAAGAGGGGGGAGATAAGTGTTTATTTTGTGTTAACCTGATTCATGAAGATTAATAAATTTTTGATAAAAAAAGAGGTTGCTTTAGTACTAGCAAAATAAAAAAAACAAATTTCATCAACCATCAACCATCAACCATCAACCATCAACCATCAACCATCAACCGTTTTATTGAAAGGTAAAATTGATAAAAACACCTCTAGTACTTAATTTATCAATTTGAGCCGTGTAATTACTATTAGGGTCTTCATCTTGAACGGTTTCATCAGTCATGGAAAAAACGCCTCTAATTGAAGGTGTAAACTTGAAATAGGGTAAAAAGAAATCAATACCAAAACCTAATTCATAAGAGAAAAAATTAGTAGTAGTTCTAAATTGCCCAGCGCTATTGTCATCTGGGTTATCTTCGTTACTGGATAGGTTAATGGAAGCTGAAACTCCACCAACAATAAATGGTTTGAAATTATTTAAACGTTTTGTAGATAATTTTAATAATAAAGGGAGGTGTACTGCAGTGGTTTGAATTTCTCTTATTTGGTCACTTTCATTAGGACCAAGATTTGGGAAAAATAATTCACGTGTATTAAAAACCACTCCAGGTTCGGTTCTTAGATCTAAATAATCATTAATTCTTAAATTACCGATTAATCCTACGTTAAAACCAAGGCTTTTATTAGTCACTATATCCTGTGTGCTTGGTGTAGTTGGGGTGATTCCATCGGCAAGTGTATTAATTCTATCCGCAGTATAATCAATTTTAAAATCTAAAGAGTTAAAACCTAGATAGTATCCCCATCGATATTTTTTTTTATCGTGATTTTCTCTATTTAATAAACGCTCCTTAGTAAATATTCCTTGGGCTCCAATTTGTTGAGCACAAATAAACACAAAACATATGGCTAAAATTCTCTTCATCATTATTTGGTAGCTGTATAAATAGTTGCCACACCAAAAGTTTGTGGACGATCTACTGTATTCTTAAACCCAATTTTTGTCAAAATATTGTTGAAAGCTTTTCCGTATGGAAAAGCGGCAGCACTTTCCGAAAGGTATTTATAAGCCACTTTGTCTTTAGAAAAGGCTTTTCCTATTAAAGGTAAAATACGCCGGGTATAAAGCGCATAACCTTGTTTAAAAGGAGATCTTGTAGGAACGGAGGTTTCTAAGACTACAAATATTCCACCAGGTTTCAGTACTCTAAAAATTTCAGAAAGGCCTTGTGTTAAATTTTCAAAATTTCTGACACCAAAAGAAACGGTTATAGCATCAAAATGATTGTTTGGATAGTCTATTTTTTCACCATCACCTAATATCATTTCTATAGTTGAGTTCAATTTTTTTTGAGAAACTTTTTCTTTTCCTACTTCTAACATACCTGCAGAAATATCTAATCCTATAATTTCTGAAGCACCAGTACGGACTAGGTTAATAGCCAGATCTCCAGTACCAGTTGCTACATCTAATATACGCTGAGGTTTAGTTTTTTTTACTAATGCAACCACTTTGTTACGCCATTTGATATCTATACCAAATGAGATTACTCGATTTAATCCATCATAATGACCGGAAATGGTATCAAACATAGAGGCTACTTGTTCCTTTTTGCTTGCAGATGAATCTTTATATGGAGTAATGTTTTTTGGCATAATAAAAAATTTAAGCAAATATAGGATATTGCTCACGCATGTTATAATAAGTGAAGGTGACTTTTTCTATTTATTTTGGAATAAAAACCTTTTGAAGCCAAAAAATAAAAGAAAAATTCATGAGATATAATTTTAGAGTATTTGACTTATATTTGTTGTGTGTTAAAAGTGAGTATGTTTCTAATCGATCACTTTTAAAAATTAACATTGCATGAAAATTATTATTGCAGGAGCTGGTGAAGTAGGTTTTCACCTAGCAAAATTACTTTCGTTTGAATCTCAGGATATCACACTTATTGATTTAGATAAAGATGCGCTCGCTTATGCTGAAAATCATTTAGATATTAGAGCAGTAAAAGGAGATGCAACTTCAATTAGTGTATTAAAAAATGCTAATGTAGGAAAGGCTGATTTAATTATAGCAGTAACAGGTGTTGAAACAGCAAATATTACGATAGGAGTACTAGCCAATGAATTAGGTGTTGGACAATCCATAGCTAATATATCCAATACAGAATTTATTGATAATGACGAAGATATAGGATTTAAAAAATTTGGAATTGATGAGTTAATTTCGCCAGAAACATTAGCGGCAAATGAAATAAGTTTACTGCTTAATCAATCGGCATTTGATGATACTTATCAGTTTGATAATGGTGCCCTAATTATGGTAGGGACTACCCTTTCGGGAGAAGCTCCTTTTGTGGGTAAAACAGTCCAGGAGGCAGCTAAAATATTTCCAGAGTTGCACTTTATTCCAATTGCCATTCAACGAACAGGAACGCAATTTACTATTATTCCTAGAGGGTCTACAGAATTTAAAGAAGGAGATCAAGTGTATTTTATAACATCAAAGGGAGGTGTTGATGAGTTGTATAAATTGACAGGAAAGGAAAAAACTAAAATCAAAGATGTGATGATTTTAGGAGGTAGCAAAATTGGAGCCAAGGCAACAAAAGATTTATGTGCCAATAAATTTAATATAAAATTAGTTGAAAAATCAGCTGATAAAGCTTTTGATTTAGCAGATAATCTTCCAAAAGCTTTAGTTATTAATGGTGATGGTCGTAATGTAGAGTTGCTTGAAGAAGAAAATTTACATGATATGGACGCTTTTGTAGCAGTAACAGGGAATTCTGAAACTAATATAATGTCCTGTTTAATTGCAAAATCAAAAGGAGTAGCCAAAACGATTGCTTTAGTGGAAAATATGGATTATTTTCAATTGTCTCATTCTATTGGAGTAGATACATTGATAAATAAAAAACTTTTGGCTGCCAATTCGATTTTTAGATATGTGCGAAGGGGAGAGGTACTTGCTATGACAAAGCTTAACAATATGAATGCCGAGTTATTGGAATTTGAGGTTAAGTATACTTCCAAAGTAGCTAATACCATTATTAAGGAAATCGATTTTCCACGTTCAGCAATTATTGCAGGAGTTGTAAGAGGGGAAGAAGGTTTAATACCTTTAGGAGATTTTAAAATAAAACCCGCAGATAAAGTAGTGGTTTGTTGTTTGCCTAAAGCCATTGTCGAAGTAGAAAAACTTTTTGTGTAGATGCCAAAATTAAATTACAGGATCATATTTTACATTATGGGCTTGCTGTTACTTTGTAATGGAGGCTTTATGTTATTGGCTACTTTGGTAAGTTTTTTATACCATGATGGGGTAACCATAAAAATGGCTTTAGCAGCTATGCTAACTATTTTTACAGGTTTAAGTTTTATGTTTTTTACGCGTGAACATCAAAAAGATTTAGGAAAAAGAGAAGGTTATATTGTAGTTACTTTTGGATGGGTATTTATGTCGTTTAGCGGGACATTGCCTTATTTGTTTTCAGAATCTATTCCTTATTTTACCAATGCCTTTTTTGAAACAATGTCAGGTTACACCACTACAGGAGCCTCTATTTTAGATGATATTGAAATAATACCTAAAGGAATCTTATTTTGGAGAAGTCTCACGCATTGGATAGGAGGAATGGGGATTATAGTACTGGCTATAGCCATTTTACCTTTATTGGGTATTGGAGGTATGCAGTTGTTTTCGGCAGAAGCACCAGGACCAAGCGCGGATAAATTACATCCTAGAATTACGGATACAGCTAAACGATTGTGGCTAATTTATGTTGGTTATACTGTTGCTGAAACCATATTACTAAAGTTGGCAGGGATGAGTTTTTTTGATGCTGTTAATCACGCGATGAGTACTTTGTCAACGGGTGGTTTTTCAACAAAAAATGCGAGTGCAGCACACTGGAATGATACCCCTTTAATACAATGGATTATTATTGTATTTATGTTTTTAGCAGGAGCGAATTTTGTATTGAGTTATTTTGCTTTTAAGGGGAAAGTTCAGAAAGTATTACTTGATGAAGAATTTAGATATTATGCGGGTTATGTATTAGGTTTTTCTGTGTTAGTTGCTTTGTTTATATATTTTCAGGCTGACCCTTCAAATTCAACTATTAATCACCCAATGGTTTGGGGTAAGGTGGAAAGTTCATTTAGGCACGCCATTTTCCAAGTGTTGGCAGTAGTTACAACTACTGGTTTTGTGAGTGCTGATTACACTATGTGGACTCCTTTTTTAACAGTATTGTTTTTTGGATTAATGTTTTCCGGTGGCTCGGCAGGATCTACTTCTGGTGGTATTAAAGTAGTAAGGCATATAATAACCATAAAAAATGGTTTTTTAGAGTTTAAAAGAACTTTACATCCTAATGCGGTACTTCCTGTTAGGTATAATACAAGAGCCGTTACCAGAGAAATTGTATTTACCATATTAGGTTTCTTTATTTTGTATATGTTATCATTTATAATAGGAGCATTGGTTTTTGGTTTAATGGGGCTTGACTTTCAAACTGCTATTGGCGGTGCAGCGACATCCTTAGGTAATGTTGGTCCAGGTCTAGGGCAATTAAGTCCTGTAAATAATTTTAATTCATTACCCGATGTAGGGAAATGGTGGTGCTCATTTTTAATGTTGATTGGTCGTTTAGAATTGTTCACCGTTTTAATTTTATTTACTCCATTTTTTTGGAGAAATAGGTAACTGATTATTTATGGAATCACCAATATATGATATAATTATAATAGGAGCTGGTCCTATTGGATTGTGCTGTGCCATAGAAGCGCAAAAAAAAGGTTTATCAGTATTGATTCTTGAAAAAGGAGTACTTGTTAATTCCATCTATAATTTTCCTACTAATATGACTTTTTTTTCTACTTCTAAATTATTAGAAATAGGTGGGGTTCCTTTTATATCTCATAATGATAAGCCTACTAGAGCAGAAGCTTTAGAATATTACAGAAGAGTTGTGGATACATGGGATTTGAATATGATTACCTTCTGTGAGGTTCAGTCATTAAAACGAGGAAAGGATGATAATTATGAAGTTGAAACACTTAAGGGAGTTTTTAAAGCTAAGAATGTAATAGTAAGTACCGGATTTTATGACACGGCTAGGTTAATGAATGTTCCTGGAGAAACTTTACCTAAAGTAAAACATTTTTATGATGATGCTCACCCTTATGTAGGTAAGAAGGTATTAGTTGTAGGAGCAGCAAATTCTGCATGTGACATTGCTTTGGAATTGTTTCATAAAAATGCAGAAGTGACTATGGTGATCAGGAGTACAGAAATTAATCCTAGAGTAAAATATTGGATAAAGCCTAATATTTTAAATAGGATAAAAGAAGGCAGTATTAAAGCTTACTTTAAAACCAATATTAAGGAAATTAAAAATACATCAGTTGTGTTACAAACTCCCACAGGACAGGTTGTGTTAAAAAATGATTTTGTGTTAGCTATGACTGGTTATCAACCCGATTATTCGTTGTTTAGAAAATTAGGTATACCTATTTCAACAGAAGTATATAAAGAGCCTTTGCATAATCCAACAACCTTAGAAACAGAGTTGCCGAATGTTTATATAGCAGGAGTAATTAAATCTGGTATGAAAACAAGTACGTATTTTATTGAAAATTCAAGAGATGATGCTTTAAAAATTATAGATGCTATTTTGCCGACATAATCTATAAGAAAATTTTAAAGTCAGTAATTTATGAGGCTATCTTATCTATATCTTCTGTATTTGAATTTATTAAAATATCGTTTATTTCCTTCAGTAAGATTTCATTGATAATTTCGGGGGATTTTTTTTCAGAAGAAAAACGATTCAAATAGTAAAAATGTAAGTTTGAAAAATCCATAATTCTTATTTTTATTGTAATGTAGTTATAAATTTACAAAAAAATACTCATAAAATCCATTAATGACAAAAAAACAGGCTAAAATACGTATTTTTCTAAGTATTTTATAGTTACTCTTAATTAAAAGTGCTATATCGTTTTCTTAAGGTAAGACTATGATTACATAAAAATTGGAAGTGGTAAACTGGTAGGTCTAGCTAGTTTTTTAAATTTTAATATTAATTAAAGAAGAATTATCACATGCTAAAAAATAAGCTTATACTTAGTGTTAAGGTAAGCTTTAATATAAATTATGGTGGTTTAAATAATGGAAATTGATTGTATTGTTCTTGTCTATGATGCTAGCTTTTCATTTTCGTCTACGTCTTCTATGTCATCTAAATTTGCTTCTTTTCTAATTTGTTCAATTTCGTTTAAATATTCAGAATTTTCTTTTTTTCCAAAGAAACGATTTTGGTAATAAAAAATGAGATCTTTCAAGTTCATAAAATTATAAGTAAGAATTAGATTTCAAAAATAACACATATTGTTTTAATATCAATCTTTTTTGTCGTTTTAATACTTAAAAATCAGCTGAAATTATATTTTTACTTTAATAAGTAAAAGAATTTTATTTTAAACATCTAGTAATCAGTGTTTTATGTATAATTAAAGTATGATGTTGCTAATGTGATTTCCTGATAATGATTTCGTACAAATATGTTGAATTATTTTTTGCTAGTCTAAGGCATTAGCTACGGTTGCTTTTTTTAACGATAGAATCGCGAAAAAGAAAAGACATATATGAGAAATTTTTGTTGATAAATCGTATAAAACCTTTATCGTAAAAAAAAATCTCTAAAAGAATAGTTCCTTTAGAGATTAAATGAATTAAGCAGTTTGAATGTATTTTGTCGATATTCTAGATATTAAAAGCTTTTTTTACTTTATCTATATAATCAAGTTTTTCCCATGTAAATAATTCAACTTCAGTAGTAACAGTATTACCATCTGGTTGCGAAAAAGTTTTAGTTACCACTTCATTTTTACGACCCATATGTCCATAGGCAGCTGTTTCACTATAAATTGGATTACGTAATTTAAGGCGACTTTCAATAGCAGCTGGTCGCATATCAAATATTTCTGAAACTAATTTAGCAATTTCGCCATCAGTTAAATTTACTTTGGCAGTACCATATGTATCAACAAATATACCCATAGGTTCAACTACACCAATAGCATAAGATACTTGTACTAAAATTTCATCAGCTACTCCAGCGGCAACTAAGTTTTTAGCAATATGACGGGTAGCATAAGCCGCAGAACGATCTACTTTACTAGGATCTTTTCCAGAAAAAGCACCACCACCATGAGCTCCTTTACCACCATAAGTGTCAACAATAATTTTACGACCAGTTAAACCAGCATCTCCATGTGGTCCGCCAATAACAAATTTTCCTGTTGGGTTAATATGGTATTTAATATCATCATTAAATAAGTCCGCTAGATTGGCAGGTAATGTAGCTTGTACTCTTGGAATAAGAATTTCTACAATATCTTTTCTTATTTTAGCTAGCATAGCATCATCTTCGTCAAAATCATCATGTTGAGTAGAAACTACAATAGCATCAATTCTTTGAGGAACATTGTCGTCACTGTATTCAATAGTAACTTGTGCTTTGGCATCTGGTCTTAAATATGGAATAGCATTTCCTTCTCTTCGTAAATTTCCTAACTCGATAAGTAGTTTGTGAGAAAGATCAAGAGCTAAAGGCATAAAATTTTCCGTTTCACGCGTAGCGTAACCAAACATCATACCTTGATCACCAGCACCTTGTTCTTCTTTAGTGGCACGATCAACACCTCTATTTATATCTTCACTTTGCTCATGAATGGCAGAAAGTACTCCACAAGAGTTTCCGTCAAACATATATTCACCTTTAGTATAACCAATTTTGTTAATGGTTTCTCTAGCTATTTTTTGAACATCTAAGTAAGTGCTCGATTTTACTTCTCCTGCTAAAACTACTTGACCTGTAGTAACTAAAGTTTCGCAAGCTACTTTGGATTCAGGATCAAAAGCTAAAAAATTATCAATTAAGGCATCACTAATTTGATCGGCAATCTTATCTGGGTGTCCTTCCGATACACTTTCAGAGGTAAATAAATATGACATCTAATTTTACTGTTTTATCCACATTGTGGAGTTAAATTTTTCAGGAATTCCCGAAAATAAAATTTACTAAAAAATGACTCGTAGATTTTCTTCGAGATAATCATTAAAAAAGTAGATAAGACGAAATATACAAAAGAAGTTTACACTGGCTTTAGCATATTTTTGGTGATAAACACCAAGGGTTGCAATCAGTCAAATCTATCCCTTAAAATCAAAGTGCAAATTTAAATGATAAACTTTAAATTCGCACTTCTTTTTTACTTTTTTTAAGCTTTTAGTACAACTCGGTAACGTGCCTTACCTTGGCGTAAGTGATCAATAGCATTATTGATATCTTTCATATCAAAAGTTTCTACAGTTGGGTAAATATTGTGACGTACACTAAAATCCAACATGGTTTTAATAGCAGAAGGACTTCCTGTAGGGCTTCCTCCTAAAGTTTTTTCGCCTCCTATAAGGCTAAAAGCAGGTATTAGCATAGGTTCGAGTGCAGCGCCAACGACATGGAGTTTTCCTTTTGGAGCTAAAGTTTGTATATAAGCATTCCAGTCTAAGGTGACATTCACTGTGCTAATTATAAAATTTAAACTTCCAGCAATAGTTGCTAACTCTTCCGGTTTTCTCGAATTGATCACCTTGGTAGCTCCCATAGCTAAAATGTCATCCTTTTTATTTTCTGAAGATGAAAAAGCAATTACCTCACATCCCCATTTATTTAAAAACTTTAAAGCTAAATGTCCTAAGCCACCAATTCCAATAACACCAACTTTATCTGTAGGTTTGACCTCCGAAAGTAGTATGGGATTAAAAACAGTAATTCCACCGCAGAGTAAAGGACCTGCTTTTTCTAAGTTTATACCTTTTGGTAAAACTATGGTCCAAGACCAATGAGCGCGTACGTGACTAGCAAAACCACCATGTCTACCTACAATAGTTGCTTCAATATTACTGCAAAGATGTTGACCACCTTGTATACAAGAGCTGCAATGCATGCAAGAAGAAGCACTCCAGCCGACACCTACATAGTCTCCTACTTTTACACCCTTGGCATGACTTCCTACAGCGGTGACTTGGCCTATAATTTCGTGTCCTCCAACTAACGGATATTGAGACATTCCCCAAGAATTATCAATCATACTTATATCAGAGTGGCAAACACCACAATACAATACTTTCACATCCACCTCTTCATTTCCAATTTCTGGTAGTTCATAAGTGTAAGGAACTAATTTTTCACTACTATTTTTAGCAGCGTATGCATTTACTGTTGACATGAGCTTAATTTTAATGAACATCTAAGTTAAAAGTGTAGTTAGTATACATGTGTTAATGGAATGGTAAACTTTGATTAAAAATGTTAGAAAGTAAGTGCTTATGCTTTGTATAGCTTTAGTAGGAGCTATATTGTTATCGTAAAAAAATGTCTAGATTTTATTGTTTTAAAGCGCATAAATTAGCTTCTTGCACTAGCAAAATATTTGGCAATTAAACCAAATTATTGTGCGGATAATTTTGTAAATTATACTATGGCATTAACATTGAATATACCTGATACTACCAAACCAAGAGTAGTTATAATAGGCGGAGGTTTTGGAGGAGTTTCCATTGCAAAAGAGTTGGTAACTCGTAATGATTTTCAAATTGTTTTACTGGATAGGCAAAATTATCACACATTTCAACCTTTACTTTATCAGGTATCTACCTCTTCGTTAGAGCCCGAATCTATAGCTTATCCATTGCGTAAAATTGTAAAAAAGGGAAAGAATACTTTTTTTAGAATGGCTGAAGTTTCTAGTGTTGATACTTTAAAAAAAGAAATTATTACTAATATAGGATCTATTAATTATGATTATTTAGTAATTGCTACAGGCGCTAGAACTAATTTTTTTGGAAACAAAACTATTGAACGCAATGCGATGCGTATGAAAAGTGTACCGCAGGCACTTAAGTTACGTAGTTTAATGCTTGAAAATTTAGAGCAAGCAGTAATTACACCAGATCCTGAATTACGAAAAGAATTATTGAATTTTGTTATTGTTGGTGCAGGCCCCACAGGAGTTGAGTTAGCAGGTGGATTAGCAGAACTTAAAGCAAATGTGTTACCAAGAGATTATCCAGATATGGATTTTTCTGAAATGCAAATTCATGTAATTGAAAGTGCGGATAGAGTTTTGCCTCCGATGAGTCCTGCAGCAAGTAAAAATGCAGAAAAGTTTTTACGAAAATTAGGAGTGCATTTGCATTTAAAAACTTTTGTTACTAATTATGAAAATCATTTGGTAGAAACCAATACGGATTTAAAGCTTAAAGCAGCTACTTTTGTTTGGTCGGCAGGGGTCACCGGAGCTCCTATTGAAGGTATAAATGGAGAGGCATTAATAGAAAGAGCGAATCGTTACAAGGTAAATGAATATAATCAAGTTGAAGGTTTTAAAGAGGTGTTTGCTATTGGTGATATTGCTTTAATGCAAACAGAAGAGTATGAGCGCGGTCATCCAATGGTAGCACAACCAGCGATTCAACAAGGGAAACATTTAGCTAAAAATTTATTGGCATTGCATAAAGGGAAACCTTTACAAGTATTTAAGTATTTTGATAAAGGATCTATGGCAACTATTGGGCGTAATAAAGCGGTAGTAGATATTAAAAAACTACGTTTTGGTGGTTTTTTTGCTTGGTTTATCTGGATGTTTATTCACTTAATATTTTTGGTCGGATTTAGAAACAAAGTAGTAACGTTATTTAATTGGGTGTATAATTATATCAATTTTGATAAAGCATCGCGATTAATTATTACTCCCTTTAAGGCAAAGGAAGATACTAATGTGGTGTAATTGTTTGAATAATCATAAATTTCTATTTATTGGTATCACCAAAGGCTATACTAATCCGAGAGACATATGAACGAAATTAAAATTCAGTTTCGTTTGTATGTCTCGAGGGCTTTACTTGAGGTAGTTTATCAATCACAAACCAGTTTTTTTAATTCTTTATCATAATGTGTGTTGTGCTTTTCATTTAAGCTAATGTATTTATGATGGCTAAATCTTTCAATGTTATAGGTTTTTGAACAAGCCCATGAGGTAACGGATTCATTTAAAGCAAATCGACCTAAACAGCTCGAGTTATCTAAAGGTTGTTTCCAGTTATTACCGTGAATGACTTCAATATTGTAGAAGCCTTCTTTCAAATTTTTAAGGGTAAAGGACTCATTATATTTTACAAAGCACTTTCTTCCCATTTCATGAGCGTTTTTTCCATTTATAATTAAAAATTTTACCCAAATATCAGTTTTCGTTTGATCATTGTTAATTATGGTAAAGCTATTTTTATTCTTAATATAATAGGTGTCATACCCTTTACAATAATTATCATCTCCAGTGTTGTAATCAATATACATCCAAGTATTGGCATATTTTCTATTAATTTTTGAAATAAAGGAACTATCAACTTTGGTTTTAGTATAAAAATCAGATGCAGTTATAGGATGACTTTCTTGAGTATATAAATTTTGTGCCGTACTAATTAATCTTGTAAATACTATGAGAATTAAGGTTAAGAAAAATTTCATTTAGAGTTATATTTTGTTGGTTTCTGTATCGATAAGTT
This sequence comes from uncultured Aquimarina sp., assembly GCA_947498765.1. GTDB lineage: Bacteria > Bacteroidota > Bacteroidia > Flavobacteriales > Flavobacteriaceae > Aquimarina. The sequence continues at coordinate 291,781 of CANMLG010000016.1, forward strand.
CAATTAATGAATGCTCTATATTTTTTAAATCTTTAGATTGAAATAAGTAATTTCCTTTTCTATCAATTAAAATAAACTTAGGAAAAGCAACAGGGTAACTTTTAAAATGTTGAGCACCATTACTAATTATTTCAAAATTGTGAGGGTATTCATTTAAGTATTTATTTAATGAATTGAGAGCTCCAAAGTCAACAGATAGTAGTACTATATCGGAATTTTCTTGATGTTTTTCGTACAAAGAGTCGATTACTGATATACTTTTTATGGATTGTTTAAATTGGTTGTTCCAAAAATGTAATAAAACTACTTTTCCTTTCAATTTTTCTAAAGCATAGGTGTTTCCCTTTAATGATTTAGTTATAAAATTAGGCGCAATAGTATCTTTGGTTTTATCTGTTTTTACGAAAACTTTTTTTTCAAGTAAAATGTCTGCTTCAGTTTTTTCTAACAGCTGAATGTATTTGAGTACTTTATCATTAGTGATATGAGTTTTAAATGTATACTTATTGGTATCCATTAATCGATCAAATTCATGCAGATCAATGGTGTTTCCATTAACATCCTTTAAAGGAGTGTAATGGTCAAGTACAATGCCTTGTGCATTAATGTTAAAAAGATTTGTAATGAGTAGTATTAGGATAAATGTTTTTATCATAAATGAGTTTTGTATTTAGAGTGTTTTGAGGTTGGTTAATTTCTGTTTTGTAAAATGTTAATTATTAGTTGAATGTAACTAAGTTTTTGGTTTTAATAAATAGCCTAGTTGATAATTTTTTCTTAAAAAAACAAAAGAAATTAAGGTTAAGTTTGTTATCGTCTATTTAAACAAACTTGAAATAAAAAAAATTTCTACAACTCAAATTAATACGTATATTTGCAGCTAAGTTTCATTTACATGATGCATGTTATCAAGAAAGGTTGAGGGATTAGACCCTGTGAAGCCTTAGCAACCCTTTAAGTAATTAAAGAAGGTGCTAAATTCTACCTAATTTATTTGGATAGATAACAACGGATTATTTTTATAATCTCACCTTGCTTGAACATCATCTTACAGTAAAAATAGCAAGGATTGAACTCAGAACTTACCTACATACCCATTGAAAATTATACCACCTATGCAGGTGAAACAGTTAATGTTGATCTATCATATCAACTGTTTGGACCCGAATTAGGAACAGCTCCAATAGTATTGGTTACACATGCATTAACTGGAAACTCGCAAGTAAGTGGTGCTCGTGGTTGGTGGAACAGTTTAGTAGGGACTGAAAAAGTGGTAGATACAGATAAGTATACTGTAGTAGCATTTAACATACCTGGAAATGGATATGATGGTAAGCCAGAAAATTTATATGATAATTATAAAATTTTTACAGCAAAGGATATAGCTCGTTTATTTTCGCTTGCGCTAGAAGTTTTAAATATTACCCGCTTATATGCTAATGTAGGTGGATCACTAGGCGGTGGGATAGCTTGGGAGCTTTCGGTGTTAAAACCAAACTTAGCTAAAAATTTAGTGGTAGTAGCCACGGATTGGAAAGCCACTGATTGGGTTATAGCTAATACCAAAATACAAGATGCTATTTTGTTAAACTCATGTAACCCATTGCAAGATGCGCGTATGCATGCGATGTTAATGTATCGTACACCTGAATCATTTACTATGAAATTCAATAGAACCAAAAACGAAAGTTTAGGCATGTTCAATATTGAAAGTTGGTTACAATATCATGGCAAAAAGCTAGAAGAGCGTTTTCAGTTAAGTGCTTACAAGCAATTAAATTATATATTGAGTACCATTGATGTTTCATCAGGATATAATAACTTTAAGGAAGCTGTGTATGCCTTAACTGCAGATATTCATGTAGTAACAGTAGACAGTGATGCATTATTTACCTTAAAAGAGGATAAAGTTACTGTAAGTCAATTACGCGAAATTAGACAGCGAACAGGGCAAAAAGTAACGCATCAAGTGATTAGATCTATACATGGTCATGATGCGTTTTTAATAGAATATGATCAATTAGATGGTTTTTTAGAACCCATATTTAGATAAAGTATAAAACAAAGTAAAAGAGATTAATTACAATAAATAAAGCTGACAGCCGAAAACTGAAAGCCTAAAGCCAAATTTATGAAAGTAACATTAAACAGAGTAAACGAAAAATTCCATTTTCAAGTTAAAAATGATCGTGGATATGTAGTTGATTTAGATAAGCGAAAAGTACAAGGTGGTGATGATTTAGGAGCAAGTCCCATGGAATTATTATTAATGGGAGTAGCTGGTTGTAGTGGAATTGATCTGATAGGGATTTTACAAAAACAGCGTCAAGAAATTACAAGCTATCAAATGGAAGTCGAAGGGGAGCGTACACCAATGGGGGAGGCAAAACCTTTTTCAGAAATACATGCAACTATTTTTATAGAAGGTAAAGTTTCGCCTAAAAAGGCGTTGAAGGCAGCAGAATTATCATTTGAAAAATATTGTTCGGTTTCTAAAACATTAGAACCAACAGCTACCGTTACTTATAGTGTGGTAGTAAACGGAGAAAAAGTTGAAAAAAATGAAGGAGAATAAACATTTTGAAACTATAGCGGTACGGAGTCAAGTAGCGCGTACCGAAAATAAGGAGCATTCCGTACCATTGTATTTAACATCAGGTTTTGTTTTTGATGATGCAGAAGAAATGAGAGCCTCCTTTGCCGAAGAAAAACAACGAGATTTATATAGTAGGTATAGCAATCCAAATACTACAGAATTTATTGATAAAATATGTCAAATGGAAGGGGGCGAGGCAGGTTTTGCTTTTGCTTCCGGAATGGCAGCAGTATATTCTACATTTGCAGCTTTACTGAGTTCAGGAGATCATATAGTATCTGCACGTTCGGTATTTGGAGCAACACATGGATTGTTTACAAAGTATTTTCCTAAATGGAATATAGAAACGAGTTACTTTGGTGTTAACGATGTGGATAAAGTTGAAGGCTTAATTCAGCCGAATACAAAATTTATTTACTGTGAAACACCAACCAACCCAGGTGTGGATGTTCTGGATATGGAATACTTAAGTAGCATTGCTAAAAAGCATGGAATTCTTTTAATAGTTGATAATTGTTTTGCTACACCTTATTTACAAAACCCAATAAAATTTGGAGCGGATTTAGTGATTCATTCGGCTACAAAATTAATTGATGGGCAAGGAAGAGTGTTAGGTGGAGTTACCGTGGGGAACGCCGAGTTGATAAGGGAGATTTATTTGTTTTCGCGCCTAACAGGGCCTTCAATGTCTCCTTTTAATGCATGGGTGTTGTCAAAAAGTTTAGAAACATTAGCAGTACGAGCCGATAGGCAATGTGGTAATGCATTGAAATTAGCAGAATATTTAGAAAAACACCCTAAAGTAAAGTGGGTAAAATATCCATTTTTAAAATCGCACCCTAATTATGATATTGCCATAAAGCAAATGAAACTAGGAGGTACTATTGTAGCTTTTGAAGTAGAAGGTGGAGTAGCTGGAGGAAAAACATTTTTTGATAGTATAAAAATGTGTTCACTATCGGCTAATTTAGGCGATTCAAGAACTATTGTAACGCATCCTGCCTCAACAACTCATGCTAAGTTAGCAGATGAGGATAAGTTGGCCTGTGGTATTACAGCCGGTATGGTACGTTGTTCATTAGGTTTAGAGCATATTGATGATATTATTGAAGATATTGAACAGGCGTTGTCAATTATATGATATACAGTTGACTTGTTAAGTTTTTTAAAAGCTCAAAAATTTTTTTTGAGCTTTTTTTATTTTTTAGGGTAGGGTAAATTTAATGTAGCCTGTTACTACTATGAATTTAAACCTGAAAAATTAATTAAAAAACTAATTATGAAAAATTATTTATTAAAATTCGCATTTATATTAGTTGCTTGTGTGTCTTTTATAGCCTGTGAAGATGATACAGAAACTGAAGTAAATTGCACATTAGAAACTGAAGTAAGTTTTGATGTAAGTGGCGAAACGCAAGGAAGAGAAGTTACTCTAATAGCGCCATTTTTTGAAGAAGCAACTTATCAATGGTTTATTAATGATGAAGAAATAAAAGCAGGTAGTAATAAATCACAATTTCTTCATGTTTTTGAAGGAGAAGAAACAAAATTTGATATTTGTGTTTCTGTGACAAAAAATGGATGTGAAGAAACCAACCGTGCTTGTGAAGTATACGAAATTCAAAAAATGGAAGATGAAGATGAAAATATGGAGGAATGTAATTTGGTAGAAGGTATCCAAATGGATAGAGAAACAAAACAAGAAGGTAGAGAGGTGAAATTTGTGGGACCAATATATGGATTTGATGGAGAAGATGGATTTACAGGAATAAAAGTAAATTACAAATGGTATGTAAATGAAGAGTTAGTTAAATCGGGAATTGGTTTAAATGAATTGATTCATGTTTTTGGAAAAGATGAATTAGTTGATAATACAGTATGTCTTACTATTAGTACAGAAGGATGTGATGAAGAATTTACAGCTTGTTTAAAATATAATGTGCCTTCAAATCAAGGTTGTGATCTTCCATTAGATTTTACTATTGAAAAAATAGGAGATCAAAAAGTAAAATTAACAGTGTTGGAAGGCCCTAAAGATTCAGGTTATGTGTGGACTGTAAGTGGTCAGACTTTCGAAACAAGTATTGGTGAGTTTACATATGATGATGCACAAGATGGAGATGAATTCTGTTTGTTTGTTGAAACTCCAGATTGTCCAAAAGGAAAACAAGTTTGTGAAACATACCAAAAAGAAGAAACAGAAACAAAAGAATAAGTTTGTGCTGAATTTTTATTAGTCGTAAATCGAACTAAAAGTCTTGATATTGTGATTAATGTTACTTACACTTATGATATTGAAGACTTGTAGTTTTAGAAAATAAAATAAATTGAAAAAAAGGCAGCCTTATAGTTATTAGGCTGCCTTTTTTATTATGCTAGGTTTGATCTGATAAATGAGCGTGAATAATCTTGTTTTGGCTTAAAATTCTGAATGAATATTTAAATTAAATAAAATAAGATGATAGTTTTTAAAAAAAGGGGATTAAAATCTTATTTTTATTAATTTCGTTATCAGATGATTTTTTTTTGTCAGATCAATAATTTTAAGTAGTTTATTGTGGAAATAATCAAGGAGTCGCTAAGTAAAAAAAAATATGCTTAAAATTAGAACAAATTTTATTCTTGGAATCATTCTAAATAACTAAAACTATTTGTTAGATACTTGTTTTTATAAGGATATTTGCAAACGTTTTTTTACGAAAATGTAGTAATGTTTTGATAAAAATTCGACTCTAAGAATCGAAAGTTTGTTAAAAAAATAAATAAACATAAAAGGTGTTTGATGTTTTGAATGATTATAAATTTATCTAGTACTATCATTATTAGATTAGATATGTTAAAACAAACTTTAAAACACTATAAAATATTTCTATTTATATGAATACCTATCAAGATTATATCAAGGAGATTGAAGAGAGAAAGGATTTAAACCTGCATCCTAAGCCAATTGATGGAGGTGAATTACTTACCGAAATTATAGCTCAGATCAAGGATTCTGATAATGCTCATAGAGAAGATTCTATTAACTTCTTTATTTATAATGTATTACCAGGGACAACAAGTGCAGCTAGTGTAAAAGCTAAATTCTTAAAGGAAATAATCCTTGGAGAAGCTATTGTAAAAGAAATTACACCTGCTTTTGCTTTTGAACAATTATCACATATGAAGGGGGGGCCTTCTGTTGAAGTATTGTTGGACTTAGCTCTAGGTAGCGATGCTGCTATTGCTAATGAAGCAGCTAAGGTATTAAAGACTCAAGTATTCTTATATGAATCAGATACAGAGCAATTAGAAAAAGCCTACAAAGAGGGTAATGCTATTGCTAAAGAGTTGATAGAGAGTTATGCTCAGGCAGAATTTTTTACAAAATTACCAGAAATAGAAGAAGAGATTGAAGTAGTAACTTATATTGCTGGTGTAGGTGATATCTCTACAGATTTATTATCACCAGGAGCTGATGCGCATTCAAGATCAGATCGTGAATTGCACGGACAGTGTATGTTTGAGCATAATAAAGAAATGCAACAGGAATTGTTAGCTTTAAAGAAGCAACATCCTAATAAGCGTGTGATGTTAATTGCTGACAAAGGAACGATGGGAGTAGGATCATCAAGAATGTCAGGAGTAAATAATGTGGCATTATGGACAGGAATTCCTTCAAGTCCTTATGTGCCATTTATTAATATTGCACCAGTAATTGCTGGTACTAATGGTATTGCACCAATCTTTTTAACAACGGTTGGAGTAACTGGTGGTATCGGTATCGATTTAAAGAACTGGGTAAAGCAGAAAGATGCTGAAGGGAATACAATTGTTGATGAAGATGGAGAGCCAGTCTTAAAAGAAGCATATTCTGTAGCTACAGGTACAGTGCTTACAATTAACACAAAAGAGAAAAAATTATATAAAGGAGACAAAGAGTTAAAAGACATTTCTACAGCTTTAACACCACCAAAAATGGAGTTTATAAAAGCTGGAGGTTCTTACGCAGTGGTTTTCGGTAAAAAATTGCAAACATTTGCTTGTAAAGTTTTAGGAATAGACGTCCCTCAAGTATATGCTGCTTCAAAAGAAGTATCTATAGAAGGGCAAGGTTTAACAGCTGTTGAAAAAATATTCAATAGAAATGCAGTAGGAACTACTCCAGGTAAAACATTATATGCAGGTTCAAATGTTAGAGTTGAAGTAAACATTGTAGGTTCTCAAGATACTACAGGTCTAATGACTTCTCAAGAGTTAGAAATGATGGCTGCTACAGTTATTTCTCCAATTGTTGATTGTGGTTACCAGTCAGGATGTCATACAGCTTCTGTTTGGGATGATAAGTCAAAAGCTAATATTCCAAGATTAATGAATTTTATGAATGACTTTGGATTAGTTACTGCCCGTGACCCCAAAGGGAAATATCACGCAATGACTGATGTAATTCATAAAGTGTTAAATGATATTGCTGTTGATGATTGGGATGTAATTATTGGTGGAGATTCTCATACACGTATGGCAAAAGGAGTAGCCTTCGGTGCAGATTCGGGAACAGTTGCATTAGCATTAGCTACAGGCGAGGCTACTATGCCAATTCCAGAGTCGGTAAAGGTTACCTTTAAAGGGGAGATGAAGCCTTATATGGATTTCCGTGATGTAGTTCATGCTACTCAAGAGCAGATGTTAAATCAGTTTGAAGGAGAAAATGTTTTTCAGGGAAAAATCATTGAAGTGCATATTGGAACCTTGACTTCTGATCAAGCATTTACATTTACAGATTGGACTGCTGAAATGAAAGCAAAAGCATCTATCTGTATTTCTGAAGATGATACTTTAATTGAATCATTAGAAATTTCTAGAGATCGTATTCAAATTATGATTGATAAGGGTATGGATAACCCTAAACAAGATCTTAAAGGATTGGTTGATAAAGCAAATAACCGTATCAACGAAATAAAAACAGGAACTAAATCGGCATTAAAACCAGATGCAGATGCTAAATATTATCAAGAAGTTGTTATTGATCTAGATAAGATTGTTGAGCCAATGATTGCTGATCCAGATGTGTATAATGAAGATGTATCAAAACGATACACACACGATTGTATCAATCCATTATCTTTTTACGGAGGAACTAAAAAAGTGGATTTAGGATTTATTGGATCTTGTATGATTCATAAAGGAGATATGCAAATTTTAGCCCAAATGTTAAAAAACATTGAGAAACAACAAGGTAAGGTTGTATTCAACGCACCTTTAGTTGTTGCGCCTCCAACATATAATATCGTTGATGAGCTAAAAGCAGAAGGAGATTGGGATGTTTTGGTTAAATATTCTGGTTTTGAGTTTGATGATAGTGCCCCAAAAGGTTTAGCACGTACCAAGTATGAAAATATGTTGTATTTAGAACGTCCAGGATGTAACTTATGTATGGGTAATCAAGAAAAAGCAGAACCAGGAGATACTGTAATGGCTACTTCTACTCGTTTATTTCAAGGAAGAGTTGTTAGAGATGCTGATGGTAAAAAAGGAGAATCTTTATTGTCTTCTACACCAGTAGTAGTATTATCTACAATTTTAGGTAGAACGCCAACAATGGAAGAGTATGAAGCTGCTGTTGACGGAATTGTTTTAACTAAATTTAAACCATCGCAAAAGCAATTAGTAGGATAACTTACTAATTCAATAAAATAGAAAAGGGTCAAGTTAGTTAATAGCTTGACCCTTTTTGTATTTGTATAAGTTATGAAGCAATCAAAAATGAAAGCAGAATAGGGAATTAATCTAGGTTCGGAGCAGGTGAGGTATATAGTTGATCGAGATGGAATGCTTTAAATGAATTTATACCAGGTAAACAACTTATGTTAGAAGTTATTCATGCTGATGGGAGTAAAGATAAGATCATGTTGAATCATACTTATAATCAATCACAAATTGATTGGTATAATGAAGGTTCGGTACTAAATTTAATAAAAAAACAAAACGCTTAATTAATTTAAAACGTATTTTTTTGTAACACCATTTGAATAATTCAAATGGTATTTTTTTATGAATTGTTTAATTTAATAAATAGTTTTTTAAGTATTAAAAGGAAATGTTTGTTTGAGTAATAAGTTTTAAGACTTTGTTTTTATATAGTTGAATATGTGTTAGTTGCGTTGTTTTTTTGTTTTAATAATAGTATTCTTTCAAACAAAATTGAAAAAAAATATAATAAATATTCAGATGTAAGGGTTTTATTATCTAAACGACAAAAATTTAACAACACCCTAACTTATAAACAACTCATTGCTATGGATTCTATTTGGTATTGTGAACAGGTTAATATGTTCTCGTTATTGTGTCCTCATAAGCTTAAAGCTTTTAAAAAGGAACATGAATTCACTAATTATAAGAAAAAAGAATACATTTATTTTGAAGAAGACGCTGCTCATAAAATTTATCTTATTGCAAAAGGTAAGGTTAAAGTAGGCTACTATGACGAAAATGGAAATGAGATCATAAAAGCCATACTTTCAAAAGGAGAATTATTCGGAGAAAAAGCCATACTAGGAGAAGACAAACGAACAGAATTTGCTCAATCTGTAGATGGAGTTACATCTATTTGTCCTGTAGGAGTAGAAACTATGCATGACCTAATGCGAACTAATAGAGATTTCAGTATGAAAATTTATAAGTTTTTAGGTATGCGTTTTAAAAAAATGGAACGTCGCTTACAATTATTGTTATTTAAGGATACAAAAACACGCTTACTTGAGTTTTTAGAAGAATTGAAAGAAGATTACGGTTATTGCTGTCCAAATACAGGACTTACCATGGTTAAACACCCATATACACAAAAAGATATCGCTAGTTTAATAGCCACATCAAGGCCTACTTTGAATATTTTGTTAAATGAATTACAAGAGAGTAATCAGTTAAGTTTTAAAAGAAATCATATTGTTTTTCAATAAAGAGTATTTTTTTTAGCTAATGTTAGCTGGCTAACACAAGGTTTTTGTGGCTTGTAATATTTTTGTTTAAAACATAAAAAAAATATTATGAAACTTAGAAAACTGATTTATGGTGCGGCTGTACTGTCAGCCTTTGCAATTTCTTGTGATAGTGATGATGAAAGCAACAAAGAAAATGACGCTAGTTTAGCAAGTGTAAACTTGAATATTACTGGTCTTGAAGCCTTAGGAGATGATTTTGTTTACGAAGGTTGGTTGATAGTTGATGGAAGCCCAATAAGTACGGGAAGGTTTACTGATCCAGAGCTTAAATCTCAAGAGGTTGATAAAGATATGTTAGCTTCAGCAGCAGCTTATGTGTTATCTATTGAGCCGGCTAATGAAACTGGTGACGATTTAGTAGAACCAGCACCAACAAAATTATTTAGAGCTGAATTTGCAGAGGGTAGTAATACAGCTGCTATTAGTTACAAAACGATTAATGAAAAGTTTGCAGATTTAGAAGTAACAAAAACTGAGATTTCAGGTAAATTCTTTTTAAGAACCCCAACTGATGAAGCAATGGGTGCAGGTGATAACGACAATAACGAAGCTGGAGTATGGTTTGGTACGCCAGGCACAATGCCACCAGCAGCAAGTTTAGAATTACCAGTTTTAGCAGCAGATAGCGGTTGGAAATATGAAGGATGGGCTGTAGTAAATGGAGTGCCTTATTCAACAGGTACTTTTAGTAATCCTAAATTAGCTGATGATAATGCTATGGCTAGTTTGGATAACAGACCGATTGAAACTTTTAGAGGTGCTGAAAATTTTGGACCACCAATTCCAGGAGAGGATTTTATTAATAATTTAGAAGGTACTGGTTTTGAAGGTGGCGCAGATTTAAAAGGAGCTACTATTGTAATTTCATTAGAACCTAACCCTGATGATGATAAGAAAAAACCATTTACGTTAAAACCTCTTGCTGGTATGGCAGGGCAAGAAACGGCTCCAAGGGCTTACGATTTTGGAGAGAATTTAAAATCATTCCCCACAGGAACAATAACTCGATAACTCTAACAATTGCTGTGAGAATGATTAGAAACCGTATGAATTAGTTCATACGGTTTCTTTATTTATAGATGTTTTTAAATCGAATTATCTACTTTTGATTCAAAGTATTCAGACGGAGAACTTCCAATCAAATTTTTAAAGGATTTATTAAATGTTGTTTTTGAATTAAACCCAGCTTCTTGCGCTAAGCCATAAAATGTAAATTGTTTAGCCGTATCAGTTTTTGCAAGATGTATAAATTCTTGAATGCGATAGTAATTTACATATTCAAAAAAGTTCATTCCTATGTTTTCATTTAATAGCCTTGCCAGTTCAGGGCTGTTTACTCCTAGCATTTCAGCTAATTCAGTTTTTAAAAGTTTTGAATTTAAATGAGGTTTTTTTTCTAGCATCAGCTGATCAAGTTTATTTTTAAGGGCATCCATATCCTTTATACTTAGTTTGGATAATGCATATTTTTGTTTTTTTAAATTAGGAATTACACGTAATACTTCGGGATATAGCATGCTATAATATGTTATAAATAGAACGATTAGAGTAAGCACTATCCAAATATAAGGTCTGGCATTACGTTCTAATCTGTCAAAGCCTAAAAAGCTAGTGGTATACAACACAAGCCAAATTCCTAAAGAAATCCCTATAACCAGTAGTAGGTTATTAATAAATCGAGCTCTTATCTCATAAGAAACCTCATTTTTAAGATTGTCCATAAATGAGGTAAAAACATTCCAAGCTAGTACCCAATAGGTAATATTGACTATTAGACCAAATGCATGACAAGTATAAATTACACGAATTAACTCTCCTGTTTTTATCCGTTGACTAATAATATTGTCGTTTGGAATAATAAAATAGATGAGTATAAAAATAAAATAGGTAATACCAGGTAGGTAATGAACTAAGTTTTGTTTAGTATTAGGAAGTTTTTGTAAAGTAGCTCTAGTAAATAAAAATAAAGTGGGACCAAAAAGTAAAGTGGATAATTCTGAAAGTGCAATGAACCTAAAATTAGGTCCCCAATAGCCAGTGTTGTAAATTACCTTACCAAGTAAACCAACAGAAAGAGTAGCTATTAAAAAAGCCATGAAACCATTAATATGTCTTCTGTTTTTTTTCGAAAAAAAATAAATACAGAGTAGTAATATACTTTGAAAAAAGCCAAAATAAACTAATTGATTTAACAGAACTTCCATAAATTTAATTTGATATTGAGTTTTATAAAAATAACATACTAAACTCAAGTTAATAACTTATCTCATTTTACATCGTAATCACATAATTTAATTGATTACAAATTGGTGTATATTTTTAAGTGTGCTGTAAGTTGCCAAAGGGTGTTTTTTTGCAAATGATTTAAAACTTGCTTTGTTTTTCCATTCAATAATACAAAATAAGTCAGGGTTATAATTGTAGCCTAAAGGCGAAGTACCATTGTTTAATTCAATAATAAATTTACCACCTGCATTTTCTATTTCAGTTTTCCATTGTGCTATAAAATTAGAAAATGAAACGGGATCTTTTTTCCAAAAAGAAGTAACGATATTCAACTTTTTGGTGTTTACATAAAACTCAATATCCGTTGGAGCTTCATAGTAGGTTAATCCAAAATAGGTAAAAAGTTTTCTGCGTTGTTTGTGAAAATCAGGAACTTTTGTTGTAATGTTTTTTAGAAAACTTTCACGCTTATTTTTTGTGTCCCATTTACCGAAATACAAATTATAAGGAAAATGATTACCTAGTGTGTGTTTGGTAATCCCAAAATTTTGTTGTGGTTGGTATGAGTATTCATATGCAATTGGAAAAGCTGTTTTTTTATAGCGCTCAAATATCGTTTTGGAATTTGGGGTAACGCTTAAAAGTATAATATCTATAATTTCACCTTTTTTATATGAAAATGATCGGATATGATTTTGAGCACTAAGATTTAAAAACAATAGTGTAAAAATGAATAAAAATACTTTTGAAGTTTTCATAATAATGATTTTAAAATTTATAGAAAACAAAAGAATAAGATTCTTAATTAGTGAACAAAATATATAGGCTTGCATGAGTGCGTATACGGTATATGTACATTAAATAGGGGTGTTTTGCTAATTTTATAGAGCTATTGATCACCATTTCAATGTAAGTGCTATTGTATTGTCAAATGCTATAGTGGAATCAATTTTGAGGTATAGTTTTCTGATATATGATCTTTCTAAAAATAAAAAAACTTTTTTCTAAGACGAATAGCACTAAAAAACGGGTTTTTTTTTCGAGTTTTTTTGATAAAGATTGATAGGTCTTGAAAAAAGTTAATGTTGGTAATAACGCGTTTCTTATTAAAAAAAGGTTTTTCTATGAGAGCTAGTACTAAAACTTCTTTTTTTATAAGATTATTAATTATTTTTTTAAGCTAATGTATTTTTGATAATTCATAAGCGCAATTAAATGTTTTCAGAAATTCCGTACAAACAAACCTCTTTTTTTAGTAATATCTTACAAATTGTAAAATAACAACTTAATCAATTTTAAAATCCAAATATTATAAGATTGCTTTGCTTATAATATGATACGATTTTTAAGAAATTACTTAAAGAATGAAGAATTATCTATTATTATTATTCGCCTTTTTGGTATTATCAGGTGTTTTTGCTCAAATTCCCAATCAAGATTACCCTAATAATGAAGCATGGAAAGTGATAAGTCCCCAGATGGGTAAAGAACATATCAATCAACCTTCTGTGATTAGTGATCATGTCGTATTAGCAGGAAATGGAATACATCAAATATGGAATATCAGTAATCCCTATAAGCCTTTTTTGGTAAAAGAATTCAAGAGCCCTGTTCACCGAAGAGGAGAGCAAGAAAGTCATCAGGTTTCGTATATGAAAGATAGTGATGGGAATTTATTTTTGGTTACCACTTCTGGTAAGGGGATTGATATCTGGAATATTAATAATATAAAAAATCCTAAAAATGTAGCTTCCATGACGCTACCAGGTATTAATTTTGGGGATGTAACTGATGCTGTATGGGGTATTACGGTACAAGGAAATATTATCTATGTAGGTGCGACAAATCATGGAGTATATGTGGTAGATGCTAGTAATAAAAGAAAGCCTAAATTAGTTAAGACCTTAACAGAAGCTCAGATAGGTGGTTTTAAAGCTGGTCCATTATTTTGTATTGGTAATCTTTTAGTAGTAACTACTCCAAAGAACACCTCAGGTATTGCTACTTTTGATATTAGCGATTCAAAAAATCCTATACTTTTAGATAGCTTTAAGCCTACATTTAAGCCTTGGAAGAGTTATATCGGTGGATTTTACGGCAAGTATGCTACTTTGATTAATCCTTTCCAAATGTATGATGTTACTACGGATCCTAGAAATATTAAGAATGTAAGTACCACAGAAATTCCAAAATCAGAATATACATCTTATGATGATGACTTTTTGTACTTAGGAGGATCCCGAGGAGGGACAGAAGGAATATGGAAATTTGATATTTCTGATCCTAAGAAACCAGTACAAGTAGGAAGAGTAAAAGGAAGAGATACTAGATGGGATGATCAATTCAGTGTACCAGTAGGAAATTTATTAATTGTGGCTGATGACCAATACGTAAATGGTTTTGTAGGTGCTGTAGTTGCTGTACACGATACTAAAAAAGATACCAAACCTCCCAGAGTAATCTATACTAATCCAGAAAATGGAGCAACCAATCAAGCTTTGACTAGTAAAATTGGTATCTCGCTGTCAAGTTGGATTAATTTTAATAAGATTGATAAAAATTCTTTTAAAGTAAGAAAGGTAGGAGGAGCAGAAATATCTGGAACTTTTGGTTGGACATATACCTTGCTTTCTTTTGAACCCTCAAAACCTTTAGAACCCAATTCGACTTATGAAGTAATTTTAAATGGAAATGGGATACAAGATTTAGTAGGAAATAAGTTAGGACGTAACCATTCATTTAAATTTTCAACAGGTAATGCAGTGCTTTCTTCAGAGGATATTGTTATCGAAAAGCCAGATGCAGTTTCTGTTAATCAAAATGTAAATTGGAAAGTGGTGAACCCCAATTCAAACTACACCTACCAATGGGATACAGGTAATGGAAATAAAGTTACAGGAACCTCCCCAGTTTTTAGTTATAACCAATCAGGAAGATACAATGCAAAAGTATCTGTATTTGAACAAACTTCTACTATTTTGTTGGAAGCCGAATCAGGTGTTAGTAGAGGTGGCGTTACTGGAGGAAATTCTAATGACTCATTTTCAGGTAAAGGGTATGCAGATTTTCCTAATGGTAGAGGCGCTAATGTATACGTGGAAGTGAAATTTCAGAATTCAAGAGCTACTGATAATGCTTCATTATCCATTCGCTATGCTATGGGAGCTGGAGGTAGTAGACCGCTTAATCTTTCTATTAATGGAGGTAGACCTATAAAGGTGGAATTTTCATCTACTGGCTCGTGGAATGTGTATAAAAACGAAATCCTAAAAAATATAAGTTTACCAAAAGGGACTGTTACATTGCGATTATCTGCCACAGCAGGTAGTTCAGGAGGAAATATAGATCGTTTTGATATAATCAATAATAATGCAAGGCCTAGATTAGTCAATACTTTAGCATTTAATCAAGTAATAAATGGAATAAGTACTGTTACACCATCTAAATCTAGTTCTCAATTTGCTAAAGTTGGGAATAAGATATGGGTAGTTAATGAAGATGCGAATACAGTTTCATCTATTACAGAAAATAATCTTCGTAAATCTAAGGAGGTTAAAGTTGGTAAAAAACCAATATCAATAGCCTCTGTTGGAAATAATAGGTTATGGGTACTCAATAAAAATAGTGCAACAATCAGTGTTATTAATAGTAATACAAATTCAGTGGAAAGAACCATTGTGTTGCCAAGAGCTTCTAAACCTTCAGCATTGGTGGTGAATCAAGAGCTAACAAAAGGATACGTGAGTTTACAATCTTTGGGAAAAATCCTGGAACTTACTATAGCATCTAATGCAGTAACCAAAGAAATCAAGCTTAATAATGATACTAATGGAATTTTACCTAAACCAGGAGCTATGGCGATTGATGGTGATGGACAATTCTTATACGTAGTACGGTTTGTGTCTGAAAATTCTAAATCAGAAATATATAAAATCTCTACGAAAACTTTTACTGATTATAGCACCATTACTTTGGGAGAATCTGTAGGTACCGATGGACCTAGATTTGGAAGAGGTATTCCAAATTATCTTACTAAAATTGCTATTGCGCCTGATGGTAATTCATTAAGAATAGCCTCAAAGAAGGATAATATTAAAAGAGGAATCAAAAGAGATGGGCTGCCTTTACAACATGATAACACAGTTAGAGCTATGGTGGCTAAAGTTGATTTAAATAATGATATAGATGATCTTAGGGGTAGAATGGATCTTGATAATAGTGATCGCTGTCATGCTATTGAATTTAGTTCTAACGGCAGTATTATTTTTATTACAAAACCAGGGAATAATGAAGTATTTGTAGCTGACGCTAATACTAATACTGAAATTGCAAGATTAGTTACTGGAACAGTACCCACGGATTTATTCTATGATGATACACAGAAACGACTTTATGTAAATAACTTCTTAGGGCGTTCTGTTTCTGTTTTTGATGTGGGTACAATTATAAATGGAGGATCAACTTCTAGTACATTGGCTACTATTAAAACAGTAAGTAAGGAATTACTTTCAGCAAAGGTGCTTAAAGGAAAAAAATTGTTTTATGATTCTTCTTCGCCAAGACTGATACAAGAAGGATATATGGCCTGTGCTAGTTGTCACTTAGATGGAGGAGGAGATGGTCAGGTATATGATTTTACAAACCTGGGAGAAGGATTTAGGAATACTATAAGTTTAATTGGTAAAGGAGGTATGGCACATGGTAGACTGCATTGGACAGCAAATTTTGACGAGATTCACGATTTTGAAAATCAAATACGAAGCTTGAATGGAGGAACTGGTTTAATGACAAATCAAAAATTTAATGTTGCGAATGATCCTTTAGGAAAAACTAAAAAGACAGCAGGTAAGAGTGATGATTTAGATGCTTTAGCTGCATACATTACTTCTTTAAATTCGTTTCCGGATAGTCCTTATACAAAGTCGAATGGAGATTTTACCAATGCTGCTAAAAATGGACAGAAAATGTTTAATGAATTGAAATGTTACGAGTGCCATAGTGGAAAAACGTATACCAACAGTAGTACCAAAGATTATCTGTATGATGTAGGTACTATAAATAATACAAGTGGAAAAAGACTTGATAAAAAATTATTAGGGATAGATGTGCCAACTCTAAAAGGCTTGTGGGCTACGGCACCTTATTTACACGATGGATCTGCAGCTACTTTGTTAGAAGTTTTTACGAAGAAAAATAATAATGAGAAACATGCTGCTACATCTGGATTGAGTAAAAAACAATTAAATGATTTAATTGCATTTTTGAATCAGTTAGATGATAATGCTCCTGCTGCATTGGAGTCTACCATTAATCTTACAATCACTTCGCCTGTAGAAGCTCAAAAATTTAAAAAAGGAGCTGATATTACATTAAAAATGGATTCGAGTATTCCTAATATAACGAAAGTCGCTTATTATATAAATGATAAATTAGTGGCAAACGAAACCAAAGCGCCTTTTAATTACGTTTTAAAAAATGCCAAATCAGGAAAAAAGGATGTCATTATTAAAGCTTTCTATGCTAATAATACAGCAGTAGTAAGTGATTGTGTAGAATTTATAGTAGAAGAGGAAGAGCAAACTCCTGTAGCAACAACCTCTATTGAAGTAATTGTAGAAGGAACATATTATATTCGTAGTAAAAGTAATGGGCAAAACATTTTAGCAGCTAAAAGGGATGATTACAATGCTAAAATGAATAAACCAGGTAACTATAGTGACCAACGTTGGGAGTTTAAGCATATTGGAAATAATATCCATACTATTAAAAATATGGGAACTTCAAGGTATTTAGAAGTTGCCAATGCAACATGTGAAAATAGAGGGAACGTGAATACATGGATTAATTCAAATGGAAATCATAAAAAATGGATCATAACTAAAATTGGTATAAATTACTACCTTAGACCAGTTCATTGTAAAGATTTTGCGTTGGATAAAAATATAGGAAACTCTAATAATGTACATATTTGGAGTTATTCTAAAAATAATAGCAACCAGCAATTTGAATTGATACCACAAAACGCTGCGAAAAATCTTTTGGATGATACTGTAAATTCAAGAATTGTTTTGTTTCAAGAAAATCAAGAAACATTAACAGTTGATTTATCCAATCATATGAACAAAACATTGGATTATGCGATCATCGATTTAAAGGGAAGAATAATTTCTAAAGGAACGTTTAGTAAAAACCATAAAGAATTAAGTGTAATTAACACAAATTCAATAAGTCAAGGCATGTATATGCTAAGAATTGAGAGTAAAGAGGTACAAGGATTCATCTATAACTTAAAATTTGTACAGCCGTAATAATCTGAGTGTATTGAACTTTGTAAAATTAAAAGCAGGAGTCATTTTCATTAAATGCTCCTGTTTTTATTTGATGAAATAATAAATGTAGAAGCTAAATCTTTTTTTTGAGTGGATAATTTATGAAATTGACTTAAATAATATGGGATTTTAAAAATATGTCTAAAAATAGATGTTACCATTATTTTAAGCTTTTTTTAAGCACAACCAATGTAGTATTTAAATACATTTGTTGTTTAGCTTATAAATAATAGTGCATGCGAAAAATTATTCTTTCCATTCTTGGAATTTTATTCATTGTAGGATCATTTTTGTATGCTAAAAAATTAATAGCGGATAAAAAAAAGCCAAAGCCAATCTCGGAAAGAGTAGTGAAAACTGTTTTTACTGAAACGGTTACTAATAAAACGGTAAAAATAGTTATTCCTGCAAGTGGTAATTTGGTTGCTAAGCGCAGAGTCGAATTATTTTCGGAAGTACAAGGCGTTTTTAAAGTCGGAAGTAAATTATTTAGACCAGGCCAAAAGTTTACTAAAGGACAAACGCTTATTCGTATTGACGCAAATGAGTATTATGCCAGTGTGCAGTCGGCAAAAAGTGAGTTATACAACTCAATTGCAGCTATTATGCCAGATCTAAGATTGGATTTTCCTGAGGTATTTCCTAAATGGCAATCGTACTTAGCTTCTTATGATTTAACCAAATCAACTCCAGAGTTACCAAAAATAACATCTGAAAAAGAAAATTATTTTATTTCTGGTCGAGGCATCATTGCTAATTTTTATACCGTTAAAAATTTAGAGCAACGACTTTCTAAATACATTTTAAGAGCTCCTTTTACAGGAATTTTAACTGAAGCTTTGGTTACAGAAGGCTCGTTGATTAGAAATGGTCAAAAACTAGGCGAATTTATTGATACCTCAGTATATGAAATGGAGATTGCAATCAGCGAATCTTTAGTAAGCTTCCTTAAAATAGGAAAAAAAGTAACACTAACTAATCTAGATAAAACTAAAGAATATACAGGAACTATTTCTAGAATTAATGGAAATATAGACAATGCTACCCAAACAGTAACTATTTATATTGAAGTAAAAGATCCCAATTTAAAAGCAGGAATGTTTTTAGAAGCAAATGTGGATGCCAGAGAAGAAAAAGAAGCTATTGAAGTTAACCGAAATTTGTTATTAGAAAATAATCAAATTTATGTAGTAAAGGATAGTGTTTTAGATGTTTTGGATGTGAATCCAGTATATTTTTCCGATAAAAAAGTAGTATTAAAATCGATACCTAATAATACGGTGATTTTAAAAAGACCTGTGCCTGGAGCTTATGCGGGTATGATAGTAAAACCATATTTGGCTAATGCTGAAACAAAAAAATAAGTAATCCATGAAAAAACTTATTACTTATTTTATTCGGTATCATGTAGCAGTAAATGTATTTATTATTGCTTTTGTGGTTTTCGGAATTATTGGAATAAAATCATTAAAGTCCTCTTTCTTTCCTTTAATTGAGTCTAAAGTGATATCGGTTTACATTACGTATCCTGGAGCATCACCTCAAGAAATTGAGGAGGGGATTACGTTAAAAATCGAAGATAATTTAAAAGGACTTCGGGGTATTGATCGTGTTACTTCTGTGTCACAGGAAAATAGTGGTGTAATTACTGTTGAAATTGAAAAAGGCAAAAATATTGATTTTATGCTTTTAGAAATTAAAAATGCAGTGGATCGGGTGCCTTCATTTCCCATAGGGATGGAGCCTTTAATTGTGGCAAAGCGCGAAGAGGTAAGGCAAACAATTACTTTTGCATTAAGTGGGAAAAATGTGCGTTTGGGGACACTAAAACAAATCGGGCGTCAAATTGAAACTGATTTGCGTGCCATTGATGGTATTTCTCAAATAGAGATTGAAGGTTATCCAGAGGAGGAAATTGAAATAGCTGTAAACGAGGCAAGTTTACAAGCCTATGATATTAGCTTTACCGATGTAGCTCAATCTATAAGTAATTCGAACATATTAGTTACAGGAGGTAACATAAAAACGGATGTTGAAGAATATTTAATTCGAGCTAATAGTCGTTCCTATTATGGGTCCGAATTATTAAATACTATAGTTAAAGCTTCGCCAAGTGGAAAAACAATACGTTTAAAAGACGTGGCTGTAGTAAGAGATCGATTTTCCGAAACTCCCAATGCTTTGTATTTTAATAAGCAATTGTCATTAGCCATTACAGTAACCAGTACCAATAACGAAGACTTAATATCCTCAGCCGATAAGGTTAAGGAGTATATTAAAAGTTACAATCAAAAATACACTAATGTTCGTTTGGATGTAGTACGGGATTTATCTATTACATTAAATCAACGTACCGAATTGCTTACCGAAAATGCTATTGTGGGAATGATTCTCGTACTTATATTTTTATCAGTGTTTTTAAACACGCGATTAGCATTTTGGGTGGCTTTTGGGTTGCCAATTTCTTTTTTAGGAATGTTCATATTTGCCAGTTCATTTGATGTGACGATCAATGTACTTTCGCTTTTCGGAATGATCATCGTTATTGGAATTTTAGTGGATGATGGTATTGTAATTGCCGAAAATATTTACCAGCATTACGAAAAAGGAAAAACCCCCATTCAAGCAGCTATTGATGGAACCATGGAAGTGATTCCGCCAGTAGTTTCTGCAATTATAACCACACTTTTGGCTTTTTCGTTGTTCTTGTTTTTAGATAGCCGTATTGGTGAGTTTTTTAGCGAGGTTTCGGTAGTGGTTATTTTAACACTCGTGGTTTCACTGGTCGAGGCTTTAATTATTTTACCAGCCCATTTAGCACATTCAAAAGCATTACGACAGCAAGTTACAGAAGAGCATCCTTCAAAAATGAAGCAATTTTTTGCTAAAATGAGAGTGATTAATACCTACGGAGATCGAATTATGAATGCTTGTAGAGATAAAATTTATAGTCCAATGCTGGATTTTGTACTCAAATACAAATTATTAGCGCTCGGTATATTGGTATCCTTTTTAGTACTCACCTTTGGCGCAATTGGCGGAGGTATTATCGGAGTAACGCTATTTCCTTCAATTGCTAGCGATCGAGTATTAATTGAATTAGAAATGCCAAAGGGAACTAATGTAAAAACTACAGATTCAATTATTTCAATGATTGAAGCAAAATCATTTATAGTAAATAAAGCATTAACAGACGAATATTTAAAAGGTATAGGAAAAGATTTATTCGAAAACACTATAGTGCAAATTAATAGTAGTTCTAGTGCTCGATTACGAATAAACCTCCTTCCGGGAGAAGAGCGGCCCGATGCTATAAAATCTACCTTGGTGGCTAATAAACTAAGGGAATTGGTTGGTCCAGTAATAGGAACCGAACGCTTGGTGTTTGGAGCTGGAGGGAACTTTGGAGGTAGTCCTGTTTCTGTTTCTTTATTGAGTAATAATATAAAGGAATTAAAAGGGGCAAAAAGTGAATTAAAAAAAGTATTAGAAACCAATCCATTATTAAAAGATGTGGTGGATAATGATCCGGCCGGAATTAAAGAAATTCGTTTAGAGTTAAAAGAAAGTGCCTATTTGCTTGGCTTGGATTTACGCACGGTAATGAGTCAAATACGGGCAGGCTTTTTTGGTTTGCAAGCCCAGCGATTTCAACGCGGTCAGGATGAAATTAGAGTTTGGGTTAGATATGATGAAACCAATCGAAATTCAATTAATAATTTAGATAATATCCGTATAAAAACCCCTAATGGTGATCGGGTATTTTTAAAAGATATTTCTACATATACTATTGTAAGGGGAGATGTAGCGATAAATCACTTAGATGGACAAAGAGAAATCCAAGTTTCGGCAGATTTAAAAGATCCAAGTTCCAGTGCCACTGATATTTTAGCAGATATAAAAGAAACTACCATAAAAGAATTGAAATCAAAATATCCCAGTATTACAGCCTCTTTTGAAGGGCAGAATAGAGAAGCTTCAAAATTAGGAAAGTCATTAAAACAAGCAGGAGGAGTTATTCTGCTTTTAATTTACATTACTATAGCTTTTACTTTCAGAAGTTATTCTCAGCCATTTTTATTATTGTTACTAGTACCATTTAGTTTAACAGCTGTGGCATGGGGGCATTGGCTATTAGGTTTTTCAGTCAACGTATTATCGCTTTTAGGAATTATAGCCTTGATCGGGATTATGGTAAATGATGGTTTGGTGTTGATAGGGAAGTTTAATGCCAATTTAAAAGAGGGAATGACATTTGACTTAGCATTGTCCGAAGCAGGGAAATCACGTTTTCGGGCTATTTTCTTAACCTCATTAACCACAGTAGCTGGGTTGGCTCCTTTATTATTGGAAAAAAGTAGACAAGCTCAATTTTTAAAGCCAATGGCCATAGCTATTTCCTTTGGAATAGGTTATGCCACCATTTTAACACTCTTAATTTTGCCATTATTTTTATCATTTAGTAATGCTATAAAAAAGAATTTTAAATGGTTGTTAACAGGGAATAAAATAAGTAAGGAAGAAGTTGAACGAGCAATTATTGAACAAAATGAAGCAGATCATTAACACCTATATTATTTGCGTATTCATTTTATGTAGTAGTTTTTTTGGAAAAAGGCTAGCAGCACAACAAATAGTTACACCAACCGAAGCGGTTAAATTAGCCTTGGAACATAATTATGGTATAAAGTTAATTGAGAATACCGTTAAGGAAGCAGAGACAAATGCTGAAATTTTAAATTCAGGATATTTGCCAACGTTAACTGCTAATGGTGGGGTTGTTTTTAATAGAGATAACATTGAAGCTGATTTTTCAAACGGAGAATCTACTTCATTGGATGGAGCCGAAAGTTCACGTTATAATGCTTCAGTAGATTTAAATTATACCTTATTTGATGGTTTAGGAAGACATTATAACTACAAACGCTTAAAGGAGCAACATAAGTTATCAGAATTACAAGCTAGAGAAACTATAGAAAATACGGTAGAACAATTGTTTTCGGTATATTATAATGTAGCTCAGTTAATTCAAAATATTGAAGCCAATAAGGAGTCGCTAAAAATTTCTAAAGAACGCTTAAATAGAGCGACATATCAATTTGAATATGGGCAAAATACAAAACTAGGAGTGCTTAATGCTGAGGTAGATATTAATAATGATACCATAAGTTTTATTACGACTAAACAACAACTTATTAATGCTAAACGAGATATGAATTTTATAGTAGGTAATGTATTAGATCAAGAATTTAAAATCAATCCTGATATCAAGTTTACTTCAATTTTAAAAAAAGAGGAACTGTTTGAAAAAACAAAATCTCAAAATGTAAATTTATTGCAGGCAAATAAAAATATTGAAATCGGACAATATGCTATTAATATAAATAAAGGCGCTTATTTACCAACTGTTGGATTAGTAGGCTCCTATGGGTGGAATCAAAATGATAATAATTCTGCATCGTTTGTGGCAGTATCAACAACTATAGGTTTATCTGGAGGTGTAAATTTACGATGGAATTTATTTGATGGAGGAGGAGCTATTACTAGAGTTAAAACTGCGAAGTTAAATCTAGAAAATCAAGAACTACAAAAACAACAATTAGAATTGAGTATTGAACGTGATTTTAATAATGCCTGGGATGATTACAAAAATAAATTATTGGTTTACAACATTCAGGAACAAAATATTTTAACGGCAACTAATAATTTTAACCGGACCGAAGAAAAATTTAAAATAGGCCAAGTAAATTCAATCGAATTCAGACAAGCGCAACTAAACTTATTAAATGCCGAATTAAGTAGAAATCAAGCAAAATATCAAGCAAAACTAGCCGAGCTGAGAATTCTTAGAATTAGTGGCGAGTTGTTGAATACGGAGTTTTAGTTAACGTGAATTTGATATAATTTTATTCAACTATCAAAATTGTCAATTCGAGTGATTTTCGATAGAAAATTGTATATAGAAAGGCATTTTTGATACGAAAAAGATGATTCTCGATAAAAAATTCTTACTGAATTTCACTCGAATTGGCACCTTTTTCTTAAAATGGACTCACATTAATTAGGTATAGAAGGTTTACTAGTAAATCCTTAAAACAACGAGCCTTGAATAGTTTGATTAGGATTATCAGGTACTTTCAAATCAAGTTTTAATTCTTTATTCAATTTTTTTATCAAATAAGCGGATAAAAGCGGGGATTCCACTTCTAAATTTTGATGCACAAAAAAGTGAATCGCAGCAATGCCTTGGTTTTTCCAAGCCGCTATTCGAGTAGCCCAATCATCTAATCGGGTGTAATCGGTTTCGTGATTGGCACCTACATAGCGAATAAAAGCTTCATTGTTTGTTAAGCGCATATGTAATAAATCCCTTCGACCAGCGGTATCAGTAATGATATTTGAAATATTGTTTTCTTCAAATAGTTGATACAATTCAGTGCTAATCGTTGAGTCGTTATACCAATCGGTGTGTCGTAATTCTACAGCAAGTGCTAACTCCTTAGGCCAGTTTTCAATAAAATGAATAAGTCTATTAAAATCTTTAGGAGTAAAATTACTGTGCATTTGTAAAAAAGTAGTACCCAATTTCTCTTTTAAATGGATTACAGCATTTATATACTTATCAACATAAATTTTCGCTTCGGGCTGTAAACGCTCAAAATGTGAAATGTTTTGCACTAATTTTGGAAAAAATTTAAAGTTTTCAGGAGTTTTATCGTACCATTTTTGAAATTGCTCGGGCGGAAAAATTCTGTAAAATGTAGCATTCAGTTCTATAGAATTGAATTGCCTGGAGTAATACTGTAATTCATCTTTAGTTCCTTTGGGATAAAAACCTTTTAAATCTTGTTTATTCCATTTTGCGCAACCAATATGCATAGTAAATTGATCACTTTTATTTTTAGTTATTACTAGTTTAGTATCGGGGTGATCAGTTGGTAGTCTGAAATCAATAGTTTCAGGATGAATTACTTTTCCAAATTGCATAATATATATAGGTGCTTCAACTTTAATATTTGATATTCAAATGTATTAATAAATTTATTCTTCAATAAGACGGGTTTAAAAGGATGATGTATTGAAAGAATCTTATTTTTTTGGGAGTTTATTTTCAAATTCTTATCTGCTTAAACGATTTGATATTTGTATTTTTACGGACAGAAAATTAATTAAAAAGATATAAAATGAAAGTAACTGTAGTAGGTGCAGGTGCCGTTGGGGCAAGTTGTGCAGAATATATTGCTATTAAAAACTTTGCTTCGGAAGTAGTAATTTTAGATATTAAAGAAGGTTATGCAGAAGGAAAAGCAATGGACTTGATGCAAACGGCTTCGTTGTTAAATTTTGACACTCAAATTACTGGTAGTACTAATGATTATGCTAAAACTGCAGGATCTGAAGTAGCTGTAATTACTTCTGGAATTCCACGTAAACCAGGAATGACACGTGAAGAATTGATTGGTATTAATGCAGGAATTGTAAAGCAAGTTTCTGAAAATTTAATCAAGCATTCTCCAAATGTAATTATCATTGTAGTGAGTAACCCAATGGATACCATGACTTATTTGGTACATAAAACTACGGATTTACCTAAAAACCGTATTATTGGTATGGGTGGAGCTTTAGATAGCGCACGTTTTAAATATCGTTTGGCAGAAGCTTTAGAAGCGCCAATTTCTGATATTGATGGAATGGTAATCGGAGGACATAGTGATAAAGGAATGTTACCTTTAACGCGTTTGGCTACACGTAATAGTGTAAAAGCATCTGAGTTTTTATCAACTGAGCGTTTAGAGCAAGTAGCTGCGGATACTAAAGTTGGAGGAGCTACATTAACTGGATTGCTAGGTACAAGTGCTTGGTATGCACCTGGTGCTGCGGTATCATCAATGGTACAAGCCATTGCTTGTGATCAAAAGAAAATGTTCCCATGTTCTGCTTTATTAGATGGAGAGTATGGAATGAGTGATATTTCAATAGGAGTACCTGTATTATTAGGTAAAAACGGTATTGAAAAAATTGTTGAAATCGAATTGGACGAAGCTGAGAAAGCAAAATTAACAGAAAGTGCTGAAGGTGTTCGTAAAACAAATGGATTATTAGAGTTATAATTAATAAGTTAATTGTAATTTTTACTAAAAATAGGTCATCTAAATGGGTGATCTATTTTTGGTTTACAGAAGTTTAAATAGTATTTTAAAGCTACTACTAAAGAGTTATAATTAAATAAAGTGATTGTTTTTTATAATTTTAGTGTTAAAATATTGATTTGAATAGCACGGAATTAGTAAATTTTAAAGATTTTATTGACTTTTATAACTAAGATGAATCTTCAAAAAACAATTAATTTCGACGAATAAGTCATTTAGTTTACTTTTATAGGTAGTATATAAATTGCAAAACTTGAATTGATATTAGTCTATTTAGTAAGTATTACTATAATTATTTTTAATTAGTTTTTGCTAGTTACTAATTTGAAAATCAAATCTAATAGATGGTGTGAGTAGTTAGGATTTATAGGGTTAAATAATAGAGCCTTAGCTGTTTTAATTTTAGTATTAGATACATTTAGAGGGACTTATAGTATTTGAACCTATCAATATTGTTTATTCGGTATTACTTAAAATAAAGAAATAATAAGTTTTATTGGGTGAAATTACAACACGTAAGTAAAAACCTACTAAAAACTTAAGTAAGCTACTTACTCAAAGCTTTGAAATAAGCAATAAAAAAATAATTGGCGGTTAAATATTGAAAAGTTATATTTGTCCGTTTTAGAAATTACACAAATTAAATTTATTGAAATAATGCAGAATAAAGGACTGATACGAGTATTTGCCATTTTATTTGGTTTGGTATGTATTTACCAATTGTCGTATACATTTATCACAAATGCAAAAGAAAGTGATGCTGAGGCATATGCCTTTGAGAAATTTGCAGAAGGAACCAAAGATGGTGCACGATTAAGAGAAAATGCAGAAAGGAAATATTTGGATTCTATAGGCAATGATACCATTGCTTTGGGGATTACTTATAATACTGCAAAAAAGAAAGAGCTAAACAAAGGGCTTGACCTTAAAGGGGGAATTAACGTAATTCTTCAAATATCTGTAAAAGACATTCTTAAAGGATTAGCTAATGAGTCTAAAAATCCTGCGTTTAATAAAGCTTTAATTAATGCAGACGCATTACAAAGAGATACAGATGCACCTTACGTAGAGTCATTTTTTAAAGCATTTGATGCTTTGCCAGATGCAAAATTAGCATCACCAGATATCTTTTTAACTAAAAATTTAGAAGGTTTAGTTGAAGATAATATGACTAATGATCAGGTAAAACCTGTAATTCGTAAAAAAATTGATGAGTCAGTTGTTTCTGCCTTCGAAGTATTACGTAAGCGTATTGACAAATTTGGGGTAACACAGCCAAACATTCAGCGTTTAGGAAATACGGGACGTATTTTAGTAGAGTTGCCAGGCGCTAAAGATATTGAGCGTGTAACTAAGTTAGTAACAAGTACTGCTCAGTTAGAATTTTGGGATGTATACAAAATGGAAGAGATGATCTCTTTTATTAGTCAGGCAAATGCTTTATTACAAGCAGAAGCTCCTAAAAAGGAAGAAAAGAAAACTGAAGCGGCAAAAGAGGAAGGTGATGACAAAAAAGCTATTGATGATTTATTAGCAGACGCCGAAGAGGAAGAAGCTAAAGAAGAGGTGGTAAATCCTATTTTTGATTTGATGGTACGTGATGCACGTTCAAAAGTATATCAAGGAGGGCCTATAATTGCTACAATAGCAAAAAAGGATACGGCTAAATTTAATGCCTATTTAAATTCACCTAAAGTAAGAGCTTTATTAACAGGGCAGCAACGTTATACGCGTTTTGCTTACGGTAAAGCAGAAGAAGGAAGTGAAGTAGTTGATTTATATGCGATAAAAGCAAATAGACAAAACAAGCCAGAGCTTTCTGGTAATGTAGTGACTGATGCTCAACAGACTTATACGCAAAGAGGGCAAGTTGCTGTAAGTATGCAAATGAATGGAAAGGGAGCTAAAAAATGGGCAGAAATGACAGGTAGAGCTTCTCAACAACAAAGCCAAATTGCTATTGTTCTTGATAATGTAGTGTATTCTGCTCCAGGAGTAAGTAGTGGAGCAATTACAGGAGGTAGAAGTGAAATTACAGGAAACTTTGATATCCTTGAAGCAAAAGATTTAGCAAATGTATTACGTGCCGGTAAATTACCTGCATCGGCAGATATTATTCAGAGTGAAATAGTAGGTCCCTCATTAGGTCAAGAAGCTATTGATAGTGGAGTAATGTCTTTTCTTATAGCCTTAGCTCTAGTATTAATTTGGATGGTTTTCTATTACGGAAAAGCAGGTATTTTTGCTGATATCGCTTTAGTGGTAAATATCTTGTTTATTTTTGGAGTGTTAGCTGGCCTTAAAGCTGTATTGACACTTCCTGGAATTGCAGGTATTGTATTAACTATAGGTATGTCGGTGGATGCTAACGTACTTATTTTTGAGCGTATTCGCGAAGAGTTAGCTAAAGGAAAATCACAAGTTGATGCTATTAAAGATGGATTTAGTAATGCATTGTCATCTATTTTGGATGCCAATATTACTACTGGATTAACAGGTTTAATTTTATTAGTTTTTGGTACAGGACCAATTAAAGGTTTTGCGACTACTTTATTAATAGGTATTCTAACGTCATTGTTTACGGCAATTTTTATCACACGTTTATTTATAGACGGATATGGAAAAAATGGAAAGTCATTAACATTCTCTACAGGAATTACTAAAAACTGGTTCCGTAACTTTAATATTGAATTTTTAAAGAAACGTAAGTTAGCATATGTGATTTCTGGAGCGTTAGTGTTAACAGGCTTAATCTCATTGTTTACTCAAGGTTTAGATCAAGGAGTTGATTTCGTAGGAGGAAGGACTTATACGGTACGTTTTGCAAATGATGTAAATGCAACACAAGTTGGAGATGCCTTAGTAAAAGAATTTGGAAGCGCTGAAGCAAAAACTTTTGGAGCAGCAAACCAATTAAAAATTACCACTAAATACAAAATTGAAGAAACGGGTACAGCGGTAGATAATGAGGTAAGAGAAAAGCTATTCAAAGCTTTGAAGCCATATTTGTCAGCTAATGTAAATTATAGTTTGTTTATCTCAGGTAGTGATCAAAAATTAGAAGGTGTAATGTCTTCAATGAAGGTAGGGCCAACTATTGCAGATGATATTAAAAAGGCCGCATTTTGGGCAGTATTAGGATCATTATTAGTAGTGTTTTTGTATATCTTATTACGTTTCCAACGTTGGCAGTTTAGTTTAGGAGCTGTTGCGGCAGTATTCCATGATGTGTTAATAGTATTAGGAATCTTTTCATTATTACATAAAGTGATGCCATTTAACATGGAAATAGATCAAGCATTTATTGCAGCTATACTAACTGTTATTGGATACTCGTTGAATGATACAGTGGTTGTATTTGACCGTATTCGAGAATTTTTAAATGATCATCCAGATTGGAAATTACAACGTATAGTGGATTCAGCATTGAGTAGTACCTTGAGTAGAACTTTAAATACCTCACTAACTACCTTATTAGTGTTAGTAGCAATCTTTATTTTTGCTGCACCGTTAAGAGGATTTATGTTCTCATTAATAATTGGAGTAGTTGTGGGTACTTATTCGTCATTGTTCATTGCAACACCAATTATGTACGATACGGTAAGCAAAGTTGGATTGAAACAAAAAGAATCTAAAGCAGAAGAATTAGAAGTTACTGAAGCTTAATTCTAAGAATGGTAACAACTTTTTAAGTGTATTCAGAAAATCGCATGATTTTCATAAATTATTATAAAAAATCCAAAATTTGAGAAATTCAAGTTTTGGATTTTTCTTTTTTATACGATTTGTGGATAATTATTTCGTGTAAATATGTTGAATTATTTTTTAATGTATGAATTGTAAAAAATAAACAAGATATATGCGAAGTATTTTTTCGTTAAGCATATTAGGTTATTTTAGTCTAAAAATACTAACATAAAAGAGGCCGTCCAAAAAGTATTTAGACGACCTCTTTTATGTTAGTATTTTAAATAATGTTAATTATTCTGTAATAACGCTAACTCCATCTGCATTAATACCCGCAACATGGATATCAAATGTAATTCCAGTAGGAGAATATACTTTTTCAATAGCTTTTGCTACTTTTTCTGCAGTAGTTTTACCTTTGCTCAGTGCAAAAATGGAAGGACCAGAACCCGAAATTCCAGCACCTAAAGCACCATTTGATAAAGCAGTATTTTTTACTTCTTCAAATTTAGGGATTAAAATTGAACGCATAGGTTCAATAATCACATCTTCTAGGCTACGACCTATTAAATCATAATTATTGGTATATAAACCAGCTATAAAACCACCTAAATTTCCCCATTGTGTTACTGCACTTTTTAAAGAAACAGTAGGTTTTACAACTCTGCGGGAATCTGCTGTTTTTACTTCAATTTGTGGATGAATAATTGTCATATATAAATCCTTGGGAGTATTTAATTTTAATACATCCAAAGGAGCATAACTTCTAACAAGCGTAAATCCTCCTAGAAGAGCAGGGGCTACATTATCCGCATGGGCATTTCCACTAGCCAAACGTTCCCCTTCCATAGCAAATTTTACCAATTCGTTATTGGTAAATGGTCTATCTAATAATTCATTTACTGCCCAAACAGCACCAGCACTACTGGCGGCACTACTACCTATACCACTACCAGCTTTAATTTTTTTATAAATTTCAATATCAACTCCTGTTGAAGTATCATTTAAAGCTTCAAGCATAGCAACTACAGCTACACCTGCAACATTTTTATCTGTTGCTAATGGTAAATTGGCACCTTCAATTTTAGTAATACGTACTCCTGCTTCAGCAGAAAGGCTTATTTGCATTTCATCACCTACATTCTGTAAACAACAACCCAATACATCAAATCCACACGAAAGATTGGCAACTGTAGCTGGAGCAAAAACTTTTAATGATTTTTTATTCATAATCTGTGAATTCTTTCTTTTTCAAAAGAAGTTAGTATCTGCTATTGTTTACCAATTCGAATGATATCTGCAAAAATACCAGAAGCAGTAACATCGGCACCAGCACCAGCACCTTTTACAATTAAAGGCTGCTCAGGGTAGCGATCTGTGTAAAATAACACAATATTATCGCTTCCTTCTAAATTGTAAAAAGGATGATCCGAAGGGATATGTTGTAGACCAACAGATGCTTTACCTTCTTCATATTGCGCTACATATTTTAAACGACAATCTTTTGAAGCAGCAGCTTCTAAAATTTCAGCAAAATGAGACTCATTAGCTTTTAAACTTTCAAAAAAGTCAGGAACATTGTCTGTTGCTAAACTTGCTTCAGGTAAAAAAGGATTGTTTTCAATATCCGAAAGTTCCATAATATTACCACTTTCTCGTGCAAGTATTAGAATTTTTCGAGCCACATCAACACCACTTAAGTCAATTTTTGGATCAGGTTCCGTATAACCTTCCTCTTGAGCTTGTTTTACAATATCAAAAAAACTAACTCCTTTTTTGTAATAATTAAACACGAAATTTAAACTCCCTGAAAGTACAGCTTGTATTTTTCGAACTCTATCACCTGAGGCAATTAAGTTATTTAATGTATCAATAATAGGTAATCCGGCACCCACATTTGTTTCGTAAAGGAATGGAGCACTATACTCTCGAGATAGAGTTTGTAATTCATGGTAATTTACATAAGCATCTGCACATGCAATTTTGTTACAAGTAACCACGCCAATACTATTGGCAAGGTAGTTTTTGTAAACAGCTGCAATTTTTTCAGTGGCTGTATTATCAACAAAAATACTGTTACGTAAATTCATTGCTTTTGTTTGCTTAAAAAATGCCTTAGGCGAAGCTTGTTCTCCGTTTTCAAGACTTTCTTTCCAATTTGTAAGATCTAAACCTTCTGGATCAAAAACCATTTTTCTGGAATTTGATAAAGCAACTACTCTAATTTTTAAGCGTAAATTTTCTTTTAAGTAATCGGCTTGTTGTTGTAGTTGTTCAATTAACTTGCTCCCTACATTACCAACTCCTGTAATAAACAAGTTTAATTGTTTTGTTTTTACTTCAAAGAATTGCTCATGTAATGAATTTAAGGCTTTGTCAATATCTTTTTTTGCAATTACTATAGAGATGTTTTTTTCAGAAGCACCTTGAGCAATTGCTCTAATATTTACATTGTTTTTACCAAGTGTACTAAACATTTTTCCACTTAGCCCTTGATGATCTACCATGTTATCTCCTACAAGAGCTAAAATAGCAACATCATTTTCTATTTTAGTTGGATGTACTTTTCCTTTTGATATTTCAAATTCAAAAGCCGTATTAATTACTTGTTTAGCTTTTTCGGCATCACTACTATCAATAGCTAAGCATATAGAATGTTCAGATGATGCTTGTGTAATTAGGATGACATTAATTTTTGCAGTGTAAAGCGTTTCAAACAAACGTTTTGAAAAACCAGGTATGCCAACCATACCTCCACCTTCAAGCGTAATTACAGAAATATTTTCGATATGACTAATCCCTGTTACTGCTTGTTTGCGTTCAGAAACTTCTCTAGTAATTAGTGTGCCAAAATCATCCGGAGCAAATGTATTCTTTATGTATATAGGAATATTTTTTTCTAATACAGGTTGAATAGTTGGTGGATAAATTACTTTGGCACCAAAATGAGAAAGCTCCATGGCTTCTTGATATGAAATATGAGAAACTGGTTTTGCTTGCTTAACCACTCTAGGGTTAGCCGTAAACATTCCACTAACATCAGTCCAAATTAATAACTCATTTGCTTGAACAGCAGCAGCTAAAATTGCAGCTGTAAAATCAGATCCACCACGTCCTAAAGTAGTTGGTTCACCAGTTTCTGTACGAGCAACAAAACCTGGAAACAAAACAATTTTAGAGGCGTTGTTTTTTGCGAAAGCGGTGATTTTTTTATTTGTTACTTCGTAATTTAGGGTAACTTTTTCAGCTTCTACAGTAGTGATATAATCTCTAGAATCTTGTAAAATTAAATCTATATTTTTTGCTTTTGCAGCTTCAGAAATGATATATGAAGATAATAATTCACCAAAACTAGCAATAACAGATGAAGTTTTAGGTGAGAGTTCACTTAATAAAAATGCACCTTCACACAAGGCTTCTAAATCATTAAGTTTTGCTTTTACATTGCTAATAACACTACTTTGTTCCGTGACGGGAATCAAATCACGTACGGTATCTAAGTGCCTTTTTTCAATTTCACTTAGTGTTTCTTTGTATTTATTATTGTTAGCAGCAGCTTGAGTTCCTGCTTTTAATAACAAATCTGTAACGCCACCAAGAGCAGAAACAACTACAAATAAAGAGTCTTTTTTACTATGGTTAGTTACTATTTGTAATACTTGTTGTATGGTTTTCGCTGTTGCGACTGAAGAACCTCCGAA
Source organism: uncultured Aquimarina sp. (assembly GCA_947498765.1). Classification (GTDB taxonomy): domain Bacteria; phylum Bacteroidota; class Bacteroidia; order Flavobacteriales; family Flavobacteriaceae; genus Aquimarina. The sequence continues at coordinate 325,447 of CANMLG010000016.1, forward strand.
TTTTAGAACGTTCATAGGTATGTGTTTTTATAAATAAATGAGTGAATAATAGTGCGTAAACACTACACAATTTGGACGATTAAATAAATAGCTTAAAAACCCCAAAGGGTAGTAACAAAAGTATATAAGCTATTATGGCTTTCGCCAGAAGTAATATACATTCTATTTATGGACACAGTAATTTCATTTGTGTTAAACATCCTATTCATTTTAATTCGCCAAAAATAGTACTTTTTATGATTTTATAGGCTATAGAATTTTATATTGTGGGATTTATTAATGGCTTATTTATGGAACTATACTATTACTAATCTGTTTGGCAATTAATGTTCTTCCATAGTTATTCCAATGTTGATCATATATCAAATAAGTAGGTGTAGAAGCTTTTTTAAAACTCTGATAAAAATCGATTACTTCATAATGATTGTTTGTTAGATAGTTTAGGAATGGTTTAGGAGTGGTATTGGTATTTAATAATAAAGAAAAGCGTTGTTTGTCAAAACCATATAGCTGAACTAGTTTTTTGAAGTTGTTTATGTATAGGCTTGTTTTATCAATTTTTTTAGTATTTTTTTCACTAGTGAGAGTTTGTTTTTCACTAAAACGGTTTAATAGTTTAATAAGTAGTTTTTTAGGAGGATCAAGCAATCCAATACTTTTAGCATACACTAATAATTTACATTTTTTAAGCAAGTTGTTTAATGGGGATTGTAATGCTACTCGATCTTGTATAACAGCATATTCATTTCGAAATAAATCGGTGTTAAAATCAATATAAATAACTACTTGATCAATTAAATCAAAGTCTTTTTTGTAAACATGTATTAAATGTAATTGATCGGCAAAATCATAACCAGCATAAGCATATTCATATACTTTAATATTAGGGATTTCATTTTCAATCTTTTTCCCAATAGAATTGTTATAATCCTGATGGAAACCTTGTATAAAAGAGTCTCCCACTAGAGCGAGTTCAAATTGTGCTTTAGTAGGTTCAAATTCTTGAAATGAATTAAACCCCATGTTGTTTATCCGATAATGCGCATGATTTTGTTTTCGGTTGCCAGTAACTGAAATCCCTTTTTGATTTGGCACCCATTTTTCTACTTTAGCTTTATCAATAAATCTTTGAGGAGTATCCTTTGCTAAATGAAATATGCGTATTAGAACTTCTAATACTAATAGTATTAAAATTATATAGGCTCCAATTTTAAGAAATAGTTTTAGCATAGGTTTAGAATTGAAAGTATATAAATGAGCGATCGGTTTGATCATCAAAAAATAAGACTAAACAAAATACAGTAACTACATATAAAATAAAACGAACTAATTTTGATGAAAAATTAAAGGGAGTACGTTCATTTTTTCGAATAATAAATTCATAACTCATAAACAGAATTAATATTATGTAATAGTCAATCATTCGATAACCTGATGGGTGATGGTATATTTCAAAACTAAAATTAGTAAGCAATTGCTTAAAATACTCTAAGGCTTCTGTAATAGATTGAGCTCTGAAAAACACCCAAGACAAAGTGACAAAAGTAAAGGTGATAATTATATTCAAAAATTCTTTTGAAGAAGGAAAGCATGTGGTTTCCGCAACTATAGTATTTGCATATTTTCTATTGGTTTTAAAATAAAATATAGGGATATAAAGTAAGGCATGTATACCCCCCCAAATTATAAATGTCCAATTGGCGCCATGCCAAAAACCGCTAACTAAAAAAACTATGCTAATATTTAGAATAGATTTTGATAAACCTTGTCTGCTTCCGCCCAAAGGGAAATACAGATATTCTTTAAACCAATTGGATAATGAAATATGCCAACGTTGCCAAAATTCACTAATATTTCTAGATAAATAAGGGAACTTAAAATTAGAAACTAACTCTATTCCAAAAAGTTTAGCTGTTCCAATAGCCATATCAGAATAACCACTAAAATCACCATAAATTTGAAAGCTAAATAAAATAGCTCCTAATAATAAGGTAGAAGCTGAGTAATTGCCATAATGTAAAAAAATATCATCAACAATAGGAGCAATGGCATCAGCAATAACTACTTTTTTGAATAATCCCCAAAGTATAAGTTTAAGTCCTTCGGAACATTTACTATAATTGAAAGTTCGTTTTTGAGTAATTTGCGGTAATAGATTTGAAGCTTTTTCAATCGGACCAGCAACTAGTTGAGGGAAAAAAGAAACAAAAGTGGCGAATGAAATAAAATTGGAAGTAGGAGTTATCTTTTTGTGATATACATCTAAAGAATAAGATAGTGTTTGAAAGGTGTAGAATGAAATTCCTACAGGTAGAATAACTTTTAAGGTCCAAGTTCTTTTTAATTCCAAGCCAAATAATTGAAACAAATCAATCCATGAATCAATAAAAAAATTATAGTATTTAAAGAAAAATAGTATTCCAATATTAAAAATGATGCTACACCAAAGTAGTTGTTTTTGTTTGTTATCTGAATTACTTTCATGGATTTGTTTACCAATATAAAAATCGACTATTGTACTAGCGATTATTAGAAATAGAAAACGCCAATCCCATAAGCCATAAAAGAAATAACTAGCTGCTAATAAAAATAAATTTTGTGACTGTTCTTTTTTACTAAATACATTCCAGTGTAAAAAGAAAACAATAGGCAAAAAAATAAAATAAGCAAAAGAGTTAAATAACATTTCGTTTTATTGTGTATAATCAGTTGGTGTTTAGGTAGTAAAGATGCTAAAAAACATAAAAAAACCAGCATCTAGCTGGTTTTTTTATGTTTTTTTAATGTTATAAAATTTTAAACTCCTTTTTCTCCAAGTAATTCTTCAAGTTTGTCAGCTAAAGCTTGACCTCTAAGGTTTTTGGCAATGATCACACCGTTTTCATCTAATAAATAGGTAACGGGAATAGAACGAACTCCAAAACGTTTGGCAATAGGTTCTTGCCAAAACTTTAAGTGTGATACATGTTTCCATGTTAATCCATCATTAGCAATAGCTTGTTTCCATTTGTTGGCATCTTTATCTAATGATATACTAATAATTTCTAAACCTTTGTCATGATATTTATTATACACACGAACTACGTTAGGGTTTTCAACTCTACAAGGGCGACACCATGAAGCCCAAAAATCTAAAATAGTGTATTTACCTAATGATTTTTTTAGGCTTAAGGTTTGACCATCTGGTGTTGGACCTGTAAAATCAGCCACTTCATCTCCAATATCCGAAGTTTCTTCTATTAGATTAGCTAATATTTTTTCGGTATTAATTCCCAAACGAGATTGTTTTAATTCAGGGCTCATTTTATTAAAAAAAGCTTTGGCTTCTTCTCCTTTGATCATTTTGTAATTAACTAAATCACTTAAAGCCATAACGCTTACTATAGAGTTTGGGTTTTTTGTAATAATGCCTAAACGCATAGCTTTTTTAACGCCTGTTAAGGAATCTGATTTAGCCTTTAATTTTCTCAATTCGTCATAATTACCATTTTGAGAAGCAGCACGCCCTTTTGTTGAAATATTTCCTTCTTCTAATTTTATAGAGGTAATTTCTTTTAAATATTCAGAGAATAAAATATTTTCCGATCCTCCTTTAATTTCTGCGTCTCTAAGGTTACTTTTATCGGCAGTAATATTTATAGATTCATTTTCGGCAATTAAAAGAATATTCCCTTGTGTTTTATTAAAAGTTATAAAGTTAAAATCTGCTGAAGTTACTTTGGGCAAGCTGATAGTAAATTTTCCGTCTACTAATTTAGTAGAATCTATAACAATTTGTCTGTTGGAGTTACTTATTTTATTTATGTATACTGTTGTGTTGTTGTCAAATCCAGTAATATTTCCAGTAATAGAGTAATCACTCGTTGCTTCTTTTTTACATGCAAACGCTATTAGACATAGGGAAATAGCAGCTATTTTTTTCATGAGTATTGTTTTTGTTTTCAAAGTATGGTAAATATACTACCATTTTATAAACTGAATAGTAGGGATTTTATTCCTTTTAATAAAGTATTTTATGATTGTAGTAATTTTTGCTTAATGTTGTTTATAATAAATTCGTAATAATTATCTCCATGGGGGACGTATTTTTTGGGTTTATTTTTTAATTCATTTTCAAATTTAGAAATTGAAATAAGCTTAACTTCGGCAACCTCCTCAGTTTGAAGTTTTAGTTGAGAAATAGTAATTGGGAGCTCTGCTACGTACAAATGATTGAACTCATTATCAATAATACTATCAGTAATCTTTTTACTCTTTTTTATTGTTTTTAAAAAGAATAAGTTTTTAATAGTAACAGAGTAGCCAATTTCTTCTTCAATTTCACGAATAGCTGCTTCAATAGGTGTGTCGCCTGTAGTTAAGTGGCCTGCAACGGAAATATCCCATAGGTTAGGATAAGTGTCTTTGTTTTTTGCACGTTTTTGTATTAAAATCTGACCATTAGAAGTATAAATCCAAATTTGGACACTAGCATGCCATAAGCCTTTTTTGTGCGCTTCCGATTTAAGCTTTACTTCTCCCGAAGGGTTACCATTAGATTTTAAGATGTCAATAAGTTCATCTGCCACAGGACTATTTTTTTAATTTTATGATAGTGATTTAAAATAAAAAGCTGTCTAAGAGTATAGTTTTAGACAGCTTTGTTGAATCGGTTAATAGTATAAAATTATTGAGGGATCAATTAATCAAAATAGCTAAAAGTTTCACCGTTTTTAATAGTTAATAAACTTTCATAAATTAATTTAATCACATTTTCAACATCATCTTGATGTACCATTTCTACAGTAGTGTGCATGTATCGTAAAGGTAAAGATATTAAAGCCGAAGCTACACCGCCATTACTGTAAGCAAATGCATCAGTATCTGTTCCGGTGGCTCTACTTGAAGCATGGCGCTGGAAAGGAATTTCATTTTTTTCTGCAGTTTCAATAATGCGTTCTCGTAATTTGTTTTGTATAGCCGGGGCATAGGATATCACAGGTCCAGCACCAATTTTACTATCACCTTCTACCTTTTTATCAATCATTGGTGTGGTAGTATCATGGCAAACATCTGTTACAATAGCTACATTAGGTTGAATGCGTTGTGTAATCATTTCTGCTCCACGTAAACCTATTTCTTCTTGAACCGAATTGGTAATATAAAGACCAAAAGGAAGCTTTATATTATTTTCTTTAAGTAAACGTGCTACTTCCGCAATCATAAAACCACCCATTCTATTATCCAATGCTCGACATACGAATTTGTTTTTGTTTAAAATAGTAAAAGTATCAGGGTATGTAATAACACAACCAACATGAACACCTAAAGCTAAAACTTCATCTTTAGTACTACAACCAACATCAATACTTATATTATCTAATTTAGCAGGTTGCTCTTTGGTGCCTCCTTTACGCGTATGAATAGCAGGCCAGCCAAAAACTCCAGGAACAATTCCATTTTTTGTATGAATGTTTACGCGTTTTGAAGGGGCAATTTGGTGATCACTTCCGCCATTTCTAATTACATAAATTTGTCCTTCATCGGTAATGTAATTTACGTACCATGAAATTTCATCAGAGTGTCCTTCAATAACAACCTTAAATTCAGCTTCGGGATTAATAACCCCTACAGCAGTACCATAAGTGTCTGTAATAAATTCATCAACATAAGGTTTTAGATAGTCCATCCAAATTTTTTGACCTTCCCACTCATAGCCTGTAGGAGAAGCGTTGTTAAGGTAAGTTTCTAAAAAAGTTAAGGACTCTTTGTTAAGTATACTTTTTTTTGCCATCATATATTTTATTCAGTCGTACAATACAATTTTTAACGAATTTAAGCATTCTACATAATAGAACGACTGATATTATTATTTTTGGTACAGTTTTAGCAATATGAATAGTCTAATGAAACAATTTTTTGTATTTAATATTTTTTTTTATTTAAGTTTTTTAATAAACGCTCAGGTAAAGGATACAATATCGTATTTTCCTAAAAATAAAGAGGATGTAAAGCATGAGCAGCTATTGTTTATGGTTGAGGGGGATAGTACGGCAACAGAATCAATACCTTTAAATGAAATAGTAATTTTACCTAATCTTAAATTTAATTCAAGTCTAAAAAGGAAAAAATACTTAATATTAGCTCGCAAGACAAGGAAAGTATATCCTTATGCAAAAATGGCCGCAGATACATTAACTAAAATTGTAAGTCAATTAGAAAACATTAAAAAGAAACGCCATAGAAAAAAGTATATTAAAAATATGCAAAAATTTATGGAAGAACGTTTTACAAAAGAGCTTAAAAAGTTTTCAAGAACTGAAGGACAAATTCTTATCAAATTAGTACACAGGCAGACTGGTCGAACAATGTTTGATTTAATAAAAAATTATCGAAGTGGATGGAAAGCTTTTTGGTACGAAAAAACAGCACATCTTTTTAATATATCATTAAAAAGAGAGTTCGACCCAACAAATGTGTACGAAGATTATTTAATTGAAGATATTTTGGAGCGTAGCTTTCAAAATGATATCCTAGTAAGGCAACCACCAGCAATAAAATTTAATTTATTCGAATTAATAGACAAATGGAAAGTACACGAACCTTCACCTGCTAATTAATAATGTAAAGTGTTAAAGAAATCTTATTTATAATTCTTTAAACATAGTTGGTGTAGGAATTTATATGTTTTTTATTGTACTTTGTAAGAGCTATAATAAATTTAATTAGACTTATCAAATTAAGTACTCATTCACTAACAATTAATTAATAATATCATGAAAGGAAAACTAATCATTACAGCAATAATTTTAAGTCTATTTACAAATTTTTATGGACAAAGTGTCGACTATTTTGTAATTAATAAAGATAATTTAAAGGGATTAGTTGATGCTAATGGCGTTCAAATAGTGGCTCCTCAATACGAAACAATTGGTGAGTTCGGTAAACAAAAAAAGGGATGGGCAAAAATCACAAAGAATAAATTAACAGGTTTTATCAATAAAGAAGGAAAAGAAGTAGTGCCACCAATATTTCAAGAAATAAAGATGTTTGGAATTTATAAAAAAGATTGGGCATTAGTTTCTAAAGAAGGAAAATTAGGTTTTGTTAATGAAGTTGGAGCTACAGTAGTTGAGCCAGTATATGATGAAATAGATCAATTTGATAAAGTAAGAAAGGGTTGGGCAAAAATAAAGCTTGATGGTAAATACGGATTTATAAATACTAGCGGTGCTATTGTAGTGCCGGCAAAGTATGATAAAATTGAAAACTTTAATATTTACAAAAAAGATTTAGCTGTAGTAGTACTTAGTGGTAAGTATGGTTTAATTAATATGGAGGGGAAAGAAACGTTGGAGCCTGTATATGATAATTTACAACCCTTAGGAAAAAAGAAAAAGTAATATTCTTGATTCAATTTTAGTTAAAATTTGATCAAGAATATTGATCCTTGATCAAATTTTAATTTTAGTTAGATTTGATAGCTAAAACATATATACTAGCGTTTTATAAATTCTACAATTTTGTCCGAATAAGGGCTGTAAAAAGGCGCAGAGTGACCATCCGCAGCCGTATCAGGAATTTCAATAATTTGAGACTTACGCTCTTTTAAAAAATCAAGTTCATCATTGGATAATCTTCCAGTTTGTTTATCATTTAAAGCATGAACATATAAAAGATTCTCTATGGTTGGAATTTTAATGCTTTCTGTAAACCGTTCTATAGTATGATAACCAGCTAAAATAGATTCTATAGGACACATATTAACATAATCTTTAAAAAATTCTTTTTGTTCATCTTCAATTAAATCAAAAGGAATTATTGTTTTTCCATCTTCCTTAAAAATAGCTGGTTCAAGGTTTATAAAATTTGTTGCTATTTTTAAAGGCATTTCTAATCTTGATGACATGATAATAAATTTATCAGCATTGTTATTATTAAATTTTGAAAGATATTGTTGAATTACAAAACCTCCATAGGAATGCCCCATAACGATTATTTTTTTATTCAATTTTTTGAAATGAATAATAAGATTATGAAGTATATCTATATTTAGTTCTCTAAGTCTAAGAGCTTCTTTGTTATCTATTATAGTTTGTTTGGTGTTTTTGGTATCAAATGTTAATGCCTGATGGGCATAAACCCTATAGTAATCTGTAATATGATCTGCAAGACCAGGATTGCCTTCCTCAACCTCTATGCAATCAACATCTAATTCAGACGCAGGCCCTCCTTGTTCAAAAATTATAACAGTTTCCGCATTTTTATTTCCTTTAGCTTTGTACAGTTTAGTTACATCAGGGAATTTTTGATAAGTAACATTATCTATTTCTCTTTTGGGTTTATCTACAGGAATTAGATCGTTTAAATCATCACTGTTACAACTTAATGTAAGTAATAATGGAATTAATAAAAGGAATCGTTGTAATTTAAATAAAGTATTCATGTTTATATAATTTTAAGTTTCAGTATCTAAGACAATCTAGAAGATTTTTACCCTAAAAAACGATTGTTAAAGTAGAGTTCAATAGTTGTAGGGCGTTCCCCAATGGGTCAGGCTTTCACTGCTCGCTCTTTACGCTGTGGCTCCAAGGAGCTCAAACAAAGCGTTCAATCCTTAACGCAGAAAAGAGTTCATTATAAAAAGGGAGGTAATACTATTATATAGGTATTAAAAAACAGAGTTATTATATATAGTATGTATAGAACAAAAGAGAAATCACAATAGGAAGATTAGTCAAATAGGGATTAAAAAGAAAGTTAAAAACAGGTGCTTCAAATCAAGTTAAGGATATGTTAATAAAAAGCAAAAAAGTTTAAGAAAAACGCATAAAAAAGATCTTTGGATAGGTATAAATAACAAAAGAATAAAAAACCCAAAAAAAGATAGTTGTTATAAAGGAAAAGCGTTGTATATTTGCACCCCGCTAGCGGCGCATAAGAAAGCAAAGCGAGCGATAAAGTTCATAGAAAAGATAGGTTGTTTAGTTTTGAGTAGCGATAAAAATAAAAAGAAATATTTTTTATTTTAAAAGTTGTCAGAAACAAAATAAAGTCTACATTTGCAGCCGCTTTAAGCGGGAATAAAAACGGCGAAAGTTGTGTTTATGGCAGGTGAGAGATTTGTTTTGGAGTTGAGGGTTATTCAAAAAAAACAAATAAAAAAAAGTTTAATTTTTTCTTGTAAGAATTAAAAAAGAGCTTATCTTTGCAGCCGCTTTAAACGGCAACTAAATTAAATAGCTGAAGAGTTTTTTAATTATCAAAAAAGAGTTCATTGACATATTGATTGACAGCGCGTATTATAAGTAGCTTATATCATTTTCACGAAGGTGAAAATCTAGAGTAAGCGAAATTAATACCAAGAAAAAGAATTAAGACTAGAATAGTCATTTTGAGAGACGAATTATAATTTCTGTTTTGTTGAT
>CANMLG010000017.1 GCA_947498765.1 uncultured Aquimarina sp.
ATTGAAAAGTACAACAAAGTGTTTGTTTTTGAAGTGATTTCATAACGGAATAAATTTTCTAATGCATAATTTGGGTTAAACAATAAATATGAAAAAAAACTCCTAAAAAACAATAGGAGCACACATCTCTTAATTCCTTTTCAAAACAATCAATAAATAAATTCTTACAAAATAACACAAACACAGTCTTATTTTTTAATATCAACAAACCCCTGTAAAACCCTATAAAACCATCAAAAAAAAGTGTTTACACCTTAAAAAACAAACACAAATCACACTTAAAAAAGATTACAAAACACACCAATACACCTAAAATTTCATAGAAAAAAAACACTCTTAATCGTGAGGTAAAAAAAGCATTAATTATATAATTCTAATTTTGTTGATTATTAATAACCAAGCCAAACCAAAAACCACTAATTACAATTAAAATGAATAATAAAACGCTCAAGAACACTGTGCATAATAGATGGCATCTGTTTGCTCTGCTAGTATCTTTTTTTACTATTACTGGCATTAATGCTCAAACTTACTGGACTGACAACTTTGATAATTCTAATTGGAGAAAGAACTACGACATTGGACCCGGAGGGAATAATTTCAAATTTTTATCTAATGGAGGTTATTCAAAAGGAGGGGTGCAAATTACCGTAAAAAAAGGCTCACACCATGGAGGATCATTTAAATGGATGCTTAAAGAAAATTTAGGTTTTGAACCGGAAGAGCTTTACGCGGAGTACCGTGTTAAGTACGACAAAAGCATGAATAAATTTGGAGGTAAAGCTCCTGGATTTGACGGTACCTATGGAAAAGCTGGCTGGGGTAATAGACCTGGAAAAGGAGTAAATGGTTGGTCTGCTCGTGGTACTTTAAGAACTGAAGGGCGATCTACAGTTAGAAACTCATTTTATGTTTATCACACAAATACTGGAAATAACGGAAAAACATGGGGAGATGCTGTTTGGTGGAAAAAAGGAGGCGATATGGATTACAACAAATGGTACCATGTAAAACAATACATAAAACTTAACACACCAGGAAAAAGTAATGGTATTTTAAAAGCTTGGGTAAACGGCAAACTTGTTTTTGAAAGAAGCAATTGGAATTTTAGAAAAGTAAGTGATTTAAAAATTTATGCTTATTGGTTTAATTACTATAATGGAGGTAGAGATACTGCTAAAAAAACAGGAACTCTTATTGTTGATGATTTCAAATTATATGGCCCTCAAGGTCTAACGAATGGTCCAGCTCCAAAACCCGTAGCTGAACCTAAGCCAAAACCTCAACCTCAACAAAAACCTACTGCACCTGTTGCAAGCGCTAACAATATAAACTTTAATCAACCCAAAAATGGCAGTAATTTTAAAGTAAACTCATCAACAAATGTTATTGTTGAATTAAATAACAACAATGTTAAAGAAGTAAAACTTTATGTAAACAATGATTATGTTGGAAGACAAGGTAGTGCACCATACCGCTGGATAAACCCTAAACAATTACAAAACTTAAAGAAGGGTAATTATACTTTAAAAGCTGTAGCGACACTAAAAAACAACAGTAAAGTTGAAAAAACTATTTCAATTTCTGTTGGAAATACCACACCTTCAAAACCTAGTACTTCGTCAAACACAATTACAGGAACTTATTACATTAAAAGTATTGCTAATGGACAAAACGTAATATCTCCAAGCTGGGACAACTACAATGTATTAATGTTTAATAATGGCACATTCCGTGATCAGCAATGGTCTTTTGAGCATATCGGTAACGGCCTTCATAAAATAAAAAATGTTGGTACTGGCCGTTATTTAGAAGTACCACATGGAGATTGCGATAATAGATCAAATGTTTCCACATGGACAAATGCCAATAACAAACACCAACAATGGATTATTGAAAAAAATGGAAAAATTGTTTATTTTAAACCCGCACATTGCACTAATAAAGCTTTAGATAAAACTGGAAAAAATGGAGCAAGCGTATACTTGTGGTCTTACTCTAAATCAAATAAAAATCAGCAGTTTGAACTAGTACCTGTTAATGGGCAAAAATTAATCTCAGGAAATAGCAATAGTATTACTATATACCCTAACCCTGTTACTGATAGTGAAATCAATATGATTCTTACTGAGTATATAGGTCAAGCAGTGTCTTATAGCATAACTAATTTAGAAGGCAAAGTTATTGCTAATGGTGGTTTTGATGCCGAACACGGTAATGAAGAATCTATTACATTATCACAAATTTCTAATGGAATTTATCTAATTCAACTTTCTGTTAATAATCAATATCGAATAATTAAGAAATTAATTGTGGACAATTAACAATTAGATTTATTTAACATGAGTTTGACATAATTTCCCAAAAACCAAAATTTTATGTTAAACTCATATTATTTAACTAAAACAGGCTATCCAAAAGGATAAGCCTGTTTTAGTTTTTTATCATCTTAAAAAATTATCAAAACAACAAATTACAACGTATAGATAACTAATATCGATTATTTAAAAATCAAAATCTGTTAATTTCTGAGGACCTTCTAAAAGCACTCTAATAATTTTAAGTACTCCATCTTTAGTGGTAGAAATCTGCCATTTAATTAATGAAATTTCTCCATTAACAATCTCCAAACCAGTAATAGCCCTAGGATGAACACAGCTTCCAGTATTAAACAATGGCATTTGATTTTTTTCTGGAAAACGAGGCCTATGTGTATGCCCTATTATAGTAACTACTTTGCCTACTTGACCAATCCATTTCCTCGTTCTTCTTTCTACCTTTATAGTCTCGCGATAATTTTTTGCCGGACTTGTAGGGTCATAAATACCTATTACTTGCAGTGGCCTCCATAAAACCCTTACCATAAATCGATTAAAACGCCAAGCCACATAATTCATAAAATCTGCTTGATGTCCATGGGTTAAAAAAAGTTCTTGCCCTGTGTTTTTATGTTTAAAAACAATAGCCTCCGCAAATTGTACGCCTGGTAATAGTGGTTTTTCTGTATTTGTTTTTCTGTCAAAATAAGTCTCCCAATATTTTTTTACAACAGCCGCTCTTTGGTAAACCATATCATGATTACCCCATATAAGTTGAAATCTATTTGCTAGATAAAACTTCCGGAATAATAAATACACATTCTCATGCGCTCTAAAAATTTCCCCAAAAGACCTGTTCTCCCATAATTCATCTCCATCACCTAACTCACAGTATGTAAAACCTTGATCATAATAATAACTAAGTGCATGGAAATAGATATTCTTGTTTCGTGCAAAATCATCAGCGAAACTATTATCTCCACGATGACAATCACTAAATAAAATTAGTTTTGATGTATCATCAAAAGCTAATCTTTTAGCATTTTTAAACGCTCTTGAAAGTCTAGATTGAGATGACATAAATTACTGTTAGATGTTAGATGTTAGATGTTAGATGTTAGATGTTAGATGTTAGATGTTAGATGGCAACAAATCCTTGACCTTTTTATGGCTTTATAACTTACATTTTTTTAAACAAAACAAAAACTGGCTACCGACAACTCAAAAACTGACAACTCCCAACAGCCAACTGACAATCAAAATCACTGAAGCACTTTCACCACTTCTCCACAAACCAACATTTGATCACCAAAATAAGGATTACGTACTTGATCACTATCTGATAGCCAATAGCCTCCTCTTCCATCAAAAGCCATTGGGCAAAATTGTTGGTAAAGCTTACCGCTTTTAACATCATCCTTTAAAATTGATGTCACCTCTTCGGTTAAGCCAACAAAAAATTCGCGTTGCTTTTTTATACTATTTTCTGCAGCAATTAAAATAGCCACTTGTCTAGCTCTATCATATAATGAATCATTTGCAAACGATTTACTAAATTCATCAGCTGCTTTTTTAGCAGCTTTTGTATTTGTGTTAACCAATGCAGCTTTTAGAACTAAATATTGATCATACATCAATTTATTTTGCGGCGCATTAAATGTAACCGATGTTTTAGTTTTGGTAAGGTTCAAATCTTTCTTTGCATTGGCTTCAATAGGCGGTACACCACGCTCTGTTTCTTTCTTTTTACAAGAAAAAATCAACATACACCCCACTATAAATACAATAAAATAATCTTTCATTTTTAAATTATTTAACTTTTCAATTAAAATTATAATGAGACACATTTATACTTTTTTTTTAAAAATGCATTAAATATACTCTCATTTTTAGCTTTAATTACAACATTAATTGAGTTTGAATTTTCTTTTAATTCAAATATACAGTTTTCCTTAAGCAAAATTCAAATGAGAATTAGTATAATTCAATGACAAATACGTAATTTTGCATTCTTAATTTTATCCTATTCACCATGAGCGATTCAAAGACTGTAAAGTCAGCACTTATCTCTGTATTTAGTAAAGAGGGATTAGCCCCAATTGTAAAAAAACTTGACGAACAAGGTGTTACCATTTATTCAACAGGTGGTACCGAAAAATTTATTACTAATCTTGGCATTAAAGTGGTTCCAGTTGAGGATGTGACCAGTTATCCTTCAATATTAGGCGGTCGTGTAAAAACGCTTCATCCTAAGGTGTTTGGAGGTATTCTTAACCGTCAAAACGTAGAAAGTGATGTTGAGCAAATTGCTGAATATGATATTCCTCAAATTGATGTAGTCATTGTTGATTTATATCCTTTTGAAAAAACAGTAGCCTCTGGTGCAACTGAACAAGATATTATTGAAAAAATTGACATCGGAGGTATCTCTTTGATTAGAGCTGCCGCAAAAAACTTTGCCGATGTAACTTGTGTTGCTTCGGTTAATGATTATGCCGATTTTTTAGAAGTAATCTCTACTAACAACGGAAGTATTTCTCTAAAAGATCGTAAGCGTTTTGCTGCAAAAGCATTTAATGTTTCTTCACATTACGATACGGCAATTTTCAATTATTTTAATGCAGAAGCTAAAGAAGAGGTTGTTTTTAAAGCCAGTATTACCGAAGGCAAAACCTTACGTTATGGAGAGAACCCACACCAAAAAGGAACATTCTTTGGTGATTTTGAGGCTATGTTTCAAAAACTACATGGAAAAGAGCTTTCCTATAACAACCTTTTAGACGTTGATGGAGCTGTTAACTTAATGAACGAATTTAAAAGAGAATCACCTACTTTTGCTATTCTAAAACATAATAACGCATGTGGTTTAGCACAGCGGGATAGTGTAAAACAAGCTTACCTTGATGCGCTTGCAGGTGATCCCGTTTCTGCTTTTGGCGGTGTTTTAATTAGTAATACTGCCATTGATGTAGCTACTGCTGAAGAAATTCATAAATTATTTTGTGAAGTAGTTATTGCTCCTTCATACGATGCTGATGCCTTGGAAATTCTTAAAGGAAAGAAAAATAGAATCATTTTAATTCAAAATGAAATCGAACTCCCTACAGACCAAGTACGTACTTGCTTAAATGGATTACTAGTTCAAGATAAAGACAGCATTACAGATGCTGAGAGTGACTTAAAAGTAGTAACAAAAAAGGCTCCAACTGCTCAAGAAATTAAAGATTTACTTTTTGCTTCAAAAATTTGTAAGCACACTAAATCCAATACTATTGTATTTGCTAAAAACAACCAATTGTTAGCAAGTGGCTGTGGTCAAACTTCGCGCGTAGACGCTTTAACTCATGCCGTTGAAAAGGCAAATTCTTTTAAATTTGATTTAAAGGGAGCTGCTATGGCCAGTGATGCTTTTTTCCCATTCCCAGATTGTGTTGAGTTAGCAGACAAAGCAGGTATTACTTCCGTTATTCAACCTGGTGGATCCATAAAAGATCAATTAAGTATTGACTACTGTGACGCAAATGATGTTGCTATGGTAATGACAGGAACTAGACATTTTAAGCATTAATCATTTAATACCCCGATTAGTTATTAATTAATGTATTTTAAATATATAATTGGTATTACAACTAAAATAAGCTGTATAAAAAAGCTCGAAATAAAAAATATTTCGAGCTTTTCTTAATTTTGAAGAAAATATTTTAACATAAATTAGACCATATTTATAAACTATATTAAAAATAGGCTTTAAATTTGTGCTAATTTTAGTATTTTTAATGTTTAATACGTTTCACCCCCTTTTCCATAAAAACGCATGGGTTTTTTTGACTTTCTTACCGAAGAAATTGCTATTGATTTAGGTACAGCTAACACATTAATTATTCATAACGATAAAGTTGTTGTAGATAGTCCATCTATAGTTGCACGTGATCGGAACAGTGGTAAAATAATTGCCGTGGGTAAAGAAGCTGCTATGATGCAAGGAAAAACGCATGAAAATATTAAAACAATTCGCCCTTTGAAAGATGGTGTAATTGCTGATTTTGATGCTAGTGAAAAAATGATCAGTATGTTCATTAAAGAAATTCCAGCATTAAAAAAGAAATTATTCACTCCATCATTGCGTATGGTGATTTGTATTCCTAGCGGAATTACTGAAGTTGAAATGCGTGCCGTAAAAGAAAGTGCTGAACGTGTAAATGGGAAAGAGGTTTTTTTAATACATGAACCCATGGCCGCAGCTATTGGTATTGGTGTGGATATTATGCAACCAAAAGGAAATATGATTGTAGATATAGGTGGTGGTACCACTGAAATTGCAGTTATTGCTCTTGGAGGTATTGTTTGTGACAAATCTGTAAAAATTGCAGGTGATGTTTTTACTAATGATATTATTTACTACATGCGTACACAGCATAACTTATATGTTGGTGAGCGTACTGCCGAAAAAATAAAAATTCAAATTGGAGCCGCAACGGAAGATCTTGAGGTTCCTCCAGAAGATATGAGCGTTCAAGGACGTGATTTGCTTACCGGAAAACCAAAACAGGTTCAAATTTCATTTAGAGAAATTGCTAAAGCATTAGATAAATCAATCCTTAGAATTGAAGATGCTGTTATGGAAACACTATCACAAACACCCCCTGAATTAGCAGCGGATATTTACAATACCGGTATTTACCTTGCTGGTGGAGGATCTATGCTCCGAGGTTTAGACAAGCGTCTTTCTCAAAAAACAGACTTACCTGTATACATTGCCGAAGACCCTTTACGTGCTGTAGTACGAGGAACAGGAATTACCCTTAAAAATTTGGAACGCTACAAGAGTGTCATCAATAAATAGCTTACAATAAGACATGCAGCAAATTTTAAATTTTCTTATCCGATATAGGAATACGCTGCTATTTATTGTATTGTCCTGCATTGCCATTGGACTAACAATACAATCCCACAGCTATCATAAAAGTAAATTTATTAGTTCTACCAACTTTTTTACGGGTGGACTTTTTTCTATTACCAGAAATATTGACAATTATTTTAATTTAAAGGCCTACAACAACAGGTTACTCATTGAAAATACAAGGCTAAAAAACACATTATATCAAAAAGGAATTGACACTACTGATATCTCTAAATTTACACTTGATAGCACAAACACTATTCAATACCATTACAAACCTGCATTAGTTATAAATAACGATTACCATAAAACCAATAATTTTATTACCCTTAACAAAGGAAGTAAAGATAGTATTGCAACCGACATGGGAGTTATCACTGATTTAGGCATTATTGGCATTGTACAAAAAGCCAGTACTAATTACTCACGAGTGATATCTATTTTAAATAAAAACTCGCGTATTAATGCGAAGCTCAAAAAAACAGAACATTTTGGATCTTTAGTTTGGAATACCAAATCGCCTAATGTTGTACAACTTATAGATATCCCTAGACTTGCTCCTTTAAAAATTGGAGATACTATCGTTACCGGAGGCCGCTCTACTATTTTCCCGAAAGGAATTTTAATTGGTACTATTAAAGATTTTCAACTGGATAGTAACGAAAGTTATTATACCGTTAACATCGAGCTATTTAATGATATGACAAATATTGGATTTGTAAATGTTATTGAAAACAAAAATGCTTTAGAAATAAAAGCTTTAGAAAAACAGACTAATGAATAATTCAACCACATTAAATATAGTCCGTTTTATAAGCCTTGTGCTAATACAGGTGATCATTTTCAATAAAATATTACTTTTAGGTTATATTAACCCTTATCCTTACATTATTTTCATTTTATTATTTCCTATAAAAAATCAGCCTTGGGTCTTTCTTATTTTAAGCTTTTTATTAGGTCTTACATTGGATCTATTTGGTAATTCAGGAGGTTCACATGCTGCAGCTTGTCTATTAATCGCCTATTTACGCCCTTTTATTCTTGAAAATTGTTTTGGACTAAATTACATTCATCAAAATTTAAAATTAAATAATGCACCATTTAAACAACTCACTATATATGTTGTTTTAATGGCTTTAATACATCATTTGACATTATTTAGTTTAGAAGTCTTCCAACTTAAATACATTAATTTTATACTCTCGCAAACTTTATTCTCTGGAATATTTTCAATTGCAACTATTTTACTTAGCTTATCGTTATTTAAAAAAGGAAATTAACGTAGTACGCCGAGCATGAGAAAACTCCTTTTACTTATCATAATTTTGCTTACAGCCATAGGATTTACAGCTCGTTTATTCTATTTGCAAATTTATGACACCTCATACGAAAACTTATCCAGAAATAACGCTGTCAAAATTTTATATGACTACCCTCAACGTGGTTATTTGTTTGATCGCAATAACAAACTACTTGTAGCCAACCAACCTTCTTATGATGTAATGGCAATCCCTAGAGAAATCAAAGCTTTTGACACACTTGAATTCTGTAAAATTCTAAACATTACTAAAGAAAAACTACTAAAACAGCTCAACAAAGCTCAAAGATATTCAAGGCAATTACCCTCAGTAATTGTTCCTCAACTTACCAAAAGTGAATATGCTTATTTACAAGAAAAAATGTGGAAATATGAAGGTTTTTATATTCAAAAACGTTCGTTACGCGATTACAAAACTAATACCGCAGCTAATGTATTAGGTTTTATCGGCGAAGTAAATAATCGAATTATTAAAAAACAACCTTACTACAGGTCTGGAGACCTTATCGGGAAGCAAGGAATTGAAAGTGCTTACGAAAAAGAATTACGTGGCATAAAAGGAGTAAAATACATTCAAAAAGATCGATTAAATCGTGAAATGGGCTCCTATAAAGAAGGCAAACTAGATACTCTCCCTGTACGTGGTAAAGATTTACATTTAACTATTGATATTGAATTACAGGAATACGGAAAAAAATTAATGCAAAATAAACGCGGAGGTATTGTTGCTCTTGAACCCTCAAGTGGCGAAATACTAGCTTTAATTACCGCTCCAAGTTATGATCCCGATTTATTAGTAGGCCGAAAACGATCTGCCAATTACACAAAAATGTATTATGACACGATTCAAAAACCTCTTTATGACAGAGGCTTACTTGCCGAATACCCTCCAGGATCTCCTTTTAAAACTATAAATGCACTAATTGCTCTGGAAGAAGGCGTAATTAGTCCCGAAGATCGTTTTTCATGTCATCATGGGTATATTTATGGCAGTAGAGGACGAAAAATGGGATGCCACTCTCATCCCAGTCCCGTAAACATGACTAAAGGTATTGCTGTTTCATGCAATTCCTATTTTGCTCAAGTGTATCGTAAAATCATCGAAAAATATGAACCTCCGCAAAAAGGCTTAGATAACTGGCGTAAACACCTAGAAAGCTTTGGCTTTGGAAATTTCCTTGGATACGACCTTCCTCCCGGTAGGCCTGGACGGATTCCTAGCGCCGCTTATTATGACAAAGTATATCCTGCCAAAAATTGGAGAGCTACTACCACCCTTTCAAATGCCATTGGACAAGGCGAAGTCGTAACTACCCCAATACAACTAGCAAATATGACCGCAGCAATAGCCAATCGAGGTTTTTATTACACCCCTCACATGATCAAAAAAATTGATAATAACACCATATCAACTCCAAAATTTACAACAAAAAAACACACCACAATTAGCCCTATACACTTTGAGAAAGTAATTGAAGGCATGGAGCAAGTATTTACCAAAGGTACAGCTAGCTTTTTACAGGTACCAGGAATCTCAATTTGTGGAAAAACTGGTACAGCTGAAAATTTCACTAAAATTGACGGAATACGAACCCAACTAACCGATCATTCTATTTTTATTGCATTTGCACCTATAGACAAGCCTAAAATTGCTTTAGCTGTTTTTGTAGAAAATGGATATTGGGGAGCACGATATGCTGGTAGAATTTCCAGCCTAATGATTGAAAAATACATAAAAAAAGAAATCACCTTAAAACGTATGGAAGATTGGGTTTTAAATCATAGTTTAGAGGAAGAATACGCAAAACCCTATAGCGGAAAACCCTTTAAAATTAACCAATAAAATGGCTAAATCAAACCTAGCAAATATAGATTGGATATCCATACTTGTCTATTTTTTATTAGTTATTTTTGGTTGGATAAACATTTATTCGGCATCTTTAACTGATGATATCACCTCCTATTTTGATCTTAATCAACCATATGGAAAACAAGCCTTATGGATAGGACTTAGTTTAGTATTTATCATTATCATTTTAGCCACCGAAAGCAAGTTTTTTGAGCGTTTTTCCAGTATCATTTACATCATTTCCTTACTGAGTTTACTAGGGCTATTTATTTTTGGAAAAACCATATCTGGCGCCACATCATGGTATGTATTTGGAGGCATCGGCATACAGCCTTCGGAATTTGCTAAAGCTGCCACTGCATTAGCTTTAGCTAAATACATAAGTGATTTACAAACCAACATGAAACACTTTAAGCATCAAGCTAAAGCTTTTTTAATTTTAGCCTTACCTGCTCTTTTAATTATGGGGCAACCCGATGCTGGTAGTGCACTTGTATTTACTGCTTTTGTATTTACTATGTACAGAGAAGGCATTGCGGGCATATATCTATTTTTAGGCTTTTTAGCTATCAGCGTATTTGTGTTAACACTTCTTTTTAGCGCCTCTACAGTTATAATATGCAGTATCATTATAGCCATTTGCACTTACTTTTTTACCAAAAAGAAAAAAAATCTAATCTCTAAATTAGTATTTTATACTATCGGAATAAGTCTGTTTAGCTTTTCTGTAAACTATGTATTTAACTATGTTTTCAAACAGCATCATCGAGATCGTTTTAACATTGTTTTGGGAAAAGAAGTAGACGCTAAAGGAATTGGATACAACACCGATCAAAGTGAAATTGCTATCGGAAGTGGTGGTTGGTTTGGAAAAGGCTGGACCGAAGGCACACAAACAAAAGGAGGCTTTGTCCCAGAGCAACATACCGATTATATTTTTAGTACCGTAGGTGAAGAATGGGGATTTGCAGGTAGCTTATTCGTTATTATTCTTTTTAGCATTTTAATTATCCGCGCATTATTTGTTGCCGAAAGACAAAAAAGCCAATTTAATAGGGTGTATTGCTACTCTGTAGCCAGTATACTATTCATTCATTTCTTTGTAAATGTAGGAATGGTCATAGGCATTGTACCTACCGTAGGTATACCTCTGCCTTTTTTTAGTTACGGGGGTTCGGGCTTATGGGGATTTACTATGCTTGTTTTTATTATGGTTAAATTGGATGCTGATCGAATGACTAGTAATTTTTGACCAACCACTAATTTCTTAGACAACAATACTTAAGTATTTTGTACATTGGATATTAATAATTCAACTTAGTACAACTATCTTATGCACAAACTTAAAATTGACAATTTAACCAAAACTTACCCTAATGGAGTAAAAGCACTTGATCAGATCTCTATTGAAATCACCAATGGAATGTTTGGCCTTTTAGGTCCTAACGGAGCTGGAAAATCATCGCTAATGAGAACCTTAGCGACACTACAAAAAGCAGATAGTGGCAGCATCACACTTAATGATATAGATGTTATTAATCAGCCAGAAGCCTTAAGAAAAGTATTGGGTTATTTGCCTCAGGAATTTGGTGTTTATCCAAGAATTACTGCGGCACAATTACTTGATCACTTAGCTATTTTAAAAGGGGTTACCAACACTAAAAAGAGAAAAGAATTAGTCAACTACTTATTAGACAAGGTCAATTTATATGAAAAACGCAACAAAAGCGTAAAAGGGTTTTCTGGGGGAATGAAACAACGCGTTGGCATAGCCCAAGCTTTAATTGGCAACCCAAATTTGATTATAGTTGACGAGCCTACAGCTGGCTTAGATCCTAGTGAAAGAAATCGATTTTACAATTTATTAGCAGAAGTTGGCGAAGAAGTCATTGTAATCTTATCTACACACATTGTTGATGATGTAAGAGAGCTATGCACCAAAATGGCTATTATGAATTTGGGTAACATTGTGTATCAAGGAGCACCTCAACATGCCATCAATGACTTGGATGGCAAAATCTATCAAAAAATTGTATCCCGTGACAGCTTAAAAACCTACGCTGATACCTATACGCTAATTTCTAACAAAATGGTTGGCGGGCAACCTTTAATTCATATTTATAGCGAAACAAATCCTTATGAAGGTTTTGAACAAGTTAAACCCAATTTGGAAGATGTATTCTTTTCCAAAATTAATACACAAAACGCTTTAGTTTAAGTTTAACCCTCAACCTTACGATTATGTTTTACACTTTTTTTGCAAAAGAGCTTAAAGCTGCTCTTAAGCAACCCATGATATATATTTTTTTAGCCCTTATTAGTCTGCTAACATTTGCAGCAGTTGTAAGTAATAATGTTTCCATAGGGGGTGCTGTTGGTAATGTTTATAAAAATGCCCCGCATATTATTAGCATTTATACTATTATTTTATCCTTTTTTGGACTGCTAACTGCTACCGCTTTTTTTAATAATGCCGCATTACGCGATTATGCAAATAATTTTGACGAAATACTTTTTAGTGCTCCGCTGTCAAAATCTGGCTATTTCTTTGGACGTTTTTTTGGGGCTTTAGTATTGTCAACTATTCCACTATTGGGTGTTTTTATTGGAATTATTATAGGAAGTTACCTAGGACCAATATTTAATTGGATATCACCTGATAGAATAGGCGGCTTTCAAGTCATGACATTTGTAAAAAATTACTTTATTTTTATTTTACCCAATATGTTTATCGCTGGTGCGATCATATTCGGAATGGCTAACAAATGGAAAAGTACCGTTATTTCATTTGTAGGTTCTTTACTAATAGTGATTGGTTATAGTGTTTCTTCAAATGTAATTTCTGATCTAGAAAATCAAAGCATTGCTGCTTTGGTAGATGTTTTTGGAATGCAAACCTACATCATACAAACTAAGTACTACACCGCAATTGAAAAAAACACTTTAAACCCTATTTTTTCTGGATTGCTACTAGTTAATAGAGCCATATGGATTGGTTTTGCTTTTATCATTTTACTAACTTCTTTTTTCAGTTTTTCTTTTCATAAAAAAAACAAAAAAGAAAAAGCACTTAAAAAGAAAATTGAAACTTCAAATACTGTTTTTACACTTCCTGAAATACAACAAACTTTTACAATGCGAACTCATTGGGCGCATTTTAAAAGTTTCTTTTTTATAAATTTTTTGAGCATTTTTAAAAATGTCACCTTTAAAATTTTACTCCTATTTAGTCTTATAATTTTAATTTCAAACCTCATTTCTGGTTACGAATACTATGGCTTACAGAGTTACCCAGTAACTTATAAAATAATGGATACCATTAAAAGTGCTGCAATTTTTATATTTATTATAATCATATTTTTTTCAGGTGAATTAATTTGGAGGGATCGTGATTACAAAATTAACGAAGTGATAGATGCTACTCCGCATGCTTCTATAATTTCATTAGTTGCCAAAACGCTTTCATTAGTGGCTATAGCCTCTATTTTACGTATATTTTTTATTATCTGCGGTATTTTATATCAACTTGCCAAAGGCTATTATCGTATAGATCTTAACACATATATTTTAGATTTTTTGTATGTGGATTTAAGTAGCTACTTTATTTTTAGTGGCATAATGATACTCATTCAAGTACTCTGTAAAAACAAGTATATTGGATATTTCATCTCAATTTTATTGCTATTTATATCCGATACCCTACTTTATGTTTTAAATATTGAATCTAACATGATGTACATTGGAGGAAGACCTAGTCTTTTGTTTTCTGATATGAATTCATTTGGCCCTTCTCTAAAAAGAGCATTATGGTTCAATACGTATTGGTTACTATTATCTACTATATGCTTATCTATTGCTGGTTTATTATGGAATCGCGGAAAAATGGAATCCTTCAAAAACAGAGTATCTGTAGGGCTAAAGCAGATAAGTACAGGTTACAAAATTTTCTTTTTGGGTATAATTACTACTTGGTTATTTGTTGCTGGATTTGTGTATTACAATACACAGATAGTAAACAAAATGCCTACTGCTGATGAAATAGAATTATCACAGGTAGATTATGAAAAAAAATACAAGAAGTTTGAGAAAATTAATTTACCTAAATTAAAAGGCATCAATTATTTTGTTGATATTTTTCCCTACAAAAGAAATGTAATTGCTAAAGCAAAAGCTACACTTGCTAATGAATCCAATACTGCAATTGATTCCATTCATTTTAATCTTCATCAAAATTGGGAAACCGAAATTCTTATTCCAGATTCGGAATTAGTTTTAGATGACAAAGAACTAGGTTATCAGATTTATAAATTAAACAAACCCTTACAACCTAATCAAGAAATTCCTATAGAAATTAACGTTAAGTATCTTACCAAAGGTTTTGAAAACAATAATGAATTGACCAGTATTGTTGCCAACGGTACTTTTTTAAATAACAGCACTGTATTTCCTAATATTGGTTATTCTTCTGGAGCAGAACTTAGTGATAAAAATACAAGAAAAAAATACGGATTACCCAAAAAAGAAATCATGCCCAAATTGCAAGCTAATTGTTCTACCCATTGCATGCGTAATTATATTTCTAATGGAACCTCTGATTTTACTTGTATTGAAACAGTGATATCTACCACAAATGATCAAATTGCTATTGCTCCTGGTACCTTAGTAAAAAAATGGACAGCTAATAACAGGACCTATTTTCATTATCAAATAGATCATCCTTCTTTAAATTTTGTATCATTTGTTTCGGGCAAATACAAAATAAAAAAACGGGATTGGAACGGGATTCCCTTAGAAGTGTATTACGATGAAAAACACCCGCAAAACTTAGACAAAATGCTAGATGCAGTAGAAAACTCATTAACTTATTATACTAAAAATTTTGGACCTTACATGCATGATCAGTGCCGAATTATTGAGTTCCCTCGTTACAGTACTTTTGCCCAAGCTTTTCCGGGCACTATGCCCTATTCAGAATCTTTTGGCTTTATTGTCAACTTAGAAGATGAAAATAAAAACAATATAGTAGATGCGGTTATTGCCCATGAAATGGCACACCAATGGTGGGCACACCAAGTCATAGGCGCCGATATGCAAGGAGCAACCCTGTTTAGCGAAGGTTTTTCTGAATATGCCTCGCTGATGGTGATGAAAAAAAAATCAGATACTCCTATGAAAATGCGCGAATTTCTTAAATATGATCACGAACGTTATTTGAGAGGTCGAAGCGGAGAATTAAACAAGGAACTCCCTATTTACAAAGTAGAAGCAAATCAACAATACATCCATTACGGAAAAAGTAGTGTTGCATTGTATGCCTTGCAAGACTATATTGGTGAAGACAAGGTGAACATAGCTATGCGTAATTTTTTAAATGAATTTAAATACAAAAAACCGCCTTATCCAACCTCACTTGATTTTTTAGAATATCTAGAACCTCAAGTTCCTGATTCTTTAAATTATTTAGTCACTGATTTATTGAAAACCATAACCTTGTATGATAATAGAATTAAAGAAGCTACTTATAAAAAAACTAGTAATGGAAAATATCAAATTTCTATGAAAGTAGCTACTAAAAAAATAAGAGTAGATACTATCGGAGTTGAAAAAAGCATTCCAATAAATGACTGGATCGATCTAGGTGCTTTTGGGGATACAGATGAAAAGAATCTTATTTTTGAAAAACGAGTCAAAATAACAAAACCCGAAATGGATTTTAGTTTTGAAATAGATACAATACCAGCCAAATTAGCTATAGACCCTAAAAGATTATTAATTGACAGAGTATATAAAGACAACAGCAAAACTGTTGAAGAAATTAGCCTATGATTACATAGAGAATATAGTTAGACACTACTATTCAAAAAAAATAAACGACCTGCTTATGAAACACTAAACAGGTCGTTTATTTTTTATTATTAGCATAAGCTTTCTACATAAATCGATAGCCCACCGAAAGTTGGAAGTTAAAATTAAAAGTACGCTCATTACCATCTGCACCTACACGACTAATTCCCGGTACAAATCGTGCTCCTACACCCCACTCTTCGTCAATTTGATACCAACCTCCAAAAACAAATCCTAAATCAATTGTTCTAATCAAGTCATTAATTCGTCCTCTACCATCATCAACCCTTGCATTTAAAAGTAATGATGGTTGTATACCAGCCATAGCTTTAAATTTTTCTGCCAATTCATAAGTTGCTAATAATGGAAAGTCCATATATATAGTCCTAAATCCACCCGAACTCGTTCCTTTTACAGAAAACACATGCAATTCTGGTCGAAACCCAAACCTATTCTGTAGGTCGAACTGAGCATAAGCTCCTAAATGTAGTCCTATCCTAAGACCATTATTATTCACATCCGCCCCCACAATATTAGTAAAATTAAATCCCCCAATACCGCCTAACTCAAAAGCTGGAGATGGATTTACTTGAGCTTTTATACTTGCTAAAGACAAAAATGTAATTATATAAAATAAGAAAATACGCATATTGTTTGTGTTTCACGTATAACCTTTATTACATTAATTTATTACATTATAGTAGCCATAAACTTACATTTTTATCTGACTCCAACTTATCCTCAATAGTATCAGGGAGTTTTGAAAAAAAATCAAACCCTAATAGAGCCTCTAATGTATCAGTTGTTACTACAAACTGCTTAAGTTTTCGCGAATTTGTATCATGAGGAATTAGAAAAGCAATCATTTTAGGAGTTCCTTTTCCATATTTCAATAGCACTTTGTAAAAATGAGTAGGCACTGTGACTTGCTCACTACCAATCGCTTTTTTTGACTTCCCAAAAACAGGGCCAGTGACTACATAAAATTGTTTATCTTTTTTTAGCCAATACCTTACTTTTTTTTCTAAATCATTCCAAACTCCTGAATTAAATGAATGTTTTTGTGGTGATATATTTGATGTTAAAAAAGTTTCGTCGTGGGCTTTTTTATCAAAACGGCGATCTGCCGCAGGGCATAAATGCCCGCGATCATATCCCGAATTTTTGTAATTACGCCAACTTGCCGAATTTGTTTTTACCAAAGGATCTACCTGAAAATAAGGTCTTTTAAAATCATTATATGTTGTATGTTTTTTTAGTAATTCATAAGCTACCCATTCAGCTTGTTCATGCTTTTCATTATAAGAAAGCGAGTAATAAGCATGTTCAACTACCTGACCAGTTGTAGATGTTGGCAAATAATCAAATTGCTTACCACTTGAATGAACCTTTGTTTCTTCTGTATAATCGTTATAATAATTAGCATCAAGCTTTTTTTCAATAAAATAAAAAGCTGCACTAACAAGAGCTAAAAGTATAGGATATAAATATTTCTTCATTTTGGTTAGCGACTTATAAAAATTAAATAAAACTCGTTTTCAATATCAAGAATTAAAGTTTGTTTTCGAAAATAAACTTTAGCTAACAGAAAAATTACCTCCCAACTCATAACCGACAACTGGCAACTGATAACTGACAACTTATTAATATCAACCTTTCACATCTAAAGCATCTCTAATGCCATTACCCAATAGCATAAAAGCCATGACTAATAACATAATTGCTACACCAGGTGCTACTGCCAAATAAGCTTTACCTAAAATAATATACGAATAATGATCCTTAATCATAGATCCCCAACTTGGTACTGGAGGTTGTGCGCCTATGCCTAAAAAACTCAACCCACTTTCAATAAGGATAGCACTCGCAAAATTTGCAGCCGCAATTACAATAACTGGCGCTATACTATTTGGTAACACATGATACCACAATGTCCGAGCATGTGAATAACCAAGTGTCACTGCTGCAGTTACATATTGCTGTTGTTTAATACTTAACACTTGCCCTCTAACCACCCGAGCCACTTCGACCCACATGGTTAAACCAACTGCAACAAATACTTGCCACAAACCTTTACCCAGTGCTAACGTAATTGCAATAACTAAAAGCAATGTAGGAATAGACCAAACTACATTTATAACCCACATAATAACCACATCAATTGTTCCTCCAAAATAGCCTGCTAATGCCCCTAACAACACTCCAATTAACAACGAAATCAATACTGCAACAAAACCAATACTAAACGAAATACGACTACCAATTAATAGCCTACTCAATAAATCGCGTCCATACTTATCTGTTCCTAAAATAAAACTACGCTCATTGGCATATACTTCTTTTATTGAGTCCTCCGTACTTCCCTCTGGAAAACGACTTAAAAGAATACGTTTAGGTACACCTTTTAAATCTTTATCGCTCATATAAGGAAACACAATTACTTCCGTAGCAGTAAATTTTAATTTCTCATAAGGATACTCCCATGCACTATTTTTATTTCCAAAAAACAATTTACTAAAAACCGATTGTTGAGTACTAATTTCATTAGGCACACTTAATATTCCTACTTTAAAACCAGGTGGTTTTGAATGTATTGACAAATGCATTTGATTTGCATTTTGTGAATCATCGGGCGCTAAAATATAGGCAAAAAGTGCTATCAAACCACAAACTACAATAAGCCCTAAACTCAAAACGCTCCAAAAATTGTTTTTAAATTTTTGGAGCGCCAAACCACTTAATGATACTGTGGACTGCTGCATGTAATCTATTTATTTATGATTCCTGAAGTACCATTATGCTGTGTTAACTGAATATCTTTTAACACATTTACTGCTTCTTCGATATACACGTCTTTCACTAAATTTTCATGCCAACGCTTACGTTTTTCCCCTAATACTGAATCTTTTTCAATTAAAGAAACTTCATAAGGTAATGAACTAAACTTTAAATCAGATTTATACTCGTCAATTTTTTCAAAATATTCAATCTTATCTTCATTTTGTTTAATTTCATTTTTATAACTTAAAAAATTCATTGGAAAGTTTAAGATATTTCTTCGATCAGCTACCCATTTTGCATTTTCGTCAATTAACTGTAGCTGATTATTTTCTGCCATCCTATTTTTACTTTTTTCAACTATGGTTTTATAATCCATTAAATCCGACCATAAATTGTAATTTGCTGGTTCAATTTTATCCCAAGGCAATGGATTATCTTGATCTTTTTCTCCTATATCAATATAACTATACCTATCTGGAACCACTACGTCACTTTTTACACCTTCTAACTGTGTTGACCCTCCATTAACACGATAAAACTTTTGCGTAGTTATTTTTAATGCTCCTAAATCACCAACATCACTACTGCGTAACCATCGATTTAAATCCATAATATTTTGAACTGTTCCTTTACCATAGGTTTGTTTACTCCCAATAACAATAGCTCTACGGTAATCTTGCATAGCCGCTGCTAAAATTTCTGATGCAGAAGCTGACAATTCATTCACCATAATTACCAATGGACCATCCCATGTAATAGATGAATCTGTATCTTTTAATACCTGAGGCTTACTATCTTTAGCTTTTACCTGCACTACAGGTCCTTTTTTAATAAACAAACCTGCAATTTCAACAACAGTTTTTAAAGATCCTCCTCCATTGTTTCTTAAATCGATAACTAATCCGTCTATTTTCTTTTCCTTTAAACGCTCGATTTCTTTTTCCACATCTAAAGCCGCATTACGTTGATTATAATCATCCATATTAAAATAAAACTTGGGTAAATTAATCAACCCAAATTTACTTCCTCCTTTATCTATTAATGATGATTTAGCATAAGTTTCTTCCAACTCAACAACATCTCTGGTGATAATTACATTATCTATACTTCCATCAACTCTCCTTAATGTAAGTGTTACCTTAGTGCCTTTAGGTCCTTTAATTAAACTTACAGCATCGTCTAATCGCATTCCAACAATACTCACAGGCTCTTCTTCATCTTCTTGCTTCACCTTTAAAATAATATCTCCAACCTCAACTTCTTCACCTCTCCATGCTGGACCACCAGAGATAACTTCAACAATTTTAATGTTTTCATTTTTTTTCTGTAATCTAGCTCCTATACCTTCTAATTTTCCAGACATGGAAATATCAAAACGATCCTTATCTTTGGGAGCAAAATAAAAGGTATGAGGATCAAAAGATTCTACTATGGCATTAATGTACACCGAAAACCAATCTTTGGCATCCAAATCATCAGTAAAATCAAAGTATTCTTTTATTGAGGTTTTAGTAACCTCACGTGCTTCAACTTCTAATTCTTCATCTGTTTTTTCTTTTTCCTCAACTTCATTTTCTTTATTTTGGGCACGTTCTTCTAACTTATCATAATAAGTGCTTAGCGTACTAAACTTTAAACGCTTTAACCAGCGCTTACGCATTTCTCGTTTTGAAGACACATAAGGGAGTTTTTCATAATCTGTATTAATTGACTCATTCTCATTAAAATCAAAAGGTTTTTTTAACAAGTCTTGATATACATTTTTAACCTCATCAACTCTTGTACTTAAACGATCGTAAGTAAGGTTAAAAAATGTTAAATCTTTATTTCTAATTTGATCGTCAATTAAATTTTCATACTTCTTAAACTCATTTATATCAGCCGCATAAAAATATCTTTTTTGAGGATCTAAAGCTTCTATATATTCATTAAAAACTTCTTTTGAAAAATTATCATCAATTTTCCGGGCATCAAAATGTGCTTTTTCAAGCACAAATGATATTAAATCAATTAATAATTCATTTCTATCTGGATCTGAATCACTTTTAGGCGTAAAACTACATGAGGCAACTCCTGCCATTACACCCAATAATAAAATTATTACACTTTTTTTCATTAATCTCTTTCTGTTTAATCCTAAGCTAACCAAAGCTTAGTGAATTCTATACAAATTAAAGTTAAATGTGAATATACAATTAATAATTATCCTTGCTTTCACACTTGACTATAGTTTTATTAAAATATTCGATTTTTATTCGAATAAAACAACATCACTTTATTAATCACTACTTATAATTCATTTATTATAAACTTTTTTTTATCAATAACAAACATTTCATCCATTTTTATTAAATTATTTGTTTTTAGAAATATCCAAAATCGAGTATTATCATTTTAAATTATCATCACATTTTACAACATTTATAAAAAACTTTATCATATATATGACGCTCATTGTATTATATCATTACATAAATCGAACCAAAAAACTGTACTTTTACCATGAGAATTGATATTGGCATTTTAATTATTTAGAAATTAATCTTTTCATCCCATTAATTAAGTAAAAAAATACAAATCTCAACATATAGTTCAATAAAAAACAACACAATATTAAATCAACGATGAGTAAAAAACGACCTTTAATATTAGTAACAAATGATGACGGTATAACTGCTCCGGGTATACGTACTTTAATAGCTGTAATGAATACTATTGGTGACGTGTTAGTAGTAGCTCCAGACAGCCCCCAAAGTGCTAAAGGTCATGCCATAACTATAAGTGAAACTTTATATTGTGATAAAATAGTAATTGATCACGATGCCCCTCAAGAAGAATACAGCTGCTCAGGAACTCCTGTTGATTGTGTAAAAATGGCAACTCATGAAATTTTAAAGAGAAAACCCGATTTATGTGTTAGTGGAATCAATCATGGATCAAACGCAGCTATCAATGTGATTTATTCTGGTACAATGAGTGCCGCCGTTGAAGCTGGCATTGAAGGCATTCCCGCAATTGGATTTTCCTTACTTGATTATAGTATGAAAGCTGATTTTACTCATTGTAAAGCATTTATTTTAACCATTGTGAATCAAGTATTACAAAATGGCCTTCCAAAAGGGGTCGTGTTAAATGTAAATATCCCAACGCTAGAAACTGGCACTATAAAAGGCATCAAAGTTTGTCGACAAGCAAACGCACACTGGGAAGAAGAATTTGACAAACGAACAAGCCCAATGGGTCGCGAGTATTACTGGCTTACTGGTAAATTTGTTAATGAAGACAAAGGAGAAGACACTGACGAATGGGCATTAGCAAATGGATACATCTCTGTTGTTCCAACACAATTTGACCTTACTGCTCATCATTATATTCAAGAATTAAACTCATGGAATTTAAATGAATAAACATATTATAAAACCTGTAATAACGGGCATACTGGTTGGCTTTATAGCAACAGCCTTAGGAAGCATTTTATGGATACTTGGTTTTTCTGATATGGATATTAAGACCACTATTGAAGCTGCTTTTAAGGAAAATGTTATTGGAGCTATTTTAGCCGCCGGAGCTTTACTTAACATCCCAGCTTTTTTTCTGTTTTTAAAACAACACAAAAATTACCAGGCCCGAGGTGTTATGATTGCTACTTTAACTATTGCTATGTTTATTATTTACAAAAAGCTCTTTTAATATTATGAAATATTATATTATTGCCGGGGAAGCTTCTGGAGATTTACATGGCTCAAATCTAATTAAAGAACTTAAAAAAAATGACCCTTCTGCCAATATAAGGTGCTGGGGAGGTGATTTAATGGAAGCTGCTGGTGGTACTTTAGTAACACATTACAAAGAAAGGGCCTTTATGGGATTTATAGAAATCATAAAGAATCTTTTCAAAATTTTAGGTTTTATTAAATTTTGTAAGCAGGATATTAACACTTTTAAGCCAGATGCACTTATTTTTATTGATAATTCTGGTTTTAATTTACGAATAGCCAAATGGGCAAAACTAAATGAATACAGCACACATTATTATATTAGCCCGCAAGTCTGGGCCTCAAGGGCAAGTAGAGTAAAAACTATTAAAGCCGTAGTTGATCACATGTATGTGATTTTACCTTTTGTTAAGGATTTTTATAAGACTTACAACTACCCTGTTCATTATGTAGGACATCCTTTAATTGACGCTATTGCCAATTTCCCAAAAATTGACGAAAAGAAATTTAGAAACGAATTTAATTTAGATGATCGCCCTATAGTGGCCCTGTTGCCAGGAAGTAGAAAACAGGAGATTATCAAAATGCTAGAAACCATGCTAAGCTTACCTGAACAATATCCAACATTTCAATTTGTTATTGCTGGTGCACCTAGTCAAGAAAATTCTTTTTATAAAAATATCATAACTGACAAAAATGTAACATTAATACCCAATCGAACTTATGAAATTTTAAGCGTTTCTTATTCAGCACTAGTAACCTCAGGAACGGCTACATTGGAAACCGCACTTTTTAAAGTTCCTCAGGTAGTTTGCTATAAAGGTAATTCTCTTTCATATGCTATAGCTAAAAGAATTATTAAACTTAAATATATATCTTTAGTTAATTTAGTAATGGATTTACCTGTTGTTAAAGAGCTTATTCAACATGATTTTACATCTGAAAATTTAAAAAAAGAATTTGATATCATTTCAAATACAGAGCATAGAACTTCTTTATTTTTAAACTATTATGATTTAGAGCAAAAATTAGGAAGCACAGGTGCTAGTAAAAAAACTGCTGATTTAATCACCAAATCATTACAATAAAATGAAAATATTTTTAATAGTAAGTTTATTTTTATCACTAGTATCATGTGGTGCATTAAAGAATACCGGTTATAAAAAAAATAAACCCAATACTAAGGCTATTAGAGTAGTTCAACATGCCAAAAGCTATATTGGCACACGTTATAAATATGGTGGTGTCACCAAAAGAGGGATGGATTGTTCTGGCTTAGTTTACACCTCATTTAGCAAAGAAAACATTGTATTACCTAGAACTTCGGCTGCCATGTCTACTAGAGGAAAAACAGTAAAAAGACAACACATCAGGAAAGGAGATCTAGTATTTTTTAAAACAGGTAAATCATTTAAAAGGATCAACCATGTAGGAGTAGTTTCTAAAATAAGCGGTAGTAGCATTTTTTTCATTCACTCAAGCAGCTCTAAAGGAGTAATTGAATCCTCTCTAAATACAAAATATTGGGCTAAATCATTCAAATTTGCTAAACGTATTTTACCATTGTAATACGATTTTCGGATAATTATTTCGTAAAAATATGTTGAATTATTTTTTATTAGTCAAAGACCAAAATTAAAAAATAGCCTTAGCTATTGTTTTATTTTTTAACACGTGAATTGTAAAAAATTCGTTAATCATATAAAACAAACCAAACATTTATCCAAGCGTATATTGCGATGTTTATGATTTGCCACTAACTACCAATACCTACTACCAGATTACTTTTTTAAGGTTTAGAAATATAAGAAAATTACATTTGAGAAAGCCTCAAAGACATATGGATAAAACTGAAATTTAATTTCCAGGTAAGCTTCGGAGTTTTATACCCTTATAATCTACCCGTAAATGCGAGACATTATTACAAAAAAAAGGGCTGATTTAAAAATCAGCCCTTTTTTATATTAATTATAATTTCTAATGATCATGTAATTTATTTACTGCATCTTTTGCTGAATTCACTGCATTACCTGCTGCGTTTTTAGTTGCATCAACTGCATTACCTGCTGCATCTTTTGCTGAATTTACTGCATTACCTGCTGCATCTTTTGCCGAATCAACTGCATTACCTGCCGCATCTTTTGCTGAATCAACTGCATTACCTGCCGCATCTTTTACTGAATCAACCGCATTACCTGCTGCATCTACAGCACTATTAGCTGCATCTTTAGTAGCTTCTGCTGCATTTTCAACTGCATTACCTGCTGCATCAACTGCATTACCTGCTGCATCTTTAGTAGCTTCTGCAGCATTCTCAACTGCACTACCTGCCTCTGTTGCTGCATCCTGAGCTTTTTTTGCAGTCTCTCTACATGAAGTGGCAAACATTAATGACAATGCCGCTACTCCTAAAATTATTTTTTTCATAGGGTAAATGTTAGATATTAGTTCATCAAATATAAGCTTTTTAACATCCAAAATTTTAACAAAAAAACAAAAAAAGACATTCTTATCTATCAATAGCACATTTTACCCACAAAATACGCGGTCAAAAAAATACAATTATTAAAAAAAGGTATTTTAAGCAATTAATTTACCTGGTATTTTTAAAAAAAGTTGATTCTTTAAATAACGTATAACCTCATCCGCATCGATTAAAACTTGATAATCACTCACTTTCAATACTTTTATATCTAAATAAGAAATATTTACTAATTTCATTTCATCATGATTTTCTGTTTCATTATAACAATAGGAATATCCTTCTATTTGAATGCCTAAACGCAGCTTTTCAGAATAAAAATCAAAATGATATTTCTTTTCGGCACAATTCATTTTAAAATCAAAAAAAGCTAATTCACTTTTTAAAATTCGATTTTCTAATTTTATTAATGCCTCAGAAATAGTATTTAATGAATGTTTTACTTTTAATTCATCTGGAGTTTGATACAATGCAATAGCCATATTAAAATATTAAAATTGGAATTATTACAAATATATGGATTATTTCCAATTATTAAGTTTTTTATATTTTATTTTTGGAATATATCCAATTGTATTACTTTAGTATTATGGAAAATTCAAATGCGTTAGCAGCCAAAAGATTTAAACAAATACGCGAAACAGAGGGAGCTACTCAAAAAGAATTTGCCGATCAACTCGGCATTAAAAACAATATCGCAGATATCGAACGTGGTCGCACAAAAATAACAGGATACACTCTTGTAAAATTAATGCAAAACTACAACATCAACCCTTTGTGGCTTTACGGTTTTAGTGCTATAAAAAATGCAAATGCCATTCAAACAGACATTAGCCCTAAAATAATCACTTTAAATTCAGAAAAAAACGAAAATATGATTCTTGTTGATGTTAAAGCCGCCGCAGGTTATCCCACTAACATCCAAGATAGACACTGGTATACAGAATTACCCGCATTTGACTTTCCTTTACCCCAATATCGCAATGCTACTTTTAGAGGGTTTCAAGTACAAGGAGATAGTATGCAACCCCATTTAAAACCTAACGAATGGGTAATAGCAAAAGCTATTGACTCAATTAACAATTTAAGCAATAAACGTATTTGTGTTGTTGTATTAAAAGATAGTGTTTTGGTAAAAGAATTACACAAACTACCAGACCTTGCTACAATTAAATTAATTTCATTAAACCCATCATATCCCGAAATCACCATTCAAATCGATGAAGTGCAAGAAGTTTGGGAAGTAACCAGCAAACTTAGCTTTGATATTCACTCCATAGGAGAAACTGCAAGCATACACGAACTTCAATTAGCTATGCAGCGATTAACAAACGAGGTAAATAATTTAAAAAACAATTAGCTCTAAATACTCACAAACAAATTATATAAATCAACACAAAAATAATTA
Organism: uncultured Aquimarina sp.; assembly: GCA_947498765.1. Lineage (GTDB taxonomy): Bacteria > Bacteroidota > Bacteroidia > Flavobacteriales > Flavobacteriaceae > Aquimarina. Next base: position 26,617 of record CANMLG010000017.1, read on the forward strand.
CAAAAAAAAGCCACCTCTATGAGATAGCTTTTTTTAATATATTATTTATGATGTATCAGATTAAAAATCCCAGCTTTTGTATCCACTCTTATATACTTCAAATACGTAATCTCCTTCTGTCAATAAGATAAACATTAGGTAACATATCAAAAAGATCCCTGTCCAAACAACAGATCTACGTAAGCCTTTTGTTTCTCCTTCCATGTGCATAAACGCCCATGTAATTAAATAAGCTTTGTATAATGTTAAAATGATAAATATCCAGTTTAACAATTTCATAAATGCGACTTTAGCATTTAAAGCTTCTGGCTTTATAATTCCTAAAATAACTTCAACAATTGTTACTATTGATAATATGGTGAATACTTTCCAAATTCTTTTTGTATTCGATTCGTGATGTCCTATTTCGTGTGCCATAATGACTTTACTTAAAAAACTTTATTATTAAACTAGATAAAAGAATGTAAATACAAATACCCAAACTAGATCGACAAAGTGCCAGTATAATCCAACTTTCTCAACCATCTCATAACTCTTGCGCTTTTCGTAAGTCCCTAATAATACATTAAAGAAAATGATGATATTAAGTACAATACCAGAAAATACGTGAAAACCGTGGAAACCAGTTATAAAAAAGAAAAAATTTGCAAACAATGTGCTTCCATACTCATTTTTGATCAAGTTAGCTCCTTCGACTACACCTACAGCGCTTTTCGTTAATTTATCCATTGAAGCTGCCCTAGACAAAACTGTCTTTTCACCTTCTTCTGTAAGTATTTGTGTTCTTACCAATAAATCAGAACGTTTCTTAAAACCTGCTATAACATCTTGAACAGTATATGTTGGTAATTCTTTCTCACCTACATACCATAGTCCATTTTTACGTTGATGCTGCACTCTTTCAGCAGGCGCCGCTGTTACAAAATCAGCTAATTTTACGCGATGTCCTTCTTTATCAACAAATTGTAAAATTTGCCCTCCTTTAGTTTCAATAGCACCATATTCACCTTTAATAAAGTTTTTCCACTCCCATGCTTGAGAACCTACAAATATAATACCTCCTATTATGGTTAAAAACATATAGATAGCTACCTTGTTCTTTTTCATTTGATGTCCAGCATCTACAGCCAACACCATTGTTACAGAAGAAAAAATAAGAATAAATGTCATTAAAGCCACATAATACATTGGTGCATCCACTCCATGTAAAAATGGGAAGTGATTGAACACCTCATCAGCAATAGGCCAAGAGTTTATAAATTTAAATCTTGAAAAACCATAAGCAGCTAAAAATCCTGAAAATGTTAAAGCATCAGACAATATGAAGAACCACATCATCATTTTACCGTAGCTCACTTTTAAAGGCTGGCTATCGCCACCCCAAGCGTTACCTTCAGTACCTGTTTTAATAACAGTTGTATCCATAAGTAATTTTACTAGTTATATTAGTTAATTATTCGACAAAAGTAAGGAAATTTATTATCTCATGAAATATAAAAAGCAAAAGAGACATACCCATAATACATCTACAAAATGCCAATACATTCCTGCTAAAGTAATTCCTAAATGATTGTTTTTAGTATACTTATCCTTTAAATGATTTTTCAATGTAATTGAAAGCACTAATAAACCACCTAAAATATGTAATAAATGCACAAAAACAATAATATAAATAAATGATGTTTTAACGTTTGAAGCACCTCCTGTTGGATGCAAATTCAAATTTAAAATTTCACCAAAACCTTTAAATTGTAACCACACAAACAATGCTCCTGTAACAAAAGTAGCAAACAACATTGTTGTTGCAAGTTGTTTTTGCTCGTTTATGATGGACTTTTTAGCTAAATAAAAACAAATACTACTTAAAAAAATAGTAGCTAAACTTACCACAAACACATTTGGCAACTGAAAATCAACTAACCAATCCTCACGTTTGCTACTCACAATATAAGCACTTAACAAACCAGCAAATGTCATAAACATGCTGATCATAGCAAACCACATCATGCTAATTTTAGCGCGTTCATTTTTTTCTTGAAATGTTCCTTCTGTTAAATCCATTGTGTTATAAATTTATCGGCTACATATATCACTTGCAGTACACTTATGTATAGTACACTCACTAACATTAGTTTTTTTGCAGCTTGCTCCGATCTTACTTTATATAAATTTATTGCTTCTTTTAGCATGTACATACCTAATGCAAATACGAAAATGCCAGACACAATACTTATCTCTAATTTTCCCGTTTTTCCAAAAACTGGAATCAAAGAACATGCTATAGTCCAAATAGTATAAATTATTATTTGCACGGCAGTAGTTTTGTCTTTTTTACCTGTAGGAAGCATAAAAAAACCTCCTTTTTTATAATCATCAAATAAAAACCAACCGATTGCCCAAAAATGAGGGAATTGCCAAAAAAACTGAATCATAAACAAAGTCCCTGGCTCAATACCAAACTCACCAGTAGCTGCCACCCAACCTAACATAAAAGGAATAGCCCCTGGGATAGCACCAACAAAAACAGCTAATGGTGTTTTAGTTTTTAATGGCGTATATAAACTAACATAACAAAATATAGAAATTGCGCCAAACATGGCGGTTTTAGGGTTCAAATAATACAACATACTCAAACCTAAAGCTGTAAGTATAACTGCAATAGTAAAAGCTGTATTTACAGACATCCTTCCCGATGGTATAGGCCTATTTTTTGTACGCTTCATTAACACATCCAAATCACGTTCTATGATTTGATTGAATGCATTTGAAGCACCTACCATACAATAACCACCTATTGCCAATATAAATAACTCTGAAATAACTACAGTGTCTGCCGCTAACAAGTACCCAGCAATTGCTGAGAAAACAACGCTTAGTGCTAAACGAACTTTCGTAATTTCTTTAAAATCTGTACCAAAAGAAACTTTGGCTTCTTGAATTTCGACTACACTCAAAATAGGTGAATATTTGGTCTTTTTTTTGAGGTGCAAAGATAGCCTATAAAAACCTTACCTACAATTTTTATAACAGGTATTAACAATTGTAACCATATCGATAGTTAGTTGCATAAAAAAAGGTCACCCAATTGGATGACCTTTACATTATTCTAGAAAAAGAAAATTAATCCTCTACTCTAAACGTAATTGGCAGATTATACAAAACACCAACCGTTTTATCTCTTTGTTTCCCTGGCTTCATTTTAGGCAACAACGAAACTACTCGCTGTGCTTCTTTCATCAACCTAGGATGAGGCGCTCTTGCTCTTACATCAACAATATCTCCTTTTTTGTCAATTTTAAACATAACAAAAATACGCTGCACACCAGACAATCCTAACTCCGAACCTAAATCTGTATTAAATTTTCTGTTTACAAATTTCTGAATCTTCTTTTCCATACAAGCCTTTTTAGCTGCATTCCCTCGTTCTTTTTCACAACCAGGAAATGTTGGTGATTCTGAAATTAAAGCAAAAGGAACATCGCCTATCTCTTCTTCCCCATCTCCTTCATCTGCTGTAAAATCTGGCACTTCATCTGGAATATCTTCTTCCTCTTCCACATCTGTTTCTTCAAAAACAGTTTCTGGCTCAGGCTCCTTGTCATCAATTACTTCTATAATCTCTATCGATGGTGGCGGTGGCGGTGGCGGAGGTGGTTTTCTAAAAACCATTTTTGTTATCGGAATATCTTCCTCTTCTTCAACAACAAGTTCAAAGTCTTCCTCTTCTATTATTTGACGGTCGTAGGTTTTGTATTCAATACCTCCCCATGTCAATAACAAAACCAATATTAAACCTACTTGAAAAAAGAGCGTACTCTTACTTCTTAGGTCAGCTTTTGGATTCTTTTTTAAATTCATAAGATCTATTCGTTAGTCGTGAGTAAAAATAGCTAATTTATTAAGGAATAAAAAAATCTAAAACCCACTTTTTTTCATTAATTTAAAATATTTTAATGAAAATCGCATAATTAACAAGCCCAAACCTGCTCCAAATGTATTTGCTAACATATCAAATACATCAAATTGCCTGTAGGATGTTAGTAACCACTGTGCGATTTCCATAAGTATACCTAAAACTACTCCAAACAAAAAAGCTTTTACTAGTTGTTTTATAAAGTTATCTTTTGATATTATTTCTAATCTGCTTGTCAAATATGCTCCCCATATGATCACAAATAACATATAAGCTATAGCATGTGCATATTTATCACTATTAGGTACTTCACCTGGTAAAACTCCAATAACAAATCTTGATAGAGAAACTATTAAAATAAACACCACATAAGCGTAAGCCATAAAAGCTAATGCTTTACGCATTTACCAAAGCTTTATACTCATCGGCAGACATTAAACCTTCAATTTGAGTTGGATCTGTAATTTTTAACTTGATCATCCATCCTTTCCCGTAAGGATCTGTATTCACAAGCTCTGGATCATCTTCCAATCCTTCATTAAACTCTACAATTTCACCCGAAAGGGGTAAAAATAAATCTGATACTGTTTTTACTGCTTCAACACTACCAAAAACCTCATCTTGATCTAAGGTTTCATCTACTGTTTCTACCTCTACATATACAATATCCCCTAATTCGCTTTGTGCAAAATCAGTAATTCCAATAGTAGCTATATCTCCATCGATACTCACCCACTCATGTTCCTTTGTATACTTTAATTCTGAAGGAAATTCCATAAAAATACTTTAAATTATTTTTTACATATCAACAAACGTATTTCGCTTGTTACAACTTAGTCGATATTGCAAATTAAACATTAAAATAATTTATTTTATTAACTATTTTATTTTTTTAAGAAAAATCATTTCCATACAATATCGTATTATTCACAAATAATAAAAATTATAACTCACTCCCAATAAACCTAATTTACATTAATTTCCAAAATTATATCTTAATGTAAATCCACTTCGTATATTAGTTTGTGGAAAAGCGGTGGATACAGAAAATTGCGAAAAGGTATGATCATAAAAGAATAATGCTGTTAAGTTTTTACTCAACGCATAATCTGCCGTAAGTCGAATACTATAAATATCTTGGCCAGAAGTAACTTGACTATTATCCACTTCAAGATTTCTAATTACAGTTTCATTTTGTCGTAAAGACAAATCTGCTTTTAAATTCAAATCACTCTTTATCACTCTTCTTCTTCCACTTGTACTCCCCAAACGGGTAGCAAACGTAATATCTTTAACTCGATATCCTAATCCAATTACATATTCACTACCACTTACTTCGGTTAATAAACTATTATCAAAACTGAATGATAGCGCTCGATCCCTTCTTATCTCTGTAGAAACCTTAATTGAACTTTTTGTTTCCAAATCAACTTTTAATAATGGACTAAATTGCTCTGTTAAATTTACATTTCCAAAAAGCAACTCATTTTTTACATTTCCTCCTTGATCCAAGCGTTCTGCTCCTGTATCTGTAGCATCAAATTCAAGGTTAGATTGAAATCTATTAATAGTAAAGTCAGAACGGTACCCATGAGCTAATGAAAAACGCTTAAAGCGTTTTTTAAACCATTTCACTTTCATTAAACCTGTATATTTCATACTCCAGTTTGGCAATGGCACATCTCTAAAGGCACCTAAACTAATTTTATCCGCACTTTTTCCAGAATATGCCGCTAAAAATGCTGGTAGTAGTACCGCTTGATTGTTTGGTCCAAAACCTTCTGGGTATACCGTTTCATTTCCTTGAGAATCTCTTGCTCTTGGTGCATTAGCCCCTGCTAATCTATTTGCTATTATCAACCTATTTGCTTTAAACTCCTCGAATGCTTGCGAGGTATTTTCGTTACTTTTTTGAAATGCAGTCCTCACCAATATGGTGGAAATACTGTAATTACCAAATGTATTTGGAGTAAGCGAATTATATTCAAATTGGCCATCTATGATTTCATCTACTCTAAAGTTTTCCGTATAAGTACTTGCCTTAGCTCTATTTGCCGTGATATCAATTTTGAAATTTTTAAATGGCTCTACTGTACCTTGGACATCTAATTGATTTGCTGTTCTATTTTGATATTGCTGATTGAATTCATCATAAAGAGTTAACCAACCTCTACGAGCCGCCTCTTGCCTAACATCTGCCTGACCACCAAACACAAAACCTGCAGACGGCTTTAGCGTCCCTAAAAAACCAATATTATTAGTATACCCTGGAAGCACTGTTCCTGAATCATTTTGAAAATTAATGTTCAATCTTTTTAACGAGGTCACAATTCCAACACCAGTGTTGTATATTTTATTTTTTGTACTTAATTTTTTTGAATTAATTTTTCTTCTACCTTCAATAGTCCTTGGCGCTACTTTTACAGTAGCTACTCCAAGCGAATCTTTTTTCTTCTTTTTACGCTTCTTTTTCTTTTGGTTTGAGGTCTTTTTAACCAAACCTATTCCTTTGTAAAACTTAGACAGATCTAAGGATGTATTTAAACGATGTACGCCCGAATTTTGAATCGTATTCCCTTGATCTGGGATTGGCACTTGAATTTCTTTAGGCTGACCAGTTTCAGGGTCTATTACAGGATCACCTGTAATTGGGTCTCTTTCTATTTCGGTTTCGGTTAAACTCCTAAAAATATCACTTCCTTTTTGCCATTGGAAATTACCTGTATAGGAATACGCCGATTTTATAAATGCTAAAGCAGGAAACTTTTTAAACGGCAACTCATAATTAGCCTGCAAGCTTTGGTTGTGATTATTGGGGTCTCCGATATTAGTAAGTCCATCCCATATTCCAATATCATCAATAACATTATTATTGGCATCTAAATAATTCCTTACAATTCGATTCACCGATGACGTAAAATTAAAATTAAACGATTTTGTTAAATTATAATTTAAGGCATATTGCCAATCAAATAAGAAATTACGTTGCTTGAGGGCTGGTATCTCCAAACTTCCTGGCGTTAAAGAAACATCTCTAAACTTCTGACTATTAAAGCGTCTATTTAAACCCGATGTAACACTAATATTTGTTGGAAATGGATTGAAATTAAAATCTTTTAAAAATTGCAAATGCTTTGATTTATCAAAAAATTTCACCTTTTTTAAAGGTTCAATATTCCATGGTGCAAAACTGTAATTATAAGTAGCACTTGCATTAAAACTTTGATCCAATGATTTCTCAATTTCAAAATCACGATGATCTGTTTGATTGTAGGTTGTTGAGAAACTTAAATTCTCAATATCATAAGGCATAGGTTTCTTTTCGCCTACACGCTCTTTTCGCAATCCAATTAAACTAATACTTTGCCTTTTGGTGTAATCCGTTGAGCGCTCTTCTATTTCACCTCTTTGGTCACCAGCATTATCTAATACATCCTCCAAAATTAAATCTTGATCTAATGGGTCGTACTGCGGTGTAATTAACTCCTCACCCCTACTATAAGTAACGGGTATTTGGAATCCCCATTTTTTAGGAAACAATTGTCCCAACTGCACACTTGTGGTAAAGTCATATTGCTTAATATCATCGGTACTACGCTCATTAGGCCCTTGCTCCACACCTCCAAAACCAACAGTGCTTAAACGCCCCGATGCCGTTATATTAGCAAAATCGGCAATATTGGCATCTACATTTGCCACTGCTGCCCATCCACCTTGGTTTCGAAGTCCACTTAAGCGCATTTCATTAAACCAAACTTGCACACCACGATTATTTGAAATATTGTCCTCTGTTAAGTTATTTTTTACCCCCAACATCAACACCCGTACATTACCAAAACTAGGATTTCCTTTAATTCCAATTTTAAGCTCACCTAAATCAACAGTTTCAGTTTCACCAATTGGGTCCAAATTTTCATTAAAAAACAACAATGTCTGTCTTTCTGCTAGACTTAGAGAGCTTACCGCTGCTTTAATTTTCTGTAATAAGTCTAAAGGTAAATTAAAGTTATTAGCTTCTGGCCATAATTGATTTTGCGATGTGCCTTGACTCACCTCTAAGGGAAGCTCAATTTGGTAAAAGTTATCTGTAAAGTCATTACCAATACGCACAATAGCACTTACCTCTCCATCCCCAAGACTTTTTCCTGGCAAAGCTTCAGCATGTATAAATAATTCTAAATTTTCGTACTGACGCATATCAATATTAAAATTATTAAATACCGCACGACCATCTTGCGCGACTAATTCATCCACCGTTAAGGCAAGTGAACGTTCATCTTGAGCTAAAATCGTGTTATTATTATTCAATTGCTCTCTAACAATCCCTGGAGGAGTTTGATAGTCAGGGTTTTCCTCAACACTTACTGATGAGGCAGAAAAATCAGTTATGTTAGTATTTGGATTTCTTAAACTTTCGTTCAAACCATGGGTATCAATACCCGTTACAACAGTTTCACCATTAGCAGTAGGCTCTGTTGATGTAGGCACTTGGGTATATTCTCGATAAGTACTACGTACTAAATCTAAAGTCCCTAAACGCAGTAAGGTTTCTTCCTGAAAGCCAGTTACGTACATACGCATAAAACGAGCAGAACGCAAATCGCTAATACTTCCTGCTTCAGGCTTTGCTGTTCTTAATTCCTTTCCAGAATTAACTGAAGTTTTCAAATTTGTGCTTCCTAAAGGAATTTTAAACTGAATCCACTTTGCAGATGTTGTTCCATTATCAGGAGTTCGGATATTATTTCTAGTAGTTATTTCTGTTATCAGTGGATTATCTAATGTTAAACTTTCAGGACTAATATCAATGGTATACTCAAAATAACTATCAATAGTATTCATCGTATTATCTCTATTCACATCTTCAACCGTAGGTAAAGTCGAGCTACCTCTATTATCATTTGATACTTCTGTAAACGAGTTATTTTCTATTCCATTAAACCTTTGGTAACGCTCAATAATTGAAGAACTACTTCCTACTAAAAAGGATTGGTAATTATCATTCGATATATCTGCATCTTCATCACTCAATCTTGTTGCAACATCATTTCCAAATCTGGCAGCTACAAAATTAAACTCTTCCTCATCATTCAACCCATCAAACCCAACATCTTGTTGAGTTCTTTCAGCTCCTTCGGTATCAAATGCATACACTAAAGATTGATTTTGTGGCACCCTTCCAAAATCACCATCTCTGTATTGTAAAGTTTCCGCATTACGTACGTATGCTATATTATTTTCTGGAAGGCCATTTTCGTATTGCTTTCGGTTATCTGGCAATACATCTTCACTTATATTTCCAATATTAAATACTAGCTGCCCTCTATCGGAACCATTTTTATTGATGTCGGAGTCAGAAAAAGGATCTAACATCCAAAATTCTAAAAATTCAATATTGGCCTGCTCAAAATTTGTGGTTGTTAAGGCTCTGGTAATCCCTCCAAAATTGTCTGGAGCAGCATTAAAGTCACTATCGTAATTGTAGGGTCCTTTTTCATCGGGTCTGTAATGTAAATCGAGTGTAAAAATAGCTCGTGTTTGGTTTTGCGCTATTTGTCTTTCCCCAAAAATTTCTGTTGCTAATATCCTTCTAGTTTCCTGTTGAGAAATACTCTCATTAGAAATCCCACTTGGTCTTCTGGTGTTATAGAATACGGGATCAATAGAATACCATGACAAACCTGCTCTTTTAAACCCAGGCGCATCAGTATCTGCTCCTGATCCTTCAAAACCAACTGGAATACTCGACAATTCCCACGAAAGTGGTGACATTACACTAATTCGAGATTGTGAACCTTCAAAATCATCTATATAGGAAGTAATTTCACCATTAAAATCAGCAGCCTTTGGAGCATTTGCAAATAAATACGCAAATTCTCCTCTAAATGAAAAATTTGAAGGTGCCTCGGTATCAACGTTTGGTAATTTATTTACCATTCGTGTTAAAAAAGGCACTTCGGTAGAAAAGTTGGTATTAAAACCAAGAATGGTATTGTTTATTGGTTCAAAATTTAGATTTGATTTTTGTGTTAGTGGACGCTCTCTTAAGTTAATTAAGGTTCCTCCTAATACAAAATTTTCAGAAAATTTATGTTCTACATTAATCCCCGAAAAACGTTTTACCTGCTGTCCAAATACAGCATTATTTTCAGTAGAAATATCAATAGGTGTATTAGAAGCTTTTAAGGCTTCGTCCAAAATTTCAACACAACCTATTTGGTAATTTACAGAAAAGTCGATGCCCTCTTGCAGCACTCTACCACCAGCCGTAACCGTAACCGAACCTCTAGGTACGTTAAAAGCCCCAATACTAATACAATCCTGCCCTGAAGTTTTATAGCGCCCTTTTAATTGAAACTTATTTTTATCTGCCTGCTCTTGCTGCGCCTGTATTTTTGTTTGTGAATATAGTTTATCAAAAACATACTCTTGCTGATCAAGCGTCCAACCCGATCTAGCTGCATCACTAGTATCGTATTCCTGATTTAAATTATTAGGATTACCACTCAAACGCCTAAATAAATGCTCCCCAAACGGCTCTACCGTAGTAAAAATAATACGTCCATTTTCGGGATCAACTGTTAAACCAGGGAAATAATCAAAAAAACCATCCCCCCCATTTACCGGATCATTATTAACGTTTAACTTATCCATATTAAACACCTTAAGTAAGGTTGGGCTTTTTCCTAAACCATCATTAGGTGTTGATAAAGGGATTATCTGATTACCATTGGCAACAGAAGTAATATAATTTACTGGAGATGGGTCAGTGTATAGGATATTCAAATTAAAATCTTCTTGGGTTAAACGAAAAACACCTAATCCATAAATATTTTTCATCATCAAATCCCAAACTGGTTCTGTTACTGTAATCTGAGTACTTTTCAACATTTTCACGACTAAGGCCTGTGTTAAGGATAACGTAGGCTCTGTTGTTCCTCCAGGTGTTGTGGGTGTTGTGGGATTTGTTGGATCTACTATTCCATTAACACTTGTATTTCCTACACCATCATTAGCAAATTCACCCACTTGAAACACCTCTCCATCTTTGGTATATTGAAAAGCTACCGCTAAAATTTCATCATTATTTAATTTTTGATTTAATGAAATATATCCTAATTGTGTATTTAGTGTATACTGATTTTCGCTTAACAAACGAGCATTTTCTAATCTTGAATATTCAGATCCTTCAACTACATTAAAACCTGCAGGTACATTAAACCCATTATCTACCTGACTAATATCTCTAATTTCATTCTTTAAATAAGCATTTGCTTGTCCAATTAAATTGGGGTCAAGCCTGTTGTTTTCATTTCTGGGTAAGCTATTTGCATCAACACCAGGACGTAAAAAATTTGCAGGAATCGCATTACCGCCATTCCTTAACCCAATATTGTTACTATCCGACTCTCCTAAATCCTGTAGTGCCACCAAGTTACGTGCATTAGTTAATCCACGAGAGTTATTAGACCTGTTGGTAATCCAAACCTGAACTCTGGTTATTTGAATATTTGAATTAATAAAAGGGTATTGTGCCAGTGACTTATCGTACGTATCTCTAAAATAATGAGACAAAAAGTAGTGTCTATTATCATCATAATCTAACGCAAACAATTCAAAATCATCTACACGACCACCTCCTTGAACACTTACAGATCTTGTATCTGATTGCTGTTCCGAAAACACTCCAGTTATGGTTGTTCTTCCAAATTGAAATTGTGCCTTAACTCCAAATAAACTTTGAGCACCTCTAATTAAAGAACTGTTTAATGGTAAATTAACGTTTCCAATTTCGAGTGCTTGTAAAATACTATCTTCATTAGGATTATAGCCTAATTTAAGTTGATTTTGAAAATCAAAAGTTGATTCGGTATCATAGTTTGCTAAAACAGATAAACGTGTCCCAATGTTTCCTTGTAAACTCAAACTAATACGCTGATCAAAATCAAAGGTAAAGTTACTTTGGTTTTGAGGAGAAAAAGAAGGGTTATCTGTTTTATTGAAAAGCAAACCTAAATCCACCTCAACAGAACCTTGAGGTATTAATTCGATTTCATTACTTCCAAAAATAGTTTCAAAAAAACCAGAGTTTACATAAAAGATAGGTAATAAATTCTTCCTCTTTTCTTCCTCATCCACATCTTTTCCAGAAATGGCATTTACTTTTTCTTTAAAGTAATCACGCATTTGCTCTTTTCGGATTAAACGTTGAAATTCTTTTGGCGTTAAATAAAGTGGATATCTTATACTGAATTCGCCTAAGTTTTCCGAATATTTATAACGATCCGTAATAGGATCATATTCATACTTGCTTTCAATACTACCTGGATCGGGAAGCGACATCTTAGTAAATGAATACGTTGTACTTGTCGAATCTCGAACAGTTTTCTCTTCTTCTTGAGCAAAAACATCTGTACTAACAAGTATAAAAAGCCCAATAAAAGCCATCCATACTCTATATTGTAAGTGGGTTATTCGTTGCAAATGATTATAATTTTTTAAGCGCTTGTTTAATCACATTTTCTACTGTTAGGCTCGGATCAGATGTCAGAATTTTCTCAACAACTTTCTGAGCAACCTTCCTGTTAAAACCTAAAGTCTCCAAAGCTGATAACGATTCTTCTTTGTTGGTATTGCCCGAAACTACAGAAACTTCATCAACTTCATGTAGTTTTAGTACTTTATCCTTTAAATCCAAAATAACTCGTTGAGCTGTTTTAGCCCCTATTCCTTTTACGGATTGTATGGTGGTTACATCTGCTAAAGCAATCGCATCTTTTACTTGTTTGGGATTTAATGAAGATAGCATAGTCCTTGCTATACTTGCTCCTATACCAGAAACTGATAATAACAATCTAAAAATATCTCTCTCGGCTTTTTCAACAAAACCATATAATGTATGCGCATCCTCCTTTACTTGAAGATGTGTATACAACTGCAGCAATTCATCATTTCCTATTAAAGAAAATGTATGTAATGAAATATTCAAAAAATAACCCACTCCATTGCAATCAATTACAACATCAGTTGGATTTTTTTCTACGAGCTTTCCTCTAATATGAGTTATCATAAAAATGGATAAAATTTAGTTTTCAAAAATAGTAAAATATTTGGCTCCAAAGCCTTTTGATTTTTTTAAGACACTACAATAAAAAAATGTAATTCATTTCTGCTAAACATTTTGTTATAGAAATAGCCGCTTTAACTTTACAGATTCATTTAAATTAAGCCTGTTTCACTTGCGCATCCACTACAGCAACTGCTGTCATATTAACAATTTCTTCGACACTAGCCCCTAATTGCAAAATATGCACTGGTTTTTTCATCCCCATTAAAATAGGACCTACTGAAGCTGCTCCATGTAATTCTTTTAACAATTTATAAGTGCTATTTGCTGCACTCAAATTAGGAAACACCAATGCGTTTACTCTTTTATTAACTAATTTAGAAAACGGAAAACGTTCCTTTAACATATCATTATTTAAAGCAAAATCAGCTTGAACTGGCCCATCTACTATCATATCTGGGTAGGTTTTATGCAATAAACTAACCGCTTGATTTACTTTTTCAACATCACTATCTTTTGATCTATTAAAATTGGTATATGAAACCATAGCCATTACTGGATCAATACCAAAAAAACGTGAAGTAGCTGCTGTCATTCGAGTAATTTTAGCTAACTCTTTTGCTGAAGGGTTAATATTGATAGAAGTATCACTCACAAATAAGGGCCCGTAATCTGTTATCATTAAATTAGTGGCAGCCGCCCTTCGAATACCTGGCGCCAATCCTATTAATTCAAGTACCGGTTTAATAACACGATTATAACTACGAGAGTAGCCTGAAAGTAATGCATCAGCATCTCCCATATTTACCATCATTGCTCCAAAATAATTCCGCTCACGCATTAAACTTTTAGCATCATAAAGTGTAATCCCTTTTCGTTGACGCTCTTGCCAATATTTTTTGGCATATGCGGTTCTCTTTTCTGTTTCATCTTCAGATTTTGGATCAATAATCTCAACACCAGATGTGCTGAACTTTATTTCATCCATCAACTCTAAAATCATTGCTTTATTTCCCAACAAAATTGGAATGGCTATTCCTTCTTCGAAAGCTATTTGAGCTGCCTTTAATACTTGTATCTGATCCGCCTCTGCATATACCACTTTTTTTGGTTGCTGCTTTGCACGGTCAATAAGAAGTTCTATAAATTTATTATTATCACCTAATCTGCCTAATAATTCTTGTTTATACCCTGCCCAATCTTCAATTTTAAGTTGCGCTACGCCACTCTCTATAGCTGCTTTAGCCACCGCTACAGGAATTTCACCTATCAAACGTGGATCAAATGGTTTTGGAATAATATAGTCTTTACCAAAAATCAATTTTGTTTTATTATAAGCTATATTCACCTCTTCAGGCACTGGCTTTTTGGCTAAATTTGCTAATGCAACCACTGCCGCTTGTTTCATTTCTTCATTAATTGCCGTTGCCCGCACATCCAAGGCACCTCTAAAAATAAAAGGAAAGCCTAATACATTATTTACTTGATTAGGATGATCACTTCGGCCTGTAGCCATAATAATATCCTTACGCGTTTTAACAGCTAGGTTATATTCAATTTCGGGATTTGGATTAGCCATAGCAAATACAATAGGATCATTAGCCATAGACAACAGCATAGCTGGCGTGACCAAATTTGCCATTGACAAGCCTATAAACACATCGGCATTTTTCATAGCATCATCTAAAGTATACACATCTGCATCTGTAGCAAACTCTGCCTTTTGAGAAGATAAATTTCCGCGATCTTTTCGAATGACCCCTTTACTATCTGTCATTACAATATTTTCTGCCGATGCCCCAAATGATTTATACAATCTGGTGCATGAAATCGCTGCTGCCCCTGCACCACTTATTACAATTTTTACTTCACTTAATTTTTTACCCACCAACTCACAGGCATTTAATAACGCTGCCGCAGAAATAATAGCTGTACCATGTTGATCATCGTGCATTACAGGAATATCCAACTCTTCTTTTAAGCGGCGTTCAATTTCAAAAGCTTCAGGAGCCTTTATATCTTCCAAATTGATTCCCCCAAAAGTCGGCGCTATATTTTTTACGGTTTCAATAAAAGCATCTACATCTTTAGTATCCACTTCGATATCAAAAACATCAATATCTGCGAAAATTTTAAACAACAATCCTTTTCCTTCCATTACTGGTTTTGATGCCATTGCACCAATATCCCCTAATCCTAATACAGCAGTACCATTTGATATTACAGCAACCAAATTCCCTTTAGCCGTATATTTATAGGCATCATTGTAATTCTTTTCTATCTCTAAACAAGGTTCTGCTACTCCTGGCGAATAGGCTAATGATAAATCTCGTTGTGTATCATATTTTTTTGTAGGAACTACCTTTATTTTACCTGGAGTAGGTTTTTCATGATAGTCTAATGCTTCTTGTTTCTTTTTTTCTGAATCCATCTTATTTTTTTACTCGCTATTGACTGGTTGTTGTTTGTTGTTAGTTGTTAGTTGTTAGTTTATATGTAAATTATTTATTATCAACTCTATATTCTGTATTCTATTTTCTCTATCATATACTCTGCACTCAAAACTCTCAACCCACAACTCTATATTCTGTATTCTGTATTCTTAACTCCATATCAAAAATCATTCTTTTAAAAAATTAATATTTCGCTTTAAGCCACTAAATTTTGTTCTTTTGACGGCAGATTTTTGAAACACTTTCGAAAAAACTTCTTGTGTAATTTCTTCCCAATCCTTTTTTGTCATACTCAATAAATCTGGATTTGGATCAAATAAGGGCTCATTATGCGCTGTTGAAAAACGATTCCAAGGACATACATCCTGACATACATCACATCCAAACATCCAATGATCAAATTTACCTTTCATTGTATTTGGTAAATTATCTTTCAACTCTATAGTAAAATACGAAATGCACTTACTACCATCAACTACATAAGGTTCCACTATTGCCTGAGTAGGACATGCATCAATACAGGCTGTACAACTTCCACAATGATCCGTTACCGCATGATCTTCGGCCAATTCAATATCCAAAATTAATTCGGCAATAAAAAAAAATGACCCCGATTGTTTTTGAATTAAATTAGTATTTTTCCCTACCCAACCTAAACCACTCTTTTTGGCCCATGCTTTATCCAGTACTGGTGCCGAATCTACAAAAGCACGACCGCTCACTTCCCCTATATTGGCTAGTATAAAATGATGTAACTCTTTTAATTTTGATTTAATTACATGATGATAATCCTGCCCATAAGCATATTTAGAAATTTTTGGTGCGTTCTTATCTTCTTGTGTTTTTTCTGGATAGTAATTAAGCAATAAAGAAACTACACTTTTAGCATCTTCAACTAATTTTGTTGGATCCAAACGTTTATCAAAATGATTTTCCATGTACTGCATTTTACCATGCATATTATTAGTTAACCATTTTTCTAGCCTAGGAGCTTCTTCTTCTAAAAAACCGGCGCTACTTATACCACATGACATAAAGCCTAAACGCTTAGCTTCGTCCTTAATTAATTGGGCATATTTATGTTTGGATTCCATTTGGTCTATCGAAAATACTCAAAGCTTATAAAATATCAGAAATTCTTATCACTTTTAAATACGAATACTTGTTTATTTACCGTTAGAATAATTCATTATAACGGTATATTTTTTTTACTTTACTTTGTAACAATATTTTGAAGATACTTTTTTAATTTCTAATTAAAATGCTGTTAAAAAAAATATTTCTGTTCCTTTTTTATTTTCTAGCGCAAGCGGGAAAAGCACAGGACATTAACTTAAAATTAATTGACAGTATTACTATTCAAAAAAATGAATACCATAAATTTATTGGAGTAGACACCCATAATTTTCTTTTTTTTACAAAACACGAGGTAGTCACCAAAACCAATGGCACTCAAAAATGGGTATATGCCAATTATGAATTAGGTGAACCCACTAGCCTATCTATTCTTAATCCTCTACAATTACTTGTTTTTTACAAAGAGACAAATACTTTAGTTTTTTTAGATCGTTTTTTGAATGAATCTCAACGCATAGATTTAAATACCATTACCCCCTCTAAAATTGCGCTATGGACTGAAAACACTAAAAACCAAGAAGTCTGGCTACACAACGAAATCACCAACAGCTTAGAGTTTTATAACTACCAAAATAACAATACACTAAGCCAAACAATTCCTTTTTCTAAAAAACCTATACACTTGACTGCCGATTTTAATACTGCTTTTGTGCTTTTTGATACGCAAATATGCAAGTATAATATTTATGGCACTCAAATAAACTGCACTACTATTAATAACATTAAAAAGATTGCTTTAACTAATAATTATATTGTTGGCTGTTCAACTAAAAGTGAACTCATCTTTTTTGACACAGCACTAAAAACAAGTAGTTCATCTATAATTTTACAAAATAATTGGCAAGACTTTTCTGTAAGCAATGAAAAACTTTATATTTACAACGGTAGCAAGGTTTACACATATCAATTAAATTTATCTTCAAAATAACAACTATGCATATAGCTGTAGCAGGGAATATAGGCGCTGGAAAAACTAGCTTAACTGAACTTTTAGCCAAACATTTTAAATGGTCACCTTTATATGAAGATGTACTAGAAAACCCTTATTTAGAAGATTTTTACAACACTATGGATCGTTGGTCTTTTAATTTACAAGTTTACTTTTTAAATAGTCGTTTTCGCCAAATTTTAGACATCCGTGCTTCAGGAAAACCTACTATTCAAGATCGTAGTATTTATGAAGACGCCTATATTTTTGCTCCTAATTTGCACGCAATGGGCTTAATGGCTAATCGTGATTTTGAAAACTACCGATCTCTGTTTGATCTTATGGAAAGTGTAGTTGAAAAGCCAGATTTAATTATATACTTACGCAGTAGTATTCCTAATTTAGTAAAACAAATTCATAATCGCGGACGTGACTACGAAAGTAGCATTTCTATTGATTATCTTAGTAAATTAAACGAGCGCTACGAAGATTGGATAAAAGCTTATGACAAAGGAAATTTACTAATTATTAATGTTGACGACCTTGATTTTGTAAATGACCCCGAAGATTTAGGTGAAGTAATTAATAAAATTAATGCTAAGCTTAATGGATTATTTTAAATGAGAAGCTCCCACTTTTGTTCATTTTTAATCTAGCCTAATTAAAACATAGCTTTAAGTTTATTTATGATTCGTTTTTTTTAAACAACTATATTATAATGTAATTTAACATTAAAATTATGTCTGATTCGGTATTAACGCCCTATGAAACCAGCTCAGATTCCGATGCCTTTTGTACTGGTCTACTTTCCAGCTTAAAACCATCAGCCACTCAATTACTCATTCATTGCAATAATACACAAATCACGGATTGTATTAAATTAACCTTGCTAGATCTTTCATTAAAACAAGTAATTCACATAAAAAAAGATTTCATAAATCCTTCAAACAAATCAATTATTGAAGCAGGCGCTTTATTTAACACTTATCAAACAGATTCATTTGAACACTATTTTACTCGAATTTTATCAAAAAACACTCAATTCCCTTTACATAAATACATAAAAAAAATTCAGAATGATCTCCCTGATGACTATACCTGCTATCAAAAAATAATTAAAAATTCACAAATCGATACTTATTTTAACAATGGATGGTTTTGTCATTTTTTCCAACTTACCAAACTAAACTGTAAAGGCAAAAAAGTAGCGGAACACCTTAGTAAAACCATAAATAATATTGATAATTCTTTAGTAAACTTCATTAACGTGAACCCCTTACAAGCCACCTCTATAATCAAAGAATTAAGCGGAAATATTTTTTTGCTCAGTGCTTTAAATTTTGAAATATTTGAGCATTTGAAAAATGCTCTTTTCTCTATTGAAAGTATTAATCAAGAACTTACCAAAATTTTAGATGTATTTTATCTAACCGATAATACTTATGTTGTTTCGGATATTTATGATTATTTTTCGAAAATTCGCGACACATTTTGTTAAAGCGCATTGTTTGGATTTAAAAAATTGCCTCTGCTACAATTTTATCCGTTGCCCCAACTTGACTTTCCACAAAATCTTTTGCAGACTTTCCCATTTTTAATCTTTGCTGCTCATTTTCCAATAAACCAAATAAGGTTTTTTCAAAACTTATAGCATCAGTTACTATTTGAAGGCCTCCATGTTTTTCTAACGCTTTTGCCTCTGGAAATTTATGCGTATTTGGTCCAACTAAAACAGGTACTCCAAACGCTGCCGGCTCTAATATATTATGCATCCCTGTGAATCCCATAGCCCCTCCAACGTAAGCCACATCAGCTTCGCTATATATTTTAGTCAAATAACCTATAGTATCAATAATTAACACTTTACTCAAGGGGTCAACCCCTTCAGAAAACACACTTGTTTTAACTTTTAGTTTATTTTTTAAACTCTTAATTTTTTCTGCTTTAATTTCATGCGGAGCAATAACAAAACATACATTATCTGAACTACTATTGATCGCTTTTATAAAAGCTTCCTCACACTCAGGCCATGTACTTCCTAAAACAACACATTGTCTGTTTTGCTTAAACTGTTTTATAAAATCCAACTCATTATTCATATTTAATTGTGCATACACCCGATCAAAGCGCGTATCTCCACTTACCGTAACGTTTTCAAAGCCATTAGACACTAATACTTGTTCAGATAATTGATTTTGAACAAAAAAATGCGATACACGTTTTAATGTTTTTTTAAAAAACCCAGCATACCACTTAAAATACAATTGGTTTTTTCTAAAATTAGAAGATACCATATATATTGGAATATTTTTAACATTGAGTGCCTTAAAATAATTTTCCCAGAAATCATATTTTATAAAAAATGCCGCTTTAGGATTTATAGCATTAACCAATAATTTAGCATTTTTGGGTGTATCTATTGGCAAATATAATGCACGATCAATTAAATGATGTTTCTTTTTAATTTCGTAGCCAGATGGCGAAAAAAAGGTAACCACTATTTTGTTTGCCTCTGTTTTTAATTTTTCAATTAATGGAACTGCTTGTTCAAACTCTCCTAACGAAGCACAATGAAACCACAACCAATCATCATCTGTAAAATCTGCGGTTTGCAATGTTTTTTTTGAATGAATACGCCCTACTACAAATAATTTCATTTTTGGTGAAATTACCGTTAAAAATGGCATAATAAACTCAAATAAATATGAAAATAAATTATAAAATAACCTTAGCATGAATTGATATCTGTTTATTACACAAAAATACGATTCATTACTTTGCTATTACCAATAGCAACTCAAACTTTTATTTAGAAATTAATCATTTCAATAATCTTTGTTTCGTTATTTAAAATTTTTATGTGTTTCATTATTCCTCGATTTTATCCTATAACACAAAAGCTATAATATAATAATTACCCTCTAATAGATTCTTGAAATCAAACTCTACCTTTTTAATTACACATTACTTTTCTAGTTTGGCGATATCTCTCAAGGTCGGGTATAAATATATCTAATTAGTTGATTTTATTATTATTAAAGAGACATAGTTAGTTTTTGATGTGTGTTTTCTGTTTTTATTCACAAGGTTGGCACGCATTATAACAATTCGTAAAAAATGTTATTCTATACATTTTACATTTTCATCATTAAATAGTCGTCTTTTTTTAATGTCTAATAATATTCAATATAGATTAATTAATCCCTTTACTTAAATAAAAATATACATACATCAACAAACCAATTATTGCTGCAACAATTATATATTTTTTTAAATTTGTTGGTTGCTCTTTTATAAAATGATTCCCTTTTTTTGACTGCACTTGATTTTCTATTTCGTTTTGATTAAGAATAGTTTTTTTAGAGTCTTTTTTAGCTAGAAAATCATTTAATTTATTAATATCAGATTCGTTAAAATTTGAAAAAATACTATTCGAATCAACCTGGTCAGGATCAAAAAAGCTTTTTAATAAATTCCCTCCTTCTTTAGGAAGTTTTATTTTTTTGATAGTTTCAGCAAAAATATTTTGAGTAACTATAGAGGTTTCAGAAAGTCTTTCTACAATATCTTTAGCCTCATTAAGTCCTAAACCCGTAACTTTTTCTACGTATTTAATCGCTTCTAAATTTTGATTATTTTTAAGCAAAGTAAATAAGATAGAACCATCAAATGTATATCCATCTATCTCAATTTCGTTTAACAAAACTTTTTTAGAATGTGATTCTATTTGAGAATTTCCAACTTTGTTATTCGTTATTTCATAATCAATATTATCGTAATGATTAGGGTTTTCTGCTAGATTAGAAACAATTTCGTGAGCTCCTTTCAACCCAATACCTGTTTGTTCTCTTGTCCATTTTATAGCATTTAACACATCATTTTTTTGAAGTAGAGAAATAATAGTCTCAGTTTTTAAAGAAGAACCATTCACAATTATAGGCATAACTAATATTTAATTTACAAGTATTTAACAAATCTTATTTATCATTCGACAACACCAAATATTTAATTCAGAGCAAAGCCAATAAGCTCGAAGCAAGATATTTTTTCATACATTTTATTTCTTGTTTAAATTATAAAAATTAAGCCCCATCGTAAAAAAATAAAATATAGTACGTTAGACATAAAACAATCAATTATTTTCGATTTAGTCATAAGTCAAATCTTTTATATTTTGTTTTAATTTTGCTCTTTCAACACAAAAGATTTGATGACTTTGCAAAAAAATAGATAATCTTTTGATTACATAACAATTAGCCTATTTAATAGTAAAAGTTTACAAATTAAATTTTGTCTTTTCTTTTTCAATAGTAGCTTGTATCGTTTCTTTTACAGCACGTTTAACACAACAATTAAACAATAATATTACTTGATCCTTGGCTACTCCCCAATAATATTACTTGATCCTTGATCCATCCATACACCCCCTGTTTTCAGTGAAAAAAGGGCATAAAAAAAGCCATCTTAAAAAAGATAGCTTTACAATTAAGTGGGCAATGAGGGATTCGAACCCCCGACCCCCTCGGTGTAAACGAGGTGCTCTGAACCAACTGAGCTAATTGCCCTAATTGTATTATTTGCAATAAAGAAAGTTGTGGGCAATGAGGGATTCGAACCCCCGACCCCCTCGGTGTAAACGAGGTGCTCTGAACCAACTGAGCTAATTGCCCTTTCTTTAGTTGCTCCTAGAATAAAATCCTAGGCGGGTGCAAATATATAACTCTTTTACGAATATCAAGCTCTTTTTTAATAAAAAAACTAAAGAATTTCTGCAACCACAAACGTACTTCCTCCTATATAAATCATATCTGTTGAATTTGCTACTTTCTTAGCCACCTCAAAAGACTCTTTTACAGAAGCATAACACGCTCCTTTTAAATTATACCTAAAGGCAATATCTTTTAATTCTTTTTCAGAAAATCCCCTAGGATTATCTGGCCTAGTAAAATAATAAGTAGCTTGTTTAGGAAGTAATGGCAAAATACGTTCTAAATTTTTATCTTTTACCACACCAAAAACAATATGCAAGTTTGTTTTAGCTTGCTTTTTTATTTGATCAACTACTATTCGCAAGCCTTCATAATTATGTGCTGTATCACAAACTGTAAATGGAGCCTTGTTTAAAATTTGCCACCTCCCTAACAACCCCGTGTTGCTAACTACAGATAAAAAGCCTTTTTCAACAGCTAGTTCACTTATATCCCAACCATCACTTTTAAGCACCTCAATCACCTTTAAAGCCGTTTTTGAGTTCTCTTTTTGATAATCCCCTAATAAATCCGTTTTATAAGTACAAGCCTGTTCTAATTCCGCATAATAAATTGTAGCGTTCTCCTTTTTAGCTGTAGTTTCAAAAACCTTCCTTGTTTCCTTAGTTGTTGCACCAATTACACATGGAATATTTGATTTTATGATCCCCGCTTTTTCTCCTGCAATCAACTCCAAGGTATTTCCCAAAAACTGGGTATGATCCAAGCCTATATTGGTAATTACAGAGACTTCGGGCGTAAGTATATTGGTCGAATCCAATCGACCACCTAAACCTACTTCTACAATAGCCACATCTACTTTTTCTTTAGCAAAATATTCAAAAGCCATTCCAACAGTCATTTCAAAAAAAGACAATTGGTTTTCTTTAAAAAAAGATTGATTTTTTTGCACAAAATCAACGACACTTTCCTTACCAATCATTTGACCATTGATCTTTATACGCTCTCTAAAATCTTTTAGATGCGGTGAGGTATATAAACCTACCTTATAGCCGGCTTCCTGCATTATAGAAGCCAACATATGACTTGTTGATCCTTTCCCATTAGTACCTCCTACATGTATAGATTTAAATTTATACTGTGGATTATTTAAATAATTTGCCAACTTAATTGTATTAGACAAATCTGCTTTATAAGCAGACTTTCCTTGCCTCTGATACATTGGAAGTTGTACAAAAAGCCAATCAATTGCTTCTTGATACGTCATTATTCGGAAAGTTTAAAGGTATATACTATACTTCCTGTTTGTTTGGAAGGTGCTTTTTCATCACTATTAAAACGCGTAGCCAGTGCCGCTTCTTTTGCTGGTTTCATTAAACAAGGCGCTGTATTAGTTGTTCCTTTTATCCCTGGATACGCCTGTACCACTTTACCTGTTTTATCCACCACAATTTTAACCACTACTGTTCCAGTTTCATTACAAACAGGTATTTTTTTCTCTTTATTCAAGGCTTTTCTTCCGCCTAAGCGATAATTACCATCGCCATCCAAGCCTTTGCCATTTCCATAGTAAGATTTTGCATTAGGGTCGCCATCTGGCCTACCTTTATCACCTCCTGTAGCATCGTCCCCTTCACCTCCTTTGGCTTTTCCATCATTTTTAGGACCATTTAAAAAACTATCTAGAGCACTTTTAGTACTGGCATCAGGTTTTTTTTCAACAGGTTTAGGCTTTTCTTTTTTTACAGGTTGCTCTTTCTCTTTCTTAACTTCTTTAGTTTGAGTTTCTTTTTTAGGAACCTCCTTTTCAACCTCGGCCTTCTTTTCTTTTTTCTCTTCTTTTATAACAGGTGCTTCTGCATCTTCTTGTGCAATTACCTCTTCACTATCTAGTGTTGCCTCAGAGGCATCTTCCTCCGATACTTCCTCTTCAACCTCCTCGGGTGTTACCTCTTCAACTGGCGCTGTATTTACAGGCTCCGTGGGCTGAACACGTCCACTTCCTATATCAGTAGTTCCAAAATTCACTGCAATTCCCTGTTCCTCCGCTGGATCCAAATAAGTCATTCCAAAAAAGAACATAATTAACAGCAATACCACATGCAAAAATATGGTAATGAGCAAGGATTTCTTTTTATGTGGCGTATCTAGCATTAGTATTTGTTGGTTGTTTGTTTTGGCTTTTAGCTGATGGCTTCTAACTTCTAATTTCTGGCTTTTGACTGTTGACTGTTGACTGTTGACTGTTGACTGTTGACTGTTGACTGTTGACTGTTGACTGTAAAATATTCAATAAATTAAAGTCTCAAAATAAATGACCCAATTTTATTTTAATCTGGTTTGACTGCTAATACAATTTTATATTTATGCCGATTAGCAATATCCATTACTTTAACTGCTTTTTCAATAGGAACACCTTCTTCGGCTCGTAAGATAATTGTAGGGTTTTCTACCGTTTTTAATTGATTAACCACGGTATTTTCCAAGCCTTTTTCACTTACACGTTTACTATTTACATAAAATTGTTTCTTTTTATTAATGCTCACCGAAAGGTTTTGAACATTTGTAGTCTTTCCTTTGGCTTTTGGCAAAATCAAATCCAATGCTTCAGGTGTAATTGCTGGCGAAGTCAGCAAGAAAAAAACCAATAACAGAAACACGATATCTGTCATCGATGACATACTAAATTCTGGACTTACTTTATTTCTTCCTCGTAAATTCATAAATAACGTTACAATTAGGCAGGTTCATTCAACAAATCCAAGAAATCAACCGCCGTAGCCTCCATTTGATGCACCACTTTATCGGTTTTTACAACCAAATGATTATACCCAATATAAGCAATAATACCCACAATTAAACCTGCAACCGTGGTGGTCATTGCCGTATAAATACCTTCTGCTAAATTCCCCATATCTGCCTGCCCACTACTTGTTGCCAATTGATGAAAAGCCAATACCATACCGATCACTGTTCCTAAAAAACCAATCATTGGAGCCGCTCCAGCTACCGTAGCCAATATACTCACATTTTTTTCCAGCTTGTACACTTCCAACCTTCCAGCGTTTTCTATAGCCGTATTAATATCTTCTAGAGGGCTCCCTATACGCGAAATTCCTTTTTCGGTCAATCGAGATACTGGAGTAGCCGTTTCTTTACATAATGATTTTGCCTCATCTGTTTTGCCTGAACTCACATATGTTTTGATATTCCCCATAAAACCTTCATCGTATTTAGATGCTGCTTTAATAGCAAATAAACGTTCAAAATAAATATACACTGCCACAAAAAGGAGCACAAACAATATCCCTATTACGATCATACCAGCCACTCCTCCACTGATTAACAAATCGATTATAGAAAGTGTTTTTTCTTGAGAAACCTCGTCACTAGCAACTTCTTGCAACAAACTATTCAACATAATTAAGTTTAAATTTAATTTATTTAGTATACCCTTTAGGATATTACATTTATTAAGACTTAAATATAACGTATTTTGTTTTTTTAAATTACAATTTTACTTACAAAAGACTATATACTTTTTACTTTTCTGCTTTAGTCAACCTTACCTAAAACAAAACCTCTTAATGCATGCATTAAGAGGTTTTGTTTTAGGTATTATTAGAACAGAATTTACAACTCTAATGCTTTCAATAAATTATTGTCCATTAGTAATTCTTCTGGATTTTCTAAAGCTTCTTTTACTGCCACTAAGAAACCTACTGATTCCTTACCATCAATAATTCTATGATCGTAAGACAATGCCACATACATTATTGGCTGAATTACTACCTCACCATTCACCGCCATTGGACGCTCAACAATGTTATGCATTCCTAAAATAGCTGATTGTGGTGGATTAATAATTGGTGTAGATAACATTGACCCAAACACTCCTCCATTAGTTATTGTAAACGTACCTCCTGTCATTTCATCAACCGTAATTTGCCCATCTCTGGCACGTAATGCCAAACGCTTCACTTCAGATTCTACTCCTCTAAAAGACAAGTTTTCTGCATTTCTGATCACAGGTACCATTAATCCTTTTGGTCCAGAAACCGCGATACTGATATCTTGAAAATCATTTTCAATCATAAAATCACCATCGATCATTGCATTAACTGCTGGATACATTTTTAATGCACGTACACATGCTAATGTAAAGAAAGACATAAAACCTAAGTTCACCCCATGCTTTGCCTTAAAGGATTCTTTATGCTTTGCTCTTAAATCAAAAATTGGCTGCATGTTCACCTCATTAAACGTGGTTAACATAGCCGTCTCATTTTTAACCTGAACTAAACGTTGCGCTACTTTACGACGCAACATTGATAATTTTTTACGTGATGTTCCACGGCTTCCGCCAGAAGTAGGTGTCCCCATTGATGGCACTGCTTTTACAGCATCATCCTTAGTTACACGACCATCACGCCCTGTTCCTTTTACACTTGCTGCGTCAATCCCTTTTTCTGCCAACACTTTTTTTGCTGCTGGCGAAGCCGCTCCACTTGCATAAGTTTCTTTAGCTATAGGTGCTGCTGGTGCAGGCGCTGCTTTTTCTTCTTTTTTCTCTTCCGTTTTAGGTGCCGAAGCTCCACCTGCTGGCTTAGCCGCATCTGTATCAATTAAACAAACCACTTGTCCAACGGCTACAGCATCACCTTCTTCTGCTTTTAGTGTTATTATTCCACTTGCTTCTGCAGGAAGTTCTAATGTTGCTTTATCACTATCAACCTCTGCAATAGCTTGATCTTTTTCTACATAATCTCCATCTTGGACAAGCCATTCTGCAATTTCAACTTCGGTAATCGATTCTCCTGGTGAAGGAACTTTCATTTCTAAAGCCATAATATCTATATTTTTACCTATAAAGGATTTTAATTTTTACTTAATTATTAACGTTGATTATTTTTTGTTTTATCAAAAACATAATCAATTACTTGTTGATGACGACGTTTTGATCGTGTTGAACTACCTGCAGCTGGTGCCCCATATGGCCTACGTGTAGCAAAACGGAATGTAGTTGCCTTATCATAGTTCATTAACATATGTGCCATTGCTCCCATATTCCTTGGTTCTTCTTGTGCCCAAACCACATCATCTGCACCATATTTCTCTATAACTGCGTCCATAGCATTAGCTGGCAATGGAAATAATTGTTCAATTCGCACTAAAGCAACATCATCTCTATTTAACTTTTCACGCTCTTCTAATAAATCATAATAGAATTTACCCGTACAAAATACTAATGTTTTTGTCTTTTTATTTTCTATAATTGTGTCATCTATCAACTCTTGGAAGCTTCCTTCTGCAAATTCTTTTTTAGAGGAAACTACTTTAGGATTACGCAACAAACTTTTTGGTGTAAATACAATTAAAGGCTTACGATATTCCGCTTTTAATTGCCTACGCAATAAATGAAATAAGTTAGCTGGCGTTGTTACATCTGCAACAAACATATTATCTTTTGCACATAATTGCAAGTAACGCTCCATACGTGCTGATGAATGCTCTGCTCCCTGACCTTCATACCCATGAGGCAATAACATTACCAAACCATTTTGCATTTTCCACTTATCTTCGGCAGCAGATATATATTGATCAATCATAATTTGAGCTCCATTACTGAAATCACCAAACTGTGCTTCCCAAATAGTTAGTGTTTTTGGACTTGCCATAGCATAACCATAATCAAAACCAACTACTCCATATTCTGAAAGAAATGAATTATACACATAGAAATCACCTTGATCTCCTTTAAGATTATTCAATAATTCAATCTCTTCTTCACTATCTTCTACCTTTACTACAGCATGACGGTGTGAAAATGTTCCACGCTCTACATCCTGGCCACTTAAACGCACATCATAACCTTCTTTAAGCAAAGAACCATAGGCTAATAATTCACCCATAGCCCAATCCATTTGATCGGTTTCAAAGTACATTTTTTCGCGCGCTTGAATTAAACGCTCAATTTTTCGCAAAAACTTTTTATCACTAGGTAATTTAGTAATTACTTTTGCTATTTCATCTAGTTCAGCTTCAGGAAATGTTGTATCGATGGTTTCCATCATACGATCTTCTTCCACACGAGTGAAACCTTCCCAATCACTCTCCATAAATGGAGTAATAATTGTTTTATCTTCTTTACGAGAGTCTTCTAATTTCTCTTCAAGTTTATTTTTGTACTCCTTTTCAATTTTAGCAACAAAAGTATCATCAATAATACCTTCTGCTACTAATTTATCTGCATAAATATCTCTAGGATTTTTATGTTTAGAAATTGCTTTGTATAGTTTTGGTTGTGTAAAACGAGGCTCATCACCTTCGTTATGACCATATTTACGATAACCTAATAAATCAATAAACACATCTCTCTTAAACTCCATTCGATAGGCTAATGCAAAATTCATTGCATGTACTACAGCTTCAGCATCATCGGCATTCACATGTAATACTGGCGATAAGGTAACCTTAGCAACATCCGTACAATAAGTAGATGAACGTGCATCTAAATAATTAGTAGTAAATCCAATTTGATTATTTACTACTATATGTATAGTACCCGCAGTTTTATACCCATCCAAACGTGCCATTTGCACAATCTCGTATGCTATACCTTGACCAGCTATAGCCGCATCACCATGCACAATAATTGGCAATACAGCCGATGCATTATCTGCATAGGTACGATCCTGTTTTGCTCTTGCAATACCTTCTACTACCGCTCCAACAGTTTCCAAATGCGAAGGGTTTGGCGCAATATTCATATTAATAGCCTGCCCGCTTTTACTTTTACGCACTCCTGTCCATCCCATGTGGTACTTTACATCACCATCGAAAATATCGTCTGCGTAATCTTTTCCATCAAATTCGCTAAAAATATCCTTAGCACTTTTACCAAATATATTTGTCAATGTACTTAAACGACCACGGTGTGCCATTCCCATCACAAACTCCTTAACACCTAAATCCGAGGCACTTTCTAACAAATGGTCTAATGCCGGAATTAACGCCTCACCTCCTTCAAGAGAAAAACGTTTTTGACCTACATATTTAGTATGCAAAAAGTTTTCAAAAGAAACCGCTTCGTTTAATTTTTTAAGAATTGTTTTTTTCTCGTCACTAGAAAATTCAGGATGATTTCCGTTCTTATTCAACCGAGCTTGAATCCACTCACGCTCTTTAGGCGATCGTATATACATATATTCCACCCCAATTGAATCACAATAAATACGATCCAAATGATTTACAATATCACGTAAACTTACTGCTCCTAAACCAATAATTTCACCTGCACTAAAAACAGTTGACAAATCAGCCTCACTAAGCCCAAAAGATTGCAAATCAAGTGTTGGTGCATATTTTCTACGCTCCCGCACAGGATTTGTTCTAGTAAACAAATGTCCTCGAGTTCGGTAGCCATCAATTAAATTGACTACTCTAAACTCTTTTTGAACATTTTCTGGAACTAAAGTATTAGTCGATGAAGCTTCCTCAGAAACACTTTCGGCATTTTCTAAACCAAAGTCAAAACCTTGAAAAAAGGCCCTCCAACTAGGTTCTACACTATCGGGGCTATGCAAATACTGATCGTACATATCTGCGAAATACGCAGCTGACGCCCCATTTAAAAAAGAATAATTATCCATTGTATGGCTTTAACAGCTCTTTTTATTTTAAAACAAGAACCAAAATTACAATTTACTAGGAGATTAACGTTAGTTTTATCTATATTTATATATCGTATTTTTATTTTTTTTTCAATAAAATGTACATAAAATTATGAATTCAAAAAAGCTTTTCGGAATCCTCCTATTTCTAGTCGTTTTTACTTCGTGTTACTCACAAGAAAATACTAAAAAAATTAATTTTTGGGAAAATGTCCGTTATGGCGGAAGTTTAGGTCTCGATTTTTCAAACCAAGTCACTAGCATTATAATTTCTCCTTCGGCTGTTTACCAGTTCAATCAAAAATTTTCTGCTGGTTTAGGTGTTAATTTCGGTTACACTCGTTTTAGAAGAATAAATCTTGACCAATACAACTATGGCGCATCACTTATTGGTTTATACAATCCTATAGACGCTTTACAATTATCGGCAGAGCTAGAACATACTTTTGTAAATGCATCTACTACTATTGCTGGCGAAAAAGTTAGAGACAATTTTAATTTTCCTGCACTATACCTAGGAGCTGGATACAGATTGGGCAATGTAGCTATCGGCGCTCGTTATGATGTTCTTTTTAATGAAAAAAGAAGCATTTACGCTTCTGCTATTTCCCCTTTTGCTAGGGTTTATTTTTAGAGTTGTGAACAATCTCTTGATTTTCTTATTGCTTTATAATTGATTTTTTTCAACAAATTTGTACAAAAATCCTTACACAACACCTGAATAACTATGTCTTAATATCTCATATCTAACAGCGTAACACTCTCAAATCTTACATAAAACTATACCCTTCTATTCATTAAATAAGTACCAAAATCAATAAGTAATTGTTTATTTTCTTTAGAGATATCCAAGCCTGCTACTTTTTCAAATGCTTGCTCCGTATATTCTTTTATTAATTTTTGAGTAGCTTCTGCTGCTTTAGTTTCAATAAATAATTGCTTTGCATTTTCTATTTTCCCTACTGTAGTTCCATTAAATGCATCCGAAAACAAGTATAACAACTCTTTCTGCTGCGACGCTGAACCTAATTCTAAAGCCTTTAAATACAAATATGTTTTTTTATTTTCAATAACATCTCCCCCTACTTGCTTTCCAAAAGTTTCAGGGTTTCCAAAAGCATCCAAATAGTCATCTTGTAACTGAAACGCAATACCTAATAATTTCCCATATTCATAAATAGCCTCTTGCTCTTTTTGATCTCTTTCCGCTACTATTGCACCCATTTGAAATGCTGCCCCTACCAATACTGCTGTTTTATATGTAATCATATGCAAATACTCTTTCTGAGTTACATCTGATCGAGTTTCAAAATCCACATCATATTGCTGTCCTTCGCAAACTTCTAAAGCCGTTTTTGAAAACAATTTAGCTAATTGCAAAAACAATTCAGGCTCATAGGCTTCAAAATTTTGATAGGCCTGAATCAACATGGCATCACCAGAGAGAATAGCTGTATTCACATCCCACTTAGTATGCACTGTTGCCTTTCCTCTTCTCAAGGGTGCTTCATCCATAATATCATCATGCACTAACGAAAAATTATGAAATACCTCAACAGCTAATGCAGCCGGTAAAGCCTCTTCGGGCGTAGACCCAAAAATATCCGCTCCCATTAATGTTAAAATAGGTCGAATACGTTTCCCTCCTAAATTTAAAATATACCGTACAGGCTCATATAAATTAACTGGTTCTACTACTCGATTATTTTGAGCTAAATACTCTAAAAATTGCTGTTGGTACAAGGAAAGTTTATCCACAAAGAATGTTTTTTTTCAAAAATAAGCTATTTGTTAGATCCTATGCAAGCAACAAGCTATAATGCTTAAAATTCATATGATCAAACTGATTGTTAATAACTATAAATTTAAAGGTTAAAACTATCACAACACCTTTCTAATTCTCACTATTACTTTGTAATTATACCATCGATTTATGTAACGTTAAACTTTTATTAAAACTAAGGAAACTTTTATGGTTTTTAAAGTTTCCCTATGTATGTTTGTAGCATGAATATGGAATCACAACTATATAATCAAATTATAAATAAGGCAGCTCAACTATTTTTAAAGCGAGGATTTAAAAGTGTTACTATGGATGATTTGGCTCGAGAAATGGCTATTTCAAAAAAAACCATTTACAATTACTTTAATACCAAAACTGACTTAGTTGCCAAAGCTTCTGAATTTACTTTTGATTTTATCGATAAAGGCATACAAAATATACGTACCAAAAATTTAGATCCTATAGAGGAACTTTATGTAATAAATGATTTTGTACACAAGAATCTAAGCAACGAAGAGTCTGCACCTGAATATCAATTATATAAATATTATCCTGAAATATTTCATAAACTCAATAAACGAAAGTTTGAAGCCGTACAAGAATGCACACTTGAAAACTTAAAAAGAGGCATTGAAAAAGGAAGCTATAGAAAAAGTATATCTATTGACGTTATTGCTCGACTTTATTTTTTAAATATTTCTGGGCTTTGCGATCAAGATATTTTCCCAAACGAAACTTATAAACCAAATATTATTAATGATGAATATCTGGATTATCATATCAGAGGAATTGCTACAGAAAAAGGAATTAACACATTAACCAACATTCAAAAAGAACGAAACTTATGAGACAAAAAACAAGATTATTTTGCTTATTGTTTGTCGCCACCTTGGCAATGAATGCCCAGCAAAAAAAGTATACTTTTTCATTACAAGAAGCTATACAATTTGCACTTGATAGTAGTTACACGGCTCTTAACGCCAATAAAGAAGTAGCCAAAGCCCTAAAACAGAAATGGGAAACCACTGCAATTGGACTACCACAAATTAATGGTGAAGCGACCTATACTAACCAATTAAAACAACCTGTTAGTCTTATTCCTGCTGAAATTACAGGCGGACCTGCAGGCACTTTTATTCCTGTCATTTTCGGAGTAGAACAACAAACGTCACTTACAGCAACTCTTAGTCAGTTAATTTTTGATGGCTCATATTTAGTTGGACTTGAAGCTGCTTCAGTTTTTGTTGATTACACAAATACACAAAAAGAAAGTCAAGATTTAAAAATAATTGAAGGAATTACTAATGCTTACGGTGCCGTTTTACTTACGCAAGAGAGCATTAAAGTATTAGAAAAAAACATTACAAATTTAGAGTCAAACCTAAACGAAACTCAAAAAATTTATGAAAATGGTTTAGGTGAAGAAGAAAGCGTAGAACAACTTCAAATTACACTGCTTCAAATAAAAAATCAACTAAATAACACACAACGAACCGAAGATATTGCCACTAAAATGCTAAAACTAGCTCTAGGTATCCCTATTGAAAGGGAAGTCGTTTTAACAGACAATTTAGAAACCATTGCTAATACAAAAGCTACTTCAGAGTCTTCTTTTAAACCATTTAGTATAATTAGTAATAATGACTTCAAATTATCAGAATTACTTGTAGAGCAACGTCGACTGGAATTTAAATTAGAAAAAGCTAAAAGACTTCCTTCTGTTGGCGCTTTTGTTAATTTAGGAACAACAGCATTTAGACAAGGTTTTAATTTTTTAGATCCTGATCAACGCTGGTTTGCTTCCTCGGTACTTGGTGCAAGTGTAAAGGTGCCTATTTTTACATCGTTTAAAAATTCGGCTAGCACTAAAAAAGCAAAACTTGCTTATCAACAAGCACAAATTACGCATACCGAAAACACAGAGCGTATTCAATTAGGGTATAAACAGGCCAAAAACAATTATGAATTTGCTATTGATAATTTAAATACACTAAAACAAAACTTAACATTAGCAGAGCGCATTGAAAAGAAAAATCAAATCAAATTTAATGAAGGTTTAGCCTCTAGTTTCGAATTAAGGCAGGCTCAAACACAATTATATAGTGCGCAACAACAATATTTACAAGCTCAATTAAAAGTTATTAAAGACAACGCCACACTACAATCGATTTTAAATGTATTCAACTTATAGCAAACAGCGAATTATGAAAAATATACTATATCCATTCCTTTTCCTACTCGTAATAGCTTGTGGAAAAAAAGAAACAACAGTTGCAGACACTATTGCTTCTAATGACATTAAAAGTATAAGAGCAAAAAAGAAAGAATTATCCACGCAACAGCAAAGTATAATAGCACAAATAAAGCAATTAAATGCTGCTATTGAAAAACTAGATCCTAACAAAAAAGTCCCTTTAGTTACTACTTATACTATTAAGGATACCCTATTTAATCACTACATTGAATTACAAGGGAGTTTACAGACCAAACAAAATTTAGTCTTAACACCTGAATATTCTGGTATCCTTTCACAAGTTTTAGTTAAGGAGGGACAATATGTAAACCGAGGACAAGTACTGGCACGTATTGATGATGGTGGTTTATCACAACAATTATCACAAATGGAAATCCAAACGCAATTAGCTAAAACCACCTTTGAAAGACAAGAGCGTTTATGGAATCAAAAAATTGGTAGTGAAATCCAGTATTTACAAGCAAAAACAGCATACGAAGCACAGGAAAAAGCTATCGATCAAATGAAAAGCACTATCGCAAAAACAAGCATACGAGCTCCTTTCAATGGTCGTATTGATGATGTAATTACCGAAAAAGGAGCCGTTGTTGCCCCAGGTCAAACACAAATTTTTAG
Source organism: uncultured Aquimarina sp. (assembly GCA_947498765.1). Classification (GTDB taxonomy): domain Bacteria; phylum Bacteroidota; class Bacteroidia; order Flavobacteriales; family Flavobacteriaceae; genus Aquimarina. The sequence continues at coordinate 61,149 of CANMLG010000017.1, forward strand.
AATTGTAAACCTAAATCAAATGTATGTTGAAGCCGAAGTACCCGAGCGTTACGTAAGCACTGTTAAAAAGGGTACCAATGTATCGGTAGATATTCCTGTTATTGGAAAAACACTTACCGCCAAAGTCCGTCAAGCGGGAAGTTTTATAAATCCTGCCAACCGAACTTACAAAGTAGAAGTTGCCGTACCAAATAAGGAGAAGAATATTAAACCCAACCTTACCGCAAAATTAAAAATTAACGATTACACCAATCCAAAAGCCCTACTGATTCCACAAAATTTGATTTCGGAAAATGCCGCTGGAGACCAATACGTATTTACAGTAAATAAAAACAGTAAAAATGAAACTATTGCTACTCAAAAAACGATCATTACAGGTCTTACTCAAGGAAGTTTAGTTGAAGTAATGCATGGTATTAAAGCTGGAGACATATTAGTTAGTGAAGGTGCTAGAAGTGTAAAAAATCAACAACCTATCGAGGTTTTAAATTAAAAACTATGAATAAAAAGAAAAACGTCCACAAGGAGTTTATACTCTCATCATGGGCCATAGATAACAAAACAGTTATTTATGTGATCATGTTCTTATTCCTAGTCCTCGGGCTTTCGGCTTACTTTGGTATGCCAAGAGAAAATTTTCCCGAAATTATAGATACTAAAATTTTTGTAAGTTCAGTTTATCCTGGGAATACCGCCGAAGACATTGAAAAACTAATTACTGATCCGCTTGAAGATCGTTTAAAAAACGTGAGTAATGTAGTAAAAATGAAATCTACATCGCAACAGGATTACGGTATTGTTGAAATTGAATTTGACGAAGGCGTAACCATTGAACAAGCCAAACAAAAAGTAAAAGACGAAGTTGACCAAGAAACCTCAAAAGAAGATTGGCCTACTTTTAATGGAGCTAAAGTAAAACCAACCGTTTTTAACTTAAGTATTTCCGAAGAAACTCCTATTCTTAATATTAATATTTTAGGAGATTATCCCGTTGAAAAACTAAAGGAATATGGCGAATATTTAGAGGACCATATTGAAGACCTGCCAGAAATTAAACAAGTAGACATTCGTGGTGCACAAGAAAAAGAAGTTGAAATTGCTGTCGACATTTATAAAATGATGGCTGCCAAAGTTAGTTTTGACGATGTACTAAATGCTATTAGAGGGGGTAACGTAACCATATCAGCTGGTAATATTATAAGCAGTGGGCAACAACGTACCATGCGTATTTTGGGTGAAATTCAAAACCCTGAAGACTTAGAAGATTTTGTAGTAAAAACACAAAATGGATCTGTTTACTTAAAAAATATTGCCACTGTTGATTTTAAAGAAGAAGACGCTACTACTTATGCGAGACAATATGGGACCAGTGTTGTAATGCTTGATGTTAAAAAACGTTCTGGTAAAAACATGGTAGAAGCGGCTGATAAAATACAGAAAATAGTTACCGATGCCAAACAAAATATTTTTCCTTCAAACCTAAAAGTTACCATTACTAATGATCAATCATCAAAAACAATTAACCAAGTTGATGATTTGGTTAACAACATTATTTTCGGAATTATCCTTGTTGTTGGTGTATTAATGTTCTTTTTAGGATTCCGAAACGCTTTGTTTGTAGGTTTTGCCATTCCAATGTCCATGTTTATGTCATTTATGATTTTAAACATGTTAGGCTACACCATGAACACGATGATCCTTTTTGGATTAATTATGGGTCTTGGTATGTTGGTAGATAATGGAATTGTAGTGGTTGAAAATGTGTTTCGATTAATGGAAGAAGAAGGAATGACGCGTATTGAAGCGGCTAAAAAAGGAATTGGCGAAATTGCTTTTCCTATTATAATTTCTACCTTAACAACCGTTGCGGCCTTTGTTCCTTTGGGTATGTGGCCCGGAGTTATGGGGCAATTTATGATTTATTTCCCCGTTACACTTTCGGTAGTATTAGGCTCTTCTTTGTTTGTGGCTATTTTTATCAACTCCATGCTAGTATCTGCTTTTATGGAAACTGGTGAGCGTGAAATAAAATTAAAAAACCTTATCATTTTAACTATAATTCTAGTTTCCCTTGGTGTACTTATGCTTATCATTGGTGGCCCTATTGGAGGTTTGGGGAGCTTACTTATTTTTACTGCTGTGATGTTTTGGTTATACAAATACATTATTAAAAAGTTAGCCAATGGTTTCCAAAATGTAGTATTAGTTTGGTTGGAAAATTCTTATAAAAAGTTTGTCTCCTTCGCGCTAAGCAAATGGTGGCCTATTGTATTTACTGTAGGTACTTTTGGATTATTAATTTTTGCCTTTGCTGCTTTCGGAAATTCTGTAGCTGAAAAAAGAACAAAAATTGAATTTTTCCCAGACAATAAACCCAATCAAATTTTTGTATATATCGAATATCCGCAAGGAACCGATATAGAAAAAACCAATCAAATTACTCGAAGCATTGAAAAACGTGTTGCCAACATTATCAATAATTCAGAATATGTGTTAAATGGAGAAAATGTATTGGTGGAGTCTGTTGTTTCGCAAGTAGGTCAAGGTGCTGGAAATCCACAAACCGATGGAGGATCAGCTGCCGAAATGCCTCATAAAGGAAAAATTACCGCATCCATGCGCGAGTATAAATTTAGAAACGGAAAAGATTCTGAAGTACTTCGTGGAAAAATTCAAGAAGCCCTAAAGGGCATTTACCCTGGCGTTTCTATTTCTGTTGAAAAGGAAGCTGTTGGACCGCCTGCAGGCCCTCCTATTAATATTGAAATTGCTGGTAATGATTACAATCAACTCATTCAAACTGCCGAAAAAATGCGTCAGTTTATCAATACCAAAAACATTGCTGGTATTGAGGAATTAAAAATTGATGTAAACAAAGACAAACCTGCCATGCAAGTTATTGTGGATCGTAAAAAAGCGGGCGAATTAGGGGTCAGCAATGGCTTAATCGGAACACAATTACGAAGATCTATTTTTGGTGAAAAAGCAGGTGTTTACAAATTAGATGGCGAAAATTATGATATTAACGTGCGTTTTAATAAAGATAACCGCTACAATACAAGTGCCTTATTTAATCAGAACATCACTTTTAGAGACCCAGCCACTGGACGCTTAAAGGAAATCCCCGTAGCTGCTTTTGCTACTCAAAAAAATGCCTCTTCCTACAGTGCTATTAAACATAAAAATGCACGACGTGTAGTTACGGTATATTCTGGGTTAAAACCAGGCTTTACAGATGCTGGTGCTATTGTTAGTCAAATTGAAGATGAAATGAAAGATTTTCCTAAAATTAAAGGAGTAACTTTTGATTTTACAGGTCAAATTGAAGAACAAAACAAACAACAAAGCTTTTTAATGGGTGCTTTTTTTGCTGGTTTAGGTTTGATCTTTTTTATTCTTATTTTTCAATTTAGCTCTATTTCCAAACCTACTATTATTATGATTGCTATATTTTTAAGCTTTATTGGTGTATTTGGAGGTTTAGTTATTACCGGAGCCCCTTTTGTTATTATGATGACTATGATGGGAATTATTTCCTTGGCAGGAATTGTAGTTAACAATGGTGTGGTACTCTTGGACTACACGCAATTGCTCATTGACCGAAAAACTGTAGCTAAAAATTTAGAATTAGGTACGCTTTTACCTAAAAATGATGTAAAAGAAGCTATTATTGAAGGAGGTCGTGCCCGTTTACGCCCCGTTATTTTAACAGCTATTACCACAGTACTAGGTTTAATTCCATTAGCCACTGGATTTAATATTGATTTCTTTTCCCTTTTTGCTACTGGCGATCCTAAAATTTATTTTGGAGGGGACAACGTGATATTTTGGGGGCCGTTAGCCAAAACTGTAATCTATGGACTTATCATTGCTACTTTTTTAACCTTGGTTATTGTACCTGTATTATTTTACTTGGTACACCGTTTTAAACTAAAATTAAAAAGCTGGTTTGGTAAAGAGCCTCTAATTGACGAAAATTTAATTGCAGCAAATACCAATATCTAATAGTAATTAATATAATAACATCCTCAAATAGATTATTTTTAGTAATCTATTTGAGGATGTTATCTTTAAATAAAATTGGTTGGTTCTTAATATATTTTAAATTAATTACTTATTCATTAAAATTAAGAGATACTATATTTAAATTAGGCTTAAAATATAGTATTTAAAAAAGTTATTATGAAAAACACCTACTGGACTACAACAATTTTAGTTTCTCTATTCCTATTATGGAGTGCTTATACGTACCTATTTAGTAAAGCAACAATAGCAGGCATTAAAGAGCTTGGGTTTCCAGATCATTTTCGAATACAACTTGGTGTTTTAAAAATATTAGCGGTTGTTGTTTTACTAATTCCTCAAATCCCTATTCAATATAAAGAATGGGCCTATAGTGGTGTTGTTTTATTTTTTATTACAGCAATTGTAGCACACACCGCACACAAAGACCCCGTAATCATTACATTTATTAATCTTTTTTTAATTGTAATAACAATTACTTCAAATTATTATTTACACAAAATAACTCATTAAAATGGAGAAAATAGAAATTAAAGGAAGCGTTAAAAAAGGCTTCGAAAGTGTTTTAGAGGCTTATGAATCTAACTTTTATAGAGATGACATATACAAAGAATTAGGCTCCGCTTTATGTGTTTATCACAAAGGAGAACAGGTGGTTAATATATGGGCTGGCTATAAAGATAAAGACAAAAAAGAAGCTTGGGAAAAAGACACCAAAATAGCCTTGTATTCTGCTACCAAAGGGATCACTGGTTTGTGTATGGCTATTTTAGTTGAAAAAGGCTTGGTTAATTATTCTGATTTGGTATCAAAACATTGGCCCGAATTTGGACAAAATGGAAAAGAAGAAACCACTATTTCGCAAATAATGTCTCACCAATCTGGAAACCCTGGATTACGTGAATTTACATTATTGGACGAATTAATGAATTGGGATTTAATCTGTGACCGCCTAGCGCGTCAAGCGCCTTATTGGAAACCGGGAGAGTTTACCTCATATCACGGTTGGACGGTTGGTTTTCTGGCTGGTGAAATTATCCGACGAGTTTCTGGCAAAAAAATCAGTCAATTTTTACAAGATGAACTTGCTTCTCCATTAAATGCAGAAATTTTTATTGGACTACCAAAAGAAAAACACAATGAAGTGGCTACTCTATACAAACCGATAACCCAACACGAACTGCCCAATTTAATTACATTGCCCGACTTTTTAGCTTCGGCTGTTGGAAATCCTATTTTAGATGCTGAAAGCCCTAACAGGCCTGAATGGCGCGAAGCTGAAATGCCTGCCCTTAATGGTCATGGTTCGGCTGAAGGGATTGCCAAACTTTATCATCCACTGGCTGAAAGTGGAAAATCTGATACGTTGAATTATCTTTCAAGTGAAACTATTGATAAAATGACTACAGTGGCTAGCTCTCGTTTAGATGCTATGATTGGCATGCCAGTAGATTGGGCAAATGGAATGGTTATAAACACATTAGACCTTAAACTTTATGGCGAAAACAAAAAAGCTTTTGGCCACAGTGGCTGGGGTGGTAGTTTTGGATGTGCAGACAGAGAAAGTCAAATTGCTATTGGGTATGTTTGTAACCAAATGGGACCTGATACTGTGGGTGATGCTAGAACACCTCGTTTAATCAAAGCCATTTTTGATGCTATCGCTTCTTAACGCAAATTTTTAATCTGTGATTCGTAACAATGACACAACATCCGATAAATTGTAATCATTTATCGGATGTTGCATTTGGAAACAATTCAATAACACTTAATTTACAGTACAAAATTGAAACACTCTCCATAAAAACAAGCCTAAAAAACTGTAAAAAAATACATTAACACTTATTTTTTATCAAAAAAGCATTTTTTAGTCCCCTCTATTTAGTAACATATTGCTAATATTAATTTAGTATTATCTAAAAATCGCTGAACTAAATTGCATTTCTTATTAATCAATGATTGCATTTCATGTCTAAAAAACAACCTTTTTTATTTACACTTGGCTTTTCTCTTTTTTTCGGAATCGGAATAGTACTAGCCCAACAAACCACTTCAAACACCCAGACTATATTTATTAATGAGCTACAAGTGAATACTTCGGGCTTAGATTGGGAATTTATAGAGTTACAAGGTACTTCAGGTACCGATTTATCTGACTATACTATTATTACTATAGAAAGTGATAACGAACCACAGGCTGGCACCATTGACCAAGTCATTCCGCTTAGTGGACAACGCATTCCCGAAGATGGTTTTTGGGTAGCTATGAGTCCTGCCGCTATGGCCGAATATGGTACTAGTGCCGATCTAACTATTCCTAATAATTCTTTTGAAAATAGTACTACCACTTTTTTACTAGTGACTGATTTTGTTGGCGAACTCAATGATGATATTGATACAGATAACAATGGAATTATAGATCGTACTCTTTGGAGTTCAATAATTGATAGCGTAGCATTAGTAGATAATGGTGAAAATGATTTTGCTTATGCTGAAGACGTATTTGGCCCTGCTGGTAATTTTTTACCTTCAGGGATTTTTAGAAATCCCAATGCACCCACTGGAGCATTTAGTAATACTTTTTTAAATTTCGCGTTATCCGATGGTACTCCTGGAACCAGTAATACGCCCGATGACACCACTAAGCCTACTACTCCCAACGATCCTGATACAATAACTTTTATTCATGATATTCAAGGCAATGGAATGAGCAGTCCTTTAGTGGATCAAACGCTAAGCATTGAAGGAATTGTAGTTGGAGATTTCCAAGATAATACCGTTAATGGATTTTTTGTACAAGAAGAAGATAGCGATGCTGATACAGACGAAAGTACTTCTGAAGGTATTTTTGTTTTCTCCAGAAATGGAACCGATGTATCCGTAGGCGATAAAGTTAAAGTGACAGGGCGTGTTGTTGAATTTTTTGAACAAACACAAATTTCAAACACCACTGTTATCGAAGTATTGAGTACTTCAAATAGTTTACCAACAATTACTACTATTGAATTTCCCGTAAGCAACGCTACTTTTTTAGAACGTTTTGAAGGAATGTATGTCAACTTTACACAAGACTTATTTGTTACCGATACCTTTTTAGTTAGCCGAGGGAATGAATTAAAGCTTTCAAGTGGTTCTGTGTTATTTCAACCTACTCAAATTGCTACTCCAGGTACTGAAGCCACAGCTCAATTAACAGCCAACAACCTCAACCAAATTATCATTGATGATGCTAACCGAAGCAATAACTTAAGTCCTGTTATTTTTCCTGCTCCCGAACTTTCTTTTAACAATCCCATTAGGGCTGGATATAAAACATCCAATCTAAAAGGAATTTTAACCTACAATGATTCTGGATTTGAATTAGGAGGAAACTCAACTGCTGCTTACAGAGTATATGTAACCGAAATTCCCGAGTTTAATGCTATTCCAAATCCACGTACCGAAAAACCAGCTGATGTTGGCGGTTCATTAAAAGTAGTTAGCTTTAATGTACTCAACTATTTTAACGGAGATGGTTTAGGGGGAGGTTTCCCTACTCCTCGTGGAGCTGACACTGCTGCTAATTTTAAAAGACAACGCGATAAAATTATTAGCGCTATAGTAGCTATTGATGCTGATATTGTAGGGCTAATTGAAATTGAAAATGATGGTTATGATAGCACAAGTGCCATTCAAGATTTGGTAAATGGGATAAATGAAAGCTTGGATGCAACAGTTTACAGTATTGTTGATCCTGGCGTAACACAAATAGGCAGTGATGAAATTACCAATGGTTTAATTTATAATAACACAACGGTGAGTTTACAAGGAGCTGCTGCAATATTGGATGCTAGTGTAAATCCCAATTTTAATGATCGTAGAAACAGGCCATCATTAGCACAAACATTTAAAGAGATAGCTACCGATGGATTGGTAACTATTTCGGTTAATCATTTAAAATCAAAAGGTTCTAATTGCAATTCCGATGGAGATCCCGACACAAGCGATGGACAAGGTAATTGTAACCTAACACGAAAGCTTGCGGCGCAAACTATTGCTAATTGGCTAAAAACGGATCCTACCAACAGTGGAAGTGACAATTTTGTAATCATTGGCGACTTAAATTCCTATGCTAAAGAAGATCCCATTATGGCTTTGGAAAACGCAGGCTACACTAATTTAGTAAGTAATGCTTTTGGAAACGAAAGACATGGGTATCAATTTGGATCACAATTTGGCACACTAGATTATGCTTTAGCCAGTAAAGCTTTATTGCCTATGGTAACTGGTGCTGATTTTTGGAATATTAATGCCGACGAGCCTGTATCTTTTGATTATACCACACGCTTTAAATCAGAAGCACAAATTACTTCGTTTTATAGCCCAGCTCCTTTTCGTTCATCGGATCATGATCCCGTAATTTTTGGTCTTGATCTTAGTCAAAATACGTTATCTATTGATGATGCTATTTCAAACAAGCTATCTAATACACAAATATTCCCTGTACCTGTAAGCAACTCATTAAATATTATTTCAGATTCCTTTACAGGTAACACAGAAATACGCATTTACAGCCTTTCGGGAGAAGAAATAATTTCGAAAACTATTGTATTTAATAAAAGCACTATAAACCAGCTTAACATATCAAAGTTAACTTCGGGTGCCTACTTACTTTTAATTACAAATAATAAGCATTCGCACTATCAATTGATTACTAAGTAACAAAACCGAAGCACTTCTTTTATTTTAAAACCTCACTTTGCATTGATGCTTTGTGAGGTTTTTTTTAAAGAAAAATATTTAAATAGCAGTATCACACTACATAATCCCAATGAAATAAAACACATAGGAATACCCGATGCGGTTTTGGGACATACATGCTGCACACCTAACTCAGCTATGGAGGCAAAAAAAGCGACTACTCCAGGAATACTGATTAAAACAATGAAAGCTTTGGCACTCCATGTTCGTGTTGTAAAATGAGCTAACATTCCTAACACAAAAAATAACAAAACGATGTAGCATACCGGAATTCCAACTACTTTAGGGCAAGTAATTACTCCGTTAAAATCATTAATCGACAAACTCCCCGCTCCATAAATAGCAAAAAGAAGCACTGCCGTTGTTAACCAATAAAAAAGTGTTTTTTTCATATGTTTTAAATACTCGTTTAAACAAAAAGAATTCAGCATTTAATACATACTGAATTCTTTTCTTAATTCTAAAAATTGATTATTTACAGCTTATGTATTTTATTAATTTCAGGGTTTTCAATGGTTTTTGAAGTTCCGTCGGCATAATTAATAAGTACTGAAGCTACTTCTTTTTGGGCTCCTAAACCAAACGTTACCGTCGAGGTTTGGTCACTTACTAAACCTTCACCAATCACATATACATCAGACTGTATACTCCCATCTGCTTTTTTTACGATTACCTTAGCCCCTACATTTTTTGTATTTTCTGCAAAACGGAAAGCAATAAAATTAGCCTCACCTCCTTTATTGATCTTAGCTTGCATTGGACTACCAATATTAGCAAACACCATATCTGGATAACCATCTTGATTAAAATCACTCGAAAGTGGTGTAATACCGTAATTCATGTTAATCGCATTGGCCTGGTCTTCAACCGCCGAAAATGTTCCATCGGGTCTTTGTACCAAAAAACGGCCTGGTAATTTAAATAACTTATGAGGAGGGAAATCCACATAATTTTCTGCCACTACTAAATCCTGACGCCCATCTAAATTGAAATCTTCAAAAATAGCTCCCCACGAAAATTCAAAATCAGCTACTTTTGTTTCTTTGGCAGTATCGGTAAATTTAAAATCTCCTTCGTTTTTAAATAACATCCATGTTCCTATAAATTCATCTTCTTTAGCTAGGTCTCCTCTTGCTAAAAATGTTGGTACCGAAGTTCCTGTATTTGAGAAAAAGAAATCCACATTTCCGTCATTATTATAATCCCCTACCGCAATTCCCATTGGGTAAGCATATTTCCCTGTTGTTGGGTTTGATTTTTTTGTAAAACTTTTTCCTTCGTTATTTTTATACGTACGCACCTCCCCAGTATCATGTGCTACTACTAAATCCAAATACGCATCATTATCCACATCAACAAATACCCCCATAAAGGTATTGTGTATATAAGTTAATCCATATTTTTCTGTAGCATCTGTAAATGTATTATCTCCATTATTCATCATTAATAAACTAGATGAACCATAGTTAAAATCTTTAAAAATGGTTTGTCCCTCCATTTTATTTAACTTGATATAAGCACTTACAAATATATCTGCAAATCCATCCCGATTAATATCACCGATAGTTAATGAAGCGGCTACTGACTTTTCATTTAAAGGAACATTTATTTTTTTTACTTCAAAACCTGTTCCTGTATTTCGATACCATAGCACACCATAATCACCATTTACCAATAAATCTGTTTTACCGTCGGTATCTAAATCAAATGACACTGCTCCAAATGTAGTCGTGTTAGCTGGCTTTTTAGGTAAATTAACCGCTGCCGTAATATTTACAAAGTTTCCGTTATCATATTTAAAAATAACATCATCTTGAGTTACTCCACCAGCAATAAACACCTCATCTACTCCATCATCATCTAAATCAATCATGGCCGAAGCCATTATGGGTAATGACTTTTTAGCATCAAATTTATTTTCGAAATCAAAGACAGCGTTTTTAAATTTTGGTATTTCATTTTCGGGTACCGAATAGTCACATTTGCTAAATTTTTTTCCATGGTCGTTAGCTGGCACATTTTCCGCTATGCATTTACCACTAAATTTACCCCAAGTGGTTTGTGCATAAGGATCTTTTGTATCTGTTTTAAAAAATCCTAAAACAACTGCTATTATGGCTATTACAAGAACTCCCAGTCCTATTAATATTTTTTTCATTTTTTAATAATTTATGTTAGTTATAATGTTGATTTTGTTAGATTTAATTGAAATAAGATGATTCCAAAAAATATAAAATGAGTCGCGTTCATAGCGATTGGAGCAATATAAACTCCAATAGGTTTAGCCCATGCTAATGACGAAATAATAAGAATTAATAGTACAATGGGATTAAAAATAGCCAGCCACTTTTTCATACCAATCTTATTCTTTACTACCAATATAGCATACACTACCGAAACCGATAAAATAAGGATACGCAATGCCCAAACGGTAGATTGATAGTGTTTTTCGTAAGAAGCTAAATAAAATTCAAAATCTGGAGTATCCATACTTCGTTGTAATACTTCGGCTGCAAAATAGCGCGAAGACACATATACACTTCCGTAAGCAAATGAAAGCACGCCTAAAATAAATAATAGTGTAGCTAAAAATTGATTGGAGCCTTTAAAAAAACGCATTAAACCATAATAGCCAGCAAAGTAAAAAGGCGCTGCATACACAGCAAAAAAGTGTCCTTTACTAGCTCTAGCCAAGGGAACATCGTACAACATAGATATTTCACCTGTGGGTCCTTCGGGCAAAAAATGTAATAAAAACTCGCCAATCCCTACAAATACAGAAGCCAAAAGCCCTATAATAAGTAGTGTTTTTGTGGAAATAGTAGTCCTACTCATCATTAAACAAAATTACTTAGTAAATTTTGCCACTCATTATTACGGTGACCATTAATAACACACATTGATTTTTTCATAAATAATATATTTAGTTAGGTTAATAAGTCTTATAGTCTTGTTGTTTTCCAGTTAATTACAATATTTTTTAACATTTGTTATATCCACTATTTTTTTACTTGCTTTATGCTAATTTGCGCAAGTATTTGTATTTTTTTTTACAAAACCTAAAACCTGTAAAAAGCTACTATCCTAAAATTACTTTTAATTAATATTATTTTTTATAATTTATATAATGTTACTTTATGGCTCTTTTCCTAACTTATTGCTTCTATAGATAAATCTAGTATTGCCATGAAAAAAACTGCTTTAACCCGTTGTGAACATTTTAATGCTGCACACAGATTGCACAATCCACATTGGGATGACAAAAAAAACAAACAGATTTTTGGAAAATGTAATAACAAAAATTACCATGGACATAACTATGACTTAGAAGTTAAAGTGATTGGATATTGCGATCCCGAAACAGGCTATTTAATGGATGCCAAACTATTATCTGATTTAATTAAAGAATTAATTTTAGATCGGTTCGATCATAAAAATTTAAACTTAGACACCGAAGAATTTAAACAACTTAATCCTACTGCTGAAAACATAGCCAGAGTTATTTATAATTTACTTCGGCCGAAAATAAATGAAGAGCTAACGCTTAAAATAATACTATACGAAACAGAAAGGAATTACGTGGAGTATCCTTATTAATTTGCTTTTTTAGACCCAATATTCCCCTACTAAACACTAACAATTTCCCTTACTTCATTTCTATTTGTTAAACCCGGATTATGCACTAGAACTTTGCAATGAGGTATTAAAGCACAATAGGGCAGAAATGTCAAGCCAAAGGTTTGGCTTGTTATGAAAGAGCCAGCTGTTGCGGTGAAGTACTTTCTCAATTTTATCATAGCACCGCTATGGTTAAATCGAAAAGTGCAACAAAGTGTTTGTTTTTGAAGTGATTTCATAACGTAATAAATTTTCTAATGCATAATTTAGGTTAAAGCCTGCACATTAGTAAAACACCAAACTAAACCATACTCAAAAAACAAACAAAAAAATAACAACTATTTGTTTTTAAGCATATTATACATATATTTATTATTGTATTTTTTTATTTAAATTAAATTACGACTCATAAATTTGTAGGGATTATCTCTTTAATTCGACCTATTAGGTATAATAAATACAGAAAACGCTAACAAAAGCGCCGTATGAAAAAATGGTCAAAAAAAATAACACAAAAAATTAATGTTATCCTAAACCAAGGACTAACTCCTTATCAATTAGCCTTAAGTTTGGTACTTTCATTAGTTATATCGCTTTTCCCCGTTATTGGACTTACTACATTAGTAGTCACTTTTATAGCGGCTTACCTTAAGCTTAATTTTCCCATAATGATTACGTTAGCTTATATTATGGAACCCATTAAACTTTTTCTTATTATTCCTTTTATTAAGCTAGGTGCAAAAATTTTTAATGTTCAACATACTTTATTGAGCTTTACAGCTATAAAAAGCAGTTTTAAAACCAGTGCTTTGGCTACTATTGAAGAGCTTGGATATGAACTTATTTGTGGTTTTATGGGCTGGACGGTTACAGTAATCCCTATTGGTTTTGTCTTATTTTTTACTTTAAAACACCTATTTACTAATTATCAAAATTTACGTGAAAAAAGTTTTATTACAATCAAGTAAATGTATTTCCGAATCATCCTGTATAAGTAAATAAATCCATATTAATTTGTTTACCTAAAAGCATTTGTAAATGAGCATCTAAATCCATCAATATTTACTTAAATTTGCTGCATAATTTCATTTTTATGTACAGAAGTAATACTTGTGGCAACCTTAGTAGTGCCGATATAAATAAAACCGTTACCCTTGCTGGTTGGGTACAAAAAACTAGAGATAAAGGTTTCATGATTTGGGTCGATTTAAGAGATCGTTATGGGATTACACAATTAATATTTGATACCGAACGTACTTCTACTGAAGTAATTGAATTAGCAAAAACATTAGGTCGTGAATTTGTGATTCAAGTTACCGGAACAGTAATTGAGCGCGAATCAAAAAACCCTAACATCCCAACAGGAGATATTGAAATTTTGGTAAGTGATTTAAAACTATTAAATGCCTCAAAACTACCTCCTTTTACTATTGAAGATGACACCGATGGTGGTGAGGATATTCGAATGAAATATCGCTACTTAGATATTCGCCGTAATCCTGTAAAGGACAGTTTAATTTTTAGAAGCAAAGTAGCCAACGAAGTACGTAACTATTTAGCCGAACAAGAATTTATCGAAGTAGAAACGCCTTATTTAATCAAATCTACTCCCGAAGGGGCTCGTGATTTTGTAGTGCCTTCCCGTATGAACGAGGGGGAATTTTACGCTTTACCACAGTCGCCCCAAACCTTTAAGCAATTGCTTATGGTAGGTGGTATGGATAAATACTTCCAAATTGTAAAATGTTTCCGTGACGAAGATTTACGTGCCGATCGCCAGCCTGAGTTTACACAGATTGACTGCGAAATGGCTTTTGTGGAGCAAGAAGATATTTTGACTATTTTTGAAGGTTTAACCAAACATTTACTTAAAAAGCTACACAATTTTGACATTGAAAGTTTTCCTCGAATGACTTTTGATCATGCTATGAAAACTTATGGTAATGACAAACCAGATATTCGTTTTGGAATGGAGTTTGGCGAATTAAACGCCGTAGCTCAGCATAAAGAATTTAAAGTTTTTAATACTGCTGAATTGGTAGTAGGTATTGCCGTTCCTGGAGGAGCAAGCTACACTCGTAAAGAAATTGATAAGCTAATAAACTGGGTAAAGCGCCCACAAGTAGGTGCTTTAGGAATGGTTTATGTTAAATGTAATGAAGATGGTTCTTTTAAATCATCGGTTGATAAATTTTATGACCAAGATGATTTAGCTAAATGGGCAGAAGCTACAGGAGCTAAACCTGGCGATTTAATTTGTGTACTTTCGGGTAACACCAATAAAGTACGTGCGCAATTGAGTGCCTTACGTATGGAATTAGCAGAACGCTTAGGCTTGCGTAAACCCAATGAATTTGCTCCTTTATGGGTTATCGATTTTCCATTATTGGAATTAGATGAAGAAACTGGGCATTACCACGCCATGCACCATCCTTTTACGTCACCAAAACCTGGACAATTGGAATTATTAGATACCGACCCAGGGGCTGTAAAAGCTAATGCTTATGATTTGGTTCTGAATGGAAATGAAATCGGAGGAGGTTCTATTCGTATTCATGATAAAGAAACTCAAGCCATTATGTTTAAACATTTAGGCTTTACGCCAGAAGAAGCCGAAGCACAGTTTGGTTTTTTAATGGATGCTTTTCAATATGGCGCACCTCCACATGGTGGTTTAGCCTTTGGACTAGACAGGTTAGTGGCCATTTTAGGCGGGCAAGAAACCATTCGTGATTTTATTGCTTTCCCTAAAAACAATAGCGGACGAGATGTAATGATTGATGCGCCTGCAGCTTTAGATAATGAGCAGTTAAACGAATTAAGTATTGCTTTAAATATTCAAGAAAAAGCGTAAACTAATATGAAAAAGCTTGTTTTAGTCTTTCTTTTTCTTAATTCCTCAATTGGGTTTGCTCAATTTAATAGTGATATCCTTTATTTTAATGATGGAGACTCTATTGAGGGATTTGCTGAAATTAAAAAGAATAAGATAAAATTTAGCTTATCTGAAGAAGCCCCTGCCGAAGCTTGGGATTATTTAAGTGTTGAAAAAGTTAAAATCTGTGATTTTAACCACTGTAATACTTTTGAATATGTTCAATTAAAAAAGGGAACTAAACCTATTTTACTAGAATTAAAAGAAAAAATTGGAGGTATTTCATATTACCAGAGAGAAAAACGTATTTTAAAACCAATTGACACAGAATCTAATTCGGATTTTGTAAATATTGGCGACTTAGCTAATGTAGATATTAAAATAATTGAGTATTTAAAAAAAGAGGGGCAACTGTACCCTACTTGTGTTGACTGTGGTGTTCTTAAAAATTGGAAACGCTTTATGCTTAAGTATTTTTCGAATTGTGAGTTCATTCAAAACAAGATTAAAACCAACAATTTAAAGGAACACCAAATTATTGAAATTCTTGATTTTTATAGTGATCCAGATTTTTGTCCATAATTAAATAAATTCTTTACTAAAAGAGGCTGTCTAAAAAGGCAGTCTTTTACCACCCAGTTATGATGATTTAGTTCCCAAGGATCATCTTGTCCGTATTATTAATACGATTATTGATCATTTGGATATAGATAAATTAATCAAGCTCAACTTAAAAAAATAAAGTGGACATTGGCCAAACACTTTTGCCTAATACTTTTTGATTTATTTACCTAAAAAAAAGAAAACCAGAACAAAATCAAAAACCAACAAAAAGAAAAAGACCGTCTAAATACTTTTTAGACGGCCTCTTTAAAATGTGTATAAACACAAAAAAGCAACAGCTTTTCAACTGTTGCTTTATCTATTACATTGAACTCCCTGTAGTGTTAACAGCTAGCTATATCTAAATTACTTTGTTTCGCTTTCTGCTTTACCAAACCTACGTGGATATAAACCTGAATTTATTTCCTTGGCTTTTTTAACCATTTGCGGATAAGGAATATCTGTAGATGACACAAAACCAACATTGTAATTTTCACCATCATGCGCTCTTCCGGTTAAAGGAGAATCTAAATATTGGAACCAATGGCAACCTACTAAATACGGATTATCAATTACAGAATATGCGTAATCTTCCCACATTTCAGCACGTTCGCTTTGATCTTTGGCGTGTATTAAACCGGAGTGTAATAATCCAGAATCGGGTGCTCCCATGTGATATTCTCCTATTAGGGTTGGCATATCTACCTCTTCTAAAAATTCCCAGTATTTTTTATTAATCCCTTCTTTGTAATAGTTGTAACTAAATACATCTACAAATTTAGCGGCTGATTTACGCACCTCTGGTGTTACCCCCCAAACGGCAAAACGACAACCTAAATACATATGGTTTGGCATTTTCTTTTCCAAAGCATCGTGTACTACCTGAAAGTATTTTGTGGCAAAAGCTTCTAATAAAACAGAAAAATCTGCGATCATTTTTTCGCCAAATTTCTTTCCTTTCTTATAATCAACTCCTTTTTCTAAATCCTCCCATGAAGCTATGTTTGTTTCCCAAGCGGCATTCAAGCTTTCGATTTTTTGGTGTTTTTTACGCAAAATTTTCATAAACTCTTGCTTAAGGTAGCTGTTTTTATCTTTTGATAAACCATCCAACACCAAACCATAATGTGTTCGGTACGAATTTGGTGAGCCCCAACTGCGTTCATTATCTACAAACACACCAATACACCAAGGATTATTTTTTACTTCTTTGGATACTACATCAATTGATTTTTTAGCTCTACGTTCAAACTCTGGATCAAAAGGATCTGGCATTGGCCCCCAGTAATCCATTCCAGAATACACTTTTTGAAAATCGCCAATAATCCATCCATTGGCAAAATAAGGCAGGTTATTACGATCATAAAAAGCAGGGTCTATCCAGTTTCCAAAAGAGGTGAACCCCCAATTACGAAACCTATTTTCGGTTACTTCAAACCATTTATCATTAAACGAATTTGGATATTCCTCCCCATACCTACGCTCTAAATTAGCGCGGTAAAAACTAAAGGTTTCTCCATGCTCTACTGGACCAAAATGAGATTCTCTACGGTAACTGTAATGATTTGCTAATGGATCATCGTAGGATGGTAAACCTACAAACATATCATTACGCAATTTATTGGCTACAAAAGCTGTTTTTCTAATTTCATTAGGAATGGTTACAATGCCTTTGGAATCCTCTGGAGTTACATCTTCGGGATCACGATGTTTAATGCTCTCATCGGTATAATCTATTCCTGTAAATGAAGTTGAATTTGCCATACGTACATTAGCAATACCAATAGAGAAAAATATGTTTCCTTCTGGATCAACTAAAGCCCATTTTCCATCTACTTTTTCTGTGCGAAAAAAACCTGTAGCTTTTAATTTAGGGCCATTTTTCCATCCACCATATTTGCTACGATCTGGCATTAACGTATATTCTGCTAAAGACTTTAATTCTTGATCTGCTATTTTTTTTAGTTCTTCATCAGAAGAAATTTTAATAGGAAAGTCCATTTTGGCATTTTGACCATATTTATCAACAATACCTTTTAAAAAATTAGGGTCTCGCTCTGGGTTTTCTACAATACGAATATTATCTAAAAGTATGGTTTTATCTTTTAAGCCTTGTTTTCTATAAAAAGATATGGAAGCTAACTTAGAATAGTCCGCCTCATACAATAAACCATTAATTTTCATTTGCACCGCATCGGTTTCCCATGCTTTTGGAGTGTCTCTAAGCCCACTATCAACATCTTCTTTTTGAATAGAAATATCTAAATAATAGGATTTAAACTCCTCTGGATGGATACTTACTATTTTTCGTAAAACAGCTCCCTTTGTATTTTTTACATCAACTGTTAAAAAAGTCGAACGATCTCCTACACTTTTTGCATCAAAAACAATACTATATTTTTTTGTTGCATCTAAAGTAACATTAGGAGCAATTTCTATTCCTGTTATTTTTTCGTCTTTTTTAAAGTTTATTTTTAATGCATTTCCAATATTGCCAGGCACAATGCTATACTCTGCATCTATTTTTTTAATGGTTATAGTTAAGGAATCTGCCTCAAAATTATGAAGTACTATTTCCGAATTTGATTCCCAAACTTTGGCTATCTCTACCTCAGCTTCTTTTGGTGCTACTTGCTTATTACCACAATTAATAAACAAACTTGTGGCAATTAATGCGATGGAACAGCCTAACAAGCTGTTTCCGTTTTTTAATTTAGTTACTTTCATGATGTTATAAAAAACTTAAACAATTACAATTGTAACCAAAAATACTCACTGATTACAATTACGATAACGTGGTAGCTAATTTAACAGGAAATACAGGATTATGGGTATTTATTTTCTTAATTATTTTAAAAATCATAAAAATTAATATGATTATAGTCTATATACTTTAAAATAAACAAAACTCTTCGGTATACATTGATAAGTTTCTAATTTTAATAACACAAAAAACCTCTCAGATATAATTATCTGAGAGGTCATTAACATTTGGGGGATTTTGTATGCGGTAAAACAACAACACAAAGTTTACCTTTAATCCTAAAAACATCTAATGTGCTTTCAAAAAGCTATTTAGAAAATAATTTCCCTAAATAGCTTTGTTATATTTAGGAAGCTAGTATATTATCTTCTTCCAAATAAATAACGAAAAGCTCTAACATCTTGCCCTGTATAATAGGCTGGGTTAGCTTGTATACCTTTTACTGATCCCGAAGCCATTACAGAATTTCTTGATTTACCTGTTTGATCTGTACCAGGAATAGCAATAGAATTTGGAATATCATTATTTTTATCAGAAAAAGATATTGTCTCACCTCTGTCTAAAAAATCACTATGCCTTAAACCAAACTGATGCCCCATTTCATGTAACAATAATTTTCTAAGTCCTACTCTGTTATCTATCCCATTTATAGATTGGTCTCTAGAGTCAATACTCATAAATCTACCTGGAACATTATTTCTTGGGAATTGAGCTGTAGCTAAAGATTGTTGTCTTCTGAAAAACACAAAAATATCAGCTTGTGTTCTACTAAAATCTTCTCCTTTAATGAATACATGCCTAAGTTGTACTGTAGTCCCTAATTGATTAAATAAAAAAGTTAAATCTCCTGCAGCTTGCTTTTGAAATGAAGCATCAAAGTTAACATAAGCTATTCTGTAAGTTCGATTACCTTGGACTCTATTAGTGGATACGAATAATTTAGCTTCATCCGATTCAACTAAATTAGTTTCTACATTACTTAATGAATTAATTTCGCTTACAGGAAAACTCATATCCTCAAACTGATAAACCTTTTCAACTGTATTATCAGGCAATATAAAGTCAACAATTTCAGTTTGTTCTGGATCAAAACCAAGTTTTGATAAATTAGTAATTTCTAAATTAGAAAAACTATTCTTTTCAATAGACGGTTCCTCTATTTTAGTTCCTAACTCATCTTTAGAACATGAAAATAACACTGAAACAACCAAGGCTGCTGTTGTAATAAATTTAATTGATTTCATTTAAATTAATTTAAGTTAAAATATGCAGTGCCATTTAATTATACCTTTCAATAAAGCAATGTTAAAATCGCACTACTAATTTGCATTTTAAATCATACGCTTAAAAATTGATTTACCCTACCCCCCGATTTTCAATGTTTAATTAAAAAAAGAAAAACTAAAACAAGGCATTCCATAATCCGATTCCTTGTACTACAAAAAAACAAGATGAATCATAAATAATTGAAAAAAAATCCTCATATAATCCTACAAACTATATATTTTACTTACCAAAAAGACTACAATAAAAAAGTTAATTTTTTTCTCTTTTAAAACACTTACTACCCTGATCAAGGAATTTGTTTTTTACAATAACTGTACTAGCATTACAACTATTAAGTTGTTTTATTTATAAATACTGAGCAATTTACAAATGAAGTTAGAGGTAATATTAGCGTATTTCACACTTCGATTCAGTCTCGTAATTTCACAGGAATACTTCCATTGAGATAAGCTACACAATTACCTTTTAAATGTTAGACCTACATCGATAGATTATACTAAATTCAGATGCTAGTTCTCAACTAAAAAACAGAAATTCTTTACAGGTTATATTAATGCCTGAAACTTTATACACTTTTTACCTGAAACATAGTGATTGAGCTACGTAAAGAAAAAGAAGTTGTACCCCTACTCTATTCTCTATATCTGGCAATATCGCATCAATGCGAAGAGGATATATGGATTTAGACGGTAGTTCAATCCAAATTATGCATTAGAAAATTTATTACGTTATGAAATCACTTCAAAAACAAACACTTTGTTGCACTTTTCAATTTAACTATAGCGGTGCTATGCTGAAATTGAGAAAGTACTTCACCGCAACAGCTGGCTCTTTCATAACAAGCCAAACCTTTGGCTTGACATTTCTGCCCTATTGTGCTTTAATACCTCATTGCAAAGTTCTAGTGCATAATCCAGGTTAAATTCATATTAACACATAATATTTCTTAATCTAAATTCAATAAGGCTTATTAAATTAAGCTTGTTTTTTATAGGCAACTCCTAATTCATTCTCAAAAAATACAAAGGAAAATCTTTGGTTTTAATTTCTTTAAACACCTCAAAACCGAATCGTTTGTACATGCGTAAATTTTCGTTTGTAGTTGTTTCAATAATTACTGGCAACTCATTATCTGAATAATAATCGATCAACTGTTTAATCAAACGCACTCCTATTCCAAAACCCCTTACTTCATTTTTAGCCCCCATAATTACTGGATGAATATAAGGGTCTTTAATATGATGCTTTTTTAGTACCGATTGCCTTTTTAACACCTTATATACGCCTCCCAAACCAATACATTTAAACGCTAATCTGACTTGCCATAACATATGTTTAAAAGTAAGCTTTTGCTTGTGCGGATACTTCATTAAAATACAAGCGTTTTTATTATCCGATAATAATACTTCGCCAAAAGCCATGCAATCATCAAACAAATACTCCATAAGTACTCGTATACGCTGACTACGTTTATGATCTTGCTTTACAATAAAATTAATTGAATTGGGTTCATGGATCGGTTCAAATGCAGAATGTAAAATATCTACTATATACTTTTTATCTGAATAGGAGGCTTTAATCATACTTAAAAATCTTGCTTGTTGCTAGTTCGGCATATAGTTTAGCAACCTTAACATAAAATGCTACTTATTGTAATAACTAATAATTCCCTGCAAAGGGCTTCAATAATACCGTTTTCCTTGCAAAAAAACATAAAAAAACAACAGATATCGTTTATATTCTATTAAAAAAAACTTTTTTTTTTGTACGAAAACAATACTAGGTGTCTAATTATAAATTGACATTATATTTATCGATTAACGGCACTTAAAAAAAAACAAACTACCTGATTGCATTTAATTTAAGCACCCATTTACCAACACAACAATAAATCAAATATTTAATTTTCCTACTTTAATTTTTTATTGCATTTCAATTGACTATTAAAATTATCTTAATTTTTTTTGACTCATTTTTCCAAGATAAGATACCCTAAAAACACAGCGTTATATATTGGTAATGCGCATTTACAATTAACATACTGATATTAATTTTTACAACTAAATTATTTTGACTTTTAAATTTTAAATACAACCAAATATCATGGCTAAATTTAAAAGTTCCCTTTTATAAAAAGTTTAAAAAAGTATATCAGGTAATAATTAACTAAAAAAAATGAAAATGAAAACATTTAAATTAATTACTGTAGGTTTACTTGCAGCCACCACCTTGTTCTCGTGTCAAAACGAAGATGCCGCTAGTGATTTAGCGCCAGTGCCAGAGAATACTACACAGACCGTTCCAGAGGTAGACAACTCATCTATTCCGGCTGATATCATCCAAAAGTTAAGTGACAGAGGCTTTGATACCGATCAGCAAATCATAAAAGATGAAGATGGTTACATAGTAGAAGGGGATATATTAGTAGAACCCATCAATTTAATTGATGATATTATTGGACCTGACACTGAAGGCAGTATAGAAAAACAATATAGAGATCGACAACTTGTACGCTGTAGTAGAGTTAGAAACATCCGTGTAAAAAATAATGTTGGAAGAAATACTGATAAACCTGTTCGAAACGCTATTAGAGATTGGAATAGAATTAATGGAAGTTTTATAAGATTAACTCTTGTAACGAGAGGAAGAGCTGATATTAATATCAATTTTAAAAGAAACGATAGTGGAATAGCTACTCCTCCTAGAAATGGTAGACCTGGACCTACCATTCGAATTGACCCTGAAGTATATCGATTTGAATCTCGCCGTTTGAGAACCGAAAACAATAATTTCAGCTCTAATTTTTCACGTGCTTATAGATTTGTAATTAGACATGAATTAAGTCATTGTCTTGGATTTAGACATGGAAACAGATCTGAAGGTGGAAGAGTCCTTATTCCTGGAACACCACGTAATAATAATTTTTCAGTTTTGGATCAACCTGTTAGTATTGTCGATATTTTTAGACAAAGTGGTCGAAGCTTTACTAACAATGACAAAAAAGCAATAAGAAAGGTTTATGGAGGAAGTGCCCGAAGCAACCTTTGTTTTTAGTCTAGGTTAAACAAAACAAATTAATAGAAAAACAAGGAAAATATCGAGGGCTGATCACCTTCGATATTTTTAATTCTATCATTTAACCCTAATTATGCATTAGAAAATTTATTACGTTATGAAATCACTTCAAAAACAGACACTTTGTTGCACTTTTTAATCTAACCATAGCGGTGTATGCTGAAATAGAGAAAGTACTTCACCGCAACAGCTGGCTCTTTCATAACAAGCCAAACCTTTGGCTTGACATTTTTGCCCTATTGTGCTTTAATACCTCATTACAAAGTTCTAGTACATAATCCAGGTTTAAATACTGAAAACAAATTTTGTAGTCTATTCCTTCAAAAAAATATGCATTTGTATTAAAACCAACTTCAATTCCTTTAAATTTGCATTATTCTTTCAATAAGAATAATTTATGGCGAAAAAAAAGTACATCACTCAATTCTTAAAATGGAGGTATCGTCATATTTCAGATAAAAATTTAATCTTTATTTTAAGTATTTTAGTAGGCTTTTTAGCCGGCTTAGTTTCTGTTTTTTTAAAAAACTTCACCCATTTTATTCATTCATTTGTAGAACGAGACAATCTATTTTTAGGGCAATCAGTTTATTTTATTTTACCTATTGTGGGTTTACTCATTGTTTTTGCTCTCAACAAATATGTATTCAATCGTTTCCCCAGGCACTCAGTACCCACTATTTTACATGCGCTTTCGCGAAGAAATGGAATTATCAAACAGGTAAAAATTTGGTACCCTTTAATCATAGCTCCCATTACTGTAGGTTTTGGGGGATCAGTTGGTTTATTAGGTCCAGCCATTTTATCGGGTGCTACCATAAGTTCTAACCTAAGTTCATTATTTCATATTGATAGCAAAACACGCACCTTACTTTTTGGTTGTGCAGCTACTGCTGCGATTGCCGCTGTGTTTAATTCGCCCATAGCAGGAATCATTTTTGCCGTAGAAGTATTGAGTTTAGATTTAACACTAACTTCATTACTCCCCTTATTACTGGCTTCACTTTCGGGAGTGCTTACCTCCTATTTATTTTTAGGAGATCAAGTATTATTTCGATTTAATGTTGTTGAAAATTTTAAAATTATAGATCTCCCTTTTTATATTTTTTTAGGAATAGGAACCGCCTTTGCTTCGGTATATTTTACAAAAATGTATTTTGGAATTTTTAAGTTATTTAATAAACTAAGTAATAAATTTCATCGGTTTGTTGTTAGTGTAACCGTCATTGGCATACTCTTATATTTTATACCTCCCTTATATGGTGAAGGTTTTAGTTTTATAAACAACTTGCTTACTAATAACCCTCTTGCTGCTCTAGGTAAAACTCCTTTTGACAATCATATTAATAGTGTTGGGGTAGTGATTGCTTTATTGTTTGGTATTACTGTTTTTAAAGCCATTGCTATGACCTCAACTTTAGCGGCTGGTGGAGCTGGGGGAATTATTATTCCCACCTTGGTTATGGGAAGTGCTTTGGGAACTATAGTTGCCAAACTCATAAACCATTTAGGTATTGGTTTCCATGTTTCCGAAAGTAACTTTACCCTAGTAGGCATGGCTGGTCTTATTGCAGGAGTACTGCATGCCCCACTTACGGCTATTTTCCTAATTGCCGAAATTAGTGGTGGCTACGAGCTTTTTGTACCCTTAATGGTCACCGTAACTATATCTTTTATAATTACTAAACGCTTTATTGAACACTCTATTTACACCCAAGAACTTGCCGAAAAAGGACAACTTATTACTCATAATAAGGATGAAATGGTATTGCTACTAATGAAATTAGATCCCATTATTGAAACTAATTTTGTATCCATTACCCCCGACGAAACTTTAGGTGATTTGGTACATAATGCTGTAGCAAAATCGACCCGAAATATTTTCCCTGTGGTGGATCATGAAAATAAATTATTGGGGATGGTATTATTAGATGATATTAGAAATATTATGTTTGACCAGAGTTATTACCAAAATACGACGGTTCAAATGCTAATGAAACAAGTGCCAGAAATTATCACCTACGAAACCGACAACATGAAATCTGTAATGAAAAAATTTCAAGATACTGGCGCTTGGAATTTACCTGTAATTAAAGAGGGTATGTACTATGGTTTTATCTCAAAATCAAAATTATTAACCGCTTATCGCCGAAAGTTGATTAGTTTTACGAGGTAAATTAGAAATAATGAAATACATAGTTCGCATATTAGTTACTGCTGAAATTATTGGATTAATCACAGGATCGTATTTACTTAATACGGGTAATGAAGTATTAGGTAATAAAATTATTGGATTCAGTGCGCTAGGTTTGGCTTTTATTGTTATGCCTGCTTTTATTATTTATCGATTTAGTAAAAGCGATAAAAGCAAATCTATTTTTTCGCCCACCGAAAAAAATGAAGAATTGGAAGAAGTTATTAAAGGAAATAAAACTATTGATTAAGTTATTTAACAATTAGCGATGATGGTCGTGCTGGAGCTATTATTACTTTTAATAGTACTAAAACCAGTAGTGGGGTATTCTTATTAGTGAAAGATATACTGGAAGATGGGTGTATTTTCGCAGTCCATTGAGTGTAAAAAAAGGAACAAACACTATACGCACTAACGATATTTCATCCCAAACACCATTAAACCCAAATTATGCATTAGAAAATTTATTACATTATGAAATCACTTCAAAAACAAACACTTTGTTGCACTTTTCAATTTAACCATAGCGGTGCTGAAATTAAGAAAGTACTTGTTTTTATTGTACTTTAATACCTCATTGCAAAGTTCTAGTGCATAATCCGAGTTAAAAGAAACTTTACTTTGCGATAATTTTTTTTTAAAACTAAAAAAGCATCATAGTGATTAGTTACTATGATGCTTTTTTAGTTTTTTTAAAAGTTATATCATTCTTTTACCAAACTAAATACTTTTTTATCATTCTCTCCATCAAATTCAATAGTTACAATATAAAACCCATTACTTAAAGATGCTACAGAAATAGGTGTAGCTCCTTTGACTTTTTTAGATAATACATTTATTCCATTTAAACTACTTATTGTAACTGTACTATTTAAGCTTTCAATTCCTGTAAAAGAAATATATGCAGAAGCGGGGTTTGGAAACATGGTAACCTCATTATTAGTAAAATCAAGATCATTTATCGACAAAGTCGGATCAACAATATTTATAGGAGACACTGAAACCGTTTCTGTTTCTCCTTTACTATTCGTAAACTGTGCTAATAAAAAATAAAACTCATCATTAGTCAAATCTGCACTAGGTGTTACCTCGTTTAAAGGAATAGTTATAGTTGACACACCCGACTCAGTACCAATAACGCTCTGATCATTAACTACTGAAATATCATTTAGCAAATTAAAACCTTTATCTAAATGGCGTAGAAAAAAACGTATTCCTTGATCTGGTGTAGCAACCAATGTATTTCCAGTTCCAGCATGGTAATTTACAGTTACATTTATACTTCCATTGTTATCATAAATTGTATTCGTATAAATATTTCGGTCATCAAATGTGATACTTGCTGCTGTAAATCTAGCCACATTTATTGTTACTTGATCATTAATTGTTGGGTCCGATACTAAAGCTACTGTTATTGTCGCAGTTCCGTCTGCTATAGCACTAACAACTCCATTTGAATTAACACTTGCTACTGCTTCGTTATTACTTGTCCAACTTAAAACTGTATCATCGGCATCAGCAGGTAATATAGTAGCATTTAGTGCGCTAGTGTTACCCTCAACAATAGTTACAGTTTCTACATCCAATGTTACCGAAGTAGCATTAATTGGAACAAAAGCCACTACATTTACTGTGGCTGTGCCAATTACACTATTATCAAGCATACTAGTTGCATTAATAGTTGTAGTTCCACCTTCCAAAACTCCAGTTACTACTCCATCTTGATCTACTGTTGCAATAGCTTCATTGACCGACGACCAAACCACATCTCTATTTGCAAATACAGGAAGCACATTCAAATCAGCCCTACTAGTTGCTCCTACTCTTACTTCAATAACATCTGGCAAAATGGTGATACTTGCTGGTGCTATTTTATCGGTATCAAAAATTTGATTTACTGCTTCATTTGTAAACACAGCCTCTTCTCCATTTCGCCAGCGTACATTTATACGCTCAATTACATTGGCATCTCCTAAACCAAAATGTACTATATTTAATAAACTTTGTGAAAACACAGCACCTCCGGAAGCTACTCTTTTATATTGTATACCATTTGAAGTAGTTAATGTAACTTCAGCAGAAATTGGATCTATATTTGATACGGGAGAATAGCCTACCTTAACTGTAGCAAAATTCCCATTGTTTGTATTTTCATTCCTATATAAATACCAACTCCCAAATTCATCATCTCCGTTTAAAATATCGACATCCCCATCATTATCATAATCAAAAGCTTGTCCCATATCACCATGAGATATGGCTCCTCTGATATTTGCTCCATGATCGGTAGACACTTCAAAAGCATTTCCTGTGTTTAACAAAAGATAGTCTGAACGTCTACTTCTCATATAGGCATACCTGTGTACCAACAAATCTTGTAAACCATCATTATTAAAATCTCCGGTAATTGCGCCTGTATGTGTACCTCCCTTAGGAATATTCCATTCCTGAGAAACATCAACTAACCCACCTCCAGTTGAAATATCATTTCTTAATAGTACATCTTGTATATTCCTGTTCCCTAGTGCTGGCGAAGTACTTACTAATTCACTAACTCCTTCTAATGAAAAAGTAATACTGAAAAATATGTCTCCGTTTCTTACCGTTTCAAATTTCCAATCATCATTTCCTAAATAACCAATATAAATACCATTTTCTGTTCGATCAGCATCATCTGGAAACCCTACTGCATTAGACTGACTTATTACTAACTGTCTTCCTGGATCATCTGCCGCTAAAACATCATTTTCAATGATTTCAACAGTATTTCTGGTTTTTGCACTTCCTAAAAAAATAGGGTACTCATCTGAAAATCCATTTCTACGCAATAAATCAAAATCATAAAAACGTAAATCACCAGCTGCTTTAAAATCTATTGCCAATGTACCATCACTCCCTGAGGTTCTTCCGTCTAAAATAGTAGTTTCGGGTTCAAAATCTAAAGAATTCCTATCAGAGATAGCAAATACTCCCAAACCTCCTGCAATATATAAATCAAGATCACCATCGTTATCAATATCAATATGTGTTGCAGCAAGATTATTAAATCTATTTCGAATTTGACCTACAAATGCACTTGAAGCTGGTAACCAGTCAGCAGACATATCCGTAAAAGAATAATCTCCATTTCCTTTCCAAACTGTCAAAGGACCTATCATTAACACATCGTCAATATGATCATTATTTAAATCGGTAATTAAAACTCTTTCTGCAATTGCGTCCTCTAAGCCTGGAACACTTATAGGTGTAAATCTAGGTGTTGCCCCATCGCCATTATTTACATAAAACACATGACGAGTCGTATTAGGATCTAAAGGAGTAGCATTAAAAAAAGCTAAATCCAAGTCCCCGTCCAAATCAAAATCCACCCACCTTGGTGAACGCCCTCTACCTAGTAAAGTGACTCCGATTTCCTCAGCTGAACTTTCTGTATAACTACCATTATTATTGGTATAAATAATTGGAGGTGTTGGATTGGCTCCATTTCCTCCTCCATTAGACAAGGCAAGATCCAAATCCCCATCATTATCATAATCTCCAGCAGCCGAACCATGCAAATCATGTAATATAAACTGAGATAACTCTTGACTTCTTGTTACCGTTCCATCTCCATTATTTAAATACAGCACATTAGGTGCAAATTCATGCGCATTGTGATTATTTAATATAAAATCATAATCTCCATCATTATCAATATCCGCTATTGATGGGCCACCATATTTAATACTTGCTGGTTCATTCAAACCTGCATCTGTATTCACATTAACAAATGTTGGAAAATCAGTTGTTGCTGCATCTTCTATTATAATACTGTTTAATATAAGATCATTACTTCTTGCAAAAATATTTAATGAAGTACCCCCACTAGCAGGAAAATTTACTATGAAATTTAATTGCTGTGGTGTCCCCGATCTAATATCAATATTATCAATTAAAATGGTGTTTCCTACAGACATTCCAAAATTCGCATAGGGCCCATCAGCATCTACTTCAACTGTGATTTTTTTAAGTAAATTACCCGTAACAGTATAATCTATTGCTAAAGGAGACATAATACTTATTGCTGCTGGCATATCTAATAAACCTGAATTTTCTACTAAACTTCCATCCGTATCGGGATCATCTACTAAAAAATCTGACTGAATCTGACTAAGTGTTACTGCGGGAGTTTCATCAGTTGTTAATTGTGTAAACCAAGTGGCTGTTTCTTCATCAGTAAGCACACCTCCTCCAAAAAACCCCCAACCCAATTGGGTAATATTGAATTCCATAGTTTCGGCAGTTGCCATAAAAGGATTTCTTGCAAAACCGGCAAATTGGATATTGGTTGAATTTCTCAACTGATTAAATAATCTGTAATTTTCACC
Organism: uncultured Aquimarina sp.; assembly: GCA_947498765.1. GTDB lineage: Bacteria > Bacteroidota > Bacteroidia > Flavobacteriales > Flavobacteriaceae > Aquimarina. The sequence continues at coordinate 90,695 of CANMLG010000017.1, forward strand.
AACAACTAATCCGCTTAATGTTACCCTAAAGTCAGCATCAGTGATTAGTTGTGTTGGAGGCATCGTCATTCCAATAGCATCTGAATCTACAGTAGTTGGCACTGAAGTATGCACAGCTACCTGAGCCACACTTACCATACAGGTAAGTGTGGTCAATAATAAAATAATTCTTTTCATATACATGTTTAGTTTTGGGTAAAAGTAGATAACTAAATCGTTTTCGAATTTCTCAAAATACTTTATTCGTAGTACAAATGTTTAGTATTCTACTGTTGCTGTTTTAACAAAACGAAAGCAACTTTCTGATTATAAGAATAATACCACTTTAAAACAAGAAAAAGGCAGAAAATTTTAATTTCAACTGTATTTTATAGCTTATCATCAAACAATTAAGGTTTTTAAACTCCCTTTTTAAATTGTAAATAGCATAAAAAAAGCCATCAATTTATAAATTGATGGCTTTTTTATGCTATTATTTTCTATAAATCAATTAATTACAATACATAAAGTACTCCTAATAAACCTACCGTACCTAAAACAATAGTATAAGGCAATGCCATTTTAACCATTTTCCCATAAGATAATCCTATTAAAGGCGCTAATGCAGAAGTTAGCAAGAATAAAAATGCTGCCTGCCCATTTGGAGTAGCCACACTTGGTAAATTAGTTCCTGTATTAATAGCAATAGCTAATTTTTCGAATTGTTCTCTACCAATAACTCCATTATCAAAAGCTTGTTTTACTTCGCCAATATACACGGTTGCTACAAATACGTTGTCACTAATCATGGACAATATTCCGTTAGCCAAATAAAACATTGAAGGTTGTTGAGAAGGTGCTAAACTTAAAGCCCAGTCAATAATTGGCTTAAACAAATGCTGATCATGTATCATGGCTACCACTACAAAAAACACCACTAACAACCCTGTAAATGGAAGCGCTTCTTCAAAAGCTTTTCCTAATTGGTGCTCTTCAATAATTCCTGTAAAGGCAGTTTGAAAAATAATTAATGCTAAACCAATAAAACCAACAGGAGCCACGTGTGTTGCCAATCCAATAATCAATAATATAGCAGCTACAGCTTGAACTTTTAGTGCAAATTTTTGATTAGGCGTTCTCTTTTTATCCTCTTCAATAGTATAATTTTCTATAATTTTTCGAGCCACATCTGGCAACTGATCTCCAAAACCAAAAGTTTTAGTTACTTCTAAAATAATAGTAGTTATGATACCACAAATCAATACCGGAACAGTTACTGGTGCCATTCGTAAAAAGAACTCTATAAAATCCCAGCCCATTTTTTCGCCAATCAATAAGTTTTGAGGCTCACCAACCAATGTACACACACCTCCAAGGGCCGTACCAACAACTCCATGCATTATCAAGCTTCGTAAAAAGCCTTTAAATTGCTCTAAAGTTTCACCACTTAATTCTTTCCGGTCAACTACTCCTCCTTTATCATAATCCGAATCTACTTTTGAATGTATTTTATGATATACACCATAAAAACCTACGGCTACACTAATTAATACCGCAGTAACTGTTAATGCATCTAAAAATGCCGAAAGTACTGCCGATAGAAATACAAATAATACAGACAATACAATTTTGGACCGTATTTTAGTAAATACTTTACTAAAAATATACATGAGTAGCGGTTTCATAAAATAAATACCTGCTACCATAAATACAAGCAACAGTACTACCTCCAGGTTTTGAGCCACTTCATGATACGCATTGTGTGGTGTTGTTAAATTCAACACCAAAATTTGAATAGCTAATAATCCCCCAGACTGTAATGGGTAACAATTTAGTGCCATGGCTAGCGTAAAAATAAACTCGCCAATAAAAAGCCAGGATACTATACCGTGAGCCGTATGCACATCCATAAACATTGGAAGTGCGAAATACAATACCATATTAAGTATTAAAAAGCCAAGCATGGTAAACTTAAACCACTTTGGGCTATTACCTAGGAAATTTTGTAACATCAGTTTTTAATTAAGTTAGATGACAAATATATGGAGGCTGTTACTATAAAAAAATAGCTAATGTATATTTATCATTTTTATAATATAAATTTAGCTATTTGGATTTACTTCAAATACTAGATTAAGGATTAAAAATATTTCCTGAAGAATGATCTCTCATAGCCCCCGTCACACTAGCTAACACATTCACTTTGTCTTTTAGCTTTAGCACTCCTAACAACCCAAAAATTAAAGCTTCTTTATATTCTACTAATTGAGGAATTGGTATAACAATAGTAGCTGTTGTATATTTTTTTATTTGGTTCACTAAAAATGTATTATATACACCTCCACCAGTAATTAGTACTTTGAGCTCTCTTTTGTTAGAAGCTTGTTCCAAAGACCTACCAACACATTGTGCAACATGTACTGTAAAAGTTCGCAACACATCATGCGGCTCTACATCATAAGATTCAATTAATGGAAAAATTACCTTATTCACCCATTCAATACCCAATGACTTTGGAGGTAATATTTCATAAAAAGGCAGTCTATTTAAAGTTTTCAATAAGCTTTCATGCACTTTTCCAGATTTTGCCAAATTGCCTTCGGCATCATAAGCCTTCCCTAATTTTAAAGCATAGGTATTGAGTACCACATTCACAGGGCAAATATCATAGGCGATCATTTTTTTATTTTTCTCAAAAGAAATATTAGCAAAACCGCCAAAATTGATACAATAATCATAATCGGGAAACAGTAACTGATCCCCAATAGGCACTAACGGAGCCCCTTGCCCACCGAGTGCCACATCTGCAACTCTAAAATCACAGACCACTTTTTTTTGTAATAATGTTGCCAATTCTGGCAAATTTCCTATTTGTAACGTAAAGCCGTTATGTGGTTGATGTAAAATGGTATGACCATGACTACACACCGCATCTATTTCTGTTAAGTTATATTCACTAATAAACTGATTAATCACCGATGCTAAATATTGCGTATACTCTTTATTCAATATTTCCAATTCCTTAGAAGATAAGCTAGGCGCACTTCTTAATCGATCTTCCCAAGATTGGGAATACCCATAAGTTTTACAAACTCCTAATTGAAAAGACCACTTATTGTTAGTTGTAGAAAAAGTAATTTCCGTCACATCAATACCATCCAATGAGGTTCCCGACATTACTCCTATAACATGCATTGTTTTCATTTTTTAAAAATACATTTTTGAAACAACTTTTCCGTAACTTTAGAATTATTCATATATTATGCGTGCATAACAAAAAATAGAGCTTCCTATGAATTTCGAATTAACAGAAGAACATATAATGATCCGTGATGCTGCCAGAGATTTTGCACAACAAGAACTTGAGGCAGGTGTTATTGAAAGAGATACCCAACAAATTTTCCCGACTGAACAAGTAAAAAAAATGGGCGAGTTAGGCTTTATGGGAATGATGAATGACCCCAAATATGGTGGTGGAGGCATGGATACACTATCCTATGTAATTGCCTTAGAAGAACTTTCTAAAATTGATGCATCTGCTTCAGTAATTATGTCTGTTAACAATTCATTAGTATGTTGGGGATTGGATGAATATGGCTCACATGAGCAAAAAGAAAAATACCTAACACCACTTGTAACAGGTAAAAAGCTAGGGGCTTTTGCACTTTCGGAACCCGAAGCTGGTAGTGATGCTACTTCTCAAAAAACAACTGCTATTGAAAAAGAAGATCATTACCTTTTAAATGGCACCAAAAACTGGATTACCAATGGTGGTAGTGCCGATTATTATTTGGTTATTGCGCAAACACATCCCGATTTGAAGCATAAAGGCATTAATGTATTTATTGTTGAAAAAGGTTGGGAAGGCTTTGAAATTGGCCCAAAAGAAGACAAACTAGGTATTCGAAGTAGCGATACCCATTCACTTATTTTTAACGATGTTAAAGTACCTAAAGAAAACCGCATTGCAGAAGACGGTTTTGGTTTTAAATTTGCCATGAAAACCCTTTCGGGAGGAAGAATCGGAATTGCTGCACAAGCGCTTGGTATTGCTCAAGGGGCTTATGAAAAAGCGCTTGCTTATTCTAAAATTAGAAAAGCCTTTGGCACCGAAATATGTAACCACCAAGCCATCGCTTTTAAGTTAGCCGATATGTACACCCAAATTGAAGGCGCTCGTATGTTAGTGTATAAATCTGCTATAGATAAAGACAATGGATTGGATTATGATTTATCAAGTGCCGTTGCAAAATTAGTGGCCTCTCAAGCTGCTATGGATATAACCATCGAAGCAGTACAGATACATGGAGGTAATGGCTATGTAAAAGAATATCATGTGGAGCGTTTAATGCGTGATGCTAAAATTACGCAGATTTATGAAGGAACTAGTGAAATACAAAAAATTGTAATTTCAAGAAAAATTCTTAAAGATTAAGCTTTCAATTAAAACAAAAAGCTATTTTTAATGTAAACATTGATTATGACTTCAGACGAACTTCAACAACTCAAATTTCCAGTAGGAGAATTTACTGCTCCTGCATACATGCCCACAAGTTTAATAGCCACGTGGATTGATGTAATTGAAGAATTTCCGACAACTATTAAGGAACTCACTGAAAATTTAAGCAGCACACAAAAAAATTGGAAATACAGACCCAATGGTTGGCGCTTAAAACAAGTAGTACATCATTGTGCTGATAGCCATATGAATTCTTTTATTCGATTCAAACTGAGTCTTACGGAAGACACCCCCAAAATACGACCCTATTTTGAAGATAAGTGGGCTCTACTCACCGACTCCCAAGATGATCATTTAGAGGATTCTATTTTACTTCTTACTGGGCTTCATAACAAATGGGTACAATTACTTAAAAGCTTACAACATTCTGATTATGAAAAACAATTTATGCACCCTGAGCATGGTACACTTTTTAGATTAGATGAAACTATAGGTACTTATGCTTGGCATTGCCAACATCATTTGGCACATATAAAATTAGCTTTAGAAGCGGAAGGAAAATACAATTAACCCCCTACAACGGCACTGCCGTTGTATGCTTAATTTCGCCCATTACAAAGGTACTATGGGCGCTTCCTACATTTTTAACAGAGCCTAATCCATTGAGAACAAAATTCTGGTAATGCTTCATATCCTTTACCAGAATTTTTAATAAAAAATCATAGTCTCCCGAAATATTATAGCATTCCGTTACTTCCTCAATGGCTTTAATATCCTGTACAAAAGCATGACCAATTTCTTTGGTATGCTGCGAGAGTTTAATATTGCAAAACACCGTTAAGCCTTTATCTAATTTATCGGCATCTAAAATTGCTACATACTGCTTAATATAACCCGATTTCTCCAACCTTTTTATACGTTCAAAAACAGGTGTAGATGACAAATTTACCTTATTTGCCAACTCTTTAGTAGTCAAATTCGAGTTGCGCTGTAGTAATTTTAACAATTTAACATCAATAGCATCAACCTCTTTCGCAGAATATTTTTCTTTCATCGCAAAGCTTTAGTAGTATTAGAAGTTATTTTAACCTTAAAAATAACTAAAATAAGCTATATATTCTATAATTAATAAAAAAATTAGATAATATAATTTTCATACTCAACTTTGCAAGAAAGAAACTACCTCGGAGCATGTCTTCGAGGCATCTAAACTAAATCGGCACTGATCAACTTGGTCAAAACGGCTAAAAAGATGAGAGCTAAAGTTAGTGTTGAAGCTTAACTTTTTTTAGTTGACAGTTCTGGGTTGTGAGTTGTAAGGTTCTATCAATTTATATTTACACAAAAAACCCCTGAAAACTTTCGTTTTCAGGGGTTTTTAATATAATAACGAAATCTATTTACTAAAACTTAGCAAACATTTTTCCCATTTTTTCTCCTTCTTCAGTAGCTAATTCTAAATCAACTAGAATACGTCCACTATGCTCATCAGTAATGATTTTTCTGCGCGAAGCAATTTCCGCTTGTACTTGTGGCGGAATAGTAAAATATGATCCTCCCGAAGCTCCTCTTTCTACAGGTACTACGGCTAAACCATTTTTTACATTAGTACGAATACGCTTGTAAGCAGAGACCAATCGATCTTCAATTTTCTTTTCAAAATCTTCAGACTTTTTCAATAAGGCTTGTTCCTCTTTTTGAGTTTCAGCCATAATATCATCTAATTCAGATTTTTTATGCTCTAAATGCGTTTTACGATCCTTAATACGTTGCTCAGTTTGTCCAATTACTTCTTTCTTTTGAACGATCTGCGCTTTAAATTCCTTGATGTGCTTTTCAGACAATTCAATTTCTAATTCTTGAAATTCAATTTCCTTAGTCAAAGAGTTAAATTCACGATTGTTACGTACGTTTTTTTGTTGCTCTTGATATTTAGTAATCAATTGTTTTGACTCATCAATAGCAATCTTTTTTGCTTTAATAGAATCATCAACTGTACTTAGATCGCTTTTCAACTTATCCAATCTAGTTTGCAAACCTGCTACTTCGTCCTGTAGGTCTTCAACCTCCAAAGGAAGTTCTCCACGGATAGCCGTAATTTCATCAATTCTTGAATCTATAAGTTGCAAGTCGTATAATGCTCTTAGCTTTTCTTCAACAGTAACTTCTTTCTTAGCCATATATTAAAAATACTTAATAGGATTGGTGTTTGTATCTGATAATATGATATTGCCTGAATTATAGGCAGGTGCAAAATTACTGATTTTTTTCGTAAGTATCGATACAATTAAGTTTTTTGTGTACTGTTCCGACTCATAATGTCCAATATCTGCTACAATCATTTTATTTTCCGCCTGATAAAATTCATGATACTTAATATCTGCTGTAATAAACAAGTCAGCACCAGCCGATTTGGCATTGCCTATAGCAAAGGCTCCACTCCCTCCAAGTACTGCAATTTTTTTTATGGGTTTCCCTAAAAAAGCACTGTGCCGAATCCCTTTGGCATTAAAACGTTCTTTTATCAACTGCAAAGCGGCAGTTTCCGAAAGTGTTTCGGGCAATTCTCCTAGCATGCCCATACCTATTTTTTGATTTACATTTTCCAACGTAGTAATTTCATAAGCCACTTCTTCATACGGATGTGAAGTTAACATGGCATTAATAACCTGGGCTTGTAAATGTGCTCCAAAAGTGACTTGTAATTGCACCTCTGGTGCTTCACAAAATTCTCCTTTAGCTCCAACGCTTGGATTGGAATCTGCTCCTCCTTTATAACTCCCCGTACCTTCTGCATAAAAGCTACAATCTTCGTAATTTCCAATACTTCCTGCTCCAGCTGCAAACAAAGACGTTCTCACCGCTTCAAAATTTGCTTTTGGCACATATACATTCAGCTTTTTGATAGTTTCCTTTTTAGGAATTAAAATACGCTGATTTACTAAATCCAACTTATCACAAATCATTCGATTCACCCCTTGCCAATGATTATCCAAAGCCGTATGCATAGCATAAATAGCAATATTATGTTGTATGGCTTTGATTACCACACGCTCCACATAATCTTTTCCTGTAATTTTTTTTAAGCCCTTAAATACGATAGGGTGAAAACTAACAATCAAATTACAGTTTTTGGCAATAGCCTCATCAACTACACTCTCTAAGGTATCTAAAGTAACTAGCACATTAGTTATTTTTTGTTGCGCATCACCTACTAAAAGCCCCACATTATCAAAGCCCTCCGCATAATGCAATGGTACTTCCTGCTCAAATACTTGTATCAATTGTTTTACTGTCATTTCTATGGCTGTTACTTGCTAAAATCAAATTTCTGTTAAATCCATTTCAAAAGCAAATAAACATTTGATTGTAGGGTTACTTTTTGGGGACTAAACAGGTTTTTTAAACATCGAATACAGAACAAGTTATAAACTAACTTTTTTTATCTCATTATAGATACGAAAAACATTTTCACCCTATCAGGTTATTTCATCTATTTATTTTTAAAAAATCACTTATTAAATCGTCTTTAAAATAAAAAAAATCACCTGTAGAAATAACATTTTTATATTCAACAATTAAACTCTTAAAATCATTATCATTTATCCAAAAACCTGTTTCAAAATTAGATCTAGGATTATACTCATATTTAAGTAAAATTTGACCATAGTTTTTATTAGTACTAATATTTTCCCAAATATTAATTTCATCTTTAGCTTTTATAAAAATAAAACCTCCATATTTATAATCTTTAAAATCTTCTTTAACATTTATAAAATAAGCGGGATCTATTTTATCAATGTTAATTTCAGAAAACTCTCTTTCAACTATATCACTTTTAATTAAATCATTTTCATACGAATAAACATAATTTGATGGTAATTCACTATTGTAATCAATATCATCGTCATATTTTTTTAATTTATTCGTTGATTTATCAAAATCAAGAGTTAAATGCTTATATAAATAATCTGAATGATCTTTAATCCAAAAATCATTTGTTATATTTTCCATTGTTTTAGCTTGAAAAACCTTAATATCGCTTTCATTATAGCTGAAATAAAAATTTTTATGTGTGTTATTTTTAATATTTAAAATAACAAAATCACAAAACCTATTACACTCTTTTTTTTTTAAAAAACTTAAAGAAACTTCAATAGGCTTTATACTTAAACCTCTTTCTTCTTTATACTGATGCTTGCAATTATTAAATAAAAGAAATAAAAAAAACAAAAACTTCATGCTTTATTGTTTAAATATTGACCCTTCGGGTTGGAGAAGACTAAAAACTAGTTGTAACTTATATCTTTTCATACCAAAAACTTTTATAATTACTATATACAATCACCCTTTTTTCTGAACATGAAACATTGGACTAACTTATCTTTTTTCATTGTTTTAACATCTCCTCGATAACGCTGATTTTACCCTTGGGGTTTATTTAAACAAAACTATCAATATTATTGTAAGCTCGAAAATATTCTTATAAGCTAAATTAGCTATAATCATTTTACAACATCATTGAATTATGTACTTTCGTACTCATGAAGTTTTCGAGGAAGTTTTTATGGCCTTTGGTTCCCTTTTATTATTTGGGTAGCCTGACTATTAAAAAATTATATGATTGGGGTATTTATAAAAGTCAGTCTTATGATTTTCCGATAATTTGTGTTGGCAACTTAAGCGTTGGAGGCACGGGGAAATCCCCTTTTGTGAGCTACTTGATTGAACTGCTCCAAAAAGATAAACAACTCGCTACTTTAAGTCGTGGTTACAAACGCAGCACTAAAGATTTCCAATTAGCTACTGCAAATAGTACAGCACTCGAAATTGGCGACGAACCTTTACAATTTAAAGTTACCCACCCAAAAACCATAGTGGCTGTTGATGCCAACCGAAAAAATGGCATTAATCAACTACTAACTCACAAACCAGCACCCGAAATTATTATTTTAGATGATGCTTTTCAACATCGAAAAGTACAAGCGGGTTTTCAAATTTTACTCACCGCTTATTACAATAGATACACCAACGATTGCATGCTACCCGCAGGTGATTTACGCGAACCCATTTCGGCTGCTGCCAGAGCTACTATAATTATTGTTACTAAATGTCCTTTGGATTTAAGCAACTCTGTACAACAAAAAATCAAAAAGCAATTACGACCTTTAGCCCATCAAAAAGTTTATTTTACTGGGATCACTTACGCAGAAGACATTTACGGAACCCATACAAAAATAAAATTAACTCACTTTTTACAAGACTCCTTTTGCTTGGTTACCGGTATTGCCGAACCTGCACCTTTAGTCTCGCATTTAAAAAATTTAGATGCAAAATTTACACATTTGAACTTTCCAGATCACCATGTGTTTTCACAAAAAGAATTAGACAAAATTAGTACACACAAACGCGTTTTAACTACCCAAAAAGATTTTATGCGTTTACAGCATGTAACTGCTTTAAAAAATAAACTCTTTTACCTTCCTATAAGCATTCAATTTTTAAATACTGAAGAAGATTTTAAACAGCAAGTTTTTGATTTTATATCGGATTAACCTTACTACTAAAGTGCTCCTCAAAAAAATCATACTTATATCAAAATGATGTAACAGTACTGCTTGACTAGCCTTTCCTTAAACGTCAAATTAAATATTCTAAAAATTACGACTCCATAGCATATTCACCTCGAAATGCTTTTTGAAGTTTTAAGAAAAATTCTTCCGTTTTATATGGCTTTGGTATTACATCTGTAATTCCATTGGCATAAAACTCGTCCATATGATCTGCTAATGTAACCGCCGTAAGGGCAATAACAGGCGTACGCATATCAAACTTCCGGATACGATTAGTAGCCTCTACACCACTAATTCCCGGCATATGAATATCCATTAAAATTAAATCATAACTAAAATTTTGCGCCTTTTCAACCGCTATCTCTCCATTATCAGCTACTTCACAAACAATCTTATTTTTTTCTAAAATTTTGCGTGTAATTAACTGGTTAATTTTATTATCCTCTACAATCAATACCTTTTTCCCCTCCATTTCCTCAAAATTTACCTTAGATAATGCCTTTTGTTTTACTGTAATTGTCGATTGATCAAACAACTCAAATTCCAACTCAAAGAAAAACTTTGAACCTTCTCCAACGGTACTATTTAATTGTATCTCACTTCCTAATAAAGACAATAAATTTTTCACAATAGAAAGTCCCAAACCTGTGCCTCCATATTTCCTATTTATTTCTAGTGATTCCTGATTAAAATTTTCAAAAATATCATATCTCTTCTTTTCCGAAATCCCTACTCCATTATCTTCTACTTCAAAATATAATAGTATTTTATGCTCCCCAACATCTTCCACCTTAAGCACATGAATATTAATTTCACCTCCTTTAGTAAACTTAATCGCATTTCCTATAAGGTTTATTAATATTTGAGAAATTTTCAAAGGATCTCCCTTAAGTCTTTTAGGAATTTTTGAATCAAAATTTAAGTTCAACACGTTTCCTCGGTCCTCCGCAGCTTTATTTAAGGCTATCAATACATCCGAAATCCGTTTCTTTAAATTAAAGGAAGTAATTTCAACCTCAACCTTATTTGCCTCCAGCTTATTTAAATCTAAAATATTATTAATCAAGGACAATAAATATTCGCCCGAAAAACGCAATGAATTTAAATGTTCTTTTTGATTTTCTGTAGGATTTTCTTCTAATAACAAATGTGTTAAACCAGTTACTGCATACAAAGGCGTCCTAAGCTCATGTGTAATTGTTGATAAAAACTGTGCTTTAATCGCATTCGCATTTTCGGCACGTTCTTTTTCAGCTAATAACTCTGCATTTTTTTGTTTTAATAACTTATTTGCTCGCGCCCTTAATTTATTATTTTTATATAAAGCTAAGGTAAGTAGGGTTAAAATAGTAATTAAAGCAATACTTAAAACAGTAGTAATTTTACCTAGTTTTAAATTTTTAACATTCTCTATTTCGGAAACTTGTAACGTTAAATCTTCTGTCAATTCTGCCTCTGTATACTCTAAAGGATCTGGTATTTTAATCAGCATCCCAAATGAATTTGCCGATAATATATTCGCATTTAGGAAAAATAAAAAAAATAAAGCATGTAACGTTCGCACCATCAAATTATTGTTTATCTGTACTAAATATACTTAAAACGTAGCTATTTTCTTAATTAATTCAATTAATCTTGAAGAATATCCAATTTCATTATCGTACCAGCCTATCACTTTTACCATTTTCCCAATAACTGATGTCATCCCTGCATCAAATATACAAGAATGCGTGTTCCCTTGAATATCGACCGAAACTATAGGGTCCTCCGTATAGGCTAACACCCCTTTGTACGATGAATTAGCTGCACTTTTAAATGCTTCATTAATTTGAGATATTGAAGTTTCAGAAATCACATTAAACGTAATATCCGTTAATGACCCATTTGGCACAGGCACTCGAATACCACAACCTCCTAAAGCCGTAGTTAATTCTGGAAAAATACGCGTTAAGGCTTTTGCTGCTCCCGTAGTTGTAGGAATAATTGATTGTCCGGCTGCACGCGCTCTACGCAAATCGCGATGAGGCTGATCATGTAAACTTTGATCACTGGTATAACTATGCACCGTAGTAATATAAGCCTGCTCAATACCACACAAATCATTAACTATTTTAATCATAGGAGCGGCATTATTTGTGGTACATGATGCATTGGATATAATTACATCATTAGCGTCAATAATATTATCATTTACTCCAAGCACAATAGTTTTTACACTATGATCTTCTGGTGGCGCACTAATAATTACTTTTTTTGCTCCAGCAACAAGATGTCCTTTTGATTTTTCGTAGTTTTTAAATTTCCCTGTAGATTCCACAACCACATCAACTCCATTCCATTGACATTCTGAGGGTCGATCAAATGAAGTAAACTTAATATTAGCTCCATTTACAATAATATGATCTTCATCAAAACTAATAGCATCACGGAATACCCCATGGATACTGTCATACTTTAACAAATGACTCAATGTACGTGCATCCGATACATCGTTTATGGCTACAATTTTAATATCCGAATTCCCATCCAATAACCTAAACAGGCTACGACCAATTCGACCGAAGCCATTTATTGCTACTCTAATAGGCTTAGACATAGAAGATATTTATTATGTTAAATGTTTTTGTGCCTTATATGAAGAACGCACAAGCGCACTACTTTCTACATGTCTGAATCCCATCTCCAGACCTAATTTTTCATATTTTTCGAATTGCTCAGGCAAAATAAATTGCTTTACAGGCAAATGTTTTTTACTTGGTTGTAAATACTGCCCAATGGTAAGTACATCTAAATTTACGGCCCGTAAATCTTCCATAGTTTGAATCACTTCTGCTTCAGTTTCACCTAAGCCTAACATAATACCACTTTTGGTTCTATGAATTCCTTCTGCTTTTAAATAACGAAGTACTTCTAAACTTTGCTCATATTTTGCTTGGATACGCACCTCGCGAGTCAAACGTCTAACCGTTTCCATATTATGCGAAACCACCTCAGGCGCTTCGGCAATGATTCGATCAATATTTTTCTTTTTCCCCATAAAATCTGGGATCAAGGTTTCTAATGTTGTCTTGGGATTCATACGTCTAATAGCCTGAATAGTTTCCGCCCAAATAATAGAACCCCCATCGGCCAAATCATCCCGATCTACGGAAGTAATTACGGCATGTTTAATATTCATAATTTTTATGGATCTCGCCACCTTTTCGGGCTCCGCCCAATCTACCGTATCAGGTCTTCCTGTTTTTACACCACAAAAACCACATGAACGGGTACAGGTATTTCCTAAAATCATAAAGGTTGCCGTTCCTTCACTCCAACATTCCCCCATATTAGGACAACTCCCCGAAGTACAAATAGTATGTAAATTATACTTATCTACTAAACCACGGAGTTCCGTATATTTTTTTCCTGTAGGTAATTTTACACGTAACCATTTTGGCTTAGGAGTTCTTTTAGTTTTTACTGTTGGAGCTTCAATACTCATAAAAATATTTTTTACAAAATTACGAATCTAATTTATAATCTAGCACACTATTAAATGAAGTTAACACCTGTTTGGGTAATTTTTTATCCACTACCGAGCACAAACAAATACCATATACCAAAAGCTATTAAAAAACAGATCCCAAATATACTTAGGAACTTCATATACTTATTTGGTTTTGCTTTCGCAGAAATATAATTCCCAAAAACCAATACATGGTTTAAAATCGCATAAAATGGCGCTGTTAAAAAAGAAACTATTGTAGCTATTTTTATAAGTACACCCATTTCTGAAATTTGAAAAAACAAAATATAAGCCGTTCCCAAACCTAAAATAAGTACCCATGCTAAATAACTTTTTTTATGCTTGTAACCTAATAATTCCAAGGCAGTTGTCATAGCCCGAGGCGAAGCATCCAAAGTGGTTAAGGTAGTGCTAAACATACATGTAAAAGCAGCCACTCCTATAAAGAAATATGCAAAACCACCTAAGCTTTTGGTATACATACTTAAAAATTGATCTGCAAAGGCAACTCCGCTATTACTAAAAGTAACATCACTTTTATACATAACCAATGCCCCCATTAACAAAAAACAAATACCTATAAAAAAAGTACCTATATACCCTATATTAAAATCAAATAAGGCTGTTTTAAATGTATAATTTGTAGTTATTTTTTGTTTTTCTTGTGTCCATAAAGATTGCCATACCGAAACATCTAAAGGTGCAGGCATCCACCCCATAAAGGTGATTAAAAAAGTAATTTCCACTGCCGAAACTGGGAATTGCTGATACCACTCTAGCCGAACTCCATTATTCCCTAAAGCAAAAAAAACAGCTATTAATGTAGCTAAAGACAAGCATATGACTACTATTTTTACAAACTTATCAAAAAATGAATATTTCCCTAATAACAACACTATTGTGGATAAAAACAACAATAGTACACTCCATAGCTTAATATCAATATATAAATTAAACAAACTTCCCGCAATTCCAGCTGTAACAATAGTAACCGCTGTTTGTATAGTAAACATCGTAGCAAAATTAAGCAACACATAAACTGGCAATACCCACTTACCTACTCGTTGATAACCATGAAGTAAACTTTCTTTTGTTTCAGAAGCATAACGCGTACCAAATTGAAATGTAGGATATTTAAAAAGCGTTACAAAAAACATGGCCCACAGTAAACCCGTTCCAAAAGTAGCTCCTGCCTTTGTTGCTTGTACCAAATGTGACACTCCTATGGCAGCTCCTGCAAAAATAAGTCCGGGCCCTAGTTTTTTCAATAAAGAAAACATGTATTTATTTACTTTTTAACAGCGTTTAAACTTATTAGAAGTAATTTTTTAGCGCGCAATAACTTTACTTTAATATTATTCATCGGCTCATTTAACTCTTCTGTCATTTCCTTGTAACTCATTTCTTGAAAATAACGCAATTGAATCATTTTTTGATAATGTGGCTTAAGCTTTTTAATATGCAACAAAAGCTCTGCTAAATTTTGTTTAGTTATCAATTGATCCTCGGGAGTCGGCGCATGATCTAACACCGTATTAGCCATACTACTTTCTTGCGCTTGAGTCGCAATTTTCCAATCGTTTTTTTGCTTTCTTATTTGATCGATATGAGCATTTTTAGAAATAGCCAATAACCAACTTCTAAAACTATACTCAGAATTAAAGCTATCTATTTTATCAAATGCACGTGAAAAACTTTTAATGGTAATTTCTTCTGCCTCAAAATCATTTTTAGCTCTTTTTAACTGAAATTGATATACATCATTCCAAAAAGCATCTAACAAAAAACTAAACGAAGCTTGCACGCCTTGTTTTGCATTTTCAATATGTAATAGTAATTGTTCGCTATTAATGCTCAAAATTATACTGACTTTGAAAAAAGATTCCTCATAAATATAGGTATTTGCAAACAAATACTAAAAAGCTCCCATAAAGGAAATAAATAAAACACTTCTTTTTCCGAAAATTTAAACGCCGCTTTACCTATTATTACCCCAACTATTACAAACCGAACACCTATAAATAAATAAATTAAAGGCTGCTGAAAAACAATACTTCCTATAATTGCCAATACCCAAAATAAAAGCTGTGAAAAATATAATAACCCTAAAGCAAATTTAACTGTAGCTTTGTAATGTTTTAATTGATTACCACGCTGATCAATCCAGTCTTTTAAACTTGAACTTATTCTAACACTTGTATTAACTGATGTTGCTAAAGCTACATTTTTTTTGGTTACCGCTTGCTGAACAAACAAATCTTCAGTACCCGTTTGCTCGTTCATATGTCCCGAAAAACCATTATTTTCAAAAAACAAGTCCGAAGTATAGCCTAAATTATTTTCCCATGCTATAAATGGTTTCTGTATAGCAGCCCATCCAAAATTATACAAATTGGTTAATAGCCTGGTATATCTCAACACCTTATTACCAATTCCTTTGGTCTTTTTAAAATTAACATACCCTAAAATAAACTGTTTATTGGCATGGTATAACTTAGACATTTCATTAATCCAATCAGGTGAAGAAATTTCAACATCGGGTGTAGTAAAAAGTAAATTTTTATATTTTGCTTTTTTAATCCCTAAGGTTAACGCATACTTTTTACTCCCCCAAAAAGCCTCATTATTTTCAACATTTACAACAGTTGTATTACTATTTTCTTTAGCATAAGCTTCCAAAACTTCTAATGTATTATCATAAGAGGCATTGTTTATTAATACAAGCTCAAAATTAGGATGTGTTTGATTTTTAATTTGTGCTAAAAATTTTATGAGCTGTTTTTCTTGATTTTTAATATAAATCAAGACTGAGACTTCATCAACTGATTTGTCTCCTTTTTCTGATTTAGAAAAAACAAATTTAGAAAACACAAGGTAATAACCTATGTTTACAAGACATACCACCCCGAAAGAAATCAAAAAATATTCGTACATAAATGAGTGTTATGAGTGTTGAGGCTCACTACAGTTTTCATATTGATCAGGTGTTTTCCCACACAAAGAGCAAGACTCACCATCTTTATTTAAAAAAGGACTTTGACTTGCACATGTACCTGCAAATTTCCCATCTTTTTTTGCCCAAATTTTAATTGCAATTCCAGCAAAAGCTAAACCTAACAAACCAATGGTAATGAATAACAGTTTCATAATAAAAGAAAATTATAAGATTACAAATTTACAAATTCAAAATGACGAAAGCCGCTGTCTTGCTTTTTTTCTTTCTTTAAACACTTAAAATCACCATTAAAATTTCAAAAAGCACCATTTTAATCATATTACACAAACTCCTATTCGCCAAAAAAACAGTATTTTTCGACTAAGTATGCCCATACCATATTAATTTATTTTTAATGAAATAGTTTGCAGGAAAAAACCATTACAAACAAACAGAATGATACAAACTTGTATTTTTGCTTATGCTCAAACGAACAGTAATTTTTTAATTACACAAAAAATAACAACTGCTCACTGCAATCTCAACAAAGCTTGCTAAATTAAAAAACCATGTCACTAAATTATTGTGACATGGTTTCTTATTTAGAATAAATGCATTTTTAGATTATTTTTTTTGCATTAAAATCAAATTACCTCCTACAAAACTGCTAAAAAAAGCAATCTTCTTAACATTATTATTATTTAAACTGATTTTTTTTTTCGTTTAAAGGTAAAAAAAGCAATGAATAGACACAACTTTGGTTTATTTGGAAGAAATACCCCTTTTAAACTTTAACAAGTTAACATTTCATTAAATTTATATTCCTAAACATAACAATTAAAAAAAAATGAAAACAACTAAAAATTTAATGAAGTTGATTGCTGTATTATCAGTTTTTACAACTTCTTTAAACGCTCAAATTTTTACTTTAAATGGAGGATACCAATCATTTCCTGCACAAGAAGCTGGTACACCCGATATGCCAAACGGAAACGTACTTGTGCGTAAAGCCCCTCCTGCGACAGGAAATGTTAGTCGCATAAGGCGATTGCTTAATTCTGCCACTATACCTGATGTTGTTATTCAATCAAGACTTACACAAGGTCCACTAGCAGGTTATATTGCTCAAATGCCCGCAGTAATTTCCACAGCAAACGAGCTTAATAACCGCCCCAACACTGCTAACGCTGCCAATGCTATTATTATTAATAATACAGCTAGCTTAAATGCTAACAGAGACAGAATTAGAAATAATCAAAATGCCACGTTTATTTTTAGAGGAAATGTAAACGTAAATGAACCTATAGTAGTAGGCTCTAATAAAACCTTTTGGATTGATGGAGTCGTTACCTATACAGGTCCTAAAAGACCTTTAGCTAACACCGATGCACTTAGCCCTATTCCTATTATTAGAGATGGTATTTTTAGAATAGTAAGAGAAAGAAACGTAAGTATTCGAGGAACCAAAAGAGGATTGGTAGATTGTAAATCCGAACTTCCTTTTGCATATACTTTAAATTCAAGAGAAATTACTATTGTAGACAATGAAGTAATTAACGGATTCAATACTGTTTTTATTCACCAAACAAGAGATGTTACCATTGAAAATAACTTTTTTTACAACAATGTAAGAAGAGCTATGCACTTAATTGCTGTTAATGGTTTTTCTGTAAAAAATAATTTATGCTACGCCAGTCATTTAGATGGTATTGATGTAGATGCATTTTGTCAAAACGGAACTGTTGACCTTAACGTAGTACTTGGAGCTACTTTTAGATTTATGCTTTGGACCGAAATTGATGCTCATGACAATGTAATGAACAACAATGTAGCCATCCATTTACCTGGTAGAAGAAGCCGAGGAAGAGGAGGAATGCAAGAAAATGGCACCGAAAACTCTAGAAGAGGTGTAGGCAGTTTTCGTGGAAGCCGAAATAATGACTGGTTAAATAATCATGTCTTTTACCCTGATACTTTTAGAGATGGAATTGTAATGCGTAGAGATCGTTTTATACAACACAGTACTATTAAATTTGAAAATAACTATGTATGGTCTGAAGAAGGCAATGGACAAAGACACAATCCAAAACCACAAAACAACAACACTAATGATGTTCGTTTTTTAACTCTTAATAATCCTGCTGCAGGAACAAGACCTAGACCTACAAATCTTTTTCCAAATGGCGGACCAGAAGTTCTTATAAATAGTTCTCCAGCTAATTTAACTGGCGCTCAAATAAGAGTTACTCCTGGCCTATTTGGCGGAAACTCTACACCAGCTCCAAACCCAACTCCTAATCCAGCACCATCACCAACTCCTACACCGCCAACAAATGGAGGAGGGACAAATTTAGCTATAGGTAAAACAGTATCTCAGTCTAGTACCTATCAAAATAATAATGATTTTAATGCTCAAAGAGCTATTGATGGAAATACAAATATATTTACGCATACCAATAATGATGCTAATGCTTGGTGGGAAATTGATTTAGGAAGTATATCACAGATTACTAACATTCAAGTATTCAACAGAGCGGATTGTTGTCAAAACAGGTTACAAAGGTTTCATGTATTAGTATCAAATAATGCTTTTACTTCTAAAAATTTAAACCAAACAATTAATCAGTCTGGAGTAGGCAACTTTTTTACCGCAGGAGAGGCTGCAAGTCCAACAAATATTAATATAAACAGAAGAGGACGTTACGTACGAGTACAATTAGCTGGAACAAACTTTTTACATATTGGTGAAGTTCGTATTAATGGTACTGCCAATACCGGTGGTGGTAACGGAGGAAACAATAATCCAACATTTGTTTTAACCAAACGAAATGCATCTGGTTTTTCTATTGATGGCAATAACGGAGGAGCTAATCAACAAAATGTGTATTTGTGGAGTAGAAATACAGGAAATGTTAATCAACAGTGGGAAGAAATTGATAGAGGAAATGGTTTTTATAGCTACAGAAAGAAGAATACTAATTTTTGCCTAGATGGGGGTAATGGTGGCGCTAATGGGCAAAATGTAAAATTATTTACTTGTGGTGCAAACAACCAAAATCAACATTGGCGAAAAGTGAATATCAATGGAAATTTCCGATTAGAAAAACGTAACGCACCAGGTTTTTCAATTGATGGTGGTAATGGAGGCGCTAGAGAGCAAAATGTATACTTGTGGGCTAGTAGTAACACCAACCAAAATCAGCAATGGAGTTTTGCAAGTGTATCAGGAGCTAAATTGCTAGATAATAATCAGCCTGAGATCACTTTTTACCCAAATCCAGCTCAACATACCGTATTTCTAGATAACATAGAAGAATTTAATACTGTTACTATTTACGATATGCAAGGAACAAAAGTATTAAGTAAACCACTAAATACAAACGACATAGATGTAAGCAAATTAACTAACGGAGCATACATACTAGAGTTTAAAGGGGATACTTTTAAAAGAATAGAACGAATTGTTATTCATAACTAGAAGTAGATTATAATTTCAACAAAAAAGAGACTGCCCTTTTGGACAGTCTCTTTTTTGTTGTATTTAAAATTTTGATTACACCTAAATTAAAACAGGAATCAAAATGTTATTGTCAAAATTTATATTTACAAAAATTATTTCATGTAGCTCAGAAGACAAAGTAAGCCTAATCAATCATATTATGATTAATAATTTTAAAGGCTAATACACTTAATAAGCAAAATTATCACCCTTAAAAAACATTTACTTCTGCCTCCAAGTCAATTCCATATATAGATTTAATTTTATCCTGAATCAACTTTGCTAACTCCCATATTTCTGCCCCTGTAGCTTTCCCTGTTTTATTAATTAAAACTAACGCTTGCCTATCATGTACTCCTGCATTTTTATATACATAACCTTTAAATCCTGCTTGATCAATCAGCCAACCAGCAGGCACTTTTACCAGATTATCCGAAACAGGATAATGAGGAGCATTAGGGAATTTTTTAAGTAACTCTGAATATTGATTTTTTGGTATAATTGGGTTTTTAAAAAAACTACCACTATTCCCTAACACATTGGGATCTGGAAGTTTGCTTTTTCTAATAGCAATTACGGCTTGAGCTACATCTTTTAAAGTAGGCGTTACCACATTTTTTTGCATTAACTGATCTTCAATAGCTCCATAACTTGTATTCAACCTATGGTTTTTTATTGTCAATTTAAAAGTAACCTCCGTAATAATATATTGATCTTTTACTTCTTTTTTAAATATAGAATTTCGGTATCCAAATTGACAATCTTCTTTTACAAATAAGCGTTCTTGAAATGTTTCTCTATGAATAGCTTTACAGCTCACAAAACAATCCTTAAGCTCCACTCCATAAGCCCCTATATTTTGTATAGGTGCACTCCCTACACAACCTGGAATCAAAGATAAATTTTCCAGCCCTCCTAAATTTTCCTGAATACAAAACTGCACAAAATCATGCCAATTTTCACCCGCTTTAGCAGTAACCAAAGCATAATCATCAAAACGCTTCACCTCAACACCCAAAGTATTTATATGAACCACCAAAGCATCAATCGCTTTGGTCAATAACATATTACTTCCCCCACTTATTACAAACAATGGAGTTGTATTTTTTTTTAAAAGTTGCAATAAATCCTTTTCATTATCAATGCTTACAAATTGTGTTGCTTTCACATCAATACCAAAAGTATTGTACTTTTTTAACGATACATTTTGTTGAATATTCATTATTTAAATATAATAGACCAAGTTGACATCACCTAGCAAGATACTCTTTTAACGCCAATCCTAAAATTTCAGTAGCACGTTTTAAATCTTCTTTTTTTAGCACGTAAGCAATTCGTATTTGATTACGCCCTGCGTTTAAACTTGAATAAAAACCTGCCGCAGGCGCCACCATAATTGTTTGATTTTGATCAGCAAAAGACTCCAACATCCATCGCGCAAAATCTTCCGAATCATCAATTGGCAATTCAACTATACAGTAAAATGCACCTCGCGGCACAGATACTTTAATATTTGGTATCTGTTGCAATCCATTCACCAATACATCTCTCCTAGATTTATACTCGGCCACTACCGCCTCATAATAAGAATCGGGCACACTCAAAGCAGCCTCACTGGCAATTTGAGCATAAGTTGGCGGACTCAATCTTGCCTGCGCAAATTTCATAGCCGTACCTATTACTTTTTTATTTTTACTCACCATACAACCAATACGTGCCCCACACATACTATATCGCTTAGAAACAGAATCCACTACAATAGCATGATCCTTTAATTTTTCTTCCTGAAGAATAGAATAATGCTCTGTGTCATCATAAACAAACTCCCTATACACTTCATCTGAGATTAAAAATAAATCATATTTCAATGCTAATGCCGCAAGCTGCTTTATCTCTTCTTTGCTATACAAATAACCTGTTGGATTCCCTGGATTACATATAAGTATAGCCTTTGTTTTTTTGGTAATCAATTTTTCAAAATCGGCAATAGGCGGCAATGCAAAATCGTCTTCTATTTTTGATATTACAGGCACTACTGTTACTGTAGATTGTGTTGAAAAACTATAATAATTAGCATAAAAAGGTTCCGGAACAATAATCTCATCACCAGGATCAGTAATACTCCCCATAGTAAATATAAGCGCCTCACTCCCTCCTGTGGTAACCAAAATATCTTTTTTAGTCACATAAATATCATGTTTAGCATAATACACTGCTAACTTTTCACGTAAACTAGGGTTTCCTGCCGAATGACTATAAGCTATAGTATCCAATGTATTATTCTTTATCGCTTCCAAAGCAATATCTGGCGTTTTTACATCTGGTTGACCTATATTTAAATAAAAAATCTCTCTTCCTAACTCTGTTGCTTTTTCCGCAAAAGGAACCAGCTTACGAATTGGAGATTCAGGCATTGCTTTTCCTTTATTCGATATTTTTGGCATTACTACAAATATTAATAAGATGTATAATTTATTGAAACCATGTATCAATCACACTAACAAAAACACATAGTAGCTTAATCCAAAAAAAAGCCTCACTAAACAAGTGAGGCTTTTTTTTGTAATTTCAAAGAGAATTCGAACTATAGTGCCGACACGTGTTTAGTCAATTTTGACTTCACGTTGGCCGCTTTGTTCTTATGAATAACATTGTTTTTAGCTAACTTATCAAGCATTCCGATAACTGAAGGAAGTAATGTTGTCGCTTCTTCTTTATCTGCTTCACGCAATTTTTTAATTGCATTACGTGTAGTTTTATGCTGATATTTATTACGTAAACGCTTAGCTTCGTTACTTCTTATTCTTTTTAATGCTGACTTATGATTTGCCATTTTTCTCTTCTTTTAATTTCTTTAAAATTGTAGTCCGTAGGGGAATCGAACCCCTCTTACCAGGATGAAAACCTGGCGTCCTAACCGATAGACGAACGGACCATTGTTAATTATGGTTTGCAAAAGTATATTAAATTTTATACTTGCACAAGCATATTGTAAAAAATTGTAGTCCGTAGGGGAATCGAACCCCTCTTACCAGGATGAAAACCTGGCGTCCTAACCGATAGACGAACGGA
>CANMLG010000018.1 GCA_947498765.1 uncultured Aquimarina sp.
GGTAGTATCCTACCAAATGTGTAAAGTTTAAAATATCGGGGGTCATGACCCCCGATATTTTTTTATTAATTTTAAATTTTACACACTTATGAAGAAAGAAGATTTCCTAAACGACGAATTTCTAAAGCAATTCAAAACAGGCGAAGAATTAACCAGTTTCCTTAAAACGATTCAAAAACGAGGAGTAGAAAAGATTTTAGAAGGTGAATTAGATGCTCATTTAGATTATGAAAAGCATCAAAAATCAACGAATCCCAATTCTCGGAATGGTTATTCCTTAAAAAAGATTAAAACTTCTTTGGGAGAGTCTCAAATCAAAGTTCCTAGAGATCGAGAAGCATCATTTAATCCTATGTTGGTTCCCAAGCGAAAAAATATGGTTGATGGTATTGAAAATGTTATTATTAGCCTTTATGCTAAGGGTATGAGCAATTCTGATATCGAAGAACAAATACGAGAAGTATATGATTTTGACATTTCAACATCTACCATATCTCGAATCACAGATCGTATTAGCAATGATATTGTAGCTTGGCAAAACAGACCCTTAGAGCCTGTTTATTTGATTACTTGGATGGATGGTATTGTTTTTAAAGTGAGAGAGAATTCAAAAGTGATAAACAAAACTATGTATATCGCAGTTGGACTTCGAAGAGATGGAAAAAAAGAAGTACTAGGCTTATGGCTTGGCAAGAATGAGTCTGCTGCTTTTTGGATGAGTGTACTTACTGATATAAAAGCACGTGGTGTGGAAGATTTACTAATTACAGCAACCGATAATCTTAATGGATTTACACAAACTATTAGAAATGTATTCCCCGAATCGACTACTCAAATTTGTGTAGTACATCAGATAAGAAATGCTAGTAGATATGTGGTATGGAAAGACAAAAAAGAGTTCGCTGCTGATATGAAAGAAATCTATAATGCACCTACTAAAAGTGCCGCTGAGGCTGCTTTAGATGATTTTGCTAAAAAGTGGGAATCAAAGTATTCTTATGCCGTTAAAAGCTGGCGTGATAACTGGGATGAATTGACTGTTTTTTATGGTTTTCCTGTAGAGATTAGAAAGATTATTTACACCACTAATCTGATCGAAAATCTAAATGGTAAAATTAGAAAATACACTAAAAATAAACTCTCATTCCCAACTGATAATGCTGTCATAAAATCCACTTTTTTAGCTTTAAGAGAGTCAACTAAAAAATGGACAATGCCCATTAGAAACTGGGGAATTATTTTAAATCAGTTTTTGACTATATTTGAACAAAGGGTTCAACTTTAAAAAAGTCAAACCCTCTATATTTTAAACTTACACATTTTAAGGGATAGTGTC
>CANMLG010000019.1 GCA_947498765.1 uncultured Aquimarina sp.
ATTTGAACAAAGGGTTCAACTTTAAAAAAGTCAAACCCTCTATATTTTAAACTTACACATTTTAAGGGATAGTGTCCTAATAAACTTTTTTTACATTATAAGCCCAGACTAGAATAACTACTTTTCTTGGTTTGCATTCTGTAATCTAAAGACACATTCTAACCCCCAATACGCTTACTCCATTACTTTTTTTTGTAATCTGTATTTGGGTTTGAATACGCTCTTTTAAATTTTCGACATGAGAAATAATACCGATCATTTTACCTTCAGATTGCAAGGTTTCTAATGTTGAAATTACTGTTTCTAGCGTATTTTTATCTAAGGTTCCAAAACCTTCATCAATAAATAAAGAATCTATTTTAACATTTTTACTTGCTAAATCGGATAAGCCCAAAGCTAAGGCTAAACTAATAATAAATTTTTCGCCTCCACTTGAGGTATCCACTAATCGAACTTGGTCTGTTTGATAATGATCAATTAAATTGAAATTAAGTTCTTCTTTAGGTTTGTAAGTTTCTTCCATTATTAATGAATATCGCTTATTTAACTTATACAAATGTACATTTGCTAGGTCCAATAAATTTTTCAGGGTTAAGCGTTGTACATATATATTAAAGGCATCTTTAGAATTTCCTATAATTTGAAATAACTCCTTCCATACTTTACAAACCTCAACTTGCGCATCTATCTTTTTGTATACTTCTTTATTTCGATCTTTAATTTCTTGATCTTTTCTAAAAGCCTCTACTATTTTTCCTTTTTCTGTTAAAAGTTCTTTTCTTTTTACTTCTAATTCTTTTAATAAGGTTTTGCTTTCTTCTTCTGTAGTTGTAAAATTTCGACTTTGAGTTAAGGCCGCCATAACCTTTGAATTTGCCAATTTTAAGGTTTCTAATTGAAGTTGATTCTTTACAATACGCTCTTTGTTTGTACTGTATTTTAAAACCTCTTCATTAGAAAGCAATGCATTTTCAATGTTTTTTTTAGATTCAAACTCACTTTTTTTTATTTTAAAATCTAATGATCTATTTAATTCAGTTAGTGTAATTTCTATCGCCTTTTGTTCTTTTTCATTTTTCTCTTTCAATGTCTTTTGCTCAGTACTTAGTTTAATAAGGGATTGTAACTCCTTTTGAATTACTACTACTTTGTCATTTAATCGCTTTTTTTCTAATTGTAAACTGGTACGTTTATTTTCTACTGTAAAAGTAATTGGTAAAATCGCTACGCGTTCCGTTTTTAATTTTTCAGCTAGAGTAACACTATCCTTTATAACTTTATAATATTCACTTTTTGAATTTTCAAGTTTTATTTGCTGTTCTTTATTATTTTGAAGCTTTGTATTAATTACAGTAGTTTCTGCTTCTAAATTATTTAAGTGCGTTTGCATTTTTGCATACTTAGCAATCGAGGTTTTAATATTTTCAATAAATATATTAGTTGCTGCTATAGTTGGTAATTGGTAATTAAATTTTGAAAGTTTTGTTTTTAAATCAGTCTCTAAATGCCCACAACTAATTTGTAAATTATCAATTAACTTTTGTTTTGCCTCAATTTCTTCTTTTACGTTTTTTAGTTTTTCTGAATGTATAGCAACAGTAGTTGTTAATTTATTAATTACTTCTTTTTCTATTTTTAGTTTTTCCGATAATTTGGTTTGATTAGACTGTAATTGTTGTGAAAAAACCAAACGTTCATCTAAATATTTTAATTGACTTGAAGCTTTATTCAATTCTGCATTAATTACAGGCATATCTGTTAACTCACAAGCCAGATCAAGCTTATCAGAAATCGATTTAAACTCCTTGAGTTCTTCTGAAATTGAATGAATTTGAGTTGTTAATCCATCAATAGTAGTTGTTAATTTTACTTCTCTTTTTTCAGATTCATTTATTGACGTATTTATCTTTTTTAATTGAGCCTCACGCTTATTTAGTAATAACTCGGATTTAGAAACATCAATTTCTTTTAATTTTTTAGTAAAAGGATGTTCTTTAGAACCACATAATCCGCATGGTATACCTGCTACTAAGTTTTTCCGGTCACTTTCATATTTTGATATACTTTTTTCTAAATCTAAAATTTTAACAGCATCTGTTACTAAAATTGTTTGAGTTTCTTGTTCTTTTTTTAAAGTTTCAATATGTTTTTTAAGCGTTTCTAAAGTAGTAAATAGTTCCTTTTTTTGTATCAATTTGCTAGCTCGTTCTGCTCTCACTTTAATAGATTGCTCCCCTATATTTTTTAACTGCTTCCAATTTGATTCTGTTAGTATACTTTTATTTTTTTGAGCAATTAGATCGGTTGTGTTATTTTTTGATAACTGCACCGTTATCTCTGAAAAAACTTTTTCTTGGTTTTCAATTTCAATAACTTTTTTTTCAAGAAGTTCTCTATCTTTTTTTAATAACTCATTTGTTATTTCTATCTCTTCATTCTTTTTATTAATAAAGGCTATATCCTTTATTAAGCCTTGTTTATTGGCTTTTAAGGTGGTTAAATCTCTTGTCCAATTTGAAATTTCGGTATCAACTAATTTTAAAAATGCATGATCCGATACAAAAGCTTTTGTTTTATTAATTTCCGAATTTGTCGTTGTTAAAACCTCTGCCAGCTGTTTTTTTTCTTTTAATAATGACTCAATTTGTTTATCAATTTCAGCAACTTGTAATTCATTTTTTTGTCTATTAACTACCTCATTCTTTAACTGACTATCCAATTTAGTTACTATATCAAATTTTGGTAACCATACTGCAAATTCTTGATCTATGGCAGTTACTTTTATAGATTGTTCTTTTTCTATTTTTTCTAGACTATCAATTTTTGGATATAACTTTTCTAATTCGCGCGCTATATTTTTTAATTGATTTGCTTTAGTCTCCTTTTCTTTTTCTATCCTATTATGATCTTGAATTAGCTGGGCAAAAGGTGCTGCTTTTTCATGCTTTTTTAATAATTCTAATTCCGTTTTATGCTTTTCAATATAACTATCTATAGTTTTTGAATCTTTATCTAACTCATCTGATTCTTTAGCTAATTTTTTAAAACTGATATACCAGTCTACTATATATTGAATTGATTTTATCTCTTTTTCTGTATGCAAAATAGTATTATCAAGCACTTTATTTTTTTCTGATAATTCTATTTTAACCTCATCGGTCAATACATCATCGGCATTTATTTTAGTTTGAATTTCTTTTAATTTATTTTCTTCAAAAGCTTTTCTTTCTAAAATACCTTGCCCTATTTTTTTATAAATCTGTTCGCCTGTAATTTGTTCTAATAACTTTCCTTTTTCAGGACCTTTAGCTGATAAAAATGAAGCAAATTCTCCTTGAGCTAACATTACCGATCTTAAAAATTGATTATAATCTAACTGAGTAACTCTTATAATTTCGGTAAGTAAAATCCTTTTTTGAGTAGCTAAAATAGTATCGGTAGTTAGATTTTTTAAACTTACTTCTTCCTTAGGGTTTTTATATTTTTTCCCTTTTTTATCAGCAACCCTAATACCCCAAAATGCTTCATAAACTATAGTATCATTTTCAAAGGTAAGTCTAGTAAATGCCTGTTGCGCGCCATGACTTACAACATCTACTAATGTTCCTTTTGTGCCGTTAAAACGAGGTACATTATGATATAAAGCTATGGTAATGGCATCTAAAACCGTTGTTTTTCCTGCGCCTGTCGCTCCAGTTATAGCATACAAACCAACATCTTTAAACTGTTCGTTTTGAAAATCGATTACAATAGTTTCATCTGATTTCAATGAATTTATATTTTGTAATTCTATCTTTAAAATTTTCATAACCGCCTATCCTTATTGATTTTTAACCAATTGTAATACCTCGTTAAAAGCATCCCATATTTGGGGCCTTTCTTTCAAATCAATATCCATTTCTTTACATTTTAACTTAAAAACCTCGGTAGGAACTAATTCTTTAATGGATTTTGTGTTTTCTAATAGCTCTTCAATCCCTTTTATTTTTCTTTGATTTTTCAAAGCTATTTTTAATATATCAAAGGAATATTTTTCAGCCGCTTTTTTTAAATCTTCCGTATTAACGGTATTCGTTTCATTTAATACAATTTCCACCCAAGGCGTTAGCTGATAAGTATTAGAAATTATACTTGGAAATTTATCAATGCACTCTTTAATTGTTCCTTTCAACCTATAGAACGCTCTAAATCGAGGTACGACAACCTCTTTTGTTTCTTTAATTTTAGTATCCTCAATTGTTAAAACAATTATTTTTTTATCGTAATCGATTTCACTAAAACTCAAAATATTTGGAGATCCTGAATATCTAATTTTACTATTTTCGTCAACGATCTGCGGTCTATGTAAATGCCCTAATGCTACATAATCAAAATAAGTCGGGAAATCTGCTGCTCCAATATGCCCTAATGTTCCCACATAAATATTTTGCTCACTATCGGAAACAGAACCACCTATTGCAAATAAATGCCCCATAGCTATAACTGGTGCTTTATTTGTATTAATCGCTTTACATTGCTTAGCACATAAACTATAATGATTAATTAAGGCTTTTTTGTATTTATCGGTTAACTCATCAAAGGACTCCCCTGCTACTGCTCGCCTGATATCCCCATCGCGTAAATAGGGCACAGCAGCAACAATTACTTTTTCTCCATTTATTTCAATCTCGAAAACCTCATCTTCAATATTTTCTGTGGCCTTTCCTATTACCTTAATTGATAATGCATTTAAAATATGTTTTGGAGCATTAAGCGTACCTGGAGAATCATGATTACCTCCTGTAATTATAATTGATTTGCAAGTTGTTGCTTTTAATTTTACTAAAAAACTGTAGTACAATTCTAAACTTTGGTTTGACGGTGATCCTGTATCAAAAATATCTCCAGAAATTAAAAGCACGTCTATGGATTGAGCAATGATATATTTTTCAATCCAACTTAAAAATAGGCTTTGTTCGGCTAACTGAGATTGGTCATGTAATCTGTGACCTAAATGCCAATCGGCTGTGTGAAGTATTTTCATTTAGTTTTCTGAATTATTACATGTATATAATAACAATAAAATAATAAAGAAGAAAGCAATTAATCTAATTTCGATTAAAACTTCTTTCTTCAATACAAAATATATTTAGTCTTCTATTCCTTTTCTAAATGATGCAATTTTCAAATCAATTAACACCTATCCAATATTTTATCCATTACCCAAGAGGTGTGCATAGCTGATACTCCACTTGAAGGGTGTGAAATTCCTGAAACTAGTTGAGATTTCATGGCTTCTACATGGTACAATTGAATATTTTCTGGATGTGCTATTTCAAAATGCTGTTCGTTTGCTCCCTTTTTTAAAATAATAGGTTCATTCTTAAACATTGAGAATGCTATTTTTCCTTGTGAGCCTGTAATTTCTATATGATCTTCTACTTTTTCTGCACCAAAATTCCAACTTCCGGTACCTGTAACTCCTGACTCGTGCAACCAACTCCCCACTATGGCATCTTTTGAAGTGTATAAGCCTTGCTGATTTACAGCAATGCCTTTAGCCTCAATAATATTTCCTAATAAATAGATAAACAAATCTAAACCATGACTTGCCAAATCATCAAAATAACCACCGTAGGCAATAGATTTATCTGTTCGCCAATTGTAATCCGTTGTTAAATCTATCGGTTTTGGTGTACGCGTTAAATGCCAATTGATATGTCTAATTTTTCCTATTTCATTATTTTCTAGCAGTGCTTTAACTTTATTAAAACGCGGCAAACTCCTTCTGTAATAAGCTACAAAAAGGGAGTCTTCTTTTCCTTTAAATGCTTCAACTATTTTTTGACATTCAGCATAACTAGGTGCCATAGGCTTTTCAATACAACATATTTTATCCGCTTTGGCTATTTTAAGCGCATATTCTAAGTGACTATCGGGCGGAGTAGCGATATACACAGCATCAATTTCTGGATCATTAATTAAATCATCGGCATTACCAAAAAACCTTGCAACATCATGTCGTTTAGCATAATCCTCTGCCTTTTCTATGGTTCGTCGCATTACTGCTACCAATTCAAAACCCGTTACTTTTTGATAAGCTGGACCACTTTTTACTTCAGTAACATCACCACAACCAATAATTCCCCATTTATATGTTTTTTTACTCATTTTTTTATGCTAAATTTTTAATCTTTTTTTTGATACTTTCTGAGCAATTGATCCGAAGCTTGTAGTAATTTACGTTTTAAATTAGCATCCAAATCTTTGTGCTTTTTTAAATAATCCTCTACTAACAAATAAGCCTCTTTTGATGCATATTGACCAATGGTATTGTCCAACCAACCTTTTGGAAAAAAAATATCTCCTGTTTTCTGAATTTCTTCCAATAAATTTAAACTTTGTGCAACCGATTTAATTGCTATTTTTTGTTGTAATGGATGGTGTAAAAATCCACATGCTATTAATACCCAACTTTCCTTTTCTCTGTTTTTTAAATCTTTAAAAGATTCAAAAAAAGTATGACGCATTACTGGATCAAAAGATAATGCTGGTTTTAAAAAATCAAATCGTTTAATTTTATCGGGATTTGTCAATTCGTTTTTGGCTTTTAATAAAATAGCATCTGCTTTAGGATGCCTATATAATGCTAATACTTGTGCTAGCTTTGTATAATCATCTTGATTTAAAATCAAATTTTCAATTTTATACTCTTTATTCCAAATTTTAAATAGAGTTGACTTACCCGTATTAGAATACGCTATATTTTGATAAGCCTTAAAAATAGTTTTTTTACTGTTTTTTGAAGTATTATTACTTTGTAATCTTGTTAACAAAACATTTTCTAGGTCGGTCTGATATTTTAATCGTTCTGATGCTTCAAAATAATTCCAAAACAATTTGGAAATGGTATTAGTAAGCAAAAGTAATATTTGCTCATTTGTTTCAATTTCCAAGCCTTTTTTAAAACTTTCAAATGCTATTATTTTATCAATATTGCCATTAAGTACTACCTCAAAACTATTTATATATTCTTGAGCTCTAGAAACTTCATTTTTTATAAACGCTATTTGTTTAATCTTGTTTTCATTAGCTGGAAAAACCCCATATCCATAAGCATTACTATTGTACAAAATATATTCGGGCTTTGGTAAACCCAATACTTCTGGTATAAATATATTTTTTGCATTACTATTTATAGGTATTGTTTTAATAGTATCTGCATACACTAAACTTATATCAAATAACTGTGGCCATAATTTATCCGATCCATCTTCAGCATGCTGTGTTAAACGAAATGATTTAAATGTATTATTATTTTCATAGGCTATTTCTGCGTTAAAAATGGGTCTGCCCGAAGAATTTACCCAAACCTCACTCCACTCTTTTAAATCTAAAGTAGTTTTACTATCTAATATATTTACTAAGTCATTCCAGTCTGCATTACTATTTGCATAGGTTTTAATATATTCTTGAACCCCTTCTTTAAATTTCATTGTCCCTAATGCAAATTCTAACTGCCGCATCATAATTGGTGCTTTATTATAAATAATACTTCCGTAAAGGGAACCTGCATTATTTAAATTAGTTAAATGCTGCCTAATTGGATTTGTGCCTTTAGTTCTATCAACACTATATGCCCTTGGATAATGTGAGGTTAAAAATTGTAACTCGTGATTTATATCTTTAAATTCTGGATTGATAATTTTATCTGCCATAAAATTAGCGAAAACCTCTTTCATCCAAACATCATTAAACCAATGCATGGTTACTAAATTTCCAAACCACATGTGTGCTGTTTCGTGCGCAATTAATTTTGCTCGAAACAATTCTTGATTTCGGGTAGCACTTTCATCTAAAAACATACTAGAAGCTCGGTATTGTACTGCACCTACATGCTCCATACCGCGATACTGAAAACCTGGTATGACAGCAAAGTCAAATTTTTGAAAAGGAAAATTATACTGTGTATAGGCTTCTAAAAAGTCAAGTGAAGCTTGATGCAAATTAAAAATAGGCTGCTCACTAGCTTTTATTTTTCGCATATTTGTTTCTCTATGAAGCATTTCCATAGATTGTTGGGTAGTTTTAGAAATAAGCTTATCAAATTTACCTACCACAAATGAAAATAAATATGTACTCATTTTATCCGTTTTTCCAAACTGATAAGTAATGGTATTATCATGTATATTTTTTTCTTTAAGAGTTGCACCACAAAGAACTTCCCAATGCTTAGGGGCTGTAATACTAAGTTTGTATTCAGCCTTTAAATCTGGTTGATCAAAACAAGGGAATAATGTACGTGCTCTGTCCGGAACTAACAATGTATACAGGTAATCGCTATTTCTATTTAATGATAATTCTCCTGCTATAAATATTATTTCAATACTGTTATTTCCTGTATTTAACCATTCTTGATTTATTATAATATGTTCTTTATCAAAAACAATAGGAACTTTTTTTTTATTGACTTTTATACTTTTTAAAGCACTTACATCTTCTTTAAAATCTAGGTATAACGGATGTGATAAATCAGTTACGGAGGTTTTTATCAATAAGGATGATGCAATGGATTCTTGTCTATTTTCAGGAATTTTAAAAGACAAGTTATAAGTTATATCTTTTAACTGTTTACTTCGATATGCTGCTAAATCTAAACTAACACCTTCAATGTTTTTAACAACTAATGTATTATTTGTTGTTTGAGCAATCAAAGTACTACTCAAAAAATAAATAAACATATAAATGGATAGCTTCATTTTTTTACAGAAAGATAAGTAATAATACTTAGTAATCTAGTACATGTATTAAAAAAACTACCAAGTTTTATAAGCATATCTTGATGCATAAAATTCAATTCAAAACTATTATTACCTATGGTTTTATAGATAATAATAGTTTAATACGTTAGCTTATAAAAGTATTTTTAATTTATTATTAAAGGCTAACATTTTAAAGGATAAATACTGTAATAATTAGCACTACCAATCACTTTTAAGGAATTAGCGTTACATAATCTTGAATTACTTGCCATTTTCCTTTTGTTTTTACTAGAGAGTAAAAATTCTTTAATGTGGGTTTACCAGGACTAGTTAGTGTAACTTTTATTGAAGCCATGTGGTCTCCTATAAACTCTATTCCTTCATAATTTGTATCTCTCTTATACCCACCAAATTTTTTAGCTTTTATAAAAGACATATAAGTTGACTTGTCTAAAATTGATGTCCCATCCTTTTTTCCATCATATAAGGCGACCCTAAAGTCATCGTGTAAATAAGGTTTTAATTTTTTTACATCATTGATATCACCCGCATTTAGGTATGCTTCTAAAGTCGATTTCACTTCATTTTCATTTCCATTTTGAGCGTTCAATTGAACTGATAAACAAACGATTAACAACGTTGTTAATAGTGACAAAATTTTTGTTTTCATAATTTTAAAGATTAAAGATTAATATAATTTTTTAGTTAGCTAGACAACTAAAATGATAAAAATTAGTTATCTAAATTTTCTCTGATTTTTTTCAAAATTATTTGAATATTTTCCTTTTCATATTCTGCCAATTCACTCAAACCTGTAAAGCGAATTTTCTCTATAATTGGATACATTGTATTAATTAATTTTTTTCCCTTAGCAGAAATTGACAACTCCACTTTTCTCGAATCATTTAAAGCATTATTTTTAATTATAAATCCTTTTTTTTCTAATTGATTTACCATTCTTGAAATGGTCGGTTTATCCTTTACTAATTTTTCACCAACAGCAATTTGACTAATCGCTTCATTTTCATTTATTACATTTAATACTAACCACTGTTCTATGGTAATATCAATGCCATTTGACTTCAGTACATTTTGTCCGTATTGCCTAATTCTTCTTGCCGTAAGCTCTATTTGAAAATAGATATTATTGTTAATCATGGTGTAAATATAGCATAAATAGTTAGCTAGACAACTATTTTATGATTAATTTAATCTTCTCAATTATTAAAAAATAAAACAGCCAAAAACTATTTTGGATTTAATAATAAATTTTTAGCTGTTTTTATAAAATTTACATACTAGAAAAAACTATATATATTCTTAATAATTATCTACTCAAAAACTTTCCGTTTGGATTAACAAGTGCCCATTTATGATTTCTTATTTTATCTGTTGAAATACAATTTACTTTGGCATTAATACTATTTCTGAAATTTTTATCAGAATTTGCAGTATACACACGTGTAATCAATTTTCTATTGGCAAACCTAGGAATAACTTTTGTCCATTTATCGGTATGACGACTAAAAATATGAAAATTAAAAAAAGCTATATTTCCTTTACTAGGAGGGTAAACATTTGTCCTATCTGCTGCCATATTTTTCATTGTAAAACATAATCTTTGAGTTCTCAAATGGGTTCTTGAATACCTTTCTCCCCAGCCTTGGTTACCTGTTAACACAAAAATAAATTTACCTCTTAACTCATTTACCGTAGGCCAATCACTTCTTTGAATATTTTCAACTAAAGAAATTTGATTATTTTTAAATAGATTTTTTGGTTTATAAATTAAGTTTTGATTGAAATGATTTTTTAAATACACATCAATTTGATCATGAAAATTTTGATATCCTCCATTTTTACTTTTTACATCAAGTTTTATCATTATTGGATGGTGATTGGGTGTTCTGTTATGCCAATCCATTAATTCATTTAAATAACGAGATAATTTAGGTCCTGTATTTACCAAATGATTTACTGTCCATAAACCCGAGTCTACCCTTCCATTACGTATAGGTTTAGTATGTCTCCAAATATCAAACTCCAAAGCCATACAATTTCCGTTATAACTTGTTTTTCCATTTTTTTTATAATGAGTAAGTTGTTGGGTAATAGATTCTCTTCGCTCATATGAGTTATGTGAGCCTTTAAATGTAATTTTGTTATAACGGGCATTTTTATTTGCAGGACCAGCCTTTGCTCTTAATAAAAATGAACTATTCTCCTCTACTGAAGGTTCGGTAATTAAAAAGCTATTTTCTAAAAGTGAAGGTTGATGTTTTGATACAGCAGTTGAAGGCTCGATTTTTTCCTCGTTTTTTTCCACTTCACATTGGAAAAACAAACTGGAAATAGCAATAATAAATACTCCTTTTTTAAATAATTTCATTGTAATAAAAAATATTGATTAATAAAAACCAAATTACTTTTCACTTTAAACACAATGATTAATTTACAATCAAGCTTACTTCATTAAAAAGCTTGCCAATTTAAGTTTATATTAACTAAAGCTCTTTTTTTTTGTTAATAGTTAATACTTTGATAATAAAACCGATTTATTATATTAAAAAACAATATCTTTTTTTTAATTTCGTAGCTCTAGAAACACAAATTACTCAATTTAACCTAATGCGAATTCAATTAACTATCATACTAGTAGCTTCTTATATAATTTCAGGTATAGCTCAAAATAACATAGAATCCCCTATTGAAAAAGACACTTCTATAAAGGGTCAATTTGAAGAATTATTAAATTCATCAAATAACTACAAGGAATTTAAAGTTATTAAGCGTTCTCGCTTTTTAAATTTGAAAAAAAACACATTAGATAGTTTAAAAACTGTTGAGGTTAAATTAAACGAAACTCAATCTGAAATTTCTAAATTAAAAGAACAGGTTTCAAATACCAATACTTCACTAAACGCAACTAATGAAAAGCTAGTTGCGGCAACTAATGAAATTGATTCTATTTCTTTTCTAGGCCAACAAATTACGAAACAATCATTCAAATCTATAACTGGAGGTATTTTCCTTGCACTTTTAGCTCTTTTAGGTTTTTTCATATTTAAATTTAAAAAGAGTAATGTTGTTACTAAAAATGCATTAACTTCATTAAACGAAGTTGAAAAAGAATTTGAAGATCATCGAAGGCGTGCCTTAGAGAGAGAGCAAGTGGTAATGCGTAAACTCCAAGATGAAATTAACAAACATAAATAAGTTTTTTTATGTTTATTTTATCCTATAATAAGTTTTAAGCTTACTGCTGGATATTTCTTTTGATATATTTGCACAAAATTTTATACAAATGCGAATAGATATCATTACTGTGGTTCCCGAAATTATGAAAAGTCCTTTTGAGGCTTCTATAATGAAGCGCTCTATTGAAAAGGGCTTGGTTGATATACATTTTCATAATTTACGAGATTACGTAACTGATAACTACAAACAAATTGATGATTATCAATTTGGAGGTGGAGCAGGAATGGTAATGATGATTGAACCTATTGATAAATGTATTAGTAAATTAAAATCAGAAAGGAATTATGATGAAGTGATTTATATGACTCCAGATGGAGAAACACTTCATCAAAGCATGGCCAATGCTATTTCTTTACAGGAAAATATAATTATACTTTGTGGCCATTACAAAGGAGTTGACCAACGTGTTAGAGATCAATTTGTTACTAAAGAAATTTCAATAGGAGATTATGTGCTATCTGGCGGTGAACTAGGTGCAGTTATTTTGTGTGATGCTATAATTCGTTTAATCCCTGGAGTATTAGGAAACGAAACTAGCGCATTAACCGATTCTTTTCAAGATAATTTACTTGCTCCCCCTATTTATACTCGTCCGGCAGAATACAAAGGCTGGAAAGTTCCCGATGTGTTAACATCAGGAAACTTCCCTAAAATTGAAGCCTGGCGAGAAGAACAAGCTTACCAAAGAACTAAAGAACGTCGTCCAGATCTATTAGACAAAAATTAATAAGGTTTTATTCTGTGTTAATCACTTAAAATCCTTGCTTAAAATTTATCTTAAATCAATAGTATTTTCCTTAATTTTACTTTTCAAAATCACCTTATGTCTGCAATAAATAAAGAGTACAAGAGAGTCACCGTTAAAAGTTTGGTTGAAATGAAATCAAACAATGAAAAAATTTCTATGCTAACGGCCTATGATTATACTATGGCCAAAATTGTAGATAGTGCTGGTATAGATGTTATTCTTGTTGGCGACTCGGCGTCTAATGTAATGGCTGGTCACGAAACAACACTGCCCATTACTTTAGATCAAATGATCTACCATGCCAGTGGCGTAGTAAGAGCTGCTAGACGTGCTCTAATTGTAGTTGATCTCCCTTTTGGAAGCTATCAAAGTGATGCTAAAGAAGCGCTTCGTTCATCCATTCGCATTATGAAAGAATCTGGTGGACATGCCGTAAAATTAGAAGGCGGTAAAGAAATTAAAGATTCCATAAAAAAAATATTAAACGCAGGTATTCCCGTAATGGGTCATTTAGGGCTAACACCTCAGTCCATATATAAATTTGGTACTTATACTGTTCGTGCAAAAGAGGAAGAGGAAGCCAAAAAGTTAATTGAAGATGCTTTATTTTTACAAAAATCAGGATGTTTCGCTATTGTTCTAGAAAAGGTACCTGCTAAATTAGCCAGAAAAGTTGCCGAAAAATTAACTATTCCTGTTATTGGAATTGGAGCTGGTAATGGTGTTGACGGTCAGGTTTTAGTACTACATGATTTACTTGGAATGACACATGAATTCAACCCTCGTTTTTTACGTCGTTACCTAAATTTACACGACCTAATGACTGAAGCCGTTGGCAACTATGTCACAGACGTTAAAGCTCTTGACTTTCCTAACGAATCAGAACAATATTAAACATATTCGCTCAATAAAGTACTTCATAAAAAATAAAACGTCTATTAGATTTTTTTAAGAATTTAATAGACGTTCATATTTTATTCCCTCACTTAAACATTCCAAAAAAAACGTTCTTTTGACTTTAAAACCCAACCATAAATTTCAGCCATTCCACTTACCGAAGTTGCTTTAGAAATAGTAGAAGCTAATCTAGGAATATTATGTATGCCTAAGTGGGCTTTAAAATCATTCAACATTTCAACACAATTAGTTTTCAAAAAAATAGGGCAAAAGGGATTAAAAAGGCGGCACTTTTTAGTAATTCGTTCAGAAGATAAAGGCAAAAAATATATGCAAGACTTTATTTCAAATTTTAGTGATCAATTTTCAATCTAAGCCATAAAAAAGAGCTGCTCATAAAAAGCAGCTCTTTCCCCAATTTAACATATTAAAAAAACTATATTTTAGTGTTTAAACTTAGAGTTTTCTTTATGTGATTACCTGCCACATTGTCCTTCTCTAATCCAACCACCTTGTACTCTTGTATATAAATAACCTCTAAAAACAACTTGATCTCCAACCTCATATCTTCCTCCATTAAAGTTCTCTATACCTGCACAAATATCATTTCTTTTAGTTGTACCACATTTTTGCAATAAAGTCCATCTAGAAAAATCTCTTTCAAATAAATACCCTCTAAAAGTTACTCTATCCCCCACTCTGTAAGCAGTACCTCTGCTCCACGCTGATACATCATTACAAACATCTTCTGGATTTGTTGGCTCTGGGTTTGTTGGGTTACCGTTTTCTTCTTCTTCATCTTCTTCTTCATCTTCTTCTTCTTCATCTTCTTCATCTTCCTCGTCTTCCTCTTCTTCTTCTTCAGCCTCATCTTCATCTTCCTCGTCTTCTTCTTCAGCCTCGTCTTCATCTTCTTCTCCTGTGCTTGGGTATGCTTGATTAGTTCCTGCTATATCTCCTGCAGATAATCGACCTGTTCTTCTATATGTATTACCATTTAAATCAACAATAGTGGGTTGACGGTTTGCAGAAAATGTATATGAACCGTACATCATTATAGATTCTATATCTAATTTATCTGTTAAATTAATTGATCGATCACTTTTAAAAAATTGATTTTCAGCTCCATTAGATATATTTTGAAACTGTACTTTTACATAATTATCTCTATCAGATCTGTTTTGCTCATGTATGTATCCTAACGTATGACCTATTTCGTGCATTATAACAGATACAGAAGCTCTTCCTCCAAATGCCAAAACACCTCTATTTCTTACCTGTCCTAAATTGGCATATCCACAATTACACTCGTCTCCTGTTGATTGTACTGTTACGAAATCAGCTTCATTTGTACGCTCTTTAAAACGAACGTTAGTTTTACTTCTCCATTCGTTCATTGACTCCTCAAATCTTTGTTTCATTTGAGGTGTTATACTGTTATCATATCTAAACACAACAGTGTTGTTTGGCCATTTACGTACAAATCCTCCAGCTAAGGCTAAAGCTCCTTTTTCTGGCGTTTGAGGTACTATTTCTTCGGATGCATTAGGATCATCAAATTGAGAATTCTCAATACGGATATCTCCATGACTATAGGTTCCATCTGGTAATTTAACAACAGGGAAATTTTTAATCCCCATTAAACTTTTAATTTCAGTTTGAGCAGAAACTGATGAGTCTTCGTTATTAGTACTAATCTCCTCCTTTTGACATGACCATAACGACAGCAATACAGCTGTAATACTAGCTAATTTGATTAATTTCATACCTAAAATATTATTGATTTAGTGTTTAGATATAATAACCTACAAATTGAATTAATTAGTATTTAAAAAAAAATTTTCTTACACATGAAATCACTCCAATGCAGTTAATCTGCTTAAATTGTT
Source organism: uncultured Aquimarina sp. (assembly GCA_947498765.1). GTDB lineage: Bacteria > Bacteroidota > Bacteroidia > Flavobacteriales > Flavobacteriaceae > Aquimarina. Next base: position 15,534 of record CANMLG010000019.1, read on the forward strand.
TATTACCTAGTTTTTCTCAATCATATTAGCCACAAAACTACACAAGACTTGCTTAATTATTAAAAAAACTCTAATAATACGCTTAAAAACCCAAAAAAAACAAACAAAAACTGAATATATTGATATTTACAAAGAATAACTATTTTTTCTTAAAAGTAAAAAAAGCTTGATTATTCAACTATATAGCAAGAAAATTTTAGCTATTATCTAGGCATATGAATTTCTTATATCATTTATTTAGTAATATTCTATTTTTTCTGTTTGCTATTTCCCAAGCCGTATAAAAAATTAATTTTGAGCGTTTGGTAAGTAGATTGTAATTAATTTTTTCAGCTACATCAGAAACCTTATGATAGTCACTATGTACCCCATTAAAATAAAAGATAATTGGAATATTATTTTTTGCAAAATTATAATGATCACTTCTATAATAAAATCGATTAGGGTCAGATTCTTTATTGTATTTATAATCTAAATTAAACAATGTATACTTTTCATTAACTGCCTCATTAATTAAATGTAGCTCATCACTTAAACGATTACTACCAATAATGTAAATATAATTAGGAGCGCTTTCATGTTCCTTATCTACTCTACCTATCATATCCACATTAAGATTACACACAGTATTTTTCAATGGATATAAAGGGTTTTCTGTATAATAACGTGATCCATATAATCCTTTTTCTTCACCAGTAACATGTAAAAACAAAATACTTCTTTTGGGACCAACACCTTCTTTTTTGGCTTTTGCAAAAGCTTCTGCAATTTGTAGCATACTCATACTTCCCGAACCGTTATCATCAGCTCCATTAAAAACCTCATCATTTGTATTAACGCCTAAGTGGTCATAATGCGCCGAAAGCACTATAATTTCATCGGGATGTGTAGTACCTTCTAAAAAAGCTACCACATTTTCTGATTTTTTAATAGCTCCGCTAAAAAATTCTTTAGGTATGTATTGATAATAATCTAATCCCGCTGGACTAGGTATTCCTACATTTTCATAAAAAGCCTTTAAGTAAGCTGCTGCTTTTTTTTGACCAAACTCTCCTGTTTCTCTTCCCTCCATTTCATTATTAGCAAATTCATAAAGTGTTTTCTTTAGCTCTTTTTCTGTTATTGTATTAGCATATAAAGTGGGGTTTATAGCTTCTAATTTAACATTTGATACCGCTGTTTTAGCTATTTTTTGATTTTCTTCATCTGTATTTAAAGTTTTACACCCTATTACCAAAAGAAAAAATATACTTCTCCAAAAAAAAATTCTCATTAGTACAATTTATTTCATTATTTAATTAACTGATAGCAAACCTTATAATCTACTTTCAAAAAAAACATTATAACTAAATGTGAAATTAATGAAAATAATGCTTGCCAAACTAAAAAAGCTTCGTATATTTGCACTCGCATTTAGGGAATACCTAATGAGACACACTGGAGAAATGGCAGAGTGGTCGAATGCGGCAGTCTTGAAAACTGTTGAGGGTCACACCTCCGGGGGTTCGAATCCCTCTTTCTCCGCATAGAGAATCACAATTCTCAGTAAAAGCCCACAAACATTATGTTTGAGGGCTTTTTCAATTTTATCAAATACCAAATATTAGCAAAAATTGAGGATCAAGTAATATTATTGGGGAGTAGCCAAAATTAAGCATATAATTTAGTTAACCTGTAGAGGAAGAATTTTACATCTCTTACGCCTCTAAATTGATTTCTAAATTCCTTTATTTTGGCATTGAAAGATTCAGCAGAAGCATTTGGGATCAAGCAATATTATTGGTGAATAACCAAAACTTAATCAATTTAGAGCACACAAGAAGCATGTTCCAATAAAATAAAATCCTCTAAGTATTTATATTTTTTAGTAAACATTCCTTTCTTTAAAACACAAGCTTTTTCTAAAACAGTATGATTAGGGTTATTTATAATTAAAGGAAGAATTTTTGAAGCAAATTGATTACCAAACTCAATACTACTAAATTCAGGTAGCTCCCCGGGGAGATTATCAACTGCCATAACTGCTACACTATTTGGATTTTTATAATCAGTTTCCGTACCTGTTAATATATCATATCCATAAATCGGTTTTTCTGGTGTTGATGCTCTAATACAAGTGGGTATAGGTTCATTAAGATCACATGAAATATCAGCAACCGTATTTATCTTAAAGTTGTGATGATTCATTTGTTTTTTTGTAAAAAGCATAGGCATATCCTTATGATAATAATGACCCGCTATAAATAAATCAGCATGTTGAACGAATTTTAAAAAAGTGCTTTCGTAATTATAAGGATATTTTATAAAATCTTTTTCACAAAACTCCTTTGTAATAGAGTGTTCTAAATAATTAGACTTTCGCAATTGAGTAAATGTAGGAAAAGTATATTCGGCATTTAAAAATTCGGTTGGTGTTATTTGTTTAAGTCCTATGCTCTCTAAAAAATTGGCTATTCCACCTCCTACATTTCCAGTTCCAGTAACTACAATTTTTATATTTGGAATAGTGTATTTAGTAATTTCATTTTTTAAATCATCAACACTCGAAAAAATGTTCGGTTTCGGCAATACAAATAAGTTATTTTTCAATCCATAAGTACGGATAGCATGGTAAGCTCCTATATTACCTGCACTTTTCCCAAAAGCAACCAAGCGTTTATTAAAACTATCTACTAAATTTTCATGATCATAAAATGTGATTTTCTTTTCTGTTAAACACTTTAAATAGCTTTTATTATGCGCTTGCATTTTGGTTGTATGCGAAAAAAAGAAATAGGTTTTATAGGGTATTAAAGCTTCCTCTGGAACTTCTTTAATCCCTAAAAAAATATCAGCATCATTTACATTTTTAGTTACTGTAAAACCAAGTTTAGCGTAATCAGCATCAGAAAAACATCTAGTAGATGAACTTTCTATTATAAATTGATGTTGAGGATAACAATCCGCTATTTTTTGTAATTGTAAAGGAGAAAATAATACGCGAGTTTCATGTATTGATTTATGTTCCTTAATAAGGGCAAATTTCAAAATGGTATAATATTTGTAAAAATTTTACGAATGCAAAGATATTACAATTATATTTGCAACCCGAATTTGATATTTATATCAAGTTTCAATTTATAAATGGTAAATTTTTATTTACCCATCACAAAAAAATGGGGTCGACTGGTTTTGACAGCGAGACCAATTGGATTGTAAGCACGCCGAGCTAAGATGTTAAGGCTCGTAAATATCTATATCACTTTTTTAAACGGCGAGAATAACTACGCCCTAGCTGCATAATCTGAATCATAGTAGGATAATGCCTCGGTCTACTAGGTAGACAAGCAGGATACTCTTCAAAAGCCTTGGTTTACGGCGTTTGGTTTTTGAGTATCGTAAAAGTAAACATAGAAACAGTAGGGTCTTGATATTGTTTTGAAGCTAAATTAAGAATAAGGAATGCGTTGGTTGTTTTTGACCGGCAAGTTCACGAAAATCTAAACAAAAACTAAGCGTGTAGAAAGCAGTTGTAATTGCTTGTTTGGACGAGGGTTCGAATCCCTCCGACTCCACAAAAAACTCCCGAATCATTAATGATTTCGGGAGTTTGTTTTTTTAGTCGACAATTTGGTCGACAATTTTAGTGAAATATTTTTATCTTTTGATCAATTATCAGTTTCACTTAAATCTTTAAGTAATTTTAAACTATACATATTTTAGACACAAAAAAACCCCAGACAATGTCTGAGGTTGTTTATTTTTTTTGAGTGCACCACTAATGCAAATGAATAATGGGACACTTTTATACTACAAACATACAAATATTTTATAATTCAATATCATAAGAATACCCTAATTTTTTTTTGATGATGCCTTTTATCACAACATTGTCTGTAAATTTATTGAACAATTTAATTAACTTTTCTTCTAATTCATTCTTTCTATTGCTGGAAATATTATTCATTAAATAGAGTAATGCTTTTATAGCTGAATCTAAACTATGACTGTAATTATTGTTAAAAGGTATTTCTGGAATTCCACTAACACCTTCATCGATATGTAAATCAAATATCACGCCACTATGAGCACAACTATTTCGTACAAACACCAACGTATCTAAAAAGTTTTGCAGTTTATGTGGCTTCTTTAAATTGTATTGCTCTGCAATTAGTTTTCTAACATCTTGGTCTATTATATGCTCATATACTTTGACAATCGAACCAAAAGTATAATACTCAAATGTTTTCCAACAAGGTGCATATATATCATCAGGGTATTTAGCGTGGTGCTTGCTTATTTGAATATTCTTCTTTTTAAAATTGTTGTTGTAATGCGCTTTAATATCTTTTAAATATTCTTGTGCCATTACAGTTGGGTCTGTGTACCAAATAGCATTATCATGATAATGCATAGACGCCCAATAGATAAGATTAGTTCTAAAATTGAGTTCTAATCTGTTTATGTACTTAATTAGTAAATATCTTAAATCAACATCTAAGTAGTATAAATCAATAACGGTTGAAAACTTAGTTCCTTCAGCAAAATTATGTTCTGCGTCAATTTCAAAAGGATGCCAATAGAAGCCTAAACGGTAGTAGCCAATATCTAACAATATTTCTTTTATTTTATCTTCTTCAATGTCTAAAACCATACCTCTGTCACGAAGTTTTCTTATCTGGTTTTCTATACTTGTTGCTACTCCTGCCATTTATAATTTATTGCATATCCTTTAAAATATCTATTAACTCTGCTACAGTTCTTGCGCCATTTAATCTATCTGTTTTAAAGACCATAAAGTAGCGATAGTCATCTCCTGCTTTACTTGCCCACTTTTCACCTAAGCGTAATTTTTGTTGACTGTCCGAACCATCTAAATGGTCTCCTTTAGTTTCAATTAAAATAGTTTTACCGTTTTTCATTTTAATAATGAAGTCGGGATAATGATTTACAAAACCATTTATCAATAAGCCTTTACCACGTTCTAAATTTCTATGCCAGAATACTACGCTATCAAGGTTTGCAACCTCGTTAATAACTTGCTTTTCAAAATCATTCATTTCACCCTCTTCGATATATAGGTTTTTAGTGATTCCTTTAAGAGTGTTTTTGGGACTTATTTTTTTAGAGAACTTAAATGATGGTTCGCATACTACTGTTCCTTTATCTAATAAAATATCAAACTGTTTTTCAGAATGTTGGTCTGCTAATTCGTTTATTTTGTTCTTAATTAGTTTAGCGTAAAAAGGTTCATTATTAGTTATTTCAGCTACCTTTTCGCTATTGAGGTCTTTTATTATCTTCTTAACATAAACAATGATTTGTGGCTCTGGAATCTGGTCTATCTTCTTAATGATTTTAGTAATACGACCAGCTATTTGATTTACCTTTTGCTCAGGTGTAAGTGTTGATAGGTATTCTGCAAATGCTTCTTTTACGTGATTATCTACATACTTATACTCAGGCACATACTCATCCTTTCGACCCTCTGCTAAATCTATACTTGCCATTTTAGAAGCTGTACGAGTTAAGTCAATATTACTATCCTGTTTATCTAATTCAAAGCCTTGTAATAAAAGGTTTTTAGTAAGTGGAACAAGATTTTCAGGCTCAATAAGTGAAGGTGCAGTTTTAATATGAAATGTTGGGATTATAACTTTAGTTGCTTCTTCTTTAAAAACCTCTTTGATTGGGAATACTTTTATCTTTTCTTTCAAGTCGGTTGGTATTAAATTATCTTCTTTTTCCAGTTCTTCCATTTTTTTCTCAAACTCTGCATTGGTATCTCCTGCAAGTTTTAAAATATCCTCTAACTGGTTTGAACCTTTTTCAGACTCTGTAAGCTGTTTTACGTCATCTACATTAATATTAACCTCATCATCATCTTTTGCATCAGAGGTAGGTGGTTGTTCTTGTTGTTTTCCAAATAAATCTTCAAAACTACCTTTACCAGTTGTGGTGTCTATTTTAGATTCTATCTGCTGTTCTTTTACTCTATAATCTTTTGCACTAAATCCTGACTTATTAAGACCTAAAATGATTTTATCTAAAGTGTTTAAGAAATTATTAGATGAAGTAAATACATACGAGTAATTCAATAAATCTTCTTGATGTTTGGTAACATAAGGCAACCTTAATACTCTACCTAAAATTTGTTCTACATCTACTGATGATGATTTATTTGCCAATGAAGCTAATACATAAGCAAACGGACAATCCCAACCCTCTTTTAAAGCATTAACAGTAATGATATAACGTACTTCACAATCACGACTCATTAAGTCTAATTTCTTAATCTCGTCTTTGTTAGCAGTCTTTATTTTTATTTGATTTTCTGGAATACCTATTTCTATTAAGCTATCTTTTATCTTATCAAAAGTTACATTGTCATCATTGGTTTTGGGTTGTGCCTGGAATAATACTATAGGTCTAATATATTTACCACCATTTGCTTCTTGTACTTTTGCTTTAGCCTCTAAAGTCTTTTGCATTTGTATGGCACTACTTAACACCTCTGTAGTATCTTGATGATTGTAAACAATAACAGGTAGTTTTACCATATTGTTTCTTTTCAGCTTAATGGCATCAACAAAACTTATGATATTACTCTTGTTACGTGGTGTTGCTGTTAAATCAAATATGAAACTTGGATTAATATTGTTTAACATATCCATCCTTAAATCAGCTTCAAAATTGTGACTTTCATCTATAACGATAACAGGATTTAAATAGGCTATCACTTGTATTAACGCAGTATCATCTACATTGTCAAGATTAGCTTTTAAGTCTCTGAAATGAGATACAAATTCTGCTAAGTTTTCATTTTCTCTATAAGCTCTTGGCAGCCCTTTTCTAACCGTTTCTACAAATGATTGAACACTTAATACTAAAATGCTTAGTTGTTCTTTTACCTCTACAGGATTGAACCCTTGACCAAATAGTAGAGCTTCTTTATCATATACTTTTACATTTCCATTAAAATGAGTATCTATTTTTTGCCTGTATGGATGAGCAGGATTGTTTAGATTTTTATAAGTCTGTTTTAAGATAGTATCTGAAGGTACAAACCAAACTACTACTTGTGGTTTATCTAACGGAAAACTATCGAAGATAGGTTTTAGCGCATTACAAGCTATAAATGTTTTACCACCAGCTGTTGGCACTTTTACAGTTACTCTTGGTACACCTTTAATTGAGTTGTCGTAGGGTCTTAGAAAGTTATCTTCTAAAGTCTGTAATGAAATACCTTTGCTTTCCCAAAAGTTAGCAAACGCATTATTAAGATGTCTTGTAGTATCAAGTTCCTCTATATACTTCGTAAGGTCATTTATTACCTCTTGTTGGTATTTTTTTAATTCCATTCTTAGAAACGTTTTATATCTCTTGGTATCTTTTTAAATATGATGTTTTTATTGAGCATATAAGTTTCATCCAACAAACAGATGTCTGCGTAAATAATATACTGCTCTTGTAACTCTTTTATAATACCCAAACTATTATTATCTAATGTGGTTAAGCTATCTTTCTCATAGTAAAAGTAATATCCTGTATCTTGATAATTATCTAATAGATATTTAGCATCTTTAGATTGTGGTCTTGTTAATGATTGCTTAGTTTCTGTATAGAAGATGTAATTTCGTATTATATCTTCTCCTACCTCTTCATTAAGATTTTCATTGTCTTTGAAAATAGGCTTACCTAACTCATAAAAATCGAAAGAACCACCCGTTCCATCAATTTGTTTTTTAGTATTGCCATAACCATCAATAACTGCTTTTACTCTTTTGATAGTTATATCCTCACAAATATTTAATAGGTTTCCTTTCTTATCAAATTCATCACATTGTATTAAAATAAACTTTCTTTTAGAATGCTCATTTTCACTATTAAGTTTTAAAACTGCGTGACCTGTAGTACCTGAACCTGCATAAGAATCTAATACAATAGCATCATCATTAGAAAACCACTCTACTAACTCTGTAGCAAAAAGGTGCGGTTTAGGGTTTTCTAATTTAATTCCAATCAATTTTTGAAATTCATCATCACTACCAGCAAAACCAACCATAGTACTAATATTTTCAAACATATTTTCGCTCAATATATATTTTCGTTCAGGTTGTTTTGATTCGTCTTCTCCAAAAATTATCTTTTTATTATCAAGTAATGCTTTCATCGTATCTGGTGGATTACGCCATCCACGAGCTGGAATTGGACATTCTTTCTTAGTTTTAGGATGTATTAATGGGATGAAATAATCTTCTGGCGCATCTTTTTTATTTGGCCACGCCATAGATACACCTCTGTATACCTCTCCTTTCTTATCTATAAATTTATAAGCCTTTTCACCACCTGAAAAATCTTGATTCTTTATCCAGTTTTGAAATTCTTTATTAACCTTTTCTAAATCGTATTCAAATTTATACTCTTCAAAAATGGCCTTATCTAATTTATACTTTTTACATACATCAATAATATCTTCTGGGTAAGTTGTCTTCCCCAACTTAGAGAAAACTTTCTTCGCATATTTGAGTATCTCAATAGCATTTTTCTTTTTCCTTATTACCTTTCCTTTTATGGTTTCAAAATTTTTAGAAAACACTATAATACTTTCGTGTTGATAAGATAATTTTTTCGCATCACCCTTTGGATTTTTTTTATCCCATACTATTGTTCCTAAATTGTTTCTTCTTCCAAAAATCTCTTCTAATAATAAGATAAGTGCATGATACTCATTTTCGTCAATATGAATGACTATAAAGCCATCATCGGAAAGTAATTTATGTAATAACTTTAGACGTGGATACATCATACACAACCACTTGTCGTGACGTGTTAAATCTTCTCCCTCTTTACCAACTACTTCTTGAAACCACTTTTTAATTTTAGGGTGATTTACATTATCATTATACACCCATCCCTCTTTACCTGTGTTATATGGTGGGTCTATATAAATACATTGTATTTTAGATTCATATTCAGGTAATAACGATTTTAACGCTTCGAGGTTGTCACCGTGTATAATTTTATTCCCACTATTAGCCTCAAAACTGTGTTCTGCTTTATCTTTAAAACCATACTGATGTTCTAAAACTCTATAGGCTACATCTTGGTGATGACTTACTACTTTATCTTTTCCTATCCAATGTAATGTTGGCATATCTTATTTAATATCTTTTGTAACTAATAATTCTTTAGCATCTATTTTAAGTGTTGAAGCAATCTCGTATAAGTTTTCTAAACTTGGCTGGGTACGATTCTGTACATAACCATTTACAGTATTGAAACTTTTACCTAATCGCTCAGCAAGCCATACTTACTTAACCCCTCGTTCTTCGAGGACTTCTTTAATACGGTTCATAGGGAATTATTTTGAATGTTAAATATAGCATATACTTTGTATTAATACATCGTATTATATTGTATTTGTTTATACACTTAAATGCTACTTTATTAATTTATAGCGTTATTAATATTATTTTCTAACAAAGCTTGTAGGTGAGAAGGTATTTTATAATTACTTAGGTGTTCACCTGTAGCTGTACTAACCCAATCGGAGCTTTTAGCATCATATTCCCATTCATTATAATTACTCAAAAGCTTTTCAGAAAAGGGGTGTTTTTGTGTTTGTTTGGGTAAATTAAAACCAAACCTATCAAATATGCGTTTGCCTTTCATTGAAACTAAAATTGTATTTAAAGCTTTTATATAAATTTGAGCAGTTGAGGTTTCTTTTTTTCTTTTTTTTAAGTCTGGCTCTGTGAAAATTTTACTTCCGTATTTTATTATTTCTACAAGCCCGTTTTCTAAATCAGTTACTTTTTGGATATTTTGTCCTTTTCGATTTGTGAATTTGGATGTCCATAGTTTTAGCCATTCGTTTAAGAGTACCTCAGCGGTATATTTATCTTTAGTGATAATATGAAAATGTGGATTATATGTTTTCTTTTTTGGATTGAAATTACACTCTAAAGAACGCACTCCAATTAGTAATTTTCCTTTGCTTCTTTGGTATCGCTTTCTGTATTTTTCGGTTATACGTTGGATACCTTGAATGAATTTCTTAATGTATTTGGGTAAATTATGTGCATTACACGCTTTAACTGTTAAGGTCAAAAAATAAGGTTCTTTCCATTTTTCCATAACAGGATAATATCTATTTATTATTTCTGCTTTACGAATGCTACAGCATAAGGTACAAAAGCGGTTTTTGCAATATTTTCCATACAAACGACCATCAGCGGTTACTATATTTTGTTGGCAGTAATAGGTGTTCCAGTATGATTTTTCTAATTCGGGTTCTCCGTTTTCTTGTGCAATTTCTATTAACTGCAACATCATAATTTGCGTAATTGTTTTTCTTTTTGCTCTGCCTTTTAAAGCTTCTTTTTTGTTGAGGTCGGAACCTTCTCCGTTAACAATTATGTTGTTTTGTCTTGTTTTGTTTGTCCTACTTTCTGCTAATGTATTGAAAGATATTTTGTTAATTCCTAAAATCTCTAAAATTATACCCAAATAGAATAATAACACCTATTTACCAAACACAACTTATCCTTGCCCTAATTACACAATATTATTTCGCAAAAAAAAATCATTACACATAACTTTACCCGTATTATGTATTAGAACTTTGTTATTAGTATTAAAAGCTCAAGAAAATACAGCGAAGCCTTTGATTTTACAGAGATTTCGATACGGAATAGATTTTTTAATGCATGATGTGAGTGAGCTTAATATGTTAATGTTTGCTTTTACATATATTAAAAACAATAAAAGCATATAATAATAGTAAAAACCAACATTACTAATTATAAAATATTTTGTAAATTTGATAGCATTTACCAACTTTAAATGTTTAAATATATTTTTATGATAGAAAAAGCCAACAAATATTGGATTGCCATGACCGATGACGCCATTGTAGCAGAACTAGGCACTTTCATTAAAAAAAGTAGAATTGCTAAAAATAAAACACAAGCCGAAACAGCAACTGCAGCCGGAATAAATAGGTGGACTATTAGCCAAATTGAAAATGGTGAGGCCATTAGTTTAAATTCCCTAATTCAAATTCTACGCGCATTAGATGCCTTACATGTATTTAATAGCTTTATATTCCAAGAACAAATAAGTCCATTGGAAGCTGTAAAACTGAAACAAAAAGAACGAAAAAGAGTTCGAAACTCTTCTAAAAATAACCCAACTACTAAAAGCGATTGGTAATGATAGATAGCGCAATAGTTAAAATATGGGGTATGACTGCTGGCGCAGTGCTTTGGAATAAAAACACACAGCTGGCAAGTTTTGAATACACTCCTGATTTTACTTTAAAAGGTTACAATTTAGCTCCTTTAAAAATGCCTTTACAAGCTGGTATTATTTATAATTTCCCAGAGTTAAGTTCAAAAAATGAAACTTTAGAAAGCACCTTCCATGGCTTACCTGGTTTACTTGCCGACATACTCCCAGACCGCTATGGAAATCGATTATTAAATAGTTGGTTAGCACAACAAGGTAGACCCGAAAATAGCATGAACCCTATTGAAAAACTTTGTTTTATAGGGTCCAGAGGTATGGGAGCTATTGAATTTGAACCTTCGACCAATAGCAAACAAAATGCTTTTGATGTAGAAATGGAGGGTCTGGTTAACGTAGCTGCTGATATGTTGAATAAACGCGAAAAATTTACTACCAACATAAAGCAAAATGAACTCAAGGCCATGCAAGACATTTTAACTATTGGAACCTCTGCCGGAGGAGCCAGAGCAAAAGCTATTATTGCATACAATGATAAAACTGGTGTAGTAAAATCTGGGCAAACAAATGCGCCAAAGGGTTTTGAACATTATTTACTAAAACTCGATGGCGTAGATGATGCGCAATTTGGCACTACAAAAGGTTACGGCCGTGTAGAAATGGCCTATTACTTAATGGCAGTGGATTGTGGTATTGAAATGATGCCCTCGCTATTATTAGAAGAAAATGATCGTGCTCATTTTATGACAAAACGTTTTGACAGAGAAAACGGAAGTACTAAACACCATATACAAACTTTATGTGCCATGCAACACTATAATTTTAACGAGGTAGGTGCTTATAGTTATGAACAGCTATTTCAAACCATGCGCTTACTTAGACTCCCCTACCCACAAGCCGAACAAATGTTTCGTCGTATGGTGTTTAATGTTATTGCTCGGAATTGTGACGACCATACTAAAAATTTTGCTTTTAGACTTAAACAAGATAGTGAATGGGAATTAAGCCCTGCTTATGATATCTGCCATGCCTATCGACCTGATAGTATTTGGGTTAGTAAACACGCACTTTCCGTTAACGGTAAACGAGAAGGAATTACTAAACAAGATTTACTTACTGTAGCAAAATCTATGAACATTAAAAAACCCCAATTAATTATAAAAGAAATCAACGCGAGTGTTCAAAACTGGAAATTTTATGCACAAAAAGTTAAAGTTAATGAACGCTTAGCAACAAAAATCAATGAAAGTATTTTGAATATTTTGTAATACAATTAATAAAAAAATGACAGTACAAACATTTCACTTGCACCATCATTTTCAAACAAAAAAACTAATTTTCAACTATTTTGGGCGTGCCCCAAGGGTCGGGCTTTACATTTCAATTCCTCGCACTTCCCTAGGTCAGGCTGTGGGATTTCCATTGCAATCCCTCACGCAAAAAAATGCTTTACCTCAATCAACTACAATTAATTATAAACTTAGTTAGTATCAATACGTGTAATAGTAGTTTCGCCCAAATTAATTCCCTTTTGAATTTTGGGATTCCCTATATATCGAATAGTAGCCTCTCCAAAGGAAGATACCTTTAATTCATCCGATACATTTAAACTAAATTTTGCCTCACCATAAGCCATAATTTTAGCTCTTTTAGTACTCACATTTTCTACATCAACATTGGCTGCTCCATAGGCAGTAATTTTTTGATAATCAATACGCCCCTTTTCTATAATTAATTGAGCTTCCCCATACATTACTCCTTTAAAATTATCTAATTGTAATTCGTTAAAACGAATGGATGATGCCCCATAAACATACATATCTAATTCATTCGATTTGAAAGCATTTTTTAGTACAAAATGCTCTTCTCCCTTTAAGGACAAATCTTCTAAATATTTGAAAGTTATAGTTGCCTTTACTATAGTCCCTTTATAAATTGGTTTTCTATGCTTATTCCAATCTTTTTTTTCAGTTTTTGTGAAAATTTTAGCCCCTTTTAAATATAATTGTAACGTATTATTTTCAACCTCAACTGTCAGTTTTTCTTCGGGAACACTAATAGTATTTATAGTTACCTCATTTTTATCCCCATGTATAAAATCAACTTGAATATGCGGATGGATACTTATTTTATTAAAATTTTCAACCTTAATTATTTGAGATTGCGCAAAACTACTGAAGCCTAAAATAATCGATATTAAAAATAAACTAGCCAGTCTTATCATTTTCAAATTCGAATGTTTTTGTATCATAATAACTTATTTTAAATGTTATATAGTTTAAAATGAACTTACACTTCCTGAGCCACTAGTTTTTGAATCTACATGAGCTGGACTTCCAGTATATTTAATATCTCCCGATCCACTCACTTTTGTTTTCAAACTTTTTAACGCGACCACCTTGGCATCACCAGAACCAGAAATAATCACATCGGTATCTTGTGCCTGTAAACCTTCGCTATTAAAATCCCCACTACCTGTAATGCTTACTTTAAGTAAATTGGTACTTCCTTTTAATAACATATTTCCAGATCCTGTAATATGACCTTTAATTTCAGAAGCTTCAACGCTTAGCTCTAAATTTCCTGAACCTGTAATAGTCGCTTTAAAATCAGCTGTTTTTAAGGTAGCATTCGCATTAACATCTCCTGAACCTGTTATAGAAACTGCTGAAAGATCTACAAAAGGCACATAAATATGAATCCCTTTTTTAGGCCGTAAATTCACGCCACTTTTAATGGATAAAACCAGATCATTACCCTTTACTGTTACCTCAACGTATTCTTGTATATTATCATCTGTACTTATTCGTATTTTCCCTTCGATTCCTTGTTCCAAATGCACATCCATACTACCCTGTAACCTAATCGCATCATAATCGCTAGTAGTTATTGTTTTAGTAGTTCTATTTCCACTACCTACTACTTTTTTACTTCCCCACCATTGGGCTTGTAATTGAGTACCACATAACACAAATAGTAAAATTAACTTTACTTTTATTACTTCAGTTTTCATCGTTTTTATTATTTTAAATTAGACTTGTGTTTTTATTAATTTTTATATGTAAATGATGATTCTCTTTTTTTTAGTTAAGAATTGAGTGCTTTTGATGGATGAATACGCAATACCCTAAATGTATTATAAAATACTACTACTAATGTTAAAAAGAACACTATTAACATGGGGAGTATAAAATGTTGTATCCCAATATCAATTCGGTAATTATAATCCTGCAACCATTGATTCATTACATACCATGTAGGAAGAATTGCGATTATTGATGTAATTATAAAAATTACAAAAAATTCTTTTGATAATTCCTTTAAAATATCAATTGTTTTGGCTCCTAATATTTTACGAATAGCCACTTCTGCTAATCGCATATTAGCTATAAATGATGACAAACCAATAACCCCCATTAACATTAATAACAAAGCTATAGATGAAAAAATAACAAACATTCTCTCTATTATTTTTTGGTCTTCTAATTGTGCTTCGTATTCATCCCCAACAAATGAATGTTTAAACAAATCCTCTGGGAAAAATTTATCATATACCTCTTTCACATTAGCAATACCTTCTTTAATATTTATATTTTTTTTAAACTTTACAGAAAATACATTTGGCAATTCATTTGTACCTAGCATAGGCATAAAAATAATTCCTTCATTAACAATATCTGTATCCAACAAATTGTGCTTATAATCTTTTACAACTCCTTTTATTTTAAATCGATAATCATATAAATATGCATTTAATTCATCATCAAAAACATCTTGTAATTTATCAAAACTTAAGCTTTTCCTTGCTCTATCTGTCAAAATCATATATTCCTTGTTATTCTCCTTATTAAAATTTTCACCTGCAATAAATGGAATATCATATAATTCGAAGTAATTTTCATCGATACCAATAGCACTACGGATATATCCTTTCATTTCTTCGGATGACTGTCTCCTTACCGAAGTAGTTCCTGTCCACCAAGCCGGTACACTAGTACTTGCAGAGGCTATTTTTACCATTGGTAAATCTTTGAGTGCATTAATAAAATTACCATAAGTAGCTATTACCTTGTCTTTACTATGAATAGAGGGCGCATTAAGTACCATAACATTTGAAAAATCGATTCCTTTATCAATATTTTTCATATGTATAGTTTGATGTAATAACACCCCTGTACCCATTAATAACAACATGGAAATCAAAAACTGTAAGCCTACTAAGCATTTTCGCATGCGTTCGCTAGTAGGACTAGAACTCTTTTTTGAATTCATGACTACACGAGGTGAAAAAGAAGATAACACTAAAGCTGGATACATCCCAGAGCAAAAAATACCTATAAGTACAATACCCAACATATATAGCAAAAACTCTACTCTAAAAAATATTTCATAAGTGTATTCGGCTTCAATAAGGGCTAAAAATGGTTTAACAACAATAGATAAAAGTAATGCAGCTAAAACCAGAGCTAGAATATTATAAAGTATGGACTCAACAAAAAACTGTATAATAACATCCTTACGTTGAGCTCCCAAAGCCTTTCTAGAACCCACCTCTCTAGCTCTTGTTATTGCACTTGCTGTGGTTATATTTATAAAATTAACCCAACTGATAATAATAATTAACAAACCTATAATTTTGACTGTATTTAACAATACCTGTGTATTATCTAAACCTTTACTTTCTTCTCTAAAGTCTGATTGTAATCGCATTTGGTCTGCTGGTTGAAAGAAAAACTCCCAATCATTATCGTCTCCTACCAAAGGTTTTGCTATTTTAGTAATATGAGGCATTTGAAGCATTGCCGCTTCCTTGTCTAATTCATTTTTAAAAGTAATAAACGTCATAAAAGAGTTGGTTTCCTTCCAACTATCTGGTTTATGATATTTATGCGGACCTACTATTGAATTTAAAGAGAGTAATGCTTTAGGCCTAAATGAACTATTCAATGGAAAATCGGCGATTACTCCTGTAATTTTCAAAGGTCCTTTATATTGCCAGGTATAATAATTAATAGTTTTACCTACTGGATTTTCGTTTCCAAAATATTTTTCAGCTAAAGTTTGTGATAACACAATACTATTAGGCTCTGTCAATATATTTTTAGAATTCCCTTTTAAAACAATACACCTAAAAATATCTAAAAAACTAGGGTCGACAAATAACAGTTCTTTTTCTTCAGTTTTTTCCTTATCAATGTCAAAAATCCCCTCAGTGTATGAACATCTAGTCATCAAGCTTACTTCATTCGGTATTTCTTCCTTAATTACTTTCCCAAAAGGCAATGCTAATCTAGCAAAAGCACTTGACATTTCTTTGGTATCGGGGTCATACCTTTTTAATATTACACGGTGTACTAAATGTTGATCTGTATTGACATCCTTATCAAAATTCTCTTCATATTTTACAATTGCAATAATTAATAAAAATGAAGCTAAACCCACTGCCAAACCAACACTATTAAGTATAGCATAAATCGGCTTATTTTTAAAATGCCTAAATCCTGTTTTAATATAATTTAAAATCATAATTGGTAACTATTATTCTGTTTTTAAACTTTTAATAGGATTTACCATTGCTGCTTTTATAGCATGATAACTTACTGTTAAAATAGCTAGCATAAAGGCTGTTAAAATGCCTATAATAAAATACCAATGATTAATTACTATTCTCATTTTAAAATAACTCAACCAATGTGTTCCTAATATAAAAGCTAAAGGAACAGCTATTAAACTGGCTACAAGAACAAGTAATAAAAAATCTTTTGATAGTATTTGCCAAATTTTAAAAACAGAAGCTCCAATTGATTTTCTAATACCAATTTCCTTGGTGCGTTGTTCTGCTATAAATGAGGTTAGACCAAATAAACCTAAACAACTAATAAAAATAGCCAGACTTGTAAAAATACCAATCAGACCAACCAAGCGTTCATTTTCTTTAAATTTTTCGGCATAGTTTTGATCTACAAAATCATAGTCAAAAGGAAAATTTGGAGCCATGTCATTCCATATTTTTTCAATCTGCTCTAAGTTTGATTCCAAGGAATGCTTAGGATTTAATCTTAACTGGTAACACCCCATTCCATCTTCGTCATTTTTATTTATTGAAAACATGGTTTGCTTTACTGGTGTATAAGGACTTCCCATTACCATATTATCAACTACTCCAATAATTTTCAACAAAGAATTTTCTTCAAAGTCGTTATTAGTAATTAATTTACCTATTGGATCCTTTAATCCCATATATTTCAAAGCTGCTTTGTTTATTAATATTCCATTGGAGTCCGAAGCAAAATCTCTTGAAAAATTCCGACCTTCTACAACATTTATTTTTAAGGTATTTATGTAATCATGAGAAATAGTAACCCATGCAAAATCATCTATAAAACCGTCTGGCTTACCTTCCCAAACAAAAGAAGATTGGTTAGAATATATATCGGTTACTGGACTTGAAGATGCAGAGACCGCAGTTACTGCTCCTGATTTTAATAGTTTTTCTTTTATCAACTCATATTTCCCTTTAAAAGGGGTATACCATGCATATATTTCAATTAAAGCATCCATATCATAACCATGAGATTGATTTTTTACAAAATCCATCTGCCTATTAATTATAATAGTAATAATGATTAATGAGATAGATAATACAAATTGGAAAACCACCAATGCTTTTCGTAATCCTCCCGAAAATTTGCTTTTAACAAAAGTCCCTTTTAATATTTGAATTGGATTAAACTTTGAAAGATATAACGCTGGATAACTCCCTGATAAAAGCGCGGTAAAACATAAAATTAATAAAGCAATTCCCCAAGCTATTCCACTTGTCCAAGGAAATTCAATTTGTTTATCAGATAACTCATTAAAAGGTGCTAAAAACAAGTAAACTATAATGGTTGCCAAAATAAATGCTACCGTAGTAATTATAAATGACTCGTAATAAAACTGTTTAATTAAATGCTTTCTATTGGCTCCTAGAGTTTTTTTAACTCCTACTTCTTTAGCCCTTTTTTCCGAACGTGCCGTAGCCACATTCATAAAATTAATACAGGCCAACAATAATACTACTATTCCTATACTTCCAAATAAAAATACATATTCAATACGCCCTCCTACTTGTTTTCCATTTTCAAAATTGCTTCGTAATTTCCAATCTTGCATAGGAAGCACATGCAATTCAGGGTTAATAACTCCATAATCGGTATTATCCTTTTTAGCCCATTTTATAGCCTCTTCTACCGTTTCAAACTTAGCATTATCTGCTATTTGAACAAATAATTGAAAGGAATTATTCCCCCACTCTGTTTCTGAATTTTTCACCCATAATTCCTTAGAAACATAGTAATCCCAAGTAATAAAGTAATCCACATCATTAAATGATGAATTATATGAAAAATCTTTGTAAACCCCTGTAACTTTTAAATCATCATTAAAGCCAAAGTAGATATTTTCTCCTATTGGATCTTTATCTCCAAAAAGCTTTTTTGCAGTAGATGCCGATATCATAATTGATTTAATATCCTCTAAACCATTTAATTCACCTGATACTATTTCTAAACTGAACATTTTAGAGACTTCTGGTTGTACTGCATTACCTTCTATTTTTATACTATTCTCTCCATACTTCAAAATACTTTCGTCTGTCCAGGATGACATGGAAATATATTTAAAATACTCACCATATTTTTCACGCAATACCTTTTCTAAGGGTATTGGTATTGGTGGCCCCGTAGCTCTTTCGGTACTAAAACTTTGAGATTGATAAATCTGTGCTAATCTGTTATAATTTTTAAAGTTCTTATTATAATCAAATTCATCGTTTACCCATAGAGCAATGAGCATGGCAACTGCCATTCCTAATGCTAAGCCTAAAATATTCATTAATGAATAGCCTTTATTTCCTATGATATTTCGCCAAGCGATTTTTAATTGAGTTAACAGCATTATAATTGACTTTAAATTTCAGTTAATGAATTCTTAATTAAGCATACTGGTTACTCACTTCTGTTACAATTTGCCCATCAAACAGGTTAATCACTCTATGCGCATAATTCGCATCGCGATCGGAATGGGTTACCATTACAATAGTTGTACCTTCCTGATTTAGTTCTGTTAACAAATTCATTACTTCGATTCCATTTTTAGAATCTAAGTTTCCTGTAGGCTCATCCGCTAAAATCAATTTCGGATTAGTAATTACAGCTCGTGCAATAGCAACACGCTGTTGTTGCCCACCAGAAAGTTGATTAGGAAAATGACTATCTCTATGCGCTATTTTCATGCGTTCCAACACTGTTGCAACTTTAGCTTTTCGTTCTTTTTTAGATACCTTTAAGTAAATTAATGGTAATTCTACATTTTCAAATACGGTTAATTCATCAATTAGATTAAAACTTTGAAATACGAATCCTATATTTCCTTTTCTAATTTTTGTACGTTCTCTTTCTTTACTTCTACCTACTTCTTTTCCATTAAATTGATAACCTCCTTCAGTTGGACTATCTAATAACCCAATAATATTTAACAAAGTAGATTTTCCACATCCGGATGGTCCCATTATAGCAGTAAACTCCCCTT
Organism: uncultured Aquimarina sp.; assembly: GCA_947498765.1. Lineage (GTDB taxonomy): Bacteria > Bacteroidota > Bacteroidia > Flavobacteriales > Flavobacteriaceae > Aquimarina. The sequence goes on from CANMLG010000019.1 coordinate 35,334, forward strand.
CTTTTATATGTAAATCAATATTATTTAAGGCTAAGGTTTCTACCTCTTCCGTTCTAAAACTTTTTGTTACTTGTTTAATTTGTATCATCTTTATTTAGTTGTTGGTTTTCAGTTGTCCATTGTTGGTTGTTTTTTCTCCTCTATTTTTCTAAAATCTAAAATCTTATTTCTAAAATCTTATTTCTAATATCTATTTAAACACTATTCGTTCTATTTTATCATAGGCATCATAATTTGAAATAATCGTTTTTTCGCCAGGAGATAATCCTTCTATTACTTCAAAATATTTAGAATTCTGTCTTCCTAATTTTATTTCCTTTTTAAAAGCTTCTGTTCCTTTTTTATTTAACACAAAAATGTTGCGCCCTCCTGTACTTTGAAAAAAACTTCCTCTGGGTAATAATACAGCTGTTTTAGATGCTCCTAATTGCAAACGCATCGTATAGTTTTGTCCAGCTCTAATGGTTTCAGGTTTTTTATCTTCAAAAACTAAATCAATTTTAAATCGTCCATTTCTTACCTCTGGATATACTTTTCGTACACGTAAGGGATATTTTTTATCTTTTCTTTCAATTGTTGCATTTAAATCACGTCGAACACGTTCAATGTAATGCTCGTCAACTTCAGCTTCTATTTTAAAATTAGACAAATCATTTATTTGCCCTATTCGCTGCCCCTGCTGAATACGCTGTCCAATTTCGGCATCTAAAAAACCTAATTGTCCACTAAAAGGCGCTCTTACATTCAAGTGATCTAAACGCTCATACACCATTCCCAAAGTTTTTTTCATGCGTTGTAAATCATCATCTAAATCTTTCAAGGAGGTCCCTTTTAAAACAGCATCTTGTGTTACTTGTTCTGCTACTAAATTATGTCTTTTTTCAGCGGCTTCGTAATCTTCTTCAGCTACCAAGAAAAGTTCTTTTGCTATTAAACCTTCATCAAATAATACTTCTTGTTGCTTAAAATTTCGCTCTTTTTTTTGTAATTCATACTTAGCACTAATCAGTTCTTTTCTTCCGTTAATTTCCCTACTATCGTAGGCTAATTTGGTGGATCGTAAATCATTTTGTTTTAAAGCCAAATTATTTTCACTTACTAAAATTTGCTCATATAAATTTCTATTTTCTAATGTTAAAATAACATCTCCTTTTTTAACAAAGGCCCCTTCTTCAATATGCTTTCCTTTCACCCTTCCTCCTTCATACGCATCCATATAAATAGTTCTAATAGGTGACACATGCCCCGTAATAGTTATAAAATCTTGAAATTCACCATGGATAACCTCTCCAATTGACAATCGTTCCTTTTGCACGCTATAAGTACGCTTATAATCTGCTGAAAAGAGCTTCCAACATAAAAAGAGTAACGCAAAAACCGCTACTGCAATTAGTATATGTTTAGGACGAATCCCTTTCTTTTTTTCAATTTTTATATCCATTATTATTGTTACTACTATTAATTATTTCCTTTAAAACCCTACTATACCCTACCTCACTAAAATTGATTCAACTTACCTGTATATAAATCTATCATTTTTTGATTCATTTGTAATTGTTGTTGTATGCGTATGTTTTCTACTTTTGATTTAAATAATTCATTTTTTACTTGTAGCAAATCCAAAAGTGCTATTAAACCATGTTCAAATTTTTTCTCAGTTGTTTTAAATGAAATTTGTAATGCTTTCTGCTTTTTTATACTCCAATTTAATTCCGCACTTAAAGCTTTAGCTTCTTGTTTTAATTGGGTTGTAAACTGAAATAATTGTTGCTCATTTTGTTTTATTTCTGTGTCTCTTAATTCTATATTCAAATGTTGTTGCTTAATTTTTGAGCGTGTATTCCATTGATTAAATACTGGTATTTGTAATGAAACTCCGATATATTGAGAAGCATTGTCTGTTATTTGTTTTTGAAACCCAATAGTCCTTCCCGTTACTGGATCAATATTTGTTTCAAAGTAACCTGTACTGTAACCTCCAAATACACTTAATGATGGAAAAAGTTCGCTTTTATTAGCGTATAATTGCTTTATTAAACCTTTTCTTGAGTAAAACAACTTTTTTAACCTAGGAGATGCTTCTTTTGCCTTATCATACATATTTTCATCATCCTCTATTATTTTTTTGGACACTTCTTTTATATAAGGCTTATTAACAAGTAAAAAAGTACCCGCTTCAATATTCATTAATTGCTGTAGACTTAAATTTATTTTAGCAAAGGCATTCTGAGCTTTCACCTCATTTAAATACGCCGCTTGGACATCTGCATCTGCATCAAAAACAGCTGCTTGAGATTGCTGCCCTAAGTCAAATTTTTTATTTGTTACAGTAAATAGTTTTTCTGCTATAATCAAATCTTCCTTTGATATCTTTACTAAATCTTGTGTATACAGTGCTTCAAAAAAAACAGGAAGCAACTGCTGTATTAAAGAAAATTTTTGTTCTTCCTCCTCTGCAATGGCAGACAACTTATTCCATTTTGCTGCCCTAATTTGATGCTGCTTTAAAAAACCTTGAAACAAAACTAATGAGGCATCAATTGAGTAATTATTAGAAAAGAAATCTGTATTCGATATGGCATTCGTGTTGGGGTCAACTGAACGCCCATATCGTATACTATAATTTGTTCCTGCTCCTATACTAGGCAACAAATTACGATAACTTTGTTTTAGCCCTTCTCTTGCCAATTTTGTATTTATTTTATTGAATTGCCTATCAATATTAGTTTCCAAAGCTTGCTTTATGCATTGTTCTAATGTGTATGATTTTTGACTATATAGTACACTTGATGTCATTAATAATGCGTATGCTACTCTTTTAAACATTTATTTATCATTAGCTAGTAACCAACTAAAATAACTAGTGGTTCAAATTCAAATTGTTTATAGCTATGCTCGTGCCAAAAATTAAAACTCCTATAAATAAAGGGCTCTCAAGCTTTTATTACTATTTCAAAAAATAAAAGTGTAAAATATATTAACAGCCATATGTAAAATATATTGACAACCAATTACTAAGCTGATAGTAAATACATCAATTTACAGTCTTCTGAAAAAAGTTTGAGTCTATTCCTTTTTTAAAAGACTAGGTTTATCTTTACCTTTTTTATTGGCCAACTATACTCAGTTTATGAAACGCACTTATTTCCCCGTAAAGCAATTTTTATATATTTCACTTGTAACCATTAGTATTCAAATAATTAATGCTCAAAAAACTCTAAATATTCCCGAATTAAAGACTCAAAAAACGATCACCAAATTAGACTTTCTATCCATCGAAATGCCTGATGAAAATGAAGATGATATGGGATTTAGCGGGGTACATTATAATTTAAAATTTAAAGATTTTTATACAGGGTTAGGTATTTATGGAGCTGTAAGTGGTATCAGAGGCGGTTTTTTTACCTTAGGTATTAATGCTGGTATTCAAAAACAGTTAACATCGCATCTGTTTATAGATACAGGATTCCATTTTGGAGGCGGAGGTGGTGCCGCTGCACCTGATGGTGGCGGTGCTTTTATTTTACCTCATGCTAGTTTAGGCTATCAATTCAATAAATTTTCTGTTACAGGAGGTTATAGCTATGTTAATTTTTTTGATAATGGTGATATTAAAAGTGATCAGTTTTACGTAAGTGTTCAAATACCTATTTCATTTGATTATTCTAATTATCTACATGCCGAAAAAAAATATACTACTAAGGATCTAAAGGGATCTTTTTGGGAAAAAATATCAAACCGAATCTCGGTAATGGCTCATTTAAATAATTTATCCCCAATGGGCGATTCTGTTAATAGTTCAGGGGTAACTCTAAATAATAAAACAATCCGTCTTTCGGGTGTTGAAATCAACTCATACCTCACAAAAAATTGGTTTTGGCTTTTTAAAACAGATGGTGCTTATAGTGGCATTCCTGCAGGCTATATGGATGTATTTTTAGGCGGAGGCTATCATTTTTCAATGAATAAAAACAGAACTAATATTTTAGCAAAATTTGCTATTGGAGCTGGCGGTGGTGGCGGTGTTGACTCCCAAGGTGGTGCTTTACTATATCCAGATCTATCTATTGAACAAAAGATATACGAAGATTTTTATGTATCAATAAATAAAGGCTTCATGTTATCTCCTAATCAACATTTTAATGCTTCCACTCTAGGATTTGGACTTAAATATTATGTTCATACAGAAGGGTCACTTGCTGAACATAATACGTTAAATAACACAAAATTTAAAGGTATTAACATTAACATAAAACAGGATGTATATACTAATGCTAAAAGAGTAACTAATCCTACCGAAGATTTGTATCAAATTTCATTACAAGTAGATCTTTTCTTAAAAAAACACATCTATGCTACAGGCCAAACTTCCTTTGCTAATTTTGGAAATGCTGGTGCGTACGCTGAGGGTATTTTAGGAGTTGGTATACAATCTGCACCAATTATCTCAAAAAAAATCAGCCTTTTTACTCAATTTTTAGCTGGTGCTGCCGGTGGTGGTAACATAAGTACTGGACAAGGTCTAATTATAAAACCTAGTGCAGGCTGTTATATCCATTTAACTGACGAATTAAGTTTACGCGCTGCGGTAGGTTATGTAAAAGCAAGTGGCGGGGAACTTAATAGCACCGCATTCAATTTCGGGTTAAGCTATCGCTTTTCATTATTAACAGCAAAAAAATAATTTTCAACAATATTCATTAAAAATATCTAGAACTATAATCACTAAAATTTCTTTATTCAAATTATCGATTCAATTGATAATTTCAAAAAACAATGTCATAAAACTAGCAATACTTATATATAACAAATAAAACAATAAAAATACCATTTAAAATACTTAAAAATGGCATTTTCATCTAAGTATAACTACTATAATGTAACTTTTAAAATTAAGGATTAATACGTATTTTCGTGCCTCAACAATCAAATATTTATACAGTATGAGCGCATATGATGTTATTGTGTTAGGAAGTGGTCCTGGTGGTTATGTTACTGCTATTAGAGCTTCGCAACTAGGTTTAAAAACTGCAATAGTAGAAAAAGAAAGCCTTGGAGGTGTTTGTTTAAATTGGGGATGTATTCCAACCAAAGCATTATTAAAAAGTGCTCAAGTATTTGATTACCTAAAACATGCTAGTGATTACGGGTTAACTGTTTCTGAATTTGATAAAGATTTTGGAGCTGTTGTTAAACGTAGCCGAAATGTAGCTGGTACCATGAGTAAAGGAGTTCAGTTTTTAATGAAAAAAAACAAAATTGATGTAATCAATGGTTTTGGAAAATTAAAAGCAGCTGGAACATTAACAGTTACTGATGATAAAGGTACTGCTACAGATTACACAGCTAAAAACATTATTATTGCTACAGGTGCGCGTTCACGTGAGTTACCAAACTTACCTCAAGATGGTGAAAAAGTAATTGGTTATCGCCAAGCAATGACTTTAAAAAAGCAACCAAAAAAGATGATCGTTGTTGGATCTGGTGCTATTGGTGTCGAGTTTGCTCACTTTTACAATTCAATGGGAACAGAAGTTACTATTGTTGAATTTTTACCTAATTTGGTCCCTGTTGAGGATATTGATATTTCAAAACAATTTGAAAAAAGCTTCAAAAAAGCAGGCGTTAAGGTAATGACTAACTCTGCTGTTGAAAGTGTTGACACTTCTGGAAAAGGCGTTGTGGCTACAGTAAAAACAGCCAAAGGAATAGAAACTATTGAAGCTGATATAGTACTTTCTGCTGTAGGAATTAAAACCAATATTGAAAATATTGGCTTAGAAGATCTTGGTATTGCTACCGATAGAGATAAAATTCTGGTAAACGAATGGTACCAAACTAACATTCCTGGTATTTATGCTATTGGAGATGTAGTTCCAGGACCTGCTTTAGCCCATGTTGCTTCTGCTGAAGGAATTACTTGTGTAGAAAAAATAGCTGGAGTACATACACCACCTGTTGATTATTCAAATATTCCTGGTTGTACTTACGCTACACCTGAAATAGCTAGTGTTGGTTTGACTGAAGCTAAAGCTAAAGAACAAGGTTACGATATAAAAATTGGAAAATTCCCATTTACAGCTTCTGGTAAAGCACAAGCTGGTGGTACTCCTGATGGTTTTGTAAAAGTAATTTTTGATGCTAAATATGGAGAATGGTTAGGATGTCATATGATTGGTGCCGGTGTAACTGATATGATTGCCGAAGCTGTTGTTGCTCGTAAATTAGAAACTACTGGTCATGAAATTTTAAAAGCTATTCACCCTCACCCAACCATGAGTGAAGCTGTTATGGAAGCTGTAGCTGATGCATATGATGAAGTAATTCATTTATAAAAGTTAAAATATATTCAAAAATTTAAGCCTTTTTTAAAAGTGCTAATGTAAAATCCGAGTGATAAATTTATCACTCGGATTTTATTTTTGAATAGTTAATACCTAAAAATAAAGATCCTCGATGCTAGGATACGAGATATTTATTCGATTTCTAATTCCCTTTATGATAACCATAGTAAAAGAATCTATGAAAAGAATTAAGATGCTTTTTAGTCTCAAAGGTCAGGTAGATTAATGTTTTTAACACTAATATTATCAAAGTGATAAGTTTTTCTGTGATCTTCATTTAGGTTTTACTCGTATTATACAATTCACAAAAAACACTTCACATATATCTCGTTTCTTTTTTACAATTCATGCATTAAAAAAATGAAACAATAACTAAAGCTATTTTTTATTTTTTTGTCTTTGACTAGCAAAAAAAATTCAACATATTTTTATGAAATAATTATCATAAAATCGTACTATAAAATTGTTTGTCGGATTTATGTGAATTGTCAAGTAAATAGAAATAGATACACTTGAAAAAGCATTGGCTTTATCTTGGTTAACTTAAATGTCCTCAAAAAATCAAAGTACTTGGTGTAAATGGTATTTATACTACAAAAGTTTGAGCATACATCTGTCCTATTCGACTATTGTATTTTAGCTCTAATTATTTTTTCCTCTGGTTATGCCTATTTAATTTGTATCAAATAGGACTTTATTTATTCAAAAATCTTCTTTGATATAAATTTTTATTGATTTTTTTTGCAGCATTTACCATATCTACATAGGGTACATCTGTATTTCTTACAAAACCAACATTGTAATTTTCTCCATCATACGCCCTACCCGAAACTGGAGAATCGATATACTGAAACCAATGTGCTCCTACAAAATATTTATTATCTATAACTGTTTCCATATACTTAGCATACATTCTAGCTCTATCCTTTAAACTTGATGCCATAACCAGACCCGCGTTAAATGTATCTGGCCCTACTACTCCCGAATGAAATTCCCCGATAATACTTGGCATATCAATACTATCTAAAAAGTCCCAATGCTTACTTCCTATAGTTTCTTCATAATAATTATAGCTTATAACATCCACATGTTTTTTGGCTGCTCTTACTACTTCTTGATTCATTCCCCAAGCCGCAAACCTGCATCCCATATATAAATGATTAGGCATATATTTTTCTAAAGCCTTTTCTGTTATTTCAAAATACCTACTAGCAAAAAATTCAAGTAATTCCGAAAAATCCTTTTCTACTGTTTTATTAAAATCTTCTTGTTTTTTTAAATCTATCCCGGTATCAAATGCTGTCCAACTTTCAATAGCTGTATCCCATGCTTCATTTAATGCTGCTATTGTTTTATATTTTTTCTTAAGCTCTCCCGTAAATTGTTGCTTGGTAGGACTTTTTTCTGCTTCCAATTTCAAAGCTTCTAACACAATACCATATTGTCCTTTTAATGAACCTGGTAATCCCCAAGTTTTTTCATTATCAATAAACACGCCAATACACCATGGATTATTTTTAACCTCGTCTGCTATATTTTTAACAGTAATATCAGCTCGCTTTTCAAATTCTATATCAAAAACATCCGGTACTACTCCTCCCCAATATCCAGAGGGAACGGTTTTAAAATCTCCAATTATCCATCCATTAGCAAAATAAGGCATTCTATTTTTATGATAAAATTCAATGCCTGTCCAATTTCCAAATGAAGTAAATCCCCAATTTAAAAATCGATTTAAAGTAACCTCTTCCCATTTTGACAAATATGCACCTGGAGTTTCTTCGCCATACTTACGTTCTAGATTTGCTTGGTAATGACTAAAGGTTTCACCTTGTTTAAAAGGACTTAAATAATGTTCCTTTCTATAACTATAATGATTTGCTAACGGACTATCATATGTAGGTAAATCCATAAACATATGATATCGCTCAGGATGAGCTACAAATGACGTACCGGTTATTGACTCATCTAAAGCAATCATCCCTTTTGAATCCTCAGGTGTTACGCCATTTACTTCATCTTTTCTAACCTCATCGTTTTTAAAATCCCTTCCTGTAAAGGTTGTGGTATTTGACATTCTAACATTAGCTATACCTGTAGAAAAAAACAAATAACCTTCGGGGTCGACTAATGTGTATTTGCCATCTATTTTTGCCACTCTAAAATAACCCGTGCCATTTTGTTTTGGTCCATCGAGCCAACCACCAAACTTACTCCTTCCCTTCATTTTCCCCTCTTTAGCCAAGGCATTTAATTCATTTTTAGCTAGTTTTTTTAAAGCCTCGTCTGAATGAATTTTATAATCATAATCCTCTTTTGAAGGCTGACCATATTTATCTATAATATGTATTAAATAATCTTCTGGTATAACTGGGTTTTCTACTAAGCGTACATTATCAATAACAATAGTTTTGTTGACAACTGGATGCAAAATAGTAAAATGAATTTCTTCGATTTTTGAAATTTCAAAAGGCTGTTTCCCTCCCAAATATTTCATGTGTATTGCTTCGGTTTTCCATGGTGAAGGGTCATCCTTAAAACCAATATTTTTTTTAATATACCGCCCTGCTAATTCAAAAAAACAAGTTTCGGTTGCTCCACTAGCAATAGCTGCCGATTTTCTTACTTCGTTACCTCCACCTTTCAACGTTACAAAAATTTGTGTCGAATATTCTTTTGTAGTGTTAGTTACATCAAAAACCAAGCTATAATTTTTGAATTGTTTTGTACTTACTGGTTTTATTAACTTTATTACTACACCACTTTTTTCTTCTCTCTCACTTACATTTATTTCTAATGCCTTTTTACCCAAAGTAACCCCATGTTTTGTAGTCACACTAGACTTTGCTTCTCCAAGTGTTTCTACTGAATTATATAGTGCATTATCCTCAAAATTCAATAACAAAAGTTGATGCTTTCCTGCCCATAAATCAGTTCCTTTATTATTCCTTTTTTTTTGTCCATAACTAGAAACTGCTATTAGAAATATTATAATTTTTAGCATAAAATTAATCTTCATTCGTTAATAGTTTATTGTATTTAACAAAATCCCAATTTAGTATTATACCATTAAAGTAAAAAGACTTAATTATCGAAAAATTTTCGACAATTAAGTCTTTTACTTCTTAAAACAAGAAACTAAATAGGTCTAGTTAACGTACAGTAACATTCGGAAATTCTGACCTACCCGTAGCCTGCTCCCATGAACTTCCAATAGGTCTTATTTGTAACTTCAAACTATATCCATAGCCTTTTACAAGGGTTTCACTCATATTCAAATCAATATAAGTCATATTATCTCCTCTTTTTACTATTTTTTTAGCAGCACTAATAAAGTCTTCTCCTTTCCATACCTCAACAACAATTTCTCTAGATTTTTTGGCTACATATGATACCATAAAAGTGTAATTTTTTTTAGAAGGAATTATAGATAAATCATTGACAAAATTTACTTTTTCAATTGCTTTTACTTTTTCAATAACATTAATTTCTGTCATTTTAGCCGACCAAGAAGTCAAAAATAGTACAAAGATTGATGCTGTTAAAACTTTAAAAAAAGTAGATTTAAATTTCATAAGACAGTTTATTAAGATTAGTTAATTGAGCATTTATTTACTTTTTATCAAAATTCACAATCTTTAAAAAGATTATTTAAAAACACTTACTATTATGCAAATATTTTAACTTGACACAAAAAATAAATTTTTAATCGATATTTTTTTATATTTTAAGTGTACTAAATTAAGTAATTACTTTAATAATTATCTTCTTTGTTTTATTAAAGAATTATTAAAAAATTCCTCTATTTTAAATTACCTCTAAAAGCAAAAATTTTTGATTATAAATACTAAAATTTACATATTAACCTAAGAAAGCCTCATAATACATACTAAAGTGATTAATCAATAAAAAAATTCAATTTTAAAAGGTTTTTTATTGAAATTAATAAAATAAAATATTTAATAACTAACTTGTTAACAGCTTAATATTATACTTATTTATGACACAGCGAAGTTTATATAGGCACCTATTAAAAATAAATTTAAAAAAACCTGTAAATTAAGAACAAATGGCACAAAAAATAATAAAACTTACTCTAGCTTCAATTTTAATTACAGTAGCTTCTTGTAAAAAAAATAAAACTGATACTAAAATTGAAAAAAATACTGTAGTTGAAAAAGTAGAAACACCAAATATGGAAAATATCCAAACATTTAACTCCGAAAAAACGATCAAATCTCATTTGGCCAAAACACAATATTACCGTTGGTATCAATTATACGAAAGAGAAATGAGTACTAAACGAATTGCTAATCAAATGGATTTGTTTACTGATAATATTATTATAGAAAGTGCTAGTGGCACTATGGAAGGAAAAGAAAATTACCCAAAAAGATTAGATATATATAAAGGATGGAAAAACGCTCACCACGTACAAAATGTAACATTTACTACCGATAAAGATGGTAATGAACAACTAATAGCAGATATTAGGTATCAAAATATACAACCCGATGGTAAAAAGGCTAATTATACACTGGATTATATAATGGATTTTGAAGGTTTTTCTAATAAATTACCCAAATTAACTAAAGTAAAAATTAAACCAACTGGTACTACTGATGACACCTTTAAAGATTCCTACCCAAACAATCGAGTGAATTCATTTATGTACTATTGGTTAGCTAATATGGAACAGTTAGATGGTAATATAACTCCTTTTAAAGAACTTCTTACTGATGATTTTGAATTAAATTTTACTTCGGGACAAGTTAATAATATCGAAGATTTTGAAAAATGGTTAAACAACGCTCCAAAGCAATTAAATCAAAGTAGTCACCACCCAAAAGATTTAACTATTGAAGTGGTTAATGAGACAACCTATATTGTTTCGGTAGTTTTTGATTGGTTTGGTATAGCCAAAAATGGTCAAAAAATGAAAGCAATTACACAACACAATTGGATTATTGTTGACAATATAAATGAACGATTTGCAAGAATTAAAAAAATGGATGTCGGCTTAATTGAACCATTTTCTGTAGTAAAGTAAACTCATTTAATAATCTATATAAAAAAAGCTATCCGTTGTGGATAGCTTTTTTTGTACTGCTAGTACTATAAATGCATATTGTTTATTTGTGCATAAATGATTGCTTTGCTAATAATTCTTCTTCTGTTTCAACAACATCTTCATCAGGAACACAACAATCAACCGGGCAAACTGCTGCACATTGTGGTTCTTCATGGAAACCTTTGCATTCAGTACACTTATCAGGAACAATGTAATAAACTTCGTCACTCACAGGCTCTTGTGATTCATCTGCATTAGCCGATTTTCCATTAGGTAAAACTACATCACCTTCTAAATCTGTACCATCTGAATATCTCCAATCATCAGCTCCTTCATAAATTGCAGTGTTTGGGCATTCTGGTTCACAAGCTCCACAGTTGATACATTCGTCTGTTATTATAATTGCCATAAGCTCTTTTTTATTCTAATATTTAAACAATTTATGCTGAATGCATAAATGATTGTTTTCTTAATAATTCTTCTTCAGTTTCTACATTATCTTCATCTGGTAAGCAACAATCAACAGGGCAAACTGCTGCACACTGTGGTTCATCATGAAAACCTACACACTCCGTACATTTATCAGGAGCTATAAAATAATAATCCTCATTTAATGGCTCTTGCTCTTCATCAGAGTTAACGGATTTACCATTTGGCAAAACTATGTCTCCTTCTAAATCTGTTCCTTCAGAATAATTCCAACTTGCACCTTCCGAATAAATCGCGTTATTAGGACATTCAGGTTCACATGCGCCACAGTTTATACAATCAGGAGTAACAATTATAATTGCCATAAGCTCTTTTTTATTCTAAATTTGTACAAAAATAACGCCAAACATTTTTAAAAACAAATTGCGCATGACTTTAAATGATAGAATTATTGCTTTTTCAGAATTAGGTAATTTTTTAGGCCAATTTAGTGAAGAGGCTACTACTCAAAAAGTAGATGTATTATATAATGACGAATTCTTTGATTTATTTAAGTCTTTATGCCAAGGAGCTCAACATAAAAATGGATGGTTTTTACCTGAACAGGTGTATTTTGCCGCACAACAATGGGCAAAGGCATTAACTAAAAGTAATTTAGCCAATTGGACAGATAGCTATAATTTTTCTAACAGTAATAAACCAAAAACAGTTGGTATTATTATGGCAGGAAATATCCCTTTAGTTGGTTTTCATGACCTGCTTTGTATTTTAATAAGTGGACATAAAGTGCTCATAAAACCTTCATCAAATGATACTAAATTAATTACTACAATTTGTAATTATTTAATAAAGACAAATACTGAATTTAGTAATCTTATACTTTTTACTGAAGGAAAACTAGAAAATTACGATGCAATTATTGCTACAGGCAGCAATAATACAGCTCGTTATTTTGAGTACTATTTTAAAAGTAAACCACATATTATTCGTAAAAATAGAAATTCTATTGCCGTATTAACAGGTAATGAAACTAAAAACGAACTCATAGCCTTAGGCGAAGATATTTTTAGATATTATGGCTTAGGATGTCGAAGTGTTTCAAAATTATTTGTTCCTAAAAATTATGACTTTGACTTATTTTTTAATGCCATGTTTATTTATCAAGACTTAATAAAACAAGAAAAATACACCAATAATTATGATTATAATAAGGCGGTTTATTTAATGAGTCAATTCAAATTATTAGATAATGGCTTCCTTATTTTAAAAGAAGATAAAAGCTATAGTTCACCTATTTCGAGCTTATTTTATGAACATTATGAACATTATACTGAATTAAACACTAAATTTATTGATGATGACGAACATATACAATGTATTGTCAACTACCCTGAAAGCACTAAAAATGTTGAATTTGGAAACACTCAAACTCCAATGCTAAGTGACTATGCTGATGGGATTGATACTATTGATTTTTTGTTGAAAATTTAAAATATAAATCTGTTTAAATTCATTGTAAAAACAAAGATTATTAAGACATTTGTAGCTTGATAGAAATTAAAATATACTGTTTGCAATTTTAAGCAGTAAAACATAATATATTGTTACTAAGTTTACATTTATGAAAAAACATAATTTTAGTGCCGGACCTTGTATTTTACCACAAGAAGTTTTTCAAAAAGCATCGCAAGCTGTTTTAGATTTTAATAATTCTGGTCTTTCTATTTTAGAAATTTCTCACCGTAGTAAGGACTTTGTAGACGTTATGGAAAATGCCAGAGAATTGGCTCTTGAATTACTAGGCTTACAAGGAAAAGGTTATAAAGCCTTATTTTTACAAGGAGGTGCAAGTACACAATTTTTAATGGTGGCTTATAACCTACTTAAAGGAAAAGCCGGTTATGTTAATACAGGTTCATGGAGTGACAAAGCAGTTAAAGAAGCAAAATTATTTGGTGAAGTGGTTGAATTAGCGTCATCAAAAGACGCTAACTTTAAATACATTCCTAAAGGCTATAATATTCCTGATGGTTTAGACTATGTTCATATGACTAGTAATAACACCATTTTTGGAACACAAATAAAAGATTTCCCTACTACTGATGCACCTTTAATATGTGATATGAGTAGTGATATTTTTTCACGAGTATTAGATTTTTCTAAATTCGGATTAATTTACGCTGGTGCTCAAAAAAATATGGGACCTGCAGGAACTACTTTAGTAGTGATACGTGAAGATATTTTACATGAAATTGGTCGTAAAATTCCTTCAATGTTAGATTACAAGATACATTTAAGCAAAGGATCTATGTTTAATACTCCACCTGTATACTCTATATATGTTTCTATGCTTACTATGGAATGGCTAAAAGCCAAAGGTGGTATTGCTGCTATTGAAGAAGAAAATGAAAAAAAGGCAAAACTTATTTATTCGGAAATTGATTTAAATCCATTATTCGAAGGATTTGCTGCCAAAGAAGACCGCTCTAATATGAATGCAACCTTTAATTTAACTAATGGCGACCTTAAGGAAACTTTTGAAACTATGTTAAAAGAAGGCGGTATTAATGGAGCTAACGGACATCGTAGTGTTGGCGGGTACCGAGCTAGTATATACAATGCCATGACTATGGAAGGTGTTGGCGCACTTGTTGACATTATGAGCGATCTTGAAAGAAAAGCTTAAGTATACTTCATATTCCCGCTGTAGCGGGAATACGTTTTTATATAAAGATTAGAAAAACAATAAATCATCTATTTCTGCACCTAGCAGAACAATTTAAATTACATTCCTAAATGAAAATCTTAGCAAACGACGGAATCTCACAAAGCGGAATAGACGCTTTAGAAAAAGCTGGTTTTGAGGTATCAACAACTACTGTTGCACAAGAACAACTAGTAAATCATATTAACGAAAATAATATTGTAGCTTTATTAGTGCGTAGTGCTACTAAAGTCCGCACAGATATTATTGATAACTGCCCTAGTTTAAAAATTATTGGACGTGGTGGTGTTGGTATGGATAATATTGATGTTGAGTACGCTCGCGAAAAAGGATTATCAGTAATCAATACTCCCGCAGCTTCTTCTGAATCTGTTGCCGAATTAGTTTTTGCTCACCTTTATGGTAGTGTTCGTTTTTTATATGACGCTAATAGAAATATGCCTTTAGATGGCGAAACTAAATTTGGAAAACTTAAAAAAGCCTATGCAAAAGGTGTTGAACTTAAAGGAAAAACTTTAGGTGTTATTGGTTTTGGTCGTATTGGTCAAGCTACCGCTCGTATAGCTCTTGGTGTAGGCATGAAAGTAATTTACTTTGACCCTTTTACTACTGAAGCTGCTATTGAAGTAGGTTTTTTTGACGGACAATCTGTAACATTCAACTTAAAAAGTGTTAGTAAAGAAGACGTATTAAAACAAGCTGACTTTGTTACCTTACACGTACCTGCTCAAAAAGAATATGTAATTGGTAAAGCAGAATTTGATTTAATGAAAGATGGTTCTGGAATTGTTAATGCAGCACGTGGTGGTGTAATTGACGAGGTTGCTTTAGTTGAAGCTCTAGAAAGTGGTAAATTAGCTTTTGCTGGCTTAGATACTTTTGAAAATGAGCCTACTCCTGCTATTAAACTATTAATGCATGATAAAATTTCATTAACACCACATATTGGAGCTGCTACAAATGAAGCTCAAGACCGTATAGGTGTTGAATTGGCTACTCAAATTTCAGAAATTTTAAAGTAATTTCAATAAAAGAACCTATAGCAAGGTACTTATAAAAAAAGCGCTAGATGTATATTTTTAATACATCTAACGCTTTTTTTATAGCTACACTCTTCTAAAAACAAAAAAAAGACCAACTAAAACAGTTGATCTTTTAAATACCTTTGCAAAAGAATTTTAAGCCACAAACAATGGACGTCCAGACATCATTGCATTAACTTTTTCCTTTACTTTATTTAATACCGCTTCATTTTCTGTATTTTCAATTACTTCATCAATTAAATCAATTACAGTTTTAAAGTCTTCTTCTTTTAATCCTCGTGTGGTAGCAGCAGCAACCCCAATACGAATACCCGATGTTATAAATGGAGATTTATCATCAAAAGGAACCATATTTTTATTTACTGTAATATCAGCAACACCTAAAGCCTCTTCTGCTACTTTACCTGATACATTTTTACTACGTAAATCAACCAACATCATATGATTATCAGTCCCATTTGAAATTACTTTATATCCTTTGGATACCAATGCTTCAGCAGCAACTTTTGCATTTTTTTGTACTTGAATACAATATTCCTTAAATTTTGGATCTAAAGCTTCTCCAAAAGCAATAGCCTTAGCTGCAATTACATGCTCCAAAGGCCCTCCTTGATTACCAGGAAAAACGGCACTATTTAGCATCGAAGACATTTTACGTAATTTCCCACTTTTAAGCGTAATCCCTTGAGGGTTATCAAAATCTTTACCCATTAAAATCAGTCCTCCACGTGGACCTCTCAAGGTTTTATGAGTTGTTGTTGTAACAATATGACAGTGCTCAATTGGACTCTGTAATAAACCCGAAGCAATTAAACCTGCAGGATGTGCCATATCTGCTAATAAAATAGCATTTACGCTGTCAGCGATTTCACGAAAACGCTTATAATCTATTTCTCTAGAATAAGCAGAAGCACCTGCTATAATTAATTTTGGCTGTTCCTTTTCTGCAATTTCTTGAATTTTATCATAATTTAACTCCCCAGTCTCCTCTTCAACTCCATAAAAACTTGGAGTATATAATTTACCCGAAAAGTTAACCGACGATCCGTGTGTTAAATGACCTCCATGCGACAAATCAAAACCTAAAATTTTATCCCCCGGATTAATCGTTGCTGCAAAAACAGCCGTATTTGCCTGTGATCCTGAATGTGGTTGTACATTAGCATAAGTAGATCCAAACAATTCATTAGCTCTATCTATAGCAATTTGCTCCACTATATCAACAACTTCACAACCTCCATAATACCTTTTACCTGGGTATCCTTCTGCATATTTATTTGTTAATACTGAACCTTGAGCTTCCATTACCTGGTCACTCACAAAGTTTTCTGAGGCAATTAGTTCCAAACCTTTTAATTGGCGTTTATTTTCCTGCTCAATTAGGTCAAAAATTCGTTGATCGCGTTGCATTGAATGTTCTTTAAAATTGAAAGTGCAAAAATAAACATTCATTTTCAATACATCACCCTTTATAAATCAAAAAATAAATATTTAATTACTTAATAATTAATCCAATCAATTAAAAAAAAGAAAACTTATAAATTGATATTTTAAAATTCGAAAATTAATATCTATAAATTCATTTTTAGCATTCAAAACGCACTAAAATTTAAACTTCATTACTGATACTTTTAAATTACTAAAACATTAGAGCTGTGAGTAGTTAAAAAAATAAAATGAAAAAAAATTCCTACAATTATCTAAAAATCAACACTTAACACTTCAACAAAAGAAATAGGCTATTATTCCTATAAAGAAACAACAATATTCGTCATATATTTAGACCAAAATTTAAATAATTTGATATGACCCAAATAGATCAAATTGAGTTAAATAACTTAAAGCATAAAGCTCAAAGTACTTTTGAAGAAAATAAAAAATTGAAGAAGCAAAGAACAATTCTAGCTAGTATAGCTGGCCTATTATTCTTATTTTTTTTAGGGAGTATTATTTATTTTTCAAAAACATCTATTACTCAAAACAATTTAGAAGAAAAGGGCTTAACACTCATTTCTTCTAAAGAATACAAAGACCTAATTAATTTTAAACATGGTGTTGTTGAACAAAAATTAATTGAGGAAGAAAACAAAGAAGAATTAGACAGCTTGGTTACTGAAGAAGCAACTGAACAAGAAGAAATTGAAAGACCTAGTATTGATGATAAAGTTATTTACGCCATACAAATTGGTGCTTTAGATGAAAAAAGTATTTCATTGTACACTGATACTTTTCCTCAATTTAAAGAATTTCATGTAGAAGAATTTTATAAATACACAGTAGGCGCATTTGAAAGTTTAGAAGAAGCCCAAATTTTCAGAAGAGAAGTTGTCAATCTAGGATTTGAAGATGCATTTATAGGATCGTACCAAAACGGAGAACGTATACGCATTGAAGAAGCCTATTAAACTAATTCTACAAGAAATAAAAAAGCTCCATTTTTAATATAAATGGAGCTTTTTTTTAAAAATAAAACGATTTTCTATTCGTCAAAATCTTTTAAAATATCTGAAATATTCATCACTTCTTTACTAACAGCAATACGTCCAGAGCGCACAAATTGCAGTAGTCCAAAAGGTTTTAATGCTGAATATAATGCTTCAGTTTCTATACGTCTTCCTGTTTTTGAAATTACAAAAAACTTCTTATTAACCGTTACTATAGATGCTCCACTACGCTTTATAATATTTTGAATTTGAGGCTCATCAAACAATAAGCCAGAAGCAACTTTATACAAAGCTGTTTCTTGTGATATTGTTTCAGTATCTGTATGATAAAAAGCTTTAATTACCTCTATTTGCTTTTCAATTTGACCTACAATTTTTTTGACCTTCTCCTCTGTCATTTTTACCAAAATTGTAAAACGATACACATCCTCTATTTCAGATTCTGAAGCTGTCATGGACAACAAATTAACATGTCGTTTCAAAAAAATTGCCGATATTCGGTTTACTAAACCAATATTGTTTTCTGTATATACCGAAATGGTAAAATAATGTTTATTTTCTTCTTCCATTTGTAATTAAACTACCTCAAGTTATATTGAGTTATTAATTTTTCAACTATTTATTTAAAAGATAAAGTCTTATAAAACTCATAAAATGAGTTAGCTTAATCTTATATCAGAAACCGAAGCTCCTGTAGGTATCATTGGAAAAACATTATTTTCCTTTTCAACACATACTTCCAAAAAGTAAGGGCCATCAGTTTCTAGCATTGTTTTAACCGCATCTGCTAAATTAGCACGCTCAGTTACACGTTGCGCAGGAATATGATAACCTTCAGCAATTTTTACAAAATCAGGATTTGTCATTTCAGTTGACGCATAACGATTTTCAAAGAAAAGCTCTTGCCATTGACGCACCATTCCTAAAAATTCATTATTCAATATTACTATTTTAACCCCTGTTTTATTTTGAAAAATAGTTCCTAATTCCTGAATAGTCATTTGATATCCTCCATCTCCAATAACAGCTATTACTTGTCGATCAGGCGCTCCCATTTTAGCTCCTATAGCTGCAGGCAAAGCAAATCCCATAGTTCCTAAACCTCCAGAGGTCACATTACTTTTTGATTTCTCAAATTGAGCATAACGAATAGCCATCATCTGATGCTGTCCAACATCAGTAACAATTACAGCATCTCCTTTTGTAACCTCGTTAATATTACGAATTACCTCCCCCATACTCATACCCTCTTTTGAAGGGTACAATTCTTCTTGAATTACTTTTTCTTGCTCTATCTTATCAAAAGCTTTGAACTCACCTAACCATGCTTCATGCTTTTTCTCTTCGAGTAACGGCAAAATATCAGCAAGCGTAGTTTTAACACTTCCCATTACGGCTACTTCAGCATCTACATTTTTATTAACCTCTGCAGGGTCAATTTCAAAATGTACTACTTTAGCCTGCTTTGCATAAGTCGATAAATCACCCGTTACACGATCATCGAAACGCATCCCTATAGCAATAAGTACATCACATTCGTTAGTTAACTTATTGGGACCATAATTACCGTGCATACCTACCATACCCACATTTAAATTATGTGCAGTTGGTAATGCTGATACTCCTAAAATAGTCCATGCTGCAGGAATTCCTGATTTTTCAACAAATGCTTTAAATTCTGCTTCTGCTTCTCCTAAAATCACTCCTTGTCCCCATACAATCATAGGTTTTTGGGCTGCATTAATAATTGCAGCAGCTTCTTTTACTGTTTTAGGATCCGTTTTTGGGATTGCTTTATAACTACGTACCCCTTTACATTTTTCATAACTAAAATCAAACTCAGCAAACTGAGCATCTTTGGTTATATCGACTAACACTGGTCCTGGCCTACCAGAACGTGCAATATAAAATGCTTTCGCCATTACAGATGGAATATCTTCAGCTTTTGTTACCTGAATATTCCATTTAGTTACTGGCGTTGAAATTCCAATAATATCTGTTTCTTGAAATGCGTCAGAACCCAGTAAATGTGACCCTACTTGTCCTGTAATACAAACCATTGGAGTTGAATCAATTTGAGCATCAGCAATACCTGTGACCAAATTAGTAGCTCCAGGACCCGAAGTTGCTATAGCAACTCCAACCCTTCCACTTGTACGTGCATAACCTTGCGCTGCATGGGTTGCTCCTTGCTCATGACGTGTTAATATATGTGTAAGCTTATCTTGATACTTATAAAGCTCATCGTATACAGGCATAATTGCTCCACCTGGATACCCATAGATTAGATCTACTCCTTCTTCTAATAAGCAACGGATTACCGCTTCTGCTCCAGTTATACGTTCTGTTGTTTTACTCATTTTTTTAGCTTTTGGCTGTTAGCTTTTAGCTTTATTTTTCAGAATTTTCTATCGAATCTGAAAATTTAATTATTTAAAAGTCATCTATTTAATTATTATTAAACTGATAAACTTATATTCTCTATCTCTAATTAAAATACTAGAACTCATCGGTTACACAACCTTTCGAAGCTGAAGATACAGAACGCGCATATTTATACAACACTCCTTTCTTCACTTTCAAATCTGGTGCTACCCATGTTTTTCTTCTTTCTTCTAATTCCTCATCAGAAACTTCAACATTGATCGTATTTGTTTCGGCATCAATAGTAATAATATCCCCATCATTAACCAATCCAATAACTCCACCAACTTGAGCTTCAGGGGTAATATGACCTACTACAAAACCATGTGTCCCACCTGAAAATCGTCCATCAGTGATTAAAGCGACTTCTTTTCCAAGACCTGCACCCATTATTGCAGCCGTAGGCTTTAACATTTCTGGCATTCCAGGTCCTCCTTGTGGTCCTTCATAACGAATAACTACAACATCTCCTTTTTGTACTTTACCATCACGTATACCATCATTAGCATCATACTCGCTATTGAATACTTTGGCCGTACCCGAAAAACGTAAGCCTTCTTTTCCTGTAATTTTAGCCACAGAACCTTCTTTCGCTAAATTACCATATAACATACGTAAGTGACCTGTAGCCTTAATTGGCTTATCTAAAGGCATAATTACTTTTTGACCTTCTGTTAAATCGGGGACATTTGCCAAGTTTTCAGCTAATGTTTTCCCAGTAACTGTTAAACAATCACCATGTAATAATCCTTCTTTTAATAAATACTTACAAACAGCTGGGATACCTCCCACGGCATGTAAATCTTCCATTGCATATTTACCACTTGGCTTTAAATCTGCTATAAAAGGAGTAGTATCACTAATATTTTGAAAATCGGCTAATGTAAAATCAATATCCGCTGCTCTAGCAATAGCTAAAAAGTGTAATACTGCATTTGTTGACCCTCCTAAAATTGTAATTAAACGTACTGCATTTTCTAATGATTTACGTGTTACAATATCCGATGGTTTAATATCATTTTCTAACAAATAACGCATTTGTTTACCTGCTGCTAAACATTCAGACTGCTTAGCATCACTGATTGCTGGATTTGAAGAATTATAAGGCATTGACATCCCTAATATTTCAATTGCCGAAGCCATTGTGTTAGCAGTATACATACCTCCACAAGCCCCTGCTCCAGGAATTGCTTTACGAATTACTTGACGATATTCACCTTCTTCCATGGTACCAGCTACTTTTTCTCCCCAAGCTTCAAAAGCAGATACAATATCTAACTTTTTATCTTCGTGACATCCAGATGCTATGGTACCTCCATACACTAAAATAGATGGGCGATTCAAACGAATCATTGCCATTAATGCCCCTGGCATATTTTTATCACAACCGACCACAGTTACTACACCATCATAAGATAAACCTTGCACTACGGTTTCCATTGAATCAGCAATAACATCACGAGACGGTAATGAATAACGCATTCCTGGTGTTCCCATTGAAATACCATCACTAACCCCGATAGTATTGAAAATTAATCCAAAAGTTTCTTGTGTGTTGACGCCTTCTTTTACCTTTTTTGCTAAATCATTCAAATGCATATTACATGGATTTCCTTCATATCCTGTACTTGCGATTCCTACTAATGGTTTATTGAAGTCCTCATCTTTTAACCCAACTGCATACAACATTGCCTGTGCTGCTGGTTGCGTATCATCTTGCGTTACACGTTTACTAAACTTGTTAATCTCCATTCGTTTACTTTATTTTATTCTGTATTTTCCTAGTTAAAAAATAACGAGCTTTTACTTTTAAAATCACTTTATATGTAAAAATAACTTTACTAAAATTAATTTTGTATAAACAGTAGCTTAAGCTACAATATTCACATCAACTTAAAAAATTTCAATTGATTGATTTTCAGTTAATTAATATTTAATTTTGTACAATCACAATTCTTTTTGATTTATTTAATAAAATTCAAAAAACTAAGCTTTCTCATTATTGGCTGCAAAGATACTCATATCCCTGTTAATCTAATTAAAACGTTACAATTTTGAATAAATTTATGTAATAATGTATTTTTATTATAAAAACGACACTTAAATTTAAGTTTTGATAAAAATAATGATTTTAAGCAAAGTCTTTTCCATATACAAAAATAGATCATTTTAACAACCTCCAAATTGTATTACATCCATTTATTAGACGCATAGCATGTCTATAAACTGATAAACTATTTTGTAAATAATAGTCATTAACTGCACGGGTATATCTTTAAGAAAATTTATTTATTCAAACTTCGGTTACTTTTTTTAAAGAATTACTATCTTTAAAAAACAAATTATTTGCAACCTATTTTTATTATGACGAAAATTTTAACTGTATTAACTTTCATATTTATTTCAATTATAGCAAACGCTCAAACTTTTACTTTAAAAAGTAATGATATTGGTGGACAAATGACATCCAAGGAAGTATTTAATGGTTTTGGGTGTAATGGAAATAATATTTCACCACAATTAAGCTGGAGTAATGCTCCTGAAGGAACAAAAAGTTTTGCCATAACAATTCACGACCCCTCTGCTCCTACTGGAAGTGGTTGGTGGCATTGGCTTATTTTTGATATTGACGCTTCAATAAACGAATTGGTTTCAAATACTGGAAATATTGAAGCCAATCTATCTCCTAAAGGAAGTATTCAAAGTATTACCGATTATGGCACTTTTGGATATGGAGGTCCATGTCCACCCCAAGGTCACGGTTTTCATCAGTATGTAATTACAATCCATGCTTTAAAAGTAGCTTCCCTTGGACTTGATAAAAATACTAATGCTGCGGTAGTAGGCTTTAATTTATTTGCAAATACTATTGAAAAGGCATCAATCATTGCTTATTACAAAAGAGATTAGTTTTAATCGAAAGGAATATTTTTTAGTAATTCAATATTGGTATCTGTTCTGGATGCTCCTTTTACTTTAAAAATTGCTGTAAAATATTCTTTACCTAACATTAAGTTATTAAATTTTTTCAGCTGTCTATCATTTGAAAAATAATTTATACAAGCATTAATTCCAATATCGTGATTAGAGAAAAATAATAATTGTTCTGAATCATTGTAACCCTTTATTTTAGAAACAATCGCTAATTCCTCATTATGTACTCGGTATGGAAAACTATATATGGTATCCTTATATTTTGGATGATTACTAAAATAAAGTAATGTATCCTTCAATGTAAAATAAGGATTAGCTTGATTAAAAAAATTGATAAAGGAATTTTTGTTTTTTATTGGTCCAATGTAAATAACATTATTTTCCTTTATTTCTTCAACAGATGTTTTTGATGAAAATCTAATATTAAACTTTCGATTATATTTTGAAAAGTAATTTGCTAATTGAACAGAACCTGTTACAGCCATCTGATTTACGTAACTATAAGGAGGAGGATCCAACGAATCCTTTAATTTTGGATGTAGCTCTAAAAAATCATAAAATTCTTTTAAGTTATTAATGGAGTAATCACGTGTCCAGCCATTATTACCTGTAATAGTTTTTCCTATCATTCCAAACACATCACCTATAATTAAATTAGTCTCTTTTGAATTTAAAAAAAAAGATTTCCATAACTCTGGGGCAGATTTTGGCCATTTTAAATATAAAGTAAACATTAGCAATCCCATAATGGCAAAAAAAACTAATAAAGGTTGTCTTCTTTTGTTTATTTCCTTTTTAGTTGGAATTTTCGATTGTTTATTAAAGGATACTGCATATTGCCCTTTTTCTATACTTAACCTACTCGAATCATTTCCCCCTTCCGTTTCATAATAGCTATTTATTTTTTTCCTAAGGTTATATACATTAACACGTACTCTTGTACCAGGCTCCTTTACTCCAAAAAACTCCAAAGCAATAACCATTTCTTTTAAATCAACCTTCTTAAGAGTAGCTTCAAACAAATAATATAATAATGAAATACTTGTAGGTGCGTTGGCAAAAGTTTTACTCTTACACAATTTTTCTACAAAATACTTTTTTTCTTCATCTGATAACAATTCCATATAATCTATTACAATATCAACAATAAAGGATTAAATCTTTAAAATTCCTCTCTAAAAACGATTCGATTCCTTACTAAATAAAAAATATTTTAAACACTTACAAAACATATAGTTAACAACAACATTAACCGTTATAAGTACCGTTAAACTTACGTTAAATATAAAGTATTTAACAACAATACACGTTATTTATAAAAAAATATACTTTCATTATGATTATAAACGTAAACGTTTGAAATTATATTTAAAAAACTATGAACATGATAAATAATTACCTCATATTAATCAGTTTGTTTTTTATCGCATCATGCACAACTAAGCAGGATAAAATTCAACAAAATGCAATAAGTACTCAAAAAACTTTCCCTCTTTATATAAAGGATTTGGATACTAATAAAACAATAAGTTCTGCTATAAGACGTAGTTTTGAAAATTATGAGGCTCCACGATTATTAGATAACGAATTATATACCAACTTTAAATACACCGAATTAAAAGGTTTTAATTACAATAAAGGTAATGGAACTATATCCCGTAGGGATCCTTCAAAAATTATTAAAGAAAATGGAAAATATTATGTTTGGTATACTCATAGAGAAACCTCAACAGAACCTAAAGGCTTTAAAAATGCAAATGACACCATTCCTTCTCAAGATTGGGATTTAGCTGAAATCTGGTATGCCACAAGCACTGATGGCTTTACATGGGAAGAGCAAGGTGTTGCTGTACCTAGACCTCCAAAACCAAAACCCGGGTGGAGATCTGTGGCCACTGCGGATATTTTAAAATTTAAAAATAAATACTATTTATATTACCAGGCCTTTGATGCACCTAGTGGAAAATACAATAAAAAGAGAGATGCCTATGATATTTGCCCTGTAGCTATGTCTTGGTCAAATTCACCTGATGGTCCTTGGACTGCTCTGGATAATGTAGTTATTCCTTTTGGAACAGAAAATGAATGGGATTACCGAGTTATTCATGACCCAAACCCTTTGGTGCATAATGGTAAAATATATATTTACTACAAATCTGGAATGGATACAAGAGACACCAACCGTAAATTTTGGGATGCTTGGGGTGTTGCTATTGCTGATAAGCCAGAGGGTCCTTTTATAAAGCATGAAGCTAATCCCATAATGAATTCGGGACATGAAACTATTGTTTTCCCTTTTAAAGAAGGCGTTGCTGCTATTGTAAATACAGATGGTATTGAACATTACACCATTCAATACGCCAAAGATTGGATTAATTTTGAAATTGCTTCGGTAACTCAACTATTACCCACTGCAGCTGGTGTTTATGCTCCAGATGCTTTTGATGATGATGGTGATGGTGATGGAATTACTTGGGGACTTTCTCATTTTATAAATGCTGGAAATAACTGGAATAAAATGTACTCAAAACTGGGACGATTTGACTGTGATTTGAGTCAAAAGGTAAACGACCCTAGTTTAAAACAATCTAATATATTACTTCCTAATGATTTGTATTTCAGCCAAGGCTTAACTGCCGAACAGCGTAAAAGAATTAATAAAAGGAACAACTAAATTAGTTATCAAGTAGTGTTTTACAAAATTAAAAATCAATGAGTTTAAAAAACAAAGTTGTTGTCATAACAGGAGGATCTGGTGTATTATGTAGCGAAATGGCTATACATCTAAGTAAACTTGGTGCCAAAATTGTATTATTGGGAAGAACATTAAGTAAATTAGAAAACGTTGAGAAAAAAATTAAAGCACGAGATGGTACAGTACTTATTTTTTCCGTAGATGTTTTAGATAAAGAAGGCTTACTTATTGTTCAAAAACAAATTACAAAACAATTTGGAACTTGTGATATCTTGATTAATGGCGCTGGTGGAAATCATCCTGATGCAACTACCGCAAATACACACTATGGAGATAATGAAGCTTCTAATAAAAACTTTTTTGATTTAGATCATAATGCAGTTTCAAAAGTATTTAATATTAACTTTTTAGGCTCCTTCCTTCCATCTCAAATTTTTGGAAAAGATATGCTAAATAAAACAGGCTGTAGTATTATCAATATCTCTTCAATGAGTGCTTTTTCTCCAATGACTAAGGTTTTGGCTTATAGTGCTGCAAAAGCCGCAATTTCTAATTTCACAGAGTGGATGGCTGTACATTTTGCTTCCGCAGGCATACGAGTAAATGCCATTGCTCCTGGCTTTTTTTTAAGTGAACAAAATAAAGTATTACTAACTAATAAAGATGGCAGTTTAACCGAAAGAGGTAATACAATTATAAGTCAAACTCCAATGGGTAGATTTGGTAAACCTGAAGATTTAGTAGGCACTTTAGAGTGGTTATGTAGTAATACTTCTGCTTTTGTAACAGGAGTTGTTGTCCCTGTTGATGGTGGTTTTAATGCT
This sequence comes from uncultured Aquimarina sp., assembly GCA_947498765.1. Taxonomy (GTDB): domain Bacteria; phylum Bacteroidota; class Bacteroidia; order Flavobacteriales; family Flavobacteriaceae; genus Aquimarina. The sequence goes on from CANMLG010000019.1 coordinate 62,267, forward strand.
TACAGTGGAGTATAATGGCAAATTTAGAACAAACCTGGAGGTGGTATGGTCCAACTGATAATGTTAGCTTAAATGATGTAAAACAAGCTGGAGCTACTGGAATTGTAAGTGCTTTACATCATATTCCTAATGGTGAAGTATGGACTATTAAAGAAATTATTAAGCGTAAAACTGAAATTGAAAGTGAAGGCTTAACATGGAGTGTTGTTGAAAGTGTTCCTGTACATGAGGATATTAAGCGTAAATCAGGAAATTTTGAACATTATATTCAGAATTACAAACAGACAATCATAAATTTAGGAAAGTGTGGTATTGACACACTTTGCTATAATTTCATGCCTGTGGTTGATTGGACACGTACTAATTTAAACTATCCTTTAAAAGATGGATCAACTTGCTTAAGCTATAGTAAAATGGACATGGCTGTTTTTGAACTTTTTTTACTTAAAAGACCCGGAGCTATCACTCGCTATTCCACTGATGAACAAAAACAAACAAAAAAACATTTTGAATCCTTAACAGAAATACGAAAAAATGAAATTATCGAAAGCATAATTGCTGGTCTACCGGGTTCTGCTAAAGGTTATGAAGTTCAAAAAGGTTATGAATTACAAAATTTCCAAACACTTTTAGATACTTATGACACTATAGATGTTACTAAAATGAAAGCACATCTTTTTTATTTCCTTAATAAAATTACTCCTACTGCAGAAGAGGCTGGAATACGTTTATGCATACATCCCGATGATCCTCCTTTTCCTATTTTGGGCTTACCAAGAGTAATGAGTACCGCACAAGATGTACGTGATTTATTTGAAGCTGTTAAAAGTCCGAATAATGGACTTACTTTTTGCACTGGGTCATTTGGGGCTAGAGCAGATAATGAATTAATTTCTATGATTGAGGAGTTTGGTTCTCGAATACACTTTATTCATTTACGTGCTACCTCACGTAATAATAAAGGTGATTTTTACGAAGCTGATCATTTAAACGGTGATGTAGATATGTTCGGAGTAATGCGCGCTTTAATAGAAGAACAAAACCTTAGGATTACCAAAAAAAGAAAAGATATACGCATGCCTTTTAGACCCGATCATGGCCATCGTATGTTACATGATTTAACTAACGTAGGTAATCCAGGTTATATGGCTATTGGGCGTTTACGTGGATTAGCAGAACTACGTGGATTAGAATTAGGCATAAAAAAATCACTAAATATATGAAAGCGTTTTTAGGAGAAGATTTTTTATTAAACAATAAAATTGCACTTGAACTGTATCATAATACTGCAGCTAAAATGCCTATTATTGATTACCACAATCACCTACCACCAGATCAAATTGCACAAAACAAACAATTTCAAAATATTTCAAAAGCTTGGCTTGATGGTGATCATTATAAATGGAGAGCTATGAGGGCTAACGGTATTAATGAAACTTTTATTACAGGAAATGCATCTGATAAAGATAAATTTTTAAAATGGGCAGAAACTGTACCATATACATTACGTAATCCATTATACCACTGGACTCATTTAGAATTAAAAAACTATTTTGATATTGATGTACTTTTAAATCCTACTTCTGCAGAAGAAATATACGCCACTACTAAAACGTTATTGTCTCAACCCAAACGAAGTTGTCAAGGATTATTACAAATGAAAAATGTAGAATTACTCTGTACTACCGATGATCCAATTGATAACTTGGAATACCATCAAAGTATAGCTAAGTCTAATTGTAAAACAAAAGTTTTTCCAACTTTTAGGCCCGAAAAATCATTACTACTAGATGATCTTAATTACCTTAATAAATTAGCTTCACTAGCAAAAATACAAATAATCAATTGTGATAGTTTTTTAGAAGCTATAGCCAATAGAATTAATTATTTCCATGAAAATGGTTGTCGTTTATCTGATATAAGCTTTGAAACCATACCTGTTTGTTTCAATAAAAAGGATGCCGAAATAAATTTTAAAAAATACTTAAACGGAAAAAAGTTACTTGATTCCGAAAAGAAAAACATTCAAGCCTATTTACTTACCGAAATTTGTAAACTATACCATAATAAAGGTTGGACACAGCAATTCCATATCGGTGTAATTCGTAATACAAATACCCGAGCAAAATTAACATTAGGAGCCAATACAGGTTTTGATACGATAAGTGACACTTTACATATACATGCTTTTATTAAATTACTCGATGATTTAGAAAAAACAGATCAATTAGCTAAAACTATAATTTATAACCTAAATCCAAGGGATAATAGTTTGTTTGCTACTGCTATTGGAAATTTCCAAGGCAATAATATTCCTGGAAAAATACAATTAGGTTCAGGTTGGTGGTTTTTAGATCAAAAAAACGGTATTGAAAATCAAATAAACACTTTATCAAATATGGGGCTTCTTTCCCGTTTTGTTGGAATGCTAACCGATTCGCGAAGTTTTCTATCCTTTTCACGTCATGAATATTTTAGACGAATATTATGCAACCTTATTGGTCGTGATGTTATTAATGGTGAGCTGCCTAATGATAAATTATTACTTAAAACATTGATTGAAAATATATGCTATAACAATGCCAAAAACTACTTAAAGCTATAACCAACTGATTTAAAATATTATGATCTTTCCAAAAGCACTCTACTTATTAAATTTAAAAAAAATTATCCAAAAAGGTTGGAGTCTTTGTTTGGTTATGTGCTTGATTTCATCATGTAATCAAAACACCAAAGTAAAAACATTAAAATTAGCACATGCACTAAATGAAGAGCACCCTGTACATTTAGGTATTTTAGAAATGGCACGTGTTTTAAAAAAAGTTTCAAATGGTAAAATGCAAATTGATATATATAGCAACGGACAATTAGGACAAGAAAGAGATTTACTTGAATTACTGCAAATAGGTAGTTTAGATTTAACCAAAGTATCTGTAAACACATTAGAAAACTTTGTCCCCGAATTTAAAGTTTTTGTATTGCCTTACATATTTAAAAATAAAGATCATACTTGGAAAGTACTTAAAGGTCCAATTGGCAATGCTTTGCTAGAAAAAGGAAGTAAATATAAATTAAGAGGGCTTTGTTATTTTGATGCAGGTAATAGAAGTTTTTATTCCAAGGACAAGCCAATATATACCCCTCAAGATTTAAATGGTTTAAAAATTCGAGTAATGAATAGTCAATCTTCATTTAACATGGTAAATGCCTTAGGTGGCTCCCCTACTCCAGTTTCTTTTGGGGAATTATATACTGCACTACAGCAGGGCGTTGTTGATGCTGCAGAAAATAATCCTCCAAGTTTTTATACTTCTAGGCATTATGAAGTATGTAAATATTACACCATTGATGAACATTTAACTGTACCCGATGTAATTATTGCAAGTACCTATTTATGGAACAGTTTAACATTACAAGAAAAAGAATGGTTAACAATAGCTACAAATAAAGCCGTTAGTTACCAGCGAAAAATATGGCAAACTTCTGTAGAAAAAAGTCTTGAAGAAATAAAAAAATCAGGAGTTCAAATAATTAGACCAGAAAAAACACTTTTTCAAAATAAAGTGCAAAAATTATATGATGCTTATAAAAAGCAACCAGAAATGTATGAATTAATACAAGCAATTAAAAAAGCCGCGGAATAACCTAATTCTAAATACTACAAGAATGAGAAAAAAAATTGATAATTTCCTTGAAAAAGGACTTTCCATACTTTTATTAATTATGGTTATTAATGTATTGTGGCAAGTAATTTCCAGATATATATTTAACAAGCCTAGTATTTTTACTGATGAATTAGCTCGTTATTTACTTATATGGATAGGCTTAATTGGTGCCGCTTATGGCTCTGGGAAAAAAGCACATGTTTCAATCGATTTATTGAAACAAAACCTTAGTAAGCAATATAAAAAAACACATAATATTTTTGTAAATATCATTGTTTTCTTATTTGCTTTTTTAGCACTAATCATTGGAGGCACACGTCTAGTTATTATTTCATTTCAATTAGAACAAACCTCTTCAGCTATGCATATACCAATAGCCTATGTATATCTAGCCTTACCTATTAGCGGTTTATTGATTTGTTTTTATGCTATTAGTGATATTATTAATAATCTTAAATCATGCTCACCCAGTACTCTTTAAAATAATTCAATTTATAAATAAGTTCATAAAAATTAAAACTGCAAAGTGATAATATAAAAACATAACCTATGGAAAATTTAGACATAATAGTACTAGGAATAAGCTTTGCTTGCTTACTATTTATTGGAGTCCCTGTAGCTTATAGTGTCGGTATGGCATCATTATTAACACTTTTTATAAATATTGATATTTATCCATCCTTATCAACTATTGCACAACGTATGGCTACTGGTTTAGATAGTTTTTCATTACTAGCCATTCCCTTTTTTGTTTTGGCTGGTCAAATTATGAATCAAGGCGGTATAGCTAAACGTCTCATTGCTTTTGCTAAAGTATTAGTAGGAAGCTTACCTGGTGGATTAGCCTATGTAAATATTATTGGGGCTATGTTATTTGGGGCTATATCTGGTTCTGCAATGGCAGCTGTTTCTGCCATAGGAGGTACTATTGGCTCGCAAATGGAAAAAGAAGGTTATTCTAAAGAATTTAGTGCTGCTGTAAATATAACTTCATCAACTACTGGATTAGTAATCCCTCCTTCTAATATTTTAATTATTTATTCACTTGCAAGTGGAGGTGTTTCCATTGCAGCACTTTTTCTAGCGGGCTACTTGCCTGGTTTACTTATGGGGCTTTCATTAATGATAGTTACTGCAATTTATGCTAAAATTAAAAAATACCCCAGAGGAGCAAAAACCACTTTTAAAGCATTTGTAAACTCTTTTCTTAAAGCCATTCCTAGTTTACTACTCTTAGTAGTTGTTATAGGTGGTATTATTGCTGGTATTTTTACTGCTACCGAAGCTTCGGGAATTGCTGTTCTTTACGCATTAATACTATCCATTTTTTATAAAGAATTGGATTCAGATAAACTTAAGGCAATTGCTTTAAATACAATTACAACTACTACAGTAGTAACATTACTTATCGCATGTTCAATGAGTATGTCATGGGTAATGGCTTATGAAAATATACCACAAGCAGTAACTAATGGTTTATTAAGTCTATCTAATAAACCTATAATCATATTATTATTAATAAATATACTACTACTCGTTGTTGGTATTTTTATGGATATGACACCTGCAGTATTAATTTTTACGCCCATTTTTTTACCCATAGTTACCAATATTGGTATTAATCCTATTCATTTTGGTGTAATTATGGTAATGAATTTATGCATTGGACTTTGTACTCCTCCTGTTGGATCGGTACTTTTTGTTGGAATGGGTATTGCCAATGTTTCGCTATCAAAAGTGTTAAAACCCTTAACTCCTTTATTTATTATTATGATCACAGTACTGTTATTGGTAAGTTATTTTCCTCAAATCAGCCTGTGGTTACCATCATTATTTGAAAATTAAATACATTTAAAATAATCAATTTATGTTACCAAAATTATTCCCTTTATTTCTATTTATATCTAGCTTTTGCTACAGTCAAATATCATATATAAAAAATAGAGATCATATTAAATTAAATAATTGGCACTTTAAAAAAGGGATAATTTATAATGCTCAAAGCCACAATTTTGATTCTTCAACTTGGCAACAAGTAAGTATTCCACATACCTACTCCATGGATGCTATTAACGAGATAGGCTATTATCAAGGTCAATCATGGTATAGAACAAATACAAGCATTCCTAAAACAATGAAAGGAAAACGAATTTTTCTCCGTTTTGAAGGTGTGGGACATGATACTAAATTATATGTAAATGGAATACAAATAGGCAAACATTCGGGTGGATACTCTGCTTTTTGTTACGAAATTACTAATGCAATAGACTTTGATAATAGTAATAGTATAGCTGTTAACGTTACTAACGAACCTAATTTTAAACGCATTCCTGTTAATGATAAACTCTTTAATTTATATGGAGGAATTTATAGACCCGTACAGCTTTTTGCAACCGAACAAACTAATATTGACCCTACTCATTATGCCTCATCTGGTGTATTTGTTACTTTAAAAGAAGCCAAAAAAGAAATTGCCAATATTGAAATTCGCACCCATATATCTTCAAAAAAAGAAGAAAACCTTACTTTAAATTACACTATTTATGATGCTAAAGATAATTTAGTAACGCAAGCCTCATACAAAACTGTAATTTCAGATAGCCTAAGTATATTAACTGAACACTTTACTATTAACAACCCCATCTATTGGAATGGCAAGAAAAATCCACACTTGTATAAAATAAAAGTTGAAATTGCTACGAACGGAAAAAAAGATGAAGTTATTCAAAAATTTGGTTTGAAAACTTTTAAAGTAAATCCCAATGAAGGTTCTTTTCTAAATAATTCACCTTACCGATTATATGGAGTTTGTATGCATCAAGAATGGAAACAATATGGTCCTGCCCTTAAGCCAGAACAACATCAAAAGGATTTAGAAATGGTAAATGAAATTGGTGCTACAGCTTTACGTTTGTCTCATTACCAACATTCGGACTTAACCTATCAACAAGCAGATGAAAAAGGAATTCTAGTTTGGGCCGAAATTCCTTTTGTACATGATTATAGTGGTCGTGAAGGTGAAAATGCAAAACAACAATTAACAGAACTTATTTTACAAAACTACAATCACCCAAGTATATATGTATGGGGACTTTGGAACGAAGTCCGAGCTTGGAAAAGTAAAGACGAAGCTTGTGTAAGTCTTACTAAAGAACTAAAAAAAATAGCTCATGAATTAGATCCTAATAGACTTACTACATCTGCTAGTGATCGCGCTATTATATCAAATATGGGAAATATTAGTGACCTACAAGCCTGGAATAAATATTATGGCTGGTACTATGGTAATTATCCTGATATGGCTACTTGGTTGGACGAATCTAGAAAAAAATATCCCGAAATCGCTTTAGGAATTAGTGAATATGGTATTGGAGGAAATGTTTTTCAGCAAGATATAACAAAACTAGAAAAACCTTCCGGAAATTACTTCCCTGAACCTGAACAAACTAAGTATCACGAACTGACTTGGAAAATTATTAAAGATCGTCCTTTTGTATGGAGCTCATTTATATGGAATATGTTTGATTTTTCTGTAGCTGGTTGGAACCGGGGAGGAATTCCTAATTTAAATCATAAAGGTTTAGTAACCTATGATCGAAATACTAAAAAAGATGCTTTTTATTTTTATAAAGCTAACTGGTCAAAAGAACCTGTATTGCATATTACTAATAAGCGAAGCCTTTCCCAGAAAACCAGTATTGATACTTTAAAAATATATTCAAATTTACCTGAAGTAACTCTTTTTATTAACGAAAAAAAGATTCTTAAAAAGAAAGTAACATCTGATATCCATATTACTAATTTTTATGACTTAAAATTAAATAAAGGAAAAAACACGATAAAAGTAATTTCAAAACACAAAAACAATCTATTTAAAGATGAATTTTTTTTTAAATTATAAATTAGATTAATTTATTAAAACTGAAACCCATTAATTTGTTTTAAAGCTTCGCCAATGGCAAAACTTACGGCATTTGCTATATTAAAACTTCGGACTTTCCCTGTACTAGGAATTGATACATGATTTTTAAATAACGTGAATTCGACTTAATAAAGAGTAAAAACATAGACAAAAAAAGCAGAATATTTAGCAAATTAAAGTGTTGAATTACAAAAAACTAAATTTATTCTGCTTATGATTTATGACATTAAAATTATTGAAATTTTCTGTAATCTGGATGACTTTATGAACGAATTTGATACTATTTTGACAAAAAATAGTATTGCTGATCTATCAAAGCCTAAAAAACGAAACAGAAAGTCTAAAATGAGCCAAAGTGAAGTGATGACTATTATGGTTATTTTTCATCTAAAATATTATCGTAATCTAAAGCATTTCTATCAACATTATATCTGTAAGCATATGAAGGATTTCTTTCCCGAATTAGTTTCTTATAATCGATTTGTTGAGCTACAAAAAAGTGATACAACCTTTAGCTGTTTATCTTAAAATGTTTGGATTAGGAGACTGTTCTGGTGTTTCATTCATTGATTCTACAGCTCTGAAAGTCTGCCATTATAAAAGAGAAAAACAGCATAAAGTTTTTAAAGGTATTGCAGAAAAGAGCTATAGAACTTTAGGGTGGTTTTACGGTTTCAAATTACATTTAGTCTGTAATGATAAAGGTCAGATTATTGATTTCCTGATTACTAAAGCTAATGTTGATGATCGATACCCTTTGGAAAATAAAAACTTCCACAACAAATTATTCGGGAAAATATACGATGATAAAGGCTATTTAGGCAAAGATTTGTTTGATAAAATGTTTGTAGATGGTATTCATTTAGTAACCAAGCTAAGAAAAAATATGAAAAAGAAAGCTATGGATTTTATGGATAAAGTATAACTGTGAAAAAGAGCTATTATAGAATCTGTAAACGATGTCTTAAAAACATATGTCAAATTGAACATTCAAGACACCGATCTTTCGATAACTTTTTAGGAAACTTGATCCCAGGATTAACCGCTTATTCATTTCTTGATAAAAAGCCCAGTATTAAAATTCAAGATTTTTTACCTAATATCAGTATAAGTTAAATCGAACTCACGTTAATTACCATTCATGCTTTAAAAGTAGCTTCCCTTGGACTTGATAAAAATACTAATGCTGCGGTGGTAGGCTTCAATTTATTTGCAAATACTATTGAAAAGGCATCAATCATTACTTATTACAAAAGAGATTAAATTGAATTATTATTAACGGTCTCCCTTAAAAACTCTAAAACTTGTTAAAACTTTTTTTACTGTCGGGTCTTTTAAAGCATCTCTAGTAGAAAATAAGTTATGACACAAAACTACCCCCATAGACCATATATATTTATCTCGTTTAGGGAATTTATCCTTTATAATATCGTAATCAGCAATATCTGAAGATATTGCTGATTCTGGTATGAGTTGCTTTAATACTTCATCTATTTCTGTTAATATCGATTCTCTCTTATCATAACTCATTTCATTTAAACCGACTGGAAGATAACAACTTGTTTTAAAGCCTTTTTTATTAAAGGCTGGTAAAGCTTTATAATATCTAGTCTCGACAAGAATTTTACTTATTGGATAATTATTTTGTTCTAAATTTTTAATTATTTTTTCCAATATTTCTGTTGAATTGTCCTTTCTAAGATTTTTAATATCTAACCATAAAAAAGGTTTTACTTTTAAAGATGAAATATGCGAAATATAATTTTCAAAACTTAAATGAATTGATTTTTGAGGCAAATGATTTACATCTAAAAAATCTTCAGCTTCATTGTATACTAAATCTAATTCAACTCCGTCATAAAATTTTAAGGCACAATTTAATTTTTCTAAACTATTAACTCGGTGTGCCCATATCTTTTCATAATACCCTAAAAGTTCTGGTTTATATGGCATATAATAATGAACAAAAAAAACACCTATAAATATACTAATGTACAGAAAAGGATATTTAATCTTTGTCATAATCTATCCCTTTTTTTATTAGTCTTTTAGACGCTTCAAATTTATTATTAAAAATACTTTTAGTACTATCAAACCTATCAAACCTAATTTGACTTAAATCTGAAAAACTATGAATAAAGTTTTCTAAATTATATTTTCTTTCAATTAAAAAGTCACTCACCATCATCTGAAAATTATTTCTTTTATATTCTTTTGAAAGCCATACTACAAAAGGTACTTCGTACATTGGTTTTGTAGCATGATATTCATTATGTCCAAAAAAATCCATCGTATCATAAACTTCGTCTCCATGATCTGAAAAATACAACACAAAACTATTCGTCTTTTGATTTCTTACTTTTTCAATAATATTTCTTATAATAAAGTCATTATATCTAATTGCATTATCATATTCGTTTATCTTCGACTTATAACCACTTTCTTTATTGAAATATTGAAATTTTTCAGGGTATCTTCTCCTATAAGGAGTATGAGTCCCCATCAAATGAACAAATACAACCTTTTTTTGAGTATGTTCATTTAAAATACTTTCCAATTGAGGTAATAGTTTCTCATCATATACATTATCCCCATAATCATCTGTATTCATAAAATATCTATTTTGAGCAGCGTTACCAATTAAAGTTGGAATACTTTCATCTATTCCTATTGGCTGTTGATTTGATAACCAATAAGTAGTAAACCCTGCTTCATTTGCTAATTGAATAATAGAACTATTTTCCTTTATTTTTGGATTAGAATAATCCGACATAGTTAATATTTTTTCTAAAGATGCCATAGTATGTACATGCGGTGTTATTACATCTTTAAAAACAATAAGCTCATCTTTAATTTTTAACAACAATGGATTTGTTTCCCTTTCATAACCATATAACTGCATATGCCAATTAGATGTTGATTCCCCAATAATTACAACATACGTTTGAGGTATATCAAGTTTAGATGTAAGCTTAATATGATCATTCTTCTCTTTAGCTAATGTATTTTTCAATTTTGTTTTTAGATCAATATATTCAGCATAAGAATTATAAATCTCAATTAATATATTTTCATCATTAAATTTTTTGTTTATAAATACACTTGATAATATCACAAAAACCAAAACAATAATCTTAGCAAAATTATTAGTAAAACAAAGAATAGGTATATTCCTTAAATTAAAGATTTTTTTAATCGATAAATATCTTTTTATAAAAAAAAGTAGTGCAAATAAAATAATCAAGAAAAACAAAACTCTTGATGTTTTTATAAAGTCGGAAAAGTATCCCGATATTTCTCCCTTATTAGATTCAAAGATAACATACAAAGCTGAAGTACTTAATTTTGTTCCGTATGTGCTATAAAAAAAAAGCTTTATTATTATTAAAAGAGATAATAATAAAGTTGAAAAATTAAATAAAAGTTTGCGAATTTTATGAGTTTTAAATAAAAATAATAATACAAATAGTATGGAAGAAAAAAGCCCAAACGCTATTATTTCCTTTAAATACCCATAAGAAGATGGAACATAAAAAAAACCAACTATTAAAAAAATTAAAAAAGGATAAAATACTATTCCTCCTATTGGAAACAGTTTCTTTATATCTTTAAAAAATAACTTCATCAATTAAAATTAACGTATTAAAAACTAAACCCATTAATTTGTTTTAAAGCTTCGCCAATGGCAAAACTTACGGCATTTGCTATATTAAAACTTCGGACTTTCCCTGTACTAGGAATTGATACATGATTTTTAAATAATTCAAGAATCCCTGGTTCTAAACCTTTTGATTCTCGTCCAAAAACTAACCAATCACCATCTTTATAATTGGGTTCTAAAAAGCTTTTTTTTGTATTAGATGTAAACAAAAACACTCTGCTTTCATCGGAAAGTTTTGATTTCCATACTTCAAAACTCTCGTATTCAGTAACACTCAACTCAGGCCAATAATCCAATCCCGATCGTTTTAAATTTTTATCCGTTATTTCAAAACCTAAAGGATGCACTAAATGTAAATGACAATTTGTCCCCACACACAAGCGTCCTATGTTTCCTGTATTATTAGGGATTTCTGGATGAATTAAAACTATATTTAACATTTTAGATTTTAGATTTTAGATTTTAGATTTTAGATTTTAGATTTTAGATTTTAGATTTTAGATTTTAGATTTTAG
>CANMLG010000020.1 GCA_947498765.1 uncultured Aquimarina sp.
TTTAGATTTTAGATTTTAGATTTTAGATTTTAGATTTTAGATTTTAGATTTTTTTTGAATTCTTCAAAAAAAATCTACCAACAACCAACAACTGACAACTGACAACTAAAAAACGGCAACCAAAATGAAAATAGTATTTGCAACAAATAATCAAAATAAGGTAAAAGAAGTTCAAGCTCTCTTGCCAAACTCTATACAATTGTTGAGCTTAAAAGATATTGAATGCTTTGAAGATATTCCAGAAACTTCGGCAACAATTGAAGGTAATGCTATTCAAAAAGCCCAATATGTATATGACAATTATGGATATACTTGTTTTGCCGATGATACTGGACTAGAAGTTGAAGCTTTAAACGGTGAGCCTGGCATCTATTCTGCGCGTTACGCTGGTCCCGAAAAAGATGCAGAAAATAATATGCATAAACTTTTAACTAATTTAATGACTAAAAGTAACCGAAAAGCACACTTTAAAACAGTTATTTCATTAGTTGGATTTAGTCCTAAATTAATCACTTTTGAAGGTATTTGTAAAGGAGAAATTACTACTGAAAAATTAGGTAATAAAGGTTTTGGATACGACCCTATTTTTAAGCCCGAAGGTTATGAAACTACTTTTGCTCAAATGCCATTAATTGAAAAAAACAACATAGGACATCGTGGTATAGCAGTTAAAAAATTGATTACTTTTTTAACAAATAAATGATACCAATATATAAATTATAACATTCGTTTTAACTTAAATTTAAACTTTAACCTACCCCCTTTTCTATCAACAACAACAGTGGTTTTCCTTCCTTCTTTTGATGATAATAGATCTGCTATTTCTCCTATTTTTTTATGATCTAAACTCTTACTATTTATTGATACTATAATATCTCCTTTTTGAATTCCTACTTCAAATGCAGGTGAGTTTCTTCTAACCTGTACTACTTCAAATACAGGAACTAACTCAAATTTATAAAATTCAGTTGCCGAAAATGTAGTCGTAGTTTCAACCCCTTGATCATTAGTGTCTGAAAAACCAATTTTAGGATTAAATTTTGATATAATTTTAGAACCACTGTGTTCAATTTCTATACCACTCATATTATATTCAAAAGGATCCTTAAAAAAATGATTCTTTTTTAAATATACTACTCTCTTTTTTGTATCCACTATTAAATTAAATCGTTTCAATAAATTAGCACAAATGCTTCCGTTTCTTCCATTATAACTTTTAACTATAGCTACAGTTGTTGAATCAGGAAATGATACTGTCGTATTACGAAATTCAAATTTTCCAAAAGATAAATTATCTAACCTACTACGTTTTCCAAAAATATCTCCTCCTATACCTCTACCCATATAATCGTCAAAATTTTTATCTGGAATATTAATACCTTTATTCGAATCCTTAAGTAACCATACAGTATCCCCAGCACCTGTGTCCAATAACATTTTTACTGGAATTGATTTTTTATTCAAAACAATGCTACTGTTTATATATAATCGCTTTTTAAAAATTTGTAACGTAATTTTTTCATAGCTCTTCACCTTATTTAATTTGAAAGCTTCTGGTTTATAAAATTTTATATACTTTTTACTATAGTTTATATTTACAATAAAATTTGTAAATAAATCACATCCAATAATACCATGTATTGGAATGCCTAAACGCCCTGAAAAATTGATATCTTTATCTAAAATCAATTCCAGTGATTGATTAGGGTTTATAAGCCCTCCTATTTTAAATACATTATTTTGAGAATGAATTGTTTCAACGGGTCTTAAAGATCCAAGTCCTTTAATTTGTCGCTTATTAATATTTTTTAGACTCAATGAATCTATATTGGTTGTGTTAAAAAGTAACGTTGAACTAGCTCCTGTATCTAATATAAAAGTAAGTTCAGTACCGTTTAATTCCACAGGAATGACAATCATATTACTTATTAACTGAAATTTAACTTTATTTTTATGAAGTTCAGGATCAATAAAGCGATATCCCATTTGAGCATTCGCAAAAAAAGTAAAGAATAAGTTATAAATTAAAAACCTTAACGCACCTATTTTCAAAACTTAATAATTTAATAAAAGATACAATTTATATTAATTCAATACTTTCAAATTTGTAAGAAAAAATTAAATAGTACTTAATTTGTAAAAGAAAAATTCATAGATTTATCCTACAAGAACATCATATGACTATAACACAATTAAAATATGTATTAGCTGTTGCTGAATATCAAAATTTCACCAAAGCAGCAAAAAATGTGTTTGTAACACAGCCTACATTGAGTATGCAAATACAAAAACTTGAAGATGAGCTAGATATTCAAATTTTTGATCGTTCTAAAAAACCAATACAACTTACAGAAGTAGGAAAAAAATTAGTAGTCCAAGCTCGAAATATTGTTAACGAGAGTAACCGGATGCAAGATGTTGTTGACCAGCAAAAGGGATTTATTGGTGGAGAATTTACATTAGGCATTATACCTACTATTATGCCTACATTATTACCCATGTTTTTAAATACATACATCAAAAAATTTCCTAAAGTAAAACTTAAAATTGTCGAATTACCAACTGAAAGTATTATTCAAGATATTTTGGAAGGACATCTAGATGCCGCTATTGCAGCTACTCCATTAAATAATGACAGTATTAAAGAACGTGTTCTATACTATGAGCCTTTTATTGGGTATGTTCCTGCTAATAATAAACTGACTAATCATGAAAAACTTTCACCAGCTGACCTTGATATTAATGAAATGTTACTTTTAGAAGATGGTCATTGCTTTAGAGATAGTGTTTTAAACATTTGTAAAACACAAAAAACCTATGACGAAGAACGCTTTAAATTAGCCAGCGGAAGTTTTGAGACAATGATAAAGCTTGCTAATGAAGGATTAGGAATGACACTACTTCCATATTTAAATAGTTTAGATATTAAAGAAATAGACAAAAAAAATCTTCGTTCTTTTGAAGATCCTAGCCCAGCAAGAGAGGTAAGTCTAATATATCATAAAAGTGAATTGAAAATTCAAATTATTAATTCTTTAAAAGAAACAATAGCATCCATTATAAAAGGGGCTATAGCTTTTCAAAATGTTCAAATAATAAGCCCTCTTAGCAAGTAAATTATTGTATCAGCTTAATATCAAATTTTAAAACAATAAGCCTAGCTTTTTTATAAAATTTATTAATTATAAATAATCCAGATTTAAAAAATCTAGATTATTTATAATATAAGCTTTAGGTCAAAAATTACTCTTTAATTAATAAGGATACTTCACTAGTTTTATCCTTCTCTATGTTTATATAATTACCTTTTGCTACAATAAATACTCCTAATATTAATATTGAAAGACTAATAACTAAAGTAACTAAACTCTTTTTTGATGCTCCTTTCCATTCTTTTGTAAGAATTCCATTAACATTAGCAACTAATATTGCACCTGTTTCTAAAATAGCAAATCCAACTGAAGTCCCTAATTCTCCTAAATGATAAGCCGCTAATCCGTAAATTAATAGTGCCGAATCATGAAAAATTGCCATAACCAAAATTAATCCTAAACCGATTAAAGTCCCTTTTCCTGTATAATTTTTCCAAGTCTTTTTTGTAGTTAATTGATATCCAAAAAATAACATTGTAGAAAGTGCTCCACCCATAAAAATTGGAGCCAAAACAGCTAAACGAGCAATCCAAGGCTCATTCCCATATTGTACTTGAGCTATTTCACCAATTTTTCCAATACTGCTTCCTACGTGATAAGAAAGATTAAAACCTGCGGCACAAATTGCTCCAAATACACACAGTAAAATACCTTGCTTCATTACTTTAGAGTTTTTTTCTACCCCAACCAAATTTTTACCTTTATCTCTTAAAATACCGGCGTAACCATTTAAAGCAATTCCAAATACAATTATAAAAATACCAGTTAACATTATATTACCAACATCGGTTCCGATAACACTTTCTTGTCCTTCGGGGACTAATATCAATGGCATAATGGTATCAATTGAAGTAATTACTCCCAAAAAAATACTAAAAGCTAAAGACATACCAATAGATGATATGCTAAAACCCCACATCATATTTCCAATTCCCCAGCAAAAACTCATCCCAAACATGGCAAAAAATATCCAAGTAGGAACATGACTGTATATTTCAGGAAGGTGATCTACTAAAAGTAATGTTGTAATTAAAGGAATTATAATATTTGCAAAAAAGAAAAAACCACCCCAAGTATTTTCCCAAGCATAGTTTTTAGCATATTTTGAGGGCAATGCGTACAAACCCAATAATAATGCAGATACAAATGCTAAAACAATTCCTGTAATCATATATATAAAAATTTATGTTAATAAAAAAAACGTTTAAATATATAATAAAAATTCATATAACGAAGTGAAGACTTACTGTATTTTTAATAACACATGAATTTATTTGCGTATCTATTAACTTTCCTTTAATTCATCAGAGTGAAATATTCATTTCGGCAATTTTTTACAAAAGCGAACTATTCTTTTTGAAATTTAGTTCGTTTACTACCTGCATACATTTTATAATTTACTAATCTGGCTTCTAACTTAGCGTTAAACACTTTAATTTTTCTTGAAGGTCTGAGACCAACATATTTTAATGCTTGTAAATCAGAGGTTATAAACCAGGCTTCAGTACCAGGGTATTCTTTTTTAAGAGTATCCCCTATTTGTCCATAAAACGTTTCCATTTCAATAGGTAAACGTTCTCCATAAGGAGGGTTAAATACCATATGTAATAATTTTTCTGGAGCAATTTTCTTAGTTGATTCAAAAAAATCGGCTTGCTCAATACTTATAAAATCACTCATATTAGCATTTTCAATATTATCTTGAGCTTTTCTAATGGCTGAAGGTGCCTTATCATAGCCCGAAATTTTAATAGCACAATCTCGTATTTTTTTCAAAACTGATTCTTCTATTTTTTCAAAAAGATCCATGTCCCAATCTAACCACTTCTCAAAAGCAAATTCCTTCCTATTTAAATTGGGAGGAATATTACAAGCAATCATAGCTGCTTCGATTAACATAGTTCCACTACCACACATTGGATCAAGGAAATCTGATTGTCCTTTCCAACCTGATAGCATTAATAAACCTGCGGCCAACACCTCATTAATTGGTGCTATATTTGTTGCCGTTCTGTAGCCTCTGTGGTGTAATGAAGCTCCTGAACTATCTAAAGAAATAGTACATATATCTTCCGAAATATGTATGGAAACCATTAAATCAGGATGCTCAGTATCCACACTGGGTCTTTCGTTATATTTATCTCTAAATTGATCTACAATAGCATCTTTTGACTTTAATGCTACATATTTTGAATGATTAAAAGTAGTAGAATTTACCGTAGTTGCATATACTGCAAAGGTATCATCCTTAAACATATAATCTTCCCAGTTAATACTTTTAACAAAATTATATAAAGCATCATTATCTTTTACTTGTTTTTCTGCAATAGGTTTTAAAATTTTTAAGGCCGAACGTAAACATAAATTTGCTTTATACATAAAACCTGTATCTCCATAAAAACTTACCATTCGGTTCCCTTGTATCACTTTTTCTGCACCTAAACCTCGAAGCTCATTTGCCAGTATTTCTTCAAAACCATAAAAAGTTTTGGCAACCATTTTAAACGATGTATTCACGCTATAAAAAACTTAAAAAAATTAATATCTGTGTTATTCATGTTAAATCCATATTCAATTATAAATTTATAATCATTGTAATTTATTGTAAGAATAAAAGACTTAAACCATATTAACTATTGCAAAAATACATTAATTTTGTGCCCCTATGTCAAAAGAAACAACAAAGTGGTATGCGGAGTGGTTTAATACTCCTTACTATCATTCATTATACAAAAACAGAGACGATTCCGAAGCAAAAAAGTTCATGGACAACTTAACGCAACATTTGAGCTTGCAAAAGGAAGAAACCATAATGGATTTAGCCTGCGGTAAAGGTCGCCATAGTCGTTATTTAAACAGTTTAGGATATCAGGTTACTGGAGTAGACCTTTCACAAAATAGTATTGCATTTGCTAAAGAGTTTGAAAATGAACGCTTACACTTTGCTGTTCATGATATGACTCACGTTTATCATCAACAATTTAATGTTATAGTTAATCTTTTTACCAGTTTTGGTTATTTTGAAAAAGAAGAAGATAATTTAAACACTATTAAAGCAATCAAGGCTAATTTAAAGCAAAATGGTATTGGAGTAATTGATTTTATGAATGTCGATTACGTAATTGACAATTTAGTTCCTTCTGAATCTAAAGTAATAGAAGGTATTACTTATAATATAAATCGGTTTGTTGAAGATGATTTTATTACAAAAGAAATAAAGTTTATTGATCAAGGTGATACTTTTACTTTTTTTGAACGTGTTAAAGCTATTGATCTTAATCAATTTAAAGCTTATTTTAAAGCTGCAGGATTAACTTTATTAGAAATATATGGAGATTATAATCTAACAAAGTTTAACAGAAATAGTTCACCCAGATTAATAATGATTTTTCAGTAATGATGAATTACCTTTTACCTATTGTAGCCGTTTTAGTAGGTTTTATTATTGTTTACTTTTTAAAACCTAAAAATCAAAAAAATATTAAAATACTTCTATCATTTAGTGGTGGTTTTTTATTGGCGATAACAATATTTAATTTAATTCCTGAAATTTTTGGACATACTGATCTTAAAAACTCAAAATACATCGGTCTCTTTGTTTTATTTGGTATTTTATTTCAAATATTTTTAGAATATTTTTCAAAAGGAGCCGAACACGGTCATGTTCATGCACATGCTGATCAAAAAGAATTTCCATGGTTATTATTTTTAAGTTTATCAATTCATGCGTTTTTAGAAGGTTTCCCCATACATAAAACACACGGATTGCTTGCAGGTATTATTATACATAAAATACCTGTGGCTATTATTTTAGCCACATTTTTAATGCGATCATCGCTATCAAAAATGTATGCCTTAATTTTTATGCTATTATTTGCTTTAGCAACTCCTTTAGGAAGTTTTGTTTCTGGAAATTTTAGCATTATTACTTCTTATTACACAGAAATTACCGCTGTTGTTGTTGGGATATTTTTACATATATCAACAACAATTCTTTTTGAAAGCAGTGAGGGGCATCGTTTTAATTTAGCCAAATTAGCGGCTATTATTTCTGCAATCACCTTAGCTTATTTTATTTAAAATGTTTAGTAAAGAAGAAGCCAAACGCATACGACAGGAGTTTTGGACAAATTTTGGGCAAGAATATCCTCGTAAATGGTTATTGTATAACACGAAAATTAAAGAACTTTCGTTGAAGTTTACATTTACTACTAAAATTGCCCAAGTATCATTAGATATTGATACCGATGATGAACTTATTAAAGAATATTATTATGAAAAAATTTGGAGCCTAGAACAAATTCTTAAAACAGATTTTATTCCAAATATTATACTTGATCCAACCTATGAAATTAATTATGGTAAACTTATAAGCAGAGCCTATATTCAACTTGATAACGTATCTATACACAATAAAAAAACTTGGCCTGAAGTATTTGAATTTCTATATGAAAATATGAATAAGCTAGAATTATTCTTTTATGAATATAAAGATTTTATTGAAAGCTAATAGTTTTATAATTATTTTTTACATAGTCTTATCTTTTTGATGTCTTAAAGTTAAAAACAAATACTAGTTATAAATTTTATTTTCTTCTCTTCACAAGTATAAAATATTTTAAACTGAAATATTAATTATTATATCTAATTGAATAACAAATCACTCCTCTTTCTTAATCAAGAACACACTCGTTTTTAACTCAAAACTTTTAATATATCTTTGGGGTCTGCTCTTTTTTTATAATCGGCTTTTACAAAATCGTATATTATTTTTCCTGAAGTATCAATAACATATGTTGCCGCAATTGGTAATTCTCTTTGTGTATTATTCTGACTTTTTTCAAGATCAATACCAAAACTTAAATAAATATCATTCAACTCTTTAGGAATCTGATAAACTAAATTGAATTTTTTAGCTAATTCATTATTCTTATCAGTTAACACTTCAAATGTAAGCTTATTTTTTTCTATAGTACTTAATGAATTATCTGGAATTTCAGGAGTTATGGCTACTAAAACTGCATTTTTAGCTTCAATTTTAGATAAAACATCTTGTAAAGCTTTTAATTCTAAATTGCAATATGGACACCAACCTCCTCTATAAAATGCTATGATTACTTTTTTACCATTTTTTAAAATTTCATTTATAGAAATTTGTTTTTCTGTTGCATTTGGCAAAATGATATCAGGTATATGTTTTCCTTTATTAAGGGAAGTTTCTGCTAATTGACTTTCTTCTAGTTCCTTTATAGCCTCTAGCATTAATTCCAATTTATCTTTTGGAATTTTTAGGGAACTTTTATCAGCATAATCTTTTAAGTGCTGTGTTAATGACATCTGTGTAGTATTTGTTATTATTAACTAAGTCGGTTTTGTTTAATTAAAATAACAGAAAAAAGATCAAAAAATTAACAATTAAACATAATAATTATATATTAAAAGTATTAAAATCATAATTATTTACTATTTCAAAAAGAACTAATTGTAGGCTGTTTCTTGTAAAAAAGACTAATTATTTAAGACTAAACAACAACTTAATCGATAAAATATTCAATAAAAACTACAAGGTGTAATGTAATATTTTATCAATAATCTTATACTTAATTGTCAAATGATGTAATTTTATTATCAAAAATGATAAATTTATAAAGTAATGATTTGGTATATTTTACAAATCTTGAGCATTAACAATCATTTCTGCTATATCCATTACTTTTACAAGCGTTTCTTTTTCTTCATTTTTAACACCATCTGCCATCATTGTATTACAAAATGGACATCCTGTAGTAATTATAGCTGGTTTTCTTTCTAAAGCTTGTTCCGTTCGTAAAATATTTATATCCTTATCCCCTTTCTCAGACTCTTTAAACATTTGCGACCCTCCTGCTCCACAACATAAACCATTGCGCTTATTTTTTTTCATTTCAATAAGAGCAACTTCAAGCTTTTTTAGTAATTCTCTGGGAGCTTCATATATATTATTTGCACGGCCTAGATAACACGGATCATGATAAGTTATACGTTTTCCTTTAAATTTACCTCCTTCTACTTTTAAACGACCATCATCTAGTAAAGATTTTAAAAACTGGGTATGATGTACTACCTCATAGTTTCCTCCTAACTGAGGGTATTCATTTTTAAGAGTATTAAAACAATGTGGACAAGCTGTGACTACTTTTTTTATATCATAAGCATTCATTAATTCAATATTAGCCATTGCTTGCATTTGAAATAAAAATTCATTTCCAACTCTTTTAGCTGGATCACCAGTACAACCTTCTTCGGTTCCCAAAACTGCAAAATCAACTCTTGCATTGTGAAGTAATTTTACAAAAGCTTTAGTAATTTTTTTTGCTCGATCATCAAAACTACCTGCACAGCCAACCCATAATAATACTTCAGGTTGCTTTTTATCGGCTATATATTGTGCCATTGTAGGCACTTTTATTACTCTGCTCATAAGGTTTTAATTAAATTGATTCTACAAACAAATTATATAGAAAATAATAAAACTTAAAAAAGCAAATTCTAATAACAAACTACTCAATACACTTAACAATACTTATCTAAATTATAATGTCATCGTATTATTAGACAATTCGGAATCAACTAAATCAATATGCCTATCATGATAACCTAATAAATAAAGTACACCATCTAAACCAATACTTGATATAGAACTCTGTGCATTGTCTTTTACTTTAGGTTTGGCATGAAATGCAATTCCTAAACCAGCTAAATTTAACATAGGCAAATCATTGGCACCATCACCTACTGCAATAGTTTGATCAATAGAAATACCTTCTTTTTTAGCTATTTCCTTCAAGAATTCAGCTTTTTTATTACCATCAACTATTTCTCCAATATAACCACCTGTTAAAGCACCATCTTTAATTTCTAATTGATTAGCATGTACATAATCAATTCCTAATTCTTTTTGTAAATAGTGTCCGAAATAGGTAAAACCACCAGACAAAATAGCTGTTTTATATCCGTAACTTTTCAAAGTATCAATTAATCTTCTAGCTCCTTTAGTTATTGGTAAATTAACGGCTACATTTTGCAACACCTCCTCACTAAGTCCTTTTAATAGAGACATCCGTCTTTTAAAACTTTCATTAAAGTCTATTTCTCCTTGCATAGCAGACTCTGTAATAGCTTTTACTTTAGCTCCTACTCCTGCTAATTCTGCTAACTCATCAATAACTTCGGTTTGAATTAATGTTGAATCCATATCAAAACAAACCAAGCGTCTATTTCTTCGATAAATATTATCTTCTTGGAAAGCAATATCCACATCTAAATCTCGGGAGATTTGCATGAATTTTTCCGTAAACTCTGTTTTATCTTCAATTCTACCTCTTATAGACAATTGTATTGATGATCTTGGATACTCTTCTTCTTTTACTAAAGATAATCTCCCTGTTAATCGTTTAATTGAGTCTATATTCAATTTTTTGTCAGATACTACTTTTGTAACTGCTGATATTTGTTCAGCAGAAAGTTTTTCTCCTAAAAGTGTAACAATATATCTGTCTTTACCCTGTAAACCTACCCAATTTTCATAACCTTCAGAAGTTACTGGCTTAAATTTTGCACTAATTCCTAGTTCATAGGCCCTAAAAAGTAGGTCCTTTAAAACTGCTGCTGATTTTTTTCCAGATTCAATTTCAAACAAAATACCTAAAGATAGTGTATCATGTATGTTGGCTTGTCCTATATCCAATACCTTTGCACTGTATTGAGCTAAAACATCCGTTAAAGCAGAAGTTAATCCCGGTTTATCTTGTCCCGAAATATTTAAAAGGAAAATTTCTTTACTCATAATTAAAATTTGCTCAATAAAAGTAGCATAATTGATTATTCTTTTCTATAAAATTTCTATTGATTAAACAAAATCTGTAAGCTAGCAAAGAATTAAAAAAGGTTTATTATACTGTAAAATTATTTATTAAAAGAGATACAAAAACTTATGTAGTTGCTATTAATTCAGCAATATCCAATACTTTTATATCTGCTTCTTTTTCTTTATTTTTAATACCATCGGTTAACATTGTATTACAATATGGACAACCAGTAGCAATAATATTAGGATTAGTGTCTAAGGCATCTTCTGTTCTTAAAACATTTATGTCCATAGCTCCTTTTTCGGGCTCTTTAAACATTTGAGCTCCACCAGCACCACAGCATAATGCAGACTGTTTATTACGCTTCATTTCTACTATGTTAGCTTTAGTACTAACCAATACATCCCTTGGGGCATTATATTCATTATTAGATCTACCTAAATAGCATGGATCATGAAATGTAATTCGCTTTCCTTTATAGGTTTCTCCTTCAATTTTTAATCTTCCAGACTTTATAAGTTCATTTATAAATTGAGTATGATGCAAAACCTCATAACTACCTCCCAAACCTGGATATTCATTTTTTAGACAATTAAACGAATGAGGATCACAAGTAACTATTCGCTTTACCTCATAGGCATTCAATACTTCTATATTAGTAATTGCCTGCATTTGAAATAAAAATTCGTTTCCAGCACGCTTTGCAACATCACCTGTGCAACTTTCTTCTGTTCCTAAAACAGCAAAGTCCACATTAGCTTTATTTAAAATTTTAACAAATGCTCTTGTTATCTTTTTTGCTCGATCATCAAAACTTCCTGCCGATCCTACCCAAAATAATATTTCAGGTTGTTTCTCTTCAGCAAAACAATCCGCCATAATTGGCACTTTCAATTCTTCGCTCATAATAGTAGATGTTAGTTAAGAGATTATTCTTTTACCCAATTTAAACGATCCATTTGGTTATAAGGCCATGGAGCGCCATTATTTTCTATGTTAGACATCATGTTATTAAGTTCAGTGGGTGCTGCACTTTGTTCCATTACAAGATACCTACGCATTTCATTTATTATCGATAATGGATCAATACTAACTGGACATGCTTCTACACAAGCATTACATGTTGTACAAGCCCATAATTCTTCGGTAGTTATATAATCTCCTAATAACTGCTTGCCATCATCTTTAAATTCTCCTTTATTAGCATCAATATTTTTTCCTACTTCTTCTAACCTATCTCTAGTATCCATCATAATTTTACGAGGAGATAGTTTTTTTCCAGTTAAATTAGCCGGACATTCACTCGTACAACGACCACATTCAGTACATGTATAAGCATTCATTAACTGTACCCAGTTTAAATCCATAACATCTGAGGCTCCAAATTTAGCTACTTCTTCAGTTTCAGACGTTGGGTCAGGTGCAGCAAAAGGATCTGCATCTGGATCCATCATCAATTTCACTTCTTTTGTAACGGCTTCGGAATTAGTAAACTGGCCATTAGGAGTAAGCTTAGCAAAATATGTATTTGGAAATGCTAGCAATATATGTAAATGTTTTGAAAAGTATAAGTAATTTAAAAATACCAATATTCCAGCAATATGCAACCACCAAGCACTACGCTCAATAATAATCAGAGTACCTTCAGATAAACTATCTATAAGAGGCATAATCATCCAACTACTTACAGGAAAAGCTCCAGCTTTTACATAATGAGTAGCCTCCAACAATTGAAGTTTATAATCTGCAGCATTCATTGTTAAAAATAACAACATTAACACTACTTCAAAATATAATATATTATTTCCATCTGATTTTGGCCAACCTGTCATTTCAGCACTTAAGAAACGTTTAATTTTAATTATATTTCTTCGAATCCAAAAAGCCATAATAGCTATTAATACCAATAAGGCTAAAATTTCAAAACTTCCTATAAGTACATCATATACCTTTCCTAGAGGGGCAAAAACACGATGTGTCCCCAAAAGTCCATCAATAATGATTTCCAGTACTTCAACATTAATAATTAGAAAACCAATGTATACTATAATATGTAAAAAACCAGCTATAGGTCTTCGAACCATTTTGGTTTGGCCTAAAGCTATTTTAGCCATATTTTTAAAACGAACATTCTTTTGGTCTGTTCGATTCACATCTAAACCTAAATTTATGTTCCGGATTAGCTTGCGAATATTCAATGTAAAGTAGCTAACTCCACCTACTAAAAGCAACAAAAAAAGTATATTAGGTATATATTGCATAAACATTATTTTTATTGTAATGAATCATTAGGCTTATTGTAATCTTTGTTCTTTTTACCAAAAACAGAAAAATGAACATAACGTTTAGGGTTCAATTTCATGTCTTGTAACAGCATTTCTAATTGACGTGTAGCTCTATCTAAATTATTATAAACATCATCATCATTTAAAAACTTACCAGCAGTTCCCTTTCCTGATTTTAAGCTAGTTGCTATATCTGAAAATGTATTTACTGAAGCATCAAGTTTAGTAATTAAATCATCTACAGGGGCTTTAGATAATTTAGTTGATAAAGATTTTATCCCAGCAGAAGCTTCATTAAAGTTAGTAATTGTTTCTGACAATTTAAGCTGATTATCAGATATTAATGTTTGAGCTGTACCAGTAGTATATTTTAACGATTTTAATGAAGAAGATAAATCTTTTAACGACTTGCTAATAACCGTAGTATTTTCTTCGTTTAAAACTCTATTTAGAGATCCTATTAAAATATCTGTCTTTGTTAGCACCGTTTCAATCTTAGACTGTAATGGTGATAATTGACTAGTTAGCGAATCAATCATACCCAATTCTTTATTAGACTTTAAAAAATCTTTACTTTTAGCATACACAGTAGGATTTTTTTCAGGAATTATAGCTAACCCATTGCCTTCAACAAAACCCATACTATAAATTTTTGCTTCACTATTTTTTCCAAACTCAAACTTATTAGCTACACTAAAAGTAACTTTCAATTTACCTTTTGCATCTGCAAACTCAATTTTAAGTATTTTTCCTACTTTAAAACCATTTATGGTAACGGGTGAAGATGTAGATAGACCTTCAACATTATCATACATAGCATAAAAAATCCGGTCGGTTCTTAGTAAGTTTTTTCCGCTTAAAAAACTATATCCAAAAATTAATAAAGCAATAGCTGAAAGTACTAATATTGATGCTTTGACTTCTTTTGTAATCTTCAAAATTGATTTTTATTTTATGAATTCAAATTTACTAAATTAAATGGGACTTAGAGCCTAAGTATGCACTAGTCCTTTTTAATTTTTAATCAGTCCAATTTATTTTACAAACTTATCAAATTGTTTTTCTTTTTAAACTATCTACCTAAAAGAATGAATATAAAGTAGTTTACTTAATAAATTAATCATGACAAAAAATAAAATTCTAAAAATCAATAGCTTCAGATAATGAAATTTTCTTTTTGTTTTTGAAGGCTACTATAAAACAAGATGAAAAACCTTTTTCTACAGCTAATTGTTTCACTTTTTTTATTTCTGCATAACTATTTTTAGCACCGTAATAATATTTAAAAACACCATCATTTTCTTTATAATACACCTCAGTCAAACCTTTAAAATTAGTTGGTGTAGTTTCAATTTTACTTGAACCTGCGGCTAATTGAACCCGGTATTCAATAATTGAATCATTCTTTTTAACTACACTATCTTTAATGGATTCAATCTGTCCATTAGTTTTAGGGATATCTTCTTTTATTGTTTTTGTAACTTTTTCAGTAGTATCTATTGTCTTTTCTTGAGAATCAACCTTACTCTTTTTGTCTTCCAAAGTATTTAAACTATAGGAGTCAACTACTGTTTTTTGATAATTTTTAATAGCTTTTGATATGGAATTAGCCATTTCAAGCTTACCTTTTTTAGAATTTAAATATTTACCTTCATTTTTATTCGTTAAAAAGCCTACTTCTACTAAAACACTTGGCATAAAAGTTCTGTGCAATACTATAAAACCGGCTTGCTTAACACCTCTATTATTCCTTTTTAATTTTTTGGTAAAACTATTTTGAATTTCTCCTGCCAATACTAAGCTTTGATCCAAATATTCTTCTTGCATAAGAGTTAATCCAATCACAGACTCTGGGGAATTGGGATCAAATCCATCATAATTTTTTTGATAATCATCCTCAAGTAGAATAACTGAATTTTCCTTTTTTGCTATTTTAAAGTTTCTCTCATTAGCATGTAGTCCTAAAACAAAAGTTTCTGTACCATAAGCATTACTATTATGGGCATTACAATGAATTGAAACGAATAAATCTGCTTTAGCTTTATTAGCTATATCACCACGCACAAACAAATCAACAAACTTATCAGTCTTTCTGGTATATATTACTTTTATTGATGGATCTTTTTCTAAAATTGCACCTGTTTTTAAAATAATTTCTAATGCAATATCTTTCTCAAAATAACCATTTCCTCTATTTCCAGAGTCATGACCTCCATGACCGGCATCTAAAACAACAACAAAAGGCTTATTCTTAACAAGACTTACTTTTTTACTAAAAGGAGTAGCACTTGTAAAAACAAACGCTAATGCTCCTACTAGTAAAGTCATAAATAAATAATATATTTTAATCATAGATAATCTAAATTTACTAAAAGCTTCATTATATATTTTATTTTTTCGTAACACATTTATCAATTTTGCGTTCATTGATTACAATTAAGTCAAAAATAAAATAAAAAAGGAAATCACTTTTTTAATACAATAACAATACCAAGCTGAAAAATAAATGTAATTTAGCTCGCTGAACTAACAGGTTATTTTTAGACTACAAAAATAAGTTTATAAGATTTGCAAACAACATTGCGCCATATATTTTTTTTAATCCTTTTGTGGTGTAGTTCCTTTACTACTTTTGCACAAACTCCTTTATTTACTAAAAATGAAAAAGAAATAAAAAAAGAAGTCTCTGATTCATTAAAAAAACCAATAGAACTCAACCTTACAGAACAAGATTCAACTTTAAATGATAGTTTAAAAAAGAAATCTTTTTTACAAGGAAATGTAGTTTATAGTGCAAAAAACTACATGCGTTTAAATCGTAAAAATAATAAAATGTATTTATACGATGATGCTAAAATAAAATATACCGATATGGATATTGAATCGGGAAGTATTGTTATTCATCAAAGTAAAAAAGAAGTCTATGCGCAAGGTATTATTGATACTTCTGATGTATATACTCAAACACCTATTTTTACTCAAGGTCAAAATGTAGTAGAGCCTGATACTATTCGTTTTAATTTTGACACTAAAAAAGCACTCATTTACAATTCAAAAACTAGTCAGGGTGGTTTTAATATTATAAACGAAGTTTCAAAACGAGAAAATGATTCGGTAGTTTATATGAAAAATGTACGTTTTACTACTTCAACAAACCTTGAAGATCCCGAATATTATTTCTACGCTCGACGTATAAAATTTGTTCCTAAAAAGAAAATCGTATCAGGACTAGTGAACATGTATATTGCCGATGTCCCTACTCCATTGGGTCTTCCTTTTGGCTATTTCCCAATGAAAGAAGAAGCTGTTTCTGGCTTTATTATACCTAGTTTTAATGATAGTAATGATCGTGGCTTTACATTACAAAATGGAGGTTATTATTTTGCTATAAGTGATTATTTGAATTTAACGCTTGTTGGAGACTACTCTACCAACAATAGTTTTGCCATCCGAGCTGATTCTGATTATGCAAAACGCTATAAATTTACAGGTAATGTAAGTGTTCGATTTGAAAATAATATCACTAGTGAACGGGGCTTTTCTGATTTTTCAAAAGCTACCAATTACAATATCCGTTGGTCACATAGCCAAAGCCAAAAGGCAAGTCCTAATTCGCGTTTTTCTGCCAGTGTTAATTTTGGTAGTAGCCAATTTTTTCAACAATCTAGAAACCTTACCAATGTAGGCTCACGTTTAAATAATGAATTGAGTTCAAGCATCTCATACTCACGTACCATCCCTACTAACCCACAAGTTAATTTTGATACAGCATTACGTATTAGTCAAAATACCCGTAATCAAAGAATAAACATTAACACTCCATTAAACGTTACTGTGGCTCGTATATATCCATTAGCCCCTAAAGTAGGTGCAAAAAAAGGAATTGTTCAAAACATAAATCTACAATTAACCTCAAGGGCAGAAAGCAGGATAAATACTAATGATGATAATTTTTTATCTTCTGAAATGTTTCGTGATGCTGATGTAGGTGTAAGACATAGTATACCTATAAGTACAAATTTTAAAATATTAAAACACTTTAGTGCTTCAGCAAGTACCAATTTTCAAGAAAGTTGGGTATTTGAAACCATAAGACAAAGTTATCAACCCGATAATCCTGAAAGTGATGAACGAACTGGCGTATTAAATGACACCATTAATGGTTTTGATAGCTTTAGAACCTATAACTTCAGTACAAGTCTAGGAACTACTATATATGGTACTAAAGAATTTAAAAAAGATGCTAAAATAAAAGCTATTAGACATGTTATTCGTCCTAATATAAGTTATAGCTACACCCCTTCTTTTGATGAATTTTTTGAAGAATATGTGGTTCCAGCAGACCCAACTTTAGAAAGAGAACGTGAAGTAGTTTCTTTTTCCAGATTTGCAGGTGGCTTTTTTGGAGCTCCTGGTAATAGAGAATCTAGTACTATGAGTTTTTCTATTAATAATGTATTAGAAGCTAAGGTTAAAGATAGAGATACCACTAAAATTGAAGCCAAAAAGATTAAAATACTGAATTCGCTAAACTTTAGTAGTGGTTATGATTTTAAAGCTGAAGAATTCAAACTTCGCCCTATTAGCGTAAGAGGTAGTATTCCTGTTGTAAAAAAATTAACTTTAAATTTTGGTGGTACATTAAATCCTTATGCTTTAGATAATAATAATAGACCTATTAATCGTTTAAATATTAATAATGGAGGTAGTCTATTAAGACTTACTAATGCGAATTTAAATTTTGGTTATTCTTTTTCGAGTAATGACTTTAAAAAGAAAAAAGAAAAAGAACCCAAACAAACTGATGTTGACGATGAAACCTTTAGAAATGGTGGTCGACCCGATGATCTGTTTGGAACACATACCGATTTTAGAGACGGTAGCCTTTTTGAGGAAGAATCTGAAGAAGAAAAGGCTGAAAAGACAAATGTAGATTTTTACAATTATAAAATGCCTTGGTCACTCCGGCTTAATTATTCGGTCAATTATTTAAATACGGCACGTCAAGATCAAATTTCATCACACTCCCTGTCTTTTTCAGGTGATATTGAATTAGCACCTCGTTGGAAAGTTGGCGCTTCATCTGGTTATGATATAGTAAATAAAGGATTTACATTTACAAATTTACGTTTTCAACGAGATTTAGAAAGCTGGCGAATGAGTTTTAACTGGGTGCCATTTAGTACTATTACCTCATGGAATTTCTTTATCGGAATTTCTTCCTCGGTACTAAGTGATATCAAATGGGATAAACGACGTCAACCAGATAGAAGACAGTAATAAATACATTAATACACCATGAACATAACTGTTATTGGAGGTGGCAATATGGGATTAACCTATGCCCTTTCTATCCATAAAAATTTCACTAATGCAAACATTGCTATACTTGAAAAGGATGAACAAAAAATTAGAGAATTAAAAAAAAATACTCCTTTTGCCATTTATACTAATGAAAAAGAATGTTTAATTGATACGGACATTATTTTACTAGCAATAAAACCACAAGCGGCATCAAGCGTATTTAAAAGTATAATTGATTTAGTTTCTACTAGTCAAGTCATTATTTCAATTATGGCAGGAGTAACAATAAAAAGTATTGAAGAAGGCTTGAATACATCTAAAATTGTACGTGCAATGCCTAATTTACCAGCCCAAGTAGGAAAAGGGGTTACTGGTTACATGATTTCAGATCACATTTCAATAGAAGAAACTAAACAAGTTCATGATATTTTAAGTGCCACTGGTAAAGCTATACGTGTTTTAAATGAAGATGATATTGATGCTATAACTGCACTATCAGGTAGTGGCCCGGCATATGTTTTTTATTTTATGAATGCCATGATGGAACAAGCTATAGATTTTGGTTTTTCGGAAACTGAAGCAAAGGATATTGTATTACATACTTTTTTAGGTACCGCCTCCCTATTTAAAAACTCCGATGACAATGCTCAATTATGGATTGATAAAGTAACCTCTAAAGGGGGGACTACTCATGCAGCTCTAACCAGTTTTAGAAGTGATATTCTTGATCAAAAAATAAAAAAAGGAATAGATGCTGCTTTTAAAAGAGCTAAAGAGTTAGCGAAAAGTTAAAAAAAGTGACTATTCAACACAACAAATGTAAGTTGTATTGAGTTTAATAAACTAAATTTTAACTAAACAATTTATATGGAAAAGACGGAGACCTCTAGCTCATCATCTAAAGTACAAAAGATTATAATTGGAGCATTAATCCTTTTAAGTATTGGTGCGTTGTATTTTGCCTTCTCTAACTATTCTCAATTAAAAGAAAATCAGCAATTTTTTGAAACTGAAAAATCCGTACGGATAGCCGAATTAAAATCATTACAAAAAGAATATGATGATTTACAATTAAATGACTCTATACATCAAGATGAAATTTTAGAAATTAATGAACGTTTAAAAATTGTATTAGATTCTGTTGAAGATTTAAAAGCAAACACTGAATTAGTAAATGATTTACAAAGAGTAAAACGAAATTTATTAGCCAAATTAAAGCGTTTAAAACTTGAAAATAAAGAGTTAAAAGAAAAGAATGCTTTATTAGCTATTGAAAAAGATAGTATTTCTTCAGAATTATCGAACACGTTAGTCGTTTATGATTCTGTAAATGAAATAAAGAAAAATCTTGAGTTAGTAGTTGCTAAGGCTCAGAAATTATTTATTTCTGGTGTAAATTCAAAAGCTGTAAAAATCAAAGGATCTAATAAAGTAAGTACTGTAACAAAAGCTAAAAAAGCTTCAGGAATTGAAGTTTGTTTTGATGTACAGGCAAATACAGTAGCCGAATCTGGTGATAAAAGCTTTTATATTCAAGTAGTATCACCATCTAAAAAAGTAATTGGCGGTCGTTATTATATGAATGAAGAAAACAACAGGTCAATTAACTTTAGCAAAGTGGCAAAATTCCGTTATAAGAAAAAAGCTATGACTGTTTGTGATTATATTGAACCTTTAGAAAATGAAGTATTTGAAAGTGGTAAATATACTGTTAACATTTTTGACGGAGTTAATCTGATTAGTTCGTCCGCAATTAAATTAAAATAGTACATTCTTTTTTTGATATATTAAAACCCAAAATATTATATTATAAGGGACCGTCTAAAAAGTATTTAGTCGGTCTTTTTTATTTTACTAATTTTTGATTTTTTTAGGTTATAAGTATCCGTCCGAGCAACTACGTTTTAGATTTTTACTGATATCCAGGTAATAGTTCTTCAAGTTTTAGTATGCTATGATCAGAGATTCTTTGCAAGGTATCTTCTAGCCATTCTCTAGGGTTGATGTTTTGTATTTTGCAACTTCCAAAGAACGAATATAGCATTGCTGCATTTTGTGCTGCTTTATGTGATCCACAGAACAAATAATTCTTTCTACCAATTGCCATGGGGCGGATCGCATTTTCGATTAGGTTATTGTCCAGTTCAATACGTCCATCATTAAAGATGGTTTCTAGCTTTGGATATTGATTTGCAAAATAAGTCATTGCCTTTCCGATAGGACTTTGTGGCAATACATTGAACTGTTCAGCTTCTATCCATGTTTTGATGTGTTCCAATAACGGTTTGACTTTTTGATCACGAAGTACTTTTCTTTTATCATAATCGTTTAGCATCTCTTCTTTGATGGTTCTTTCTTCTAAATACATTTTTCTAAAAAGCTCCAAAGCTATTTTTGCGCGGTTTTTATCACTATCCAACGCATCATGGAACTTGCGCCTGGCATGTACCAAACATCCAGCCAAGGTAATCTTGGGGTTAGTTCCTATTTTATCATAGCAACAATGTAAAAGCAGTATCCTAAGTTATATAATAAAAACCTTAAAACTTTTATATTATGAAAACAAAGGATA
>CANMLG010000021.1 GCA_947498765.1 uncultured Aquimarina sp.
TGAAATTTTGAGTAGAAACAACCGCTCCATTAATATCAATTAATGAAATACTAGCATTCGTATACGTAAAAAGATCATTTAATTGTACCGATACGAACTCAGTAGCAGGGTTTGGATATACAACTATAGAAAGAGTTGTCTCATCAATGACATTTTTAGCACCTGAATTTACAGGGATTAACGCCCATTGAGTCCATAAACCATTAAACGAAGTTGGTCGTTGCAAAATTTGATAATTGTTACCAGTACTAGCACTAGTATCATCTTGATTACGAGGTCTAATATACATGTTGCTTTTTTTGTTTTGTAAGTAGAAAAAACCTTGATTAGTTGGAACTATTTTCCACTGTGCAGCATCTGCAGTACTAGGCTCTTGTTTTAACCAACTTCCAGAGAACTCATTAAAAGGCATAAAGTTTTTTCCAGAGGAAACATTTTCTAAATAAAAGTAACCATTATCCAAATCAATTTTTTTCCACTGACTTTTTGTGTTTGAAGTATTTGAAGGCGTTTGGACAATTAAGGCACCATTACTATTATCAATTACACCAACTCTTTTACCCGTTAAACGATTTTGTAAAAAGTATACATTATCTGTTGTTACTGTAGGCTCTGGTGTTTGAGTTGGAGCTGTTGGAATAGTTGGAGTTGTAGTATTAGCATTGCTTAAAATAATAGTATCATTGGCATTGGCAAATCCATTGTCATCATTGACAGACATAAATAACAATAATTGTAATTGATGTCCATTTGGAAGCACATTTGTTGCAGGTATTTTAGTTCCATCACTAAACGAATCAGGAATTGTGTAATTGTAAGAAGAAGAACCTTGGTTGTCATCTTCATCCAAAAGAATAGCTTGAAACTCGCTATCATTTACTTTTTCTCCATTTTCATTTAGCTGTCTAATTTGAACAGCAACGTAATTCAAATCTTCTACAATGTTGTTAGACCTACCAGTAGCATATGTAAATTCAATAGGTAAAACTTCTCCAAATGTTGCTGAAAGGGCACTATTTCCATTTGAAATTAATAGATCTCTGTTGTCAAAAGAAATTGTTCTAGTTCTGTTGTTAGAATTATTTCCTGTATTTCCTCCACTTACTCTTCGGACAGCCCATTTAGCATTGTTTCCTAAATTAGCAACACTTCGTGTACCATCTGCATTGCCAACCTTACCAAATAATAACTTTACATTACTACCATCTGTACCTAGAGCAGATTGTCTTTCGTTTCCACCAGCAAATATGTTAAAATTTCCATTTCTTTTAAAAAATGTCCAGTAAGGTTTGTTAGCCTCATTAGCTGGATAAGAAATAGTATAAGGAGAAAGATTTTCTGGAGTATTATTAAAAATATTAAATTCAGTATAACCAACAGCAGTTTCTAGGTATCTGTTTGTTCCCACATTTTGAATAGTATACGTATAAGGAGTATTTGATGTAATTCTCCATTGAAAATTAGCACCAGATCCATTTCTTGTACCTAAAAGATCACCATTAGGAAATAACTTTTGGTTGTTTTCTATGTTTACTATTTCGTAAATACCATTAGCAATTTGAGGTTGAGGTACATCAATTCGACGTATGGTCTGTTGATTTGGACGGTAGTTTTCAATTCTGTAAACAGCACCTGTTTTTGGTAAATCTAGCCTAACGTTTCTGTTTTTTATTTCGCCTAAACCTCTATTGTTGTAAATTTCAATGTTGTTTGACAAAATTTCAAAAGGGATAGGTTCAATGCCTCTATTTTCGTAAAAAGTGAAGTCAATTGAATCTGGGTTTTGTTGTACTGTGTTCCCAGAAAAAGCATTTGTAAAATCATTACCAATTACTTTAATATTATTAGGAGCGTAGGCAGATATAAAAAATGCATAAGCACCAGTAATAGTATTGTTGTTAATTGTTATATCGCTAACAATTTGTAATTCACGATCAAGTACAATTACTTTAGACCTAGCATCATTACAATTAAAAACATTTCTAGTAATATTGATATTACTTGAAAATTCTTCGATGTGAGCCATATCTACCTTCCCTTTAGTATCATTAAAAGTAGATCCTGTAATTAACATGTTTTTACATCTAGAAACTGCAATACCAGCATCATTGAATGAACAATTTTTAACCGTAGTATTTTCTAGGTCCCAAACCGTTGGGTATTCTGTGTTACCTGCATCTAATGATATAGCTCTATCATCAAATTCAACAATACTTTCTGGTTTAAAGTAGCATTTGTCAAATGTTATTTTTTTTGATTTATTAATACGCCCTTTTCGGTCAGTCCAAAAACCAATTCTTCTATAATTAACAATAGATACATTAGTAAATTCAGCTTCTATTCCGTTTCCTGCATGAAAAGGGTAAGCTGTTCCGTTTAATTTAACATTTGTGAATTCAAGACCCGTATATTGTATTTGTTGCACATTGTAAGGCTCCTCAGTATTGTAAGATGGATGTCTAGCATCAATTAATATATCAAATACACTTTGTCCAAGATTATCACGTGTAAATTCAATGTTTTTAAATTTTACATTGTCAGATTGTATAGTGATATTTGAAATGGTTTTGATTACCGTTTTAATTCCTGAAGATCCTCTGCTTTGACCTTTAAAATCGTTTCCAGGATTTCTTCCTTGAAAAGTAACTGGTTTGTTAATTTTTAAAGGTAATACGTTGTCAATAAAATAATTGTCACTTTTAAAAAGTAATGTGGCTCCAGCAGGAGCTTCTTGCAATGCTAATTGAATTTTTTCAAATAAATTACCATTGTTTTGATATCTAGCATCAAAATCAATAGTTTGAGCATTTGTAAAAATAAATCCAAATAAAAGCGAAATAAGTAAGAGCTGTTTTTTGAATTTTCGAAAACACATTGGACTCCCCAATGTTGTGAAATTTAAGTTCATAGTTTTGTTTTTAACAGATAGCTATGATGTATAATTGATATTTATTTAAATATACTATTAGGCCTTTATAGTATATTTAATTTTTTAGCATTTGGAGTATTATTGATATTGTAATGCTTTAAATATTTTAATACACATTTTTTTCATAGCTATATGATAGTTATTATTTTTTTTCAAATCTATACTATGTAAATGTGTGATAGAAGCTAAAAACTCATTTTCGTACGGTCTTTATATCTAGTAGGTCGTTAATCGTGTAATAATAGATTTTATCTATGTATTTGATGTAATATCACTTAATAAAATTGATAAGGACGAGTTTTATATTCTCTTTAAACGATTCCAAGAATTTACTAAAACATTATAGTTTAAATGTGAAAAGCAAAGAATAGATTCCTGAAAATTATTTTAATCAGAATTTTAAATTTTAGCTTGGTAGGTGTATAAATCAAAGTAACGTCCCTTTTTAGTAATAAGTTCATCGTGGTTTCCTTGCTCGGCAATATTTCCTTGTTCTATAACTAAAATTTGATCAGCTTTTTTTATAGTGCTTAAACGATGAGCAATTACTAAAGTAGTACGTCCAGCCATTAGGTTTTCTAAACTTTTTTGAATTAAAGCCTCGCTTTCGGTATCTAAATTGGAAGTGGCTTCATCTAAAATTAAAATTTTGGGATTTGCTAAAATAGCTCGAGCTATAGCAATACGTTGGCGTTGTCCACCAGATAATTTTACGCCACGCTCACCAATAAGAGTTTCTAGGCCATCTTCAAAACGATCCGTAAATTCATTTACATAAGCAGCTTTAATGGCTTCTTGTATTTCAGCCTCATTTGCATTTGGTTTAGCAAATAAGATATTTTCTCTAATACTACCTTCAAATAAAAATTCATCTTGTAAAACGACACCTAAGTTTTTTCGGTACGAACTTAGAATGACTTTACTTAAATCAGTACTATCAATAGTAACTTCTCCGCTTGACGGATTTAAAAATGATGCTGCTAAGCTTGCAATTGTGGATTTGCCAGATCCTGAACTACCTACCAAAGCAGTGACACTTCCTTTTTGAGCAGTAAATGAAATATTGTGAAGTACTTCTTTTTCTTCTTCATAAGCAAAGGATACGTTATTGAATGTAATGTCTCCTTTAATAGTTTTTAATTCAATGGAGCGACCAGGCAGGTCATCTTCAGCAGTCATATTCATTAATTCTTCGGTACGATCTAAACCGGCTAAAGCTTCTGTTATTTGGCTTCCAATATTACTCATTTGTACAATAGGCGCAACCATAAAGCCCAGTAAGAGGGTAAAGGATAAAAAATCACCTGTGGTTAAGTTACCATTAATAATAGCGTTTCCGCTAAAACCCATAATCCCTGTGGTGGCAATACCAAGTAAAAAGGTAGCTGAACTGCTCATAAAAGCAGTTGCGGTTAGGCTGCGTTTAACGTTGTCAAAAATACGTTGCGCTCCTTTTTCAAAAGTGGTGTTTTCTTGATCTTCGGCATTAAAACCTTTAATAACACGCACTCCTGCAAGTGTTTCAGTAAGTCGTCCTTTAACTTCGGCATTAATT
This sequence comes from uncultured Aquimarina sp., assembly GCA_947498765.1. Classification (GTDB taxonomy): domain Bacteria; phylum Bacteroidota; class Bacteroidia; order Flavobacteriales; family Flavobacteriaceae; genus Aquimarina. The sequence continues at coordinate 4,485 of CANMLG010000021.1, forward strand.
TTAGCACGGTTTTTAAAAATAGGTCTAATATATTTAAAGGCTTTTAAGGCAATGATTCCAAAAATTGAAATAGGAATAAGCACAAAAAGCGTAAGAGACACACTTATTCTCATTAAAAGAATTAATGAAATTATAGCAGTAAATGATCCGCCGATTAGTTGTACTAAGCCTGTTCCAATTAAATTACGAACTCCTTCGACATCACTCATAATACGAGATACTAATCCACCAGATTTTTGATTATCAAAAAATGAAATAGGTAAAGAAAGTACCTTTTTTTGTACTTGTATACGCAGTTCGGAAATTAAAAATTGTGCTTGAACACTTAAAATTCGAGTAAGTAAAAAAGACATGCTTGCCTGGATAATGATGGCAGTTATAACTACAATAACCAACCATTTAAGCATTTCTTTATCCTTGTTAGCAATAACATCGTCAATTAAATACTTGCTAGCTAGAGGGAGTACTAAACCAGCAAGTCTACTTAAAACAATTAAAAATAAACCTATAAAAACTAGTTTTCGGCGTGGCCAAATAATGGTTTTAAATGCGGTACGGAGGTTTACTTTTTGTTTTTTCATGCAGTAGTAATTTGATAAGCTACCGTAAATGTTTCATTTGATAGCAAGGATTTGCTTCCTTCTTTAGAAAATAAATTTTGATTAGTATTTGCGGTATCTGCATGGCCGATCCAAGGTTCTATACATACAAATGGCGCATTAGATGCTGCCCAAATTCCTAAAAAAGGAAAATCTTTAAAAGAAACACTAAGTATTTTTTCTGAAGCTTTATATAAGGATACTTGTTTTGATTTTAATTTTTTAAATACCAAAGCATCGTTTTTAAATAAGCTTTTGGATAATGGAAGTGTATCAGATTTATTGAGAACAATTTCAGTTTCACCATTAAAAAGTCCTTCTCCATTTAAAAAATGCCTTTCTGCATTTTCTATTTCTTCAAATTTTAATAAATAATCATTGTAATTAGTTTCTTTGTTAGAAACACAATTAAAAGCAGGGTGAGCACCAATAGAAAAAGGCATAATTTCCTCTCCATTATTGGTGATTTTATGTTGAATATGTAGCTTGTTTTTTGTAATGCTATAGGTTATAACAAAAGAAAAATCAAATGGGTAAACTTTAAGTGTTGTTGCATTTGAGTTTAAGGTACATTGAATATTATTTTGATCTAATTGTATAATTTTCCAATCATTGCTACGACGAGCAAATCCATGTCTGTTCAATTGATAAGCTACATTTTTAAAAAAATATGTTTTATTTTTGAGTTCTCCAACAATAGGAAATAGAATTGGTGCTTGGCCGCTCCAAAATGAGGCATCACCTTGCCAAAGTAATTCTGTGTTTGTTTTTTTATTGTAAAGGCTACTCAATTCGGCACCAGTAGGTTTAATTGCTATTTTTATATATTCATTTTCTATACTGACCATTTTATACTAGTTGATGTGAGTTGTCGATTAACTGATAATAAAAGAAATAAATTTATGTGTTTTTTTTAGGTAATTAGTTCGTAAATAAATCACAAAATAACAATGCGGTGATCACGGATTAGTTTTGAAGCATCAAGCATCAAGCATCAAGCATCAAGCATCTATTTCTTTTTATTCCTAAGGTTGTAATTTTTATCTCCTTTGGTTTTTGGCTTTTTATATTTTTTAGCAATCTCTCTACGGTAGGAACCTCCTTGATTGGTTTTGCTGTTTTTTTCGCTTTTTTCATGAAAAGCAGCACCGCGCTTTTCTGCTTCTTGATTTTTTCTACGCTTAGTAGTATCAATCTCTACCACTTTTGGTCGTTCTTCGGGTGTAAGCTCTGTGGAAATTTCAACCTCTTGAGGTAAATCTAATAATTGGATCTTAATTTTCATTAAGTCTTCAATTTTGTCCAAATAATTAATTTCCTTAGGGGTAGTCATTAAAATAGCACTTCCTTTTTTCTCGGCGCGACCAGTACGACCAATACGATGGATGTAATTTTCAGGATAATCGGGCGTATCTAAACTAATGACTTGCGATACGCTATCAATATCAATACCACGAGCCATAACATCAGTGGCAATAAGGATACGATTATCACCTTCTTCAAATTGACGAATACTACGTAAACGGTAATTTTGTGTTTTGTTGGAGTGAATAACACAGGATTCACCTGCAAATGTTTCTTCAAGAAAATCGTAAATACGATCAGCCATTCGTTTATTACGGGCAAAAATGATGGTTTTATGAAAGGTTTCATAATCATCAAGTAAACGACCTAATAAATTGAGTTTGGTGTAAAAATTAGGAACATTGTAACGTGTTTGTGTTATATTTTCTAAAGGAGTTCCGCTTATAGCTACAGAAATTGTTGTTGGGTTTACAAAAGAATCATCAATAATCTTTGTAACCTTATCAGTCATAGTAGCCGAAAAAAGAATACCTTGACGCTGACGAGGAAGTAATTCAATAATATTTTCAATCTGAAATTTAAAACCTAAATCTAACATTACGTCCACTTCATCAATTACAACTTTTTGGATTGATTTTAAAGCAATAGCTCTTGCTAAAGCAAGATCATATAAGCGGCCTGGGGTGGCAACAATAATATCAACACCTTCGGAAACAGCCTTTTTTTGAGTATTAATATTTGTACCACCGTAAATACCTATAATTCGATTATTAATATAAGTACTTAATTTTTCTAATTCGCCAACTACTTGTACTACTAACTCGCGTGTAGGTACTAAAATAAGTACTCTTGGATTTAGTTGTTTACTATAAGGTAGCACCCTTAAAATAGGAAGTAAATAGGCTAAGGTTTTACCCGTTCCAGTTTGAGCAATACCTACCATATCTTTACCAGACATAATTACTGGAAATGATTGGGCTTGTATTGGAGTTGGAGTGTCAAAGCCTAAGTCATTTAAGGCATTAGTAAGTGGGGTGTTTAGATTAAGGTCGGTAAACTTCACGGTATAATTAATTTATGGCAAAGGTACGTTTTTTGTACAGAGGTTTAAAGCTTTGTTGTTTTGTGTTTGTATGTAGATAATAAAGTATGTAAAGCAGGTTTAATGGTAATTTAAAAATAGATTAATAGAACTTAAATATTTTTAGTTTTAGTTTTCTCTTTTATTAAAAAACTATATTTGTAAACTAAACCGAATAGCTTTTTTAGTGCGCATTACCCAAACATTTACTATTGATATCATTGGAAATATAAAGTCTCAATTACTAGATTGGGCGCAACAGTTTGATGAGGTAGTTTGGCTGGATTCCAATATGCATAAACAACAATATGGTAGTTATGATGCTATTTTAGCTGTAGAAGCATTTACAAGCATAAAAACAGATTTTGTAGATGCTTTTGAAAAGTTAAATGAATACCAACAAGAAACTAATGATTGGTTGTTTGGTTATTTAACTTACGATGTAAAAAATGCTACTGAAAATTTAGTTTCTCAAAATAGCGATGGATTAGCCTTTGCAGATCTATCTTTTTTTCAGCCTAAAAAAATAATTACGCTAAAAGGGAATACACTTGAATTTCATTATCTAAAGATGGTAGATGATGAAATTGATTTGGATTTTAAGAGGATTTTAAAAGTTACTACAGACAAACAAAAGGATTCAAAAGCAAAAAGAGTTAAAATACGAGTAAAACTTACCCATGATCAATATCGGGAGCGAGTAGGAAAGATGCAGCAACATATAATTCGTGGTGATATTTATGAAGCTAATTTTTGTCAAGAGTTTTTTGCAGAAGAAACGATTATTGATCCGTTGGTAACATATAAAGCGCTAAATGATATTTCACATGCTCCCTTTGCCGCTTTTATGAAGTTTGAAGAGCAGTATGCTTTGTGTGCTTCACCAGAGCGTTATATATTAAAAAAAGGTAAACAATTACTATCGCAACCAATAAAAGGTACAGCCAAGCGTTCCTCTGATAGTATCAAAGATGCTTTGTTGGTTAAAGAATTGAAGGAAAGTGAAAAAGAACGTGCCGAAAATATAATGATTGTGGATTTAGTGCGTAATGACTTGTCTAAAACAGCCCAAAAAGGAAGCGTACACGTATCAGAATTATGCGAAGTTTATTCGTTTTCACAAGTGCACCAAATGATTTCAACGGTAAAAAGTACAATGAGAGAGGACTGTACTCCTGTTGATGCTTTGCGAACCACATTTCCAATGGGAAGTATGACAGGAGCGCCTAAGGTTTCTGCTATGCAGATTATTGAAAATTTAGAGGTAACTAAGCGGGGTTTATATAGTGGAAGTATAGGCTATTTTACACCTAATGGAGATTTTGATTTTAATGTAGTTATCAGAAGTATTTTGTATAACGAACAAAAAAAATATGTTTCCTATTCTGTAGGGAGTGCTATTACTGCCAAATCAGATATTAACGCGGAATATGAAGAATGCTTACTAAAGGCGAAAGCAATGCGGCAAGTTTTAGAAAAATAAAGACTATAATTAGATTGTAAATAATGAACACAAAAATTAAGGATTTAATAAAATCATTATCAATAAATTCGATTTCTGATGAAAGGAAGGAATTATTGAAAACTATGTCTGAATACATTCAAGAGAAAATAACCAATAAGCAAGAAATTCGTTTAAATTTTATATGTACGCATAATTCACGTCGTAGCCATTTATCGCAAGTATGGGCACAAGCTATAGCTTATTATTACAATATAGATAATGTGTTTTGCTATTCTGGAGGGACTGAAGCAACAGCCATGTTCCATATGGCGGCAAAAACATTAGTAAATCAAGGTTTTGATATAACCCAAATTTCCGAAGACACCAATCCAGTACAAAGTATTAAATATGCTCGGGACAAGCACCCAATTATAGGTTTTTCAAAAACTTTTGATGATGCCTTTAATCCGCAGTCAGGTTTTGCAGCTATTATGACATGTTCAAGTGCCGATAAAGGTTGTCCTTTTATTGCTGGGGCAGAAAAAAGAATTCCAATGACCTTTGAGGATCCTAAAGCTTTTGATAATACGCCACAACAAGCTGAAAAATATGAAGAGCGCAGTATACAAATAGCCACCGAATTAAAATATGTTTTTAGTTTGCTTAAAAAGTAACTCGGGTAAAATTTCTTTTAAGAAAAGACGTTATACACGTTAGTTGGTCTGTTTTAACGATTAAAATTAATTCATGAAAAAAATACTGTTATTATTAGTTTTTATTTTTAGTTTCTCATTTATGAACGCTCAAAAATGGCTTACTGATTTAGAAGAAGCTAAAAAAGTAGCTACACAAGAAAATAAAAAGATAGTGATGGTTTTTATGGGTTCTGATTGGTGTCCTCCCTGTAAAAGACTTAATTCGAATATTTTGAGTTCAAAAGAGTTTAAAGCACATGCCGATCGTAATTATGTTATGGTAAAAGTAGATTTTCCTAAAAAGGAAGTTAATCAATTGTCTGAAAATCAAGTAGACTATAATCAAATCTTAACAAAAAAATACAACCCATCTAGAAAGTTGCCGCGTGTAATAGTAATGAATAATGAGGCAGAGGTAATAGGGGTGGCAGGTTATAAGCGAATGAAACCAATGCAGTATATTAAATTATTATCTTCATTCCAAGGTTAGTATTTGGTTAGTGATCTTAGTATATTTGAGCTGTTATGCTCGATCAATTTAGATTACATTTTAATACTCATTTTGGAACACCATCAAAAAGCACTATTGGAGTAGCTATTAGTGGTGGGGTTGATAGTGTTGTATTGGCATATTTACTTAAACAATCGGAAGTTGATATAGCTTTGCTACATTGTAATTTTCTGTTAAGGGGAATTGCCAGCAATGGAGATCAGGCTTTTGTTAAACGTTTAGCCGATCAATGGGAGGTGCCTTTTATAACTACAGAATTTAATACCATTGCTTACGCGGAAGTGCACAAAACTTCAATTCAAATAGCGGCTCGAGAATTGCGTTATCAATGGTTTGGAAAGATGGCTAAATTGTATAATTTGGATAGTATTGCTACAGCACATCATGCCGATGATAATTTAGAAACCTTTTTAATTAACCTTTCAAGAGGAACAGGGTTGGAGGGTTTAATAGGGATTCCCGAAAAAAACAATCAATTTATACGTCCATTATTACCCTTTTCAAAAAATGAATTGGTGGCTTTTGCAAAACAAGAAAACTTGTATTGGAGAGAAGATTCAAGTAATTCAGATACTAAATATTTAAGAAATCAATTACGACATTTAGTGGTCCCAAATTTTAAGAATACAAACGCTAATTTGCTTTCAAATGTAACACAAACTATAGGTTATTTAAAGCAAAGTCAGGCCTTGGTGATTACTTATGTAAAAGAATTGAAAAGGAAAATATGGTCAGAAGACTTGGATACAGGAGGAATAAAAATTGAGATAGCTGCTTTATTAAATGAGGCACAATTGGATTTGATATTATTTGAGCTTTTTAAAAATTATGGATTTACAGCATGGGTAGATGTCAAAAACTTATTAAAGAGTCAATCTGGAGCAAAAGTGTTTTCTAAAACACATGTATTGCTAAAAAATAGAGATCATTTGTTGTTGTATGACATAAATGTGAATAAGGGAATTAATGAAATTTTTTATTTAAATAAATTAGGGGATCAGTTGAGTATTTCTAATGGGGTTTTTACGGTAACAGAAACTTTGGTAGACTCTACTTTTGATTTCAATATTGAAATTGATGCTGCTAAAATTAAGTTTCCATTAGTTGTAAGAAAAAGGCAAGATGGCGACTATTTTTATCCAATAGGGATGCAGGGTAAGAAAAAATTGAATAAGTATTTTAAAGATGAGAAGTTATCTGATCTTGAAAAAGATCAAGTTTGGTTACTTTGCTCAGAAAATGAAATAGTTTGGGTTGTGGGGAAGAGAGCGGATAAGCGTTTTTCGGTTGTGGATTCAACTCATAAAAAAATAATATTGACATATAAAAGATAATTCAAACAGTAAAATGTCAATTAATGCAATTAACAGTATAGCAAATGAAAGTGTATATAAAACTCTTACTTAAATGTCTATTTCTTTTTTTTATAGTAAACAATGTTCAGGCACAAGTTTTTGAGCCTGTTACATGGGCCACATCTTCAAAAGATTTAGGTAATAATGAATATGAAATTCAATTTAAAGCTAGTATTGAAAAAGGTTGGCATATATACAGTCAGCATTTAAAAGGGGATGAAGGACCTTTACCTACGGAATTTACTGTAAGTGCAGAAAATTTAAGTCTTAATGGTGGTGTTGTAGAACCTAAAGGTGTTGAGGGTTTTGATAAAACTTTTGAAATTGATATTAAATATTTTGAAAATGAAGCAGTTTTTACACAAAAAATAAAATTGCTAAGTGGCTATAAAGACCCAATTAAAGCTTCAGTATTGTTTATGGTATGTGATGATGAACGTTGCTTGCCTCCGGAAGAGAAAGAATTTTTGATTAATTTGAAATCATCCAAATTTGAAACTGGTGCAATAGATTCGGCTATTACAAAAAAAGATCAGTTATTATCAGAGCAACTCCGTCTTCCAATTAAAACAGATGGGACTTTCCGTTTATCTTCAACAGAAAGAAAAGGCTTGTGGAAATTATTTTTTTTAGGTTTTTTAGGAGGCTTGATTGCTTTACTAACTCCATGTGTATTTCCAATGATACCATTAACAGTATCATTCTTTTCGCACAGTTCCAATAGTTCTAGCGAAGGTGTAATGAAAGCATTGTTATATGGTTTATTTATTTTAATTATATATATATTAGTTAGTGTACCTTTTCATGTAATGGATTCGGTAAATCCAGATATGCTTAACAATGTTTCGACAAATACATGGTTAAATGTATTGTTCTTTGTCATTTTTGTTTTGTTTGCTATATCCTTTTTTGGATATTTTGAAATCACATTACCTTCAAAATGGAGTAATGCTATGGATTCGAAAGCTACTAGGCTTGGTGGTTTTTTAGGAGTATTTTTTATGGCACTAACCTTAACCTTAGTGTCATTTTCATGTACTGGCCCAATTTTAGGTTCGTTGTTAGGTGGGTCATTATCTAATGATGGTGGAGCAATACAACTTACCTATGGAATGGCAGGTTTTGGATTAGCATTAGCATTACCTTTTGCCTTTTTTGCATTATTTCCTAATTTATTAAATAAATTGCCTAAAAGTGGTGGCTGGATGACCACAGTAAAAGTTGTTTTAGGATTTATAGAATTAGCTTTTGCATTAAAGTTTTTATCAAATGCAGATTTAGTAGAGCATTGGGGAGTATTAAAACGAGAAGTATTTATAGGTTTATGGATTTTAGTATCATTAGGCTTAGCAGCTTATTTATTTGGACTATTTCGTTTCCCACATGATGCTCCAAATCAAAAAATAAATACAACAAAAAAAATATTAGGTACAATTGCTCTTGTTTTTGCAGGTTATTTAGTGCCAGGAGTGTTGCCAACAAAGGAATCCAATTTAAAGTGGTTAAGTGGATTTCCTCCGCCAACTTTTTATAGCATTTATAATGATTCAGATACGAGTTCGCATTCTTTTGGAAAACATGTATACACAGATTTTGAAGAAGGCTTGTCTGCGGCAAAAAAAATGAATAAACCTATTTTGATTGATTTTACAGGTTGGGCATGTGTTAATTGCCGTAAAATGGAAGAACAAGTTTGGAGTGAGCCAAATGTTAAAAAACTATTGAATGAAGAAGTAGTGTTGATTTCATTATATGTTGATGATAGAAAAAAATTAGATAAAACAGCACAATTTACGTATCAATTCCCTAATTCAAAGAAGTTAAAGAAAATAAAGACAGTTGGTGATAAATGGGCTACATTTCAAACTATTAATTTTGTAAATAATTCGCAGCCTTATTATATATTAATGGATAGTGAATACAATTTATTACAAAACCCTATAGGATATACACCGGATGCGGATGTTTACTATAATTGGTTAAAAGAGGGAGTGCATAAAAAAGAAAAATAGAAATTTCATGCAATTTTTCTAATGGTTTTAGAGGGTAATAACAATACGAAAAAATAATTTGCTCCAATTTGGATATTTGTTGTGTTTATTTTAATGAAATGCTTAATTTATTAAAATATACGCAATTTATTAGTCGAAAACGTTTTAGTTTTTTCTAAGATTAGGTTATTATATTCATTTAAAATACTTTTGGACTCAATGACTAAAAAAATTACAAAAATAGGTGTTTTAACATCGGGTGGTGATGCACCAGGAATGAATGCTGCAATTAGAGCTGTAGTACGCGCATGCGCACATTATAATATAAAATGTATTGGTATTTACGAAGGATATAAAGGTCTTATTGAAAATAACATGATTGAGTTAGATGCAAGATCGGTAGCCAATACTATTAATAGAGGAGGTACTTTTTTAAGATCAGCAAGATGTCTTGAGTTTATTGAGCCAGAAGGAAGAGTGATAGGTCATGCTAATTTAGTAAAGCAAGGTATAGATGCCTTAGTTGTAATAGGTGGAGATGGTAGTTTTACCGGAGCATTAAAATTAAATAATGAATTTAATTTTCCAGTAGTAGGAATTCCAGGAACTATTGATAACGATATCAATGGAACCGATTATACTATAGGCTATGATACGGCTTTAAATACAGTTGTTGATGCTATTGATAAAATACGTGATACTGCAAGTTCACATAATCGATTATTCTTAGTAGAAGTAATGGGGCGTGATGCTGGTGATATTGCTATTAGTGCTGGTATTGGTGGTGGAGCCGAAGAGATTTTGATACCAGAAAAAGATGACTTTAGTATTGATCGCTTAATGGAGTCTTTAGAACATAGTAGAAAAACAGGAAAAACTTCAAGTATAATTATTGTAGCTGAAGGTAAAAAAGGAATGAATATTTTGGAAATGCGTGATTATGTGCATAAACACAGACCAGAATATGATGTTCGTGTTTCTGTACTTGGGCATTTGCAAAGAGGTGGGGCACCTAGTTGTACTGACCGTGTTTTAGCTAGTAAACTTGGCGTTGGAGCAGTGGATGCTTTAATGCAGGGTTTAACTAATGTAATGATTGGTGTAAGCCATCGTAAAGCGGTTACAGTTGATTTAAATATAGCCTTAGATAAAAATAGAAAATTAGATAGAGACCTACTGCGTGTTGCAGATATTGTTTCTCTATAGTTTTATAAATAAAATTGAATATTAAACTAAAATTTGAAATATGAGTACTTTAAAACTAGGAATTAACGGTTTTGGACGTATCGGTAGAATTGCTTTTCGTATTGCTTCTGAGCGTGAAGATGTGGAGATTGTTGCAATTAATGACCTTTTGGCCGTAGATCACTTAGCTTACATGCTAGAATTTGATTCAGTTCATGGAAAATTTAATGGTACTGTTGATGTAAAAGACGGGAACCTAGTTGTAAATGGGAAATCAATCAGAATTACTGCTGAGCGTAATCCTGAAGACCTAAAATGGGATGCTGCTGGTGTTGATGTTGTTCTTGACTGTACTGGAATTTTTACAACATTAGATAAAGCAGAAGCTCACCTTAAAGCAGGTGCTAAAAAAGTAGCTATTTCAGCTCCTTCAGCTGATGCACCAATGTTTGTAATGGGAGTAAATGATGAAAAATTAACAAAAGAGCATACTATTGTTTCTAATGCATCTTGTACTACTAACTGTTTAGCTCCAATAGCTAAAGTAATTGAAGATAACTTTGGTATTGCTGAAGGTTTAATGACTACTGTGCATGCAGCTACGGCTACTCAAGCGGTTGTTGATGCACCTTCTAAAAAAGACTGGAGAGGTGGACGTTCTGCTTTGAATAACATTATTCCATCATCTACTGGAGCAGCAAAAGCTGTAGGTAAAGTAATTCCAGAATTAAATGGATTATTAACAGGGATGGCTTTCCGTGTACCAACGGCTGATGTTTCTGTAGTTGATTTAACAGTGAAAACTAAAAAAACAGCTACTTACGAAGATATCAAAGCTGCTATGAAAGCCGCTGCTGATGGATCAATGAAAGGAGTACTTCAGTATACTGAAGATGCTGTAGTATCTCAGGATTTCGTAGGTGAAAGTCATACATCTACTTTTGATGCCGGTGCAGGTATTGCTTTAAATGATAACTTCTTTAAATTAGTGTCATGGTACGATAACGAATTTGGTTATTCTACTAAATTAGTAGACTTAGCTACTAAAATCGGTAACCTATAATATATTTCAAAGCCCTGTATGTAAATTATGGGGCTTTTTGTATTTTAACAATACCAAACTAACTTATAAAATATACTCTATGATTTTACTTGCCGATGGGGGGTCAACTAAATGTGACTGGATTCTTTTAGATCATAATGGTGAACAAGTGTTTAAAACTAGGACAAAAGGGCTTAATCCAGCCGTTTTTAAGTCAGATATACTTGAAGCTAGGCTTTATGCTAATGAAGATTTAAAAGACTATAAAAGCCAAGTAAAAAGTGTACACTTTTACGGTGCTGGTTGCGGTACTCCTGAGCCAACAAAAATTTTAGAAGAAATATTGACAAATTATTTTGTTGATGCTGAAATAATGGTAAAAGAAGACATGGTTGCTGCAGTTTTTGCAGCTACTACCGAGCCAGGTATTGTTTGTATTTTGGGAACAGGTTCGAATAGTTGTTATTTTGATGGTGATAATATCCAAATGGAAGTAGAGTCATTGGGATATGTGCTCATGGATGAGGCTAGTGGAAATTACTTTGGGAAACGATTATTACGTGATTATTACTATAAGCGCATGCCAAAAGTAATTGCAGAAGAATTTGAAAAGCGTTATGATCTTTCTCCAGATGCCATTAAGGAAAATGTGTACAGAAACGAAAATCCAAATACTTATTTAGCAAATTTTGCTGAATTCATTTTTACAAGTGAAGAGCGTAATGGGTATTTTTATTTATTGATTACCGAAGGGATCAAGAAATTTATAGAAAATAGAGTGATGTGTTTTCCTGAAGCTCAAAATGTACCTATTCATTTTATAGGATCAATAGCACATTTTAGTCAAGACATAATAAAAGATGCTTTATTACCATATCATTTAACTATGGGTAATATTGTGAGAAGGCCAATTGAAGGTATTATTGATTATTATCGAAATGAAATTTTAGCCTAAAAGAATTAGTTAAAATAATCAGATATTATATAAGTACTTATCTATAAATTAGAAAGTACTTTTTTTATTTGCAGCTAATTTTGAATTAAAAAGCCACCTAAATTTAGGTGACTTTTTAATAATATTCTTCTTAATACACTAATTTATTCCTTTACTATAGTTGATTTGTAAACTTTAGTTTTTGTGAATATTGTAGCAATATAATTGCCTTTTTTTAATGTATTTAAATTAAGTGCTAATTTGGTTTCATTAGCTCCATTAAAACTAGCTATAAAATTACCTGTAGTATTATGTAATACTATTTTTGAAATATAATTTGGAGCATTAATAGTTACAGAGTCAGTTACAGGATTTGGATAAACAGATATAGTTTGGTTATTTTTATTAGTATCTAAAGAAGCTATTGAAGCAGTATTTGCTGTAGTTATAGTTATTTTGTTAATATTAAATCCACCTGTTAAAGAGCTCAATCTAAGTATTTTTTGACCAGCAGTTAAAAATATATTATTTTGAGTGATGCTTTGAAAATTCTCCCAATTATTTGTGTTTGGAACTAAGAAATTTTGACCAATAGTAGTATCTCCAATAGATAGTTTAAATGCTTTTCCTTCAAAAATTGAAGAGGTTAATGCACTAATATTATAGAATCCCTCCTGTTGAATATTGATAGTATATTCCAACCACTCATCCTTTTGAAACCAAGCTACAATGCCTCCATACATATCTACATCATCGTTTCTTAAATAGTTGCCATTATTACCTGTGTCTTTATCATTATAAGCTATTCCTTGACCTCCTAAATCATAAAACTCCATTTCAATAGTACCAGGAACAGTTTGTGCAACTCCATTATAAGGAGATTGAACAGGTGTAGATGGGGATAATTCAAAGGAAAGTTTGTCTAAGTTGAATTTACCCGTATTTGTTTCAAATCTTAATACTTTAGTACCAGTAGTTAAATTAATATTAGACTGTGAAGTTTCTTCATATTGTTGCCAATTTCCAGTATTTGGAACATTAAATTGAGTGCCAATAGTGTTTCCATCAATTGAAAGAGAAAATGTATTATTAGTTGTTCTAGAGGCTACATTGGCAGATATGGTATATAAACCTTCTTGTTTAATATCAATAGTATATTCTATCCATTCAGAAGCATTTATCCAACCTATATTTCCATTAACACTTCCTTTTTCAATATCTACATCATCATTTCTTAGAAAGCCACCATTATTACCATTGTCGGTATCACTATAGGAAATTCCTTGTCCGCCAGTATCATAAAACTCAGCTTGTACAATGCCAGGTATAGTTTGAGCAGTTCCATTATAAGGGGTTTGTTCTTGATCGATGAGTAATGTAGTTAAAGTAAAGTCTATTTTATCAATATTGAAGCCTCCAGTAATACTAGTAAATCTAAGCGTTTTTGTTCCTGTGTTAAGTGGAATATTTGTTTGAGAAATAGTATCATAAGTTTCCCAATCTCCAGTAGTTATTATGTTAAAATCTTGCCCAATTTGTTCTCCATCGATGCTTAATGAAAAGCTGGTATTATCAAAAATTGATGACACATTAGCAGCTAAAGTATAATTGCTGGTTTGTGTAATATCTATAGTATATTCAATCCATTCTCCTGCCTGTATCCATGCAATGTTTCCCCCAATAATATCTACATCATCACTTCGTAAGCTACCTCCGTTATTACCTGTGTCATTATCATTATAAGCTATTCCTTGCCCTCCTAAATCATAAAACTCCATTTCGATAGTCCCAGGAACAGTTTGAGCTATTCCGTTGTAAGGAGATTGATTAATTATTGGAATTTCTTTTAAATCTATTCTGTAATTTTCAGCAGTAAATCTAGCTTTTTCTAACTGCATAGGGGATAGCTCAGTTCTACAGCTATGTCTTGAATAGCTCATTACATTATTAGTATTTGGAATATAGTAATCCCCATTTATATCAGTTTCCGCACCTGTGTAATTACAATCAAAGTCGACCGTTGAAAAAGATAATTGAGGATCAGCTGGAGTATCACATATTAAATCACCAGTAGTAGAGCAATTAGACCCATTAACATACTCAGCACCACGATAATTTTCGTGAGTGTGAAATAAATCTAAATAATGACCAATTTCATGAATAAAAGTAGTGTCAGGAAAGCCTCCCATACAATTTGCATCCATAAAAATTCGATCTAAATCGTTTTCTAAATTATTGGGATCTGGAAAATAGGCATAGCCACAATAAGTATTTCCATTTGAATTTGAAATACTATTGGCAAAGTATAAATTTAATACCTTATCTACCTCATACATGTCTGTTATTAAATGTTCATCAGGCATGATAAAGTCATAAAATCGATCGGAATTAATGTATCTAGGGAGTTGATATTCTTTAAGTTCAATATCAATATTTTTAAAAAAATCATTTGCATATCGGATTCCTTCGTTAATCTTATCCAATGAAATACCACCGCTACCATTAGCTCGAGTTATAATATGAGAGATATATGGGATAATGATTTTTTTTCTAGGTAATGTATTTGAATTATTAGATAATGCTCTTTGGTTTATTTTTTTATTGTTCATCATTACATTAATAGTCAATGCATTTTCAAAGTCTTTTTTTGTGGTTTTTACAGCGCATCCTTGTCCATGCACTAAGTGTAATGTTGCAAAAAGAAATAAAATGAAAGTAAATTTTTTGAATAGATTTTGTTTAAAATAAAGTAAAGTAGTTTTCATTGTAGTAGTTAGTTTAGTGTTTGTTTTGTATTCTATGAATATCATTTTCAGATGTTTCAAGGTGATATAAAACTACTTTTTTATGCTTTTTTTTTAAATCATTTATGTAGGAATTAAAAGGGTAAAGGTGTTTTTATCAATTTCTTAAAATCTGTTAAAATTCATTTGCTGTGAAATCGTTGTATTAACTTTTTATTTTGAAAATTGTTGATGTTTTTTAGCTAATAATTAAGGAATTCATTTATGGCTTTTTTTTGAAAAAATTAAAAAAGTCCATAATGTTAATTTAATGTTAAAAAACAAGTAAGAATATACGTACTAGAATGGCGAATTGCAGTGAAGTCTCTTATTTTTTATATAAAAATAAGTGCAATTTAGTTGATTTGTAGTAGGTTAATTTAAGTTGATTTGTAAATAATGTTATTCAGGAATTGGATAGTTTATAACTACTCTAGTACCATTACTAGGGGTGGAATTCAAAAATACACGGCCGTTAATATATTCCATGCGTTCTTTCATAAAAAATAATCCCATACCACCCTCGGAGCTATCTTTTGGGGTTTTTGGAGTTTTTGAAGGATCAAAACCTTTACCATTATCTGTAATAGAAATACTAAGTAATTGATCGGTTTTTTTCATTGATACTAATATATATGTAGCTTCGGCATATTTTATAGCATTATTTATAGATTCTTGAGTAACCCTATATAAATTGGTTTCCACCAAAGTTTCAAACCTAAGATTATCATGAACATTATTCTCAAAAATAATTTCGGTTTTAGTAAACTTATTTAATTGATTTGTCATTTTTTGAATGGCAGTGATTACGCCGTAATCTAATAATTCAGGAGGTGTTAAGTTAAAAGTAGCCATGCGGACACCCAAAATAATGTTTTTAGTTTGTTCTTTTAAAACATCAATTTTGTCAACAAGTTTATTACCAGTTGAAGGATCTAATGATTCGATATTAAATTTTAAAGCGGTAAGCATTTGACCAATACTATCGTGTATATCTTTTGCAATACGTTTTCGTTCTTCTTCTTGAGCTTCAACAATCAAACTAGCTTTAGATTTTTGAATAGCGGATTCCGTTTTTAATTTGTCTTCGCGCAAGCTATCAATTTTTTCTTGTGCTTTTTTTCGTTTAGAGATATCCAAACATACTATTAAATATTCTACAACTCCTTTGTTCTTTATAATAGGAAAAATAGAAATATCCATCCAGTCGATAGGTGTGTGTTTGAATGATACCTGAAATTCATGGTTTAAAATAGTTCCTTTACGAGAATTAATAAGGCCTTTCAATTCCTGTTGTTGCATTATGTTAAGACCTAGATTTTCATAAATAATATGTTTAAGGTTGTTTTTTTCTTTATTAATAATTTCTTTGATTCTTTTTCCGCTAGAAATTATGGTACCATCTTGATCTATACGAGCAAAAAATAAATTTTGATTTATAGCTTTTTGGAGTATTTGTAATTCTTCTAAAGTTTCATTTTTTTGTTTTACAGCTGTATTAGCCTTATCTGCCATTTTTACGGCATTGTCCTTTGAAAGTATAAGTTCAGAAATAGTACTTCTTATTTTGCTAGTTACCGGTCTGAATAGTAAAAAGAACTCTGCTAAAAGTAAAAGTAATAATAAGCAAAAAGCAATATATTCAATTCGCTTAATACTATTTATTTTCCATGAAGCATAAGCTTCATAAGTGTACACATACTCATTCATTTTAGTTAAAAAAGCAGGCTCCTTTTTTATGAAAGCGGTTATCCATTTGTTCGATTCTGCTTGATTGGTATGAATTGAATTTTGGATTTTTTTACTAATTAATAGTAATTCATTAATTTCTAAATTTACTTCAAAAAATATTTTTTCTAAATTGGTTTTTCTTGAAGATTTTGGAAGACTTTCTAAATTGTTTTTTAAAAAAGAGTGAGCATTATTCCATTCATTTAAAGCATTATTTAACTCTTTGTTGTTATCTCTGGTTATTTGAAGTGGCGAATTCCATAGTAAAATTGTTTTGCTAATTTTTTGACTTAGCATACGCTGTTTACCAGCAATATTGATAATTTGAGCATCAAAATCATTATTTGATAAGGCACCTTGTATAAATATTTGTGTAATAATTACTAAAAAGGCTATAAAGCCTAATGCAATCATATATACTTTACTTAGAGTACTAAAAGTTTTAGCATCTAATGATTCTTTGGTATTCATTAAGCTAAAGCTTTTTTAATTAAGGACAAACCTTTTTCGCTATAGGATAATTTAAGCGCTGCTTCATGACCAGAGTTAGACATCTTTTTCCAAGTTTTTTGAACAATATCAATAACTTTTTCGTCGGTATGCTTTTGTCTAAACTCCTCGTAATAGTATTCTAAAAAGACTAAACAAATTACGTCTTCTAAAGTTTGCGTGTCCGCATCTTTTTTTAAACGTTTTTTTTCTAATAAAAAAGAAACACGGTCAATGATTTCTTTTTCAAAATTTAAACGATTCAAAATATCAGATGCTGTTTTAGCATGAAATTTTTTTAATTCGGTACGCCAAGTAAGGTAGCCTATACGATTCATTTCATAATTATTTCTAGGAATTTCCCACCTACAAATATGTTGGCATCTAGCGGCTAATTGCAAAGCTATTGGCGCATTTGGAGCAAAGTTTAATAATACTTTTGTCATACGTTGGCCATAAATCAACTCTTTAGGTGTAGCTACATTATTAACAATTTCAATATTAGGATCTTTAGAATTGGCATGATCGAATGCTTCGTAGGCTTTGTTGACTTGTCTTGTATTCATGCGTGTAAAAGTATATGAAATTGAATTTAAAATAAAACTTTATTGAAATTTTGAAATCTTTTGTAATTAAAATGAATTAAAATGAGCATTATTTTATTCAGGTATTATTAGAGTTATATAATACCTGAATAAATAAATTTTTTTATAATAGACTTGTTAGTTTACTGGTATTAATTTTCTAACAAATGTTTTAAATTATTTAAGCCTTTGGCAAAATCATCACCAATCATTTTTTCAAACTTCATGAGCGGTATTAATATGTTAGCCGGATAATCCATATGTCCATCAAAGCCCCAAGTTACTTTGGTTTGATTAGCTGAAATAGCATTAGTTAAAAGATAACCATGGTCATTAGCTTTAAAAGGTTCAAAAAAACGAAGTTTAAAGTCGATACTTTCTCCTTCAACAATTTTTTCAATTTCTTGTTCACCAACGCCAACGTCTTTGTTAGTACTTGACCACGCCGAAACAAAACCTTCGGTACCGTCAGTACCTCGGTATGATTTTTTCATATTAGGATCAATTTTTGCCCAAGGACTGTAATGATCCATATTCTTTAAATGTTTAATATAGTCGAAGACTTCCTGTTTAGGTTTATTAACGGTTATAGATTTTTGAACTTTATAGTCCTTTTTTAAAAAAAGTGCCACAATAAATGGAAGAGCTATTAAAATAGCAATAAGTACAAGAATTTTTTTGAAGATTTTCATAATGTTGAGTTTTAAGATATTTAGAGAGATTTAGATTCATACTCCTTAAAATAAGTTGGTTATAATTATAAAATTACGAAAAAAGTTAAAAAAATACGGAATATTTAGTTTTATTCGTTATTTATATGAATAAGATATAATGCTTCTGTGTTTCTGTTTTAATTAAGCTTGATATATTTGTATCCTTGTATTTGATAACAATAATTTGAATGAGTTTAAAACTATTTTTAACATTATTTTGTGGTATTTGTTGGACTATAACTTATGTTGAATGCATTCGTATAGGGGTTAAATATAAAATACACACCATGCCATTTTTGGCTTTAGTATTAAACATAACTTGGGAGGCTTTTAATACTTATCAAGGAGCATTATTGGCTGGGTGGACACATGTTTCGACATTATTTGATGCCATTTGGCTTTTGTTGGATTGTATCATACTTTATATTTATTTAATTTATGCTAAAAATAGATTAACATCGAGTTTAGGTTTTTATGGTAAAATCCTTAGTTTATTAATTATAGGTTTTATTTTTCAATATAGTTTTGCAGTGCAATTTGGTTTTATTACCGGAGCTGTTTATTCCAGTTCATTTATGGGGATAATAATGTCAATATTATTTATAAAAATGTATTATGACAGAAACGGTGCCTATGGACAGTCATTAAGCATTGCTATTAATAAATGCCTGGGTACTGGAGCAGCTAGTTTGCTAGTAGGTTTGGTGGGGGTAAACAGCTTAGGTGGTGCCCACGCCATTGTACTTTATGTTGGAGTAGTCATTTTTTTTATTGATTTGTATTACATTTTTTTATTGTTGAAAGAAAAGTATGAAAGGAAAGTAATTTCTTAGGCTAATTATTAGCAATGTTCAACTCTTCAAGTTATTTTTGTGTTCGATTAAACGTATTCATGAAAGTAACTGAGCACATTGAGAAAGCAGTAGGTAAAACATTGTTTTCTTTCGAAATAGTACCACCGCAAAAAGGAAGTAATATAAATGATTTATATGCTAATATAGATCCATTAATGGAATTTAACCCTCCGTTTATTGATGTAACGACTTCTAGAGAAGAGTATGTTTATATCGAGAAAGATGGTTTATTTGATCGAAAAATTACGCGAATGCGCCCAGGTACAGTTGGTATTTGTGCTTCATTACAATATAAATATGGAGTAGACGCTATTCCGCATGTATTATGTGGAGGCTTTACTAAAGAAGAAACTGAATACCTACTTGTTGATTGTCATTACTTAGGTATTGATAATCTTGTAGCCTTACGTGGGGATCCTATGAAAGGTGAAAAATATTTTGTACCTGCTAAAGGAGGAAATACTTATGCTATCGATTTGGTAAAACAAATTAAACAAATGAATAATGGTCAGTTTTTGCATGGAAATGCTGAAATGAAAAAGAAACCAGATTTTTGTGTAGGTGTAGCAGGCTATCCTGAAAAACATATTGAAGCACCAAGCATGGAAGCTGATTTAAAGAGATTAAAGGATAAAGTAGATGCAGGGGCTGATTATGTGGTAACACAAATGTTTTTTGATAACCAACGTTATTTTAAATTTGTAGAAGAAGCTAAAAAAATAGGGATAACAGTACCTATTATTCCGGGGATTAAACCAGTAGCGGTAAAAAGGCATTTACAAATATTGCCACAAGTATTTTGGTTAGATATGCCTCAATCTCTAATAACTGAAATAGAGCAAGCTAAAGACAATAAAGCTGTACGTCAAATAGGTATTGAATTTGGAATTCAGCAATCTAAAGAATTATTAGATTATGGGGTGCCATGTTTGCACTATTATTCCATGGGGAAATCTGATAATGTAAGAGCTATTGCCGAGGGAGTTTTCTAAAGAAAGAATTGTATTTTAGAAGAAGGTCTTAATTTAAAATAGGCTAATTAATAGCTTAATTGATATGGGATTAGATAATCTAATTTTATATTTTTGTAAGTTTTTTTAGTAAATTAAGTTCTTATAATGTTAATTATCAGTGCTTAGTAGTGTTAAAATTTTATTTTCTTACACTTTAAAGTGAATTTCATCGATTAAAATGGTATTTTGTCGATTTATTTAAGGTATTTTACTGGTTTTAAGTGATTTATGTATTAGGTGTGATTAGTTTTGTAGTCCCCAATAAATTAATACATAGTTATTATGAGACTTATTTTTCTATTATTTTTTTTTACAAGTTATTTTTCTTTTGCTCAAACAAGAGTGAAACGTATTATTTCAGCAACAGAATCAACAATTGAAGATCGTCAGGCGATTAAAAATAAAGACATCAATCGATTAAATCTTGAGTCTAAAATTGTTGGAAAAGCGGCATTACCTGTTTTGTATAGATTTAAAAACAAACAGCTAGTTCTTAATGGAGCTGGTCTTAGAGAATTACTTTGGGTAGATATTTATGCATGCGGTTTGTATATGAATAAACCCAATACTAATGCGGCTGATATTATTGAAAAGGACGAAACTATGATTGTTCGAATGGATATTATATCTAAAGCCGTTTCTCATGATAAAATGGTTAAGGCTTTTTATAAGGGTTTTATTGATGGTAATAGTAAAAATACTACCGCTAAATACGGTAAAGAAATTAGTGAGTTTTTAAAACATATTGATGGAGTAGTACTTAAAATAGGGGATAAAATTGATGTAGTATATGAACCTAATTTAGGAGTTTCTCTTTATATTAACTATGAAAAATTAGGTACAGTTGGCGATATTGGATTTAAAAAAGCAATTTTTAATATATGGTTATCAAATAAACCAGTAGATAAAAGTTTACGAGAAGAATTATTAGAAGGCGCAAAATCTTTTCTTATCTCAGATAATAATAAATAAATAAAAATCCATTAGATATTAAAACATCTAATGGATTTTTTATTTAATAAATCGAAGATGATTAAACCCAAATTATAGGACATTTTTACTGTAACATAAAGTTTCTAACTTTTGTGCTGCAGTAAAAAATGTCCTATAATCCAAGTTAAATGTTTTATTTGTGTTGTAGAGAATTTTGATAATCAAATATTTATCGATTAACGAAAATATATTTTGCATATCTCTCTTTTTTTACAATTCATACGTTAAAAATGAAACAATAATTAAGGCTATTTTCTCTCCTTTTAAGCATTAATTGGCTCATCACTATCATACTTCCCTGTCTTTGACTAGCAAAAAACAATTCAACATATTTATACGAAATGATTATCGCAAATCGTATTGATTAAAATTCAGTTTCGTTTATATACCTTTTGAACTTGCTTTGAGGTAGCTTAATTTTTTCTAGAGTATAGAATAATTCATTAACGGAATGGAATTAGAGATAAAACCAAAAAGAGTCGTTACAATATGTAACGACCCTAGAAAAACAAAAATCAAAATTAATTGATTATTTACGGACTGCTAATGGCTACTCGGCAAATCCAATAAATACATTATCCCCTTCAATTTTAACAGGGTATGTGGCAATAGGATCAATATCACCATTAAGGTTTTCTCCATTTTCTAATGAAAATGTTTTTTTATGTAGTGGACAAGCAACTTTTGGAGTTCCTTTGTCATCACCAATCATTCCACGGCTTAACACCATTTCCATTTTGTGTGGGCATACATTTTGACAAGCATACCATTTTCCAGTTCTGGCAAAATTAAATACAGCTATTTGTTTATCTTTATATTTAACACAAGCGCCCCCATCGGCAGGAAAATCATTAATATTAGCGGCTTTAAACCAAACTTTGACTTCTTCTAATGAAGTGCTATTATATCTATCTAGAATTGCTTCCATAATCATTTCTTGTTAATTCATTTTTCGCGTAAGCAAAAAATACTATTTAATCTTTTGAATATTTTGTAGCTTATTATTTTTTAGTTAATAATAAATTACTTCCAGTGTTCTGGCATTTTTTGTTCTCTTAATGGAACAAAAACCAAATTATCATCATCATCATCACTATTTACAAAATGACTGAAACGTTTCATCATTTCAGGATCTTCAATAGCTTGTTTCCACTCACATTCAAATTTATTTACAAGCGTTTGCATTTCTTTATCTAAATCAGCAGCAATACCTAATTTATCGTTAATTATTACCTCTTTAAGATGTTCAATACCACCTTCTAAACGATCTTGCCAAGCGGCAGTTCGCTGTAAAGGTTTAGCGGTACGCATGTAATACATTAAATAACGATCTAAGTATTTAATTACAGTTTCATTGTCTATTTGCTCAGCAAGTAATTCGGCGTGACGTGGTGTAGCTCCACCGTTTCCACCAACATATAAATTCCAGCCTCCATCAACAGCAATTAAACCAAAATCTTTTCCACGTGCTTCGGCACATTCTCTAATACATCCCGAAACACCGCCTTTTATTTTGTGAGGTGAACGCATTCCTCGGTATCGGTTTTCAAGTTCAATACCAAAGCTTACACTTTCGTCCATTCCGTATCTACACCATGTAGAACCTACACAAGTTTTTACAGTACGTAATGATTTTCCGTAGGCATGACCGCTTTCAAAACCATTATCAATCAATTCTTTCCAAATTAAAGGTAGTTGATTAAGTGTAGCTCCAAATAAGTCAATACGAACTCCACCAGTAATTTTGGTGTATAAATCATATTTTTTTGCTATTTCACCTAAAACAATTAACTTTTCTGGAGTAATTTCTCCACCAGGAATACGTGGCACTACAGAATAGGTTCCATTACGTTGTATATTGGCTAAAAATCGATCATTAGAATCTTGAATAGCATATTCTTTATTGGCTGTGTCGGCGTGTATGGTTGCCATTAATGAAGCTACTAAAGGCTTACATAATTCACATCCATGACCTCCATTTCCATGAGTGTCTAATACTTCATTAAATGTGGTGTAACCTTTTACTTGGATAATGTCATATAATTCTTGACGGTTATAATCAAAGTGTTCACACACATTGTCCTTAACCACACGTCCTAATGACTTTAAAGTAGCATCAACCAAATCTTTGACCATTGGTTTACAACCACCACATCCTGTTCCTGCTTTTGTACAGCTAACCACATCTTCTAAATCATTGGCTTCACCACTTTCAATGGCATTACATATTTGTCCTTTAGTAACGCTTTCGCAAGAACAAATTTGAGCATCATCAGGTAAATCCATTACATCACCCAATAATGAACCACCTTCGCCACCACGACTTCCTAAAATTAAATCTTCAGGGTCTTCAGGTAACTTCATTCCGTTACTATAAATTTGGAATAAAGAGTTATAATCAGAAGAGTCACCAACTAAAATACCACCTAATAATTTTTTTCCATCTTTAGTAACGTTTATTTTTTTATAAATTCCATTACGTTTATTAACGTAGGTAATTTCGTCTAAATCTTCTTTAGCATCATTTAATGCATCACCAAAACTAGCTACTTCAGTACCAATTAACTTTAATTGAGTAGACATATCAATATACTCAGGCATCTCATCGGTACCACCAGTTAATTGATCAACAACTACTTCAGCCATATCATAACCTGGAGCCACCAAGCCATAAATCATACTGTTTAAAAGAGCACATTCGCCTATAGCATAAATATTAGGGTCTGAAGTAAGCATTTTTTGGTCTACTAAAATACCACCACGAGTACCTACTTCAAGTCCACATTCTCTGGCTACAGCATCACGAGGACGAATACCAGCAGAAACCACCAACATATCTACTTTTAATTCAGTGCCATCAACATATTGAAGCCCTTCAATAGCTTTGTCACCTTGTATGTGTTGTGTTTGTTTTGATAAATGTACTTTTAAACCAAGGCTTTCAATTTTAGCCTGTAGCATATCACTAGCGCCTTTATCCAATTGCCTTGGCATAAGACGAGGAGCAAATTCAACTACATGCGCATTTAAGCCCAAGTTTTTAACTGCATTTGCAGCTTCTAAACCTAAAAGTCCACCACCAAGTACAGCTGCTTCTGTTTTGCCAGCTGCTTTTAATTTTTTTGCATAAGCCTCAGTAGCCTCTAAGTCTTCTATAGTTCGGTAAACAAAAACCCCTTCTTTTTCTACACCTGGGATTGGAGGTACAAAAGCAGAAGAACCAGTGGCTAATACCAAATAATCATAAGAATATTTATCGCCACGGTGGTTAGCTACCGTTTTATTTTCACGATCAATTTCGGTAATCATTTCCGAAATATGAAGATCGATATTGTTTTCTGTGTACCAAGTTGCTGAGGACATACTTAAATCTTCAGCAGTTTTTCCGTCATAAAATTCGCTCAAATGTACACGATCATAAGCGCGTCTTGGTTCTTCACCAAATACGACAAGATCAAAGTCTGAATAGTTAGGGTGAGCTGCAAGTTTTTCACAAAACTTGTAACCTACCATACCATTACCAATTACAATTACTTTTTTCATTTTGATATTTGTTTTTCGGAAGCAAAAATACGTATTTATACTTAATTTTAAGTATAATTACGTACCTATTTATTAATCTAAAAGGACTATCTAGCTAGATAGTCCTTTTTTAAAATTATTATAAATAATAATTTAGTAATTTTAGTTAAGTAATATTTTAATTATGCAACTGCTGTTGCAGCATCAATTTCTTGTTGTAAATCTTCTAACTTTTTCTGTTCATCTATTGCAAGTTGTTCTTCTTGAGGAGAGAATCGAACTAGTAAGCCTAAGAAACCTACAGCGGCAACGATAAATCCAAAAGCAAAAAAAGCTTCTTGTAAACTAGAGCCACTTCTCAATAAATATTGAGCATATAATACGGCACCAACATTACCACCAGCACCAACGATACCAGCTACTGCACCTAAAGCTTTTCTATTTATAAAAGGAACAACAGAGTAAGTGGCACCTTCTGCCATTTGAACAAATAACGAAAAGAATACCATAGAGGTAACTGCTAGGGTTAATGAATTCATTTGTGAAAATAATAATAAAGCTAAACCTTCGGCAACAACTACGTATACTAATATTTTTACCCTTCCATTTAACCCAGAATTTTTTCCAAATTTATCAGCAATCCAACCACCAGTTGAACGAGCAAATAAGTTCATTGCACCAAAGAATAAAACGATAAATCCAGCGGTCTGTTGACTTAAGCTAAATTTTTCTTGATAATATGTAGAGGCTTTTCCGGTAACAAATAATTCCATACCGAAACAACCTGCATACATTAAGAATAAAATCCATACTCTTTTATCCGAAGCCGCAGCCATGAAAGAACCTTTTTCACCTTTTTTGGTCTGTGGTCTTTCTTCTGGTAAGTCTTCGTAGTTACCTTTTGGACAATCGGTTGTGTATTTCCAGTATAAAAATGCAACTATTAACATAATTACAGCAGGGACATACATGGCTATTCTCCATGATGATGTTGCTTCAGCAAAACCAAAAGCGGTTACACCAGCTGCTATTAATGGCATGGTAGCATTGGTAACACCACCTCCTAAGTTACCCCATCCTGCGGTAGTTGCATTAGCTATACCTATTACGTTAGGAGCAAACATAACAGAGGTGTGATATTGAGTGATCACAAAGGATGCACCAATAACACCTATGGCTAATCTCGAAAATAAGTAAGTTTCCCATGTATTTGCAAATGAAGAACCTGCAACGGCTAAGGCTCCAAAAATTAGTAAGTATACATAACTTTTTCTTGGTCCAATCTTATCACATAAAGGGCCAATTAGTAAACGAGCAAAAATGGTAACCCCCACAGATGCAATAAAAGCTAAAGTAGTTTGCGCTTTGGTTAATGCTAAATCTGGAGCGATTGTGGATTTCATTAATGGCGCATGAGAAAACCATCCAAAGAAACACAAAAAGAAAGCGATCCAACTCAAGTGGAAGGTTCGCATTTGTACACTTTTAAAATCTGTAAGCTTTATTTTCGTAGCCTTACTAGTACTTAAATTATTCATAATTTTTAGGAAGTATTAAATTAATCGACTGCGAAAGTAAGTGTTTTTTTTAAATACGTAAGTATTTGTACTTAATATTTTAAATTACATAATTTAGGTTTAATGCAAAAAAAGCTTGCCGATTGATCGACAAGCCTTTTTTTTTGTAATATGTTAGTATCCGATTAAGTAAGCTATAATTTATAGAATTATTTAGCTTCTGGAGCAGCTTCTTTTTTCCATTTGAATAAGTTTGGCTTAATGGTAAGCATTACCCAACCCCAATTTTGTGCATCAGCACCTTGACCATTTGGTATGGCATTTGAAGCATCTCCAGGTCTAGTATCTAGAGCTAAGTAATCATCTTCAAGAAATGAATGTGAGTAACCTATTTTAATATTAGCATAAGGAGTAATTCCTTGTGAAAATACTAAATCAATAGAAGTTCCAAGGTTCTTGTCAAATCCACTTGGAGCTTCTGCAGCACTAAAGTTGTGTACAAAACCAATTAATTTTGATTTAGCCCCTGTTTTGATTACTGATTTTAAATAGATATCAATTAAACCTACACTATTTGGATGTCTACCCACGTAGAAGAAATCTTGAAAACCATTAAATTTATGGTTTGTTCCAAACAAAGGAAAGAAAGAATCAGTTTCTCCATCACTTATACCATTTTCATCACCGCTTAATATTTCTCCTCCAAGTCCAATTAGTTTGAAAGCTCCTTTACTTGGCTTGTAGCCTGCAAATAATGAAGCTTGAAAAGCATTAATATCTACTGTGTCAGTAAATTGTCCAAATTGATAATACCCACTACCTGTTAATGTAAAGTTGCTAGTTGAATAGTCCCAGTACACACCCGTTGTTTGTCTAGAAGATGTTCCTGGTGTTGGGTCGCCATCAACTGTTGGGTTTTGAAATGAGTTATTTAAAAACAAGAAGCTACCCTTTAAGTTTTCTGAAAGTTTTCCTGAAGCATGTAAAAACTGCATGGCTTTATATTGAAAAACCGGAACACCTGCTCCAGAAGGTGTAAAATTAGTATTAGAAAGAGTTTCTCCATTTTGATTAAACGCAAAACCGATATCTAATTTAAAACTTTCTTTCTTATATTTCAAAAGGGCTACATCGTGTGTTCTTTGTTGTTGGGCCCAACCAAGTCCACCTAATATACGCTGATCATCGTAGCTTAATATTTGACGACCTACTTTTGTGGAAAAACCATTTCCTAATTTGATTTCTGCCCAAGCTTGATTTACTCTAAAGGTATCGCCGCCATCCCTAGCTAATTGTGGGCGATCCCCCCATACGCTTACATCTTGAAAATCTAAAAAAGCGGTGATTTTTGAATCTGTATATTTTAATAATAAAGATGATCTTTGAGATACGAAAGCAGAAGGTTCTTGATCTTTACTTGCAGGATCAATAAAACCATGTCTATATTCGAATCGAGGTCTAATCATTGCATCAACCGATAATTCTTGTGCAGTTGCACTATACAGCCCTAATCCTAATAGAGCGCCAGTAAGTAAATGTGATTTTTTCATATAATTTAGTTATGATTATAAATAACAACGAGACAAATGTAAGTATTAATACTTAGTTATTATCTAAGTATTTTGTTTTTTTTATGATTTATTTAATTATTATCTATTTGATAATAAATAGGAATAACTATGTATAAAACCTTATAGTTTAAATAGATGTGTTTTAATAAATTGATTATTAATGTATTGTGTATTCAAAATTAATAAAAGGAATATAGATTAGTGTGTTTTTTTTTTAATATATAATAAAAAATATATGAGGTACTAGTATGTGTATAGGTAGTAAACTACGTATTATTCTGAAATATAATCTGAATTTTATTTGTAAGGAGTTAAAAAAAAATGGTAATGTTAATTTTTTAGATTACTTATAAAAAAGAATTTTGTATATTTCATTACTTAGTTATTTTTGTACTTCTTTTAAATAGAAAACTTTAAATGCATATAAATAAAATTCTACTTGTTGATGACCATTCTTTAGTACGTGATGGGATTAAGTCTTTGTTGGAAAATGAAACTGACTTAGAGGTTATTGGAGAATCATCTAATGGTGAAGAGGCTATCGAAGCAACAAATTCACTACAACCTGATTTAGTAATTTGCGATATTAGAATGCCTAAAAAAACAGGTATTGAAGCGGTGTCGGAATTAGCAAAATTGCATCCATCAATAAAATTTATTATGTTGTCAATGCATGATTCTGAAGAATACATTTTACAATCAATACAAGCAGGAGCACATGGTTATTTGTTAAAAGATGCTGGTAAGGAAGAGGTGTTAAAGGCGATACATTCTGTTTTAGAAGGAGGAAAATATTTTAGCGGTGATGTTTCTTCGATTTTAGTTAATAATTTGGTAAGTGGGGGGTTAAATGCTAAACCTACTACAGCTCCAATACAAGAAACAACAGCTACTGATGGTGTGGCTAATTTTAATTTAACTAAGAGAGAAAAGCAAATTTTAGAAAAAGCTGTTGCTGGACTAAGTAATAAGGAGATTGCAGAAGAATTAGGGATAAGTAAGCGAACTACTGAAGTGCATCGTTTTAACTTGATGAAAAAATTAAACGTTAAAAATATTCTTGATTTGAGTAATAAAGCACGTAAATATGGTTTATTAGATTAAAGAAGTAATTGTTTTTAAAATTGGAAGCTCAATAATACTATGTTGAGCTTTTTTTTGTTTTTAATTTATTTTTTTGGTGATTTTTGAATAATTTATTTGAAAAAGCTATTAATTCTTATTTAAAACTTCGTATAATTTTAAGATTGGCAAAAATAATTTACTTAACTTAAATAATTACATTACTTAAGTATTAATACTTAGTTAATTTGTAAATTGGTGGCATTGTTTAATACTAAAGTCAACAATTATGGATAGTAAAACTAAGGAATTAGTACAAGGAACATTTGCACAAGTGGCTCCAATTGCTGATAAAGCAGCTGAAATATTTTATACTAAACTTTTTGAAAAAGATCCGTCATTAAAACCTATGTTTAAAGGAGATATGAAAGATCAAGGAAAGAAACTAATGGCTATGATTGGTACAGCTGTGAATGGTTTAGATAACTTAGATGCTTTAATTCCTGCAGTACAAAATTTAGGAAAGGGACATGCGGGTTATGGAGTTGAAGACAAGCATTATGATACCGTTGGAGCAGCATTATTGGAAACTCTTGAAGTAGGTTTAGGAGAAAAATTTACTACAGAAGTAAAATCAGCTTGGACCGAAGTATACACTGTTTTGGCAACTACCATGAAAGATGCAGCAAATAGCCTGCCGAAAGAGAAAGGTTTAACCGAACGAAAAAAACGTTTAGTACAATCAAGTTTTACTAAAGTAGTTCCAATTGCCGATAAAGCAGCTGAAATTTTTTATGCAAAATTATTTGAAATGGATCCTAGTTTAAAGCCTTTGTTTAAGGGAGATATGAAACAGCAAGGTGCTAAATTAATGGCTATGATTGGCACAGCTGTGAATGGTTTAGATAATTTAGAAGCCATCGTGCCTGCTGTACAAAATTTAGGAAAAGGGCATGTAAAATATGGCGTTAAAGATGCACATTATGATACTGTTGGTGGGGCGTTATTGTATACATTAGAAACTGGTTTGGGTGAAGATTTTACTCCAGATGTTAAAGATGCTTGGACCGAAGTATATACAGTTTTAGCAACTACGATGAAGGATGCAGCAAATGAAAAGGAATTAGTAGCTTCGGTTGATGTTGATGAAAATAAAAAGCCGTGGTGGAAAGTGTGGTAACATAGACCTACTATTACTTACTATATATGATACAACATAAAAAAAAGGCTTTAAGCCTTTTTTTTATGTTGTATCATATAATTTTTTCCACTTTATTTTAGAAATAAAACAAAGGGTTAATAATAATGGTGTTACAATGTAGATCCATGTTGGCATGGGAATAGGATCTCCTTTTGCATAAGAATGTAAGCCAGATAAGTAATAATTCACTCCAAAAAAGGTCATAATTAAACTACTTAAAGCAAATAAGCTAAATACATTATAGGTGAATAAAAAATTATTTTTAAATATAATGCGAATGTGTAAAACAAACGAATAAATAATAATGCTAATTAAAGCCCAGGTTTCTTTTGGATCCCAACCCCAATACCTTCCCCAGGATTCATTGGCCCAAACTCCTCCTAGAAATGTACCAATGCTTAGCATAAATAAGCCAATAGTAGTTGTTTTTTCATTAATACGAGTAAGCGCTATTATTTTTGGATGTATTTGTTGTTTTTTATTTGGTGAAATGAAAAGAATACAAATTAAAACGATTAAAGCTAATAGCGATCCCATGGTTAAAAAACCATAACTACCTGTAATTATAGCAACATGTATCATTAACCAATAGGATTTAAGTACTGGTACTAAATTTGTTATTTCAGGGTTCATTAGGTTACCATGAGCAATACCCATAAGGCAAACGGCTATAAGTGCTGTAGCTGCCGCAGGAAGTTTAGATTTTTTACTAAAAATTATACCGGCTAATAAACCTACCCACGATATAAAAATAGTAGCTTCATATCCATTACTCCAAGGAGCATGTCCCGAAACATACCAACGTAAAATAATACCAAAGGCATGATATGTAAATATCAAGGTTAAAATAGCTAAGCATATTTTACCAGTTATTGCAATCCATTTTTTTTCAAAAAAGATTTCAAAAAAACCAATAACTAAAAGTAATAAGCCAATTAGTGTATAACCAATCAAACACTTAAAAAAAATATGCTGCTTGTTGTAACTAATTTCCCAATAAATTTTTTGATCTGATAAAAGTAAGTTAGGAGCATTTTTTTTCTGAAATTGTTTTATAATCATTATGGTATCATCAGCCTTTGACCAATCATTATTAATTTTAGCTTCTTGAAGTTGATTTAAATAACTTGGAATAATTTTATCATATAATAATTGGTCTTCGTCTATAAGTTTAGCATTTTCTTTGGGAGCGTGCCAAGTGTTATTATCTGCTATAGGGTTAGGGAAAATTTTTAAAAACTGTCCATTAAAAATAGCCCAAACAATATTTAAGCGTTCGTCAATTTTAATACAGCTTTTATCAAGTGTATTGCGTTTACCTTCTGCTTTAGCATAAGCATCAGCAACTATTTTTTTTATAACGTAGTCACCGTTAAAATCAAAAAATTGAGCAGGTTTAGCATATCCCTTTTTGGATACAGGCAATAGTTTTGAAATAGTATCTCTAACATTTTTTTCAATTTTAATACACGGAAGCAATTGCCATGAATCGGGTTTAAATTGCATGCCTAAGAAAACTTGTGTTGCGTTTATTTTTTTAGTTGTATTTGCAGCGTCTAGATACTTATAGCTGTCTTTTCCGTAAAGTTTACGTAATAAATCAACTGATAAAGTGTGTATTGGTTTAATGCGTCCTTGAAAATCTTGTATTTGGATTTGAGCAAATTTCTCTGCGTGCGAAGCATTGATCAATTGACGTTCAATCAACTCATAAGGTTTTAATTTATGAAGTTGCTGGGCTATACTTATTTGAATTTGAAAACTAAAAATAAGTAATAACACAATGCTAATTAAATAGTTCTTTTTTGATTTCATACTAATTTAGTTTTAGGGATGAAAGCAAATAATTTGGTATTCCAAAGTAGACTACACACCATACCTAGGGCTAATAGAGCATAGCCAATGTAGGTAACAAACGTACCCCAATAGTCGTGGTTTACAGAAAGTATAGTGCCGCTTTCGTCAGGTAAATAGGCAGATTGAAAAAATCTATATCCATTGTAATCCAATACATTATTCATAAAAATTTGATAATCTAGCGTATCCGATTTACTGATAACTTGTAAATCACTATAAAAAGCAGATGGACTATCAGAACCAGGATAACGCTCTAGTGTAAAGTCTTTTAATTTAACCGAAAAAGGCAAATAAATAGGTCGTGAACCATACCTAAGTTTTAAATGCATATTATTAATATATAATGTGCTATTTGGATTCATATAACCTTTACCACCAAATAATGTGAGTTCTTTGGTTTCATTACCTGATGAGACCTGTAATACAATTGCAGATTCAGGATTTTTTATTTTTTGATCCACTTCTTTTTGAATAAGTTGAAGTGATTTATTTTTTTCAACAGAATTAAATACAATGGGTACATTGTTAATTTCGCTTAGAGCTTTAAACTTTAAAGGTACAAATTCATTTTTAGGGTAAAAACCAGCAGTATTTTCTAGCATGGAAAAATAGTTTGTGGTTTCCGGAAAACGAGCCAAGTACACGGAGTCTGATATTTTAATATAAATCTCATCTTTTAGGTATTCTTTAGCTTCAAAAGCAATTGAAACTCCATAAAAGTTTTTACGAGTCCCTTTTTTAAGATAAAAATCTTTTCGTTGTGCATCATCAGCAAGTACAAGGTGCAAATAGTCATCTCCTTTATTGGAGTCGTTTAAAACATATGAAGCTCTAGGAATATATTCTTTAAGTCTAAGGTGTATTTTTTTATCTTCAAAGTGATAGGTTTCATTAATATAGTTAAACCCAAGTTGGCTCATTAAAAGGGGTTTTGGACTAAAATTTTTAGTGAATTTTTCATTGCCTGCTTGTAATTGTAAAAAGCTATCAATACTTAAAATTCGATTGGTGCTTTCTTTTTCTTTAATAGTAACTAAGGCTTCAAAACCACGATATTTTGTAATTCCAGCTCCAATAATAATAATAATAAAAGCTAAGTGTAGTAGTAATATTGGAGCTTTTTCCCAGCTAACCAAATTGTATTTAGCAATATTTCCCATAAAGTTAACCCCTAAAAGCACAATGACAATTTCAAACCATTTAGCGCTATATATTAATGCTTTACTGGTCTCAGTTCCATAATCATTTTCAATAAAAGTGGCTATTGCCATGGCAGCAGCAAAAAGTAATAATAGAAACCCAGTTAGCCTGGTGGAAAAAAAGAATTTTAGGATAAGATGAAGTATTCGCATAAATAGGGGAGTGATGGGAGGGAAAATATTGCTATTCTTTCATTCCAGTAGAAATCCATGAAGCAATTAATGCTATTGAGCAAGTATCAATTTTTTTGTTAGCACGGTATGGCATAGGAATATATCCTTGTTGATGAGTTAATGAACCGATTAAAAAACCACTTTCGGCCATTTTTTTTAAGCTTGAATAGTCATAAATTTTGTTACGAGAAGCTTTTGTTTTGTAATTTTCGACATCATGACATTTAAAGCATTTAACTTCAATCAAAGGAGCAATATCTTTAGTGTACGTTATATTCTCGGAAATATCACATAATTTTTTTGGCTTTTTGTTGCAAGCAACACTAATAAAAGTAAGGCCAATAAAAAATAATTTTAAACAAGCTGAATATAGATTTAAGCTAACTTTCATGGGTTATTTTTTATATTTTGATTTTATTTTTTTCCATTCCTCTTCACTTAATGGTAAATGTTTCTTTTTCTTTGCAAATGGATCGGTACCACCGGCTAGGTAATCTTGTATTTTGGACAGTGCAATAGTGTCTTTTATTTTTGTAGCTGCTTTGTATATGTGATTGCCATGAAAATCGTGGCATTGCAGACAGGTACTCCATTGTTCATTGGCAATTAATTGACTGTGTGGTACATCAATGGGGTCATTTTTGACTTCCAAATCGTAGTGACAATTCACACAAAATTTTGCATCGGCTAGTACCACTCGTGTCTCATTGTGTTCTCTATGGCAAGTTTCGCATTGTGTGGCATCAATTTTAGCTATGGCATCTTTAAATTTAGGTTCTAAAAAACGATGAGTAGGATGTCTATCATTAGGTCGGTCATGACATTCTAAACATTTTTTATTATCCACATTTTCGGTACCAAAATCAACAGCTTTTTTACGCCCCCCAAAAGTAAAAGCCACATTGGCTTGTAGTTGTTGCATTAGATTACCTTTAGCATCTGTGTGGCAGGCATTACATGATAAGCCTTCGTGACCTGTATTCATAGGGCCCAGACTTAAAAAGTCTTCAGCAGCTTTTTGAGGGAGTATAATAAAAATAAGTAAACCAATTCCAATCCCAATTAATGAACCGATATACTGCCTTTTTCGTAGTGGATTTTTATTGAACATAAATTTGCTTTTATTGCGGAAGTGTTAGTGTTACATTTTCAGAAGTTGGGAAACTAATACATGTTAATACGTAACCTTCAGAAACTTCATTTTCAGGTAATAAATGTCCATCCAACATTTTTACACTACCCGAGGTGCATTTAGCTTTACAAGAACTGCACATTCCAGATCTACAAGAATATGGAATTTCAACATTACTATCCAGTGCAGCTTTCAAAATAGTCTCTCCTTTGTTTACTGTAATTGAAGATTCAAACCCAACACCACTTAATGTTACTGCACTTGAGTCAACACTTTCAGCTTCCATTTTAGAAAGGTCGGCAGTAAAGGCTTCTAGCATGATTTTGTTATTAGGCACTTCTTTTTTTTCTAATATCTCCACGGCAGCATCCATAAAGCCTTGAGGACCACAAAGCATGAACTTGCTATTGTTGTATCGAATGCCTTTATTATTTAAAATTTCGGTTAAAATAACTTCATTTAATCGACCTTCATAATAATGCTCTTCTGTCGTATCTACAGATTCTAGAAAGTGTTTTATGGAAAACCTATTTGGATATTTTTGCAGTAGTTCTTCAAGTTCCTTCTTAAAAATAATTGTTTTTTTACTTTGGTTGGCATAAACAAGTAAAATACTTGATTTGGGTTCTTTTTCTAGTACCGATAGAATAATAGAATATATAGGAGTAATGCCACTTCCTCCAGCCATTAATACATATTGATGCGTCTCTTTTTTATTGGGAACAATAAAAAAATTACCCATAGGCTTATCAATTTCAATTTTTTGACCCTCTTTAAGCTCATTACATATGTAATTAGAAACTAAGCCATCTTTAACTTTTTTTACAGTTATCCGTAAAAATTTATGAAGCCAAGGGCTACTACTTAGAGAATATGATCTATTTTCGATTCTATTTTCAACTGGAATTTTTAGTGTTAAAAATTGTCCTGGTTTATATTTAACAGAACTAAAAAAACCTGGTTTTTTAAATATTACGCTTACAGCGTCTTCTGTTTCTTGTACTATTTTATCAACTGTTAAAAGCATACTGATTTAAGTATTAGTTAAACTAGTTATTTGTAATAAAAGACTACGCCAATATGGAATAGACTAATGAAAGTGATAATAATTGAAAAAGCTACGTGGGTGATCATCCATGATTGAAATACCCAATCTTTTTTAGATTTTATAACATCTAAATTTATAATACCTAGTAGCATATTTGCAAAAAATAAATAGGATAGCAAGGCTAAGTAACCATACCCAAATTCCATTACATGAATGTAAAATAATATAGGGGAAAAGGCCCCTATCCATTTGTGAATAGTAGTTAATTTGGCTGAATATTTCCATAATCGTTTCCAAATTCGAGATATAGTTAGTACCCATTGAAAAACAATAAGTAAAAAAACTGCGAGGCCAGACCAACGCTTATACATTTGGTTGTGTTCTTGCAGTTCGTAAAGCCACATCCATTTTACAGGTAAAAAATATTGAACTATATATAGCACAAATAAAAAAATACCAATATTGAAAAAGGAAAACAATTGTTTCATAGCGGTAAAATGTTCTTAATTTTTATTCCCTGTTTAATTCGCTTAATTGATAAAGCGAATTAAACAGGGAGTTTTTTTTTGAGAAATAAAATCTCTTAAGCCTTTTTGTTTTATTTAGATGCTACGCTAGCTCCTTTTTTGACAAGTATTTCCATTGATTTGTATGATGCTAACTTACGTACACTATCAATAAATACTTCAGCTGTTGGTAAGTTGAAACCTTTTGAAGGCCAAGTTTTTCCAATAACAGGTTTAGGACTACTTTTAAAAGCAGCAATTTCTTTTAAGTAAGCATTGTATGTTGCTTTTGTTCCATTTCTATATGCATTTAATACACCTACAGCTTCTTTATATGAAAGAGAATCCGAAGGATATTGCCAAGTTGTGGCTCCCATTACATCCCCTAATTTCCAATCTTTCTTTGTGGTGTTTTTGTGGTCGTTATGGCAGTTTACGCATGGTGCAGCCATAGCCATATCAGCAAACATTGCTGTGTGTAATTTTTGTGATTCATCGTAAAAAAACTGAGGCTTTTGGTTTGCCTTAATTTTTTTAAATAATTCAGCTTGCTTTCCTTCTAATTTGTTGGAGGCGTTTATAGGAAAGTCAGATCCCAAATATAGACCTAGTGGGACACTACTTTTTCTAATATCAGATGAAATACCTCTTAAAAATAAGGCAGGTAATGGTCCGGCTTCAACTTCGTCATCTTGCCAGTCTTCATCAAATTTAAGTCCTTGCTTTTTTCCAGCGCCAACAATACCTTTAGTGTATAGTGTGCGTGTAATGTCATTTTCTGCGGCAACCATTTCAAGAACTTCCTCAACAGAAAATACTTTATCATTAGTAATAGACGCAGTAGTGTTTTCTTCAGGGATACTTCCACCACATGATGTAAGTAGTTTAGTGAAACTAAGTACTAAGGCAAATTTTGTTAATTTTAGATTTTTCATAGTCAAATGAATTTAGTGGATATTTATGTTAACAACTAGGTAGGGAGTGTTCACATGATTTCAACAAAATTCAAAATAATCATCATAATAACTAAGTATCAATACTTAGTTATTTATTGTAAAAATAAGTAATTGTATCTAATTATAACATACGATTATTGTTTTTTTTAAGAAGAATTTTAATTGTTTGATTGTGTGTTTGTTATTGTTTTTTGGGGTGTATGCAAAGAATGTTTGAATAAAAAAAGAGATTACTTATAAAGTAATCTCTTTTTTTTGAAAGTTTGTGTATTGTGTTATAATGAAGAATATTGGCCAGTAATTACATTGTATAAATTAGTAATCTTATTGCTAAGAATCATTATTTTTGATAATGGTATTTTGTTATTAAAGAAGTCTCTTTTGTTGTCTTCAATTTGATTGAATAGGGTGAGTACTTCCCCAATTTTTTGTTCTATTGTAAATGTGTTTAAATCATTTATAAGTAACGAATTTAATGAGTTGTTCATTTCTTTATAAATATTTTCTACTTGAACGCAGAGTCCTTTGGAGTTTAATTTTTCTTTTTTGAATACTCTACAGGCTGTATAATATAAGCATAAGCGCTGTGCTAGCATTCGTTGTTTGCCGGATATATTTACGGTTTCTACTTTAATTTGATCGCCGCTACTCTCGTTAGAAAACTCTTTGCTGTATTTGGAATCTTCTTCAATAGCTAATACCAAACTATGGCAGCGTTTTAATAATTCATTAGAAGCATTCATTACACTATTTAAGTTGCTATTAGATCTGTTTTCAATAATGGTTTTAAAAGTTCGCCATTGTTCTTTTTCTTTTTTTAAGGCTGCACGTACTTTTAGAGAGGATTTTTTTGAATTAGTTTCCAGAATGGTAAGATTTCGTTGAAATAACTGTAAGCTTGAATTGTATTCGCTATTAACTTCGCTTCCATTGGCACCTGCTAATCTTAATAAATAAATTTTTGCTATTCGTTGTGAAAGCATTCGTTGTTTTCCGGATATGTTTGTTGCTTTTTCATAACTGATGTTACCAAAACTTTGTTGTTCATTAGCTAAGCATAGGTTGATTTGGGATAGTAGGGTAAGTGTTAATAAGATAAGTTGCTTTTTCATTTTATTAATATTTGGGGGTTGAACATTGTTTGTTTAGTTGCGAAAGTAAGTATTACTTAAGTAATTTCAAACATATACTTATTAAAAATGAATTTTTTTTGACTATTTTAAGTAATAAAATGCTTTTAATGTCTTTTTGTAAAATAAAAATAATTGTCAATATATTGATTTTCAGTTTTTTAGTCTATTTTTTTAAAAAAATAAGTATTAACTAAGTATTAATACGTAATTAATACTTACATTTGTACTGTTGAAGAAAATTAATCAATCCCATTTTTATGAAAAAAACATATTTACATATAGCGGCAGTAACTTTTGCAGCTATGCTAGTATCATGTGGAGGTGAAAAGAAGAAGGCTGCAACCACTGAAAAGTCTGAACCTGAAACAGAAAGTAATCAATTGGTAATAGAAAAGCCACAATTAAAGTTTGGCTTTATAAAGCTTACTGATATGGCACCTTTGGCTATAGCTAAAGAAAAAGGCTTTTTTGAAGATGAAGGTTTGTTTGTTTCGGTTGAAGCGCAATCAAATTGGAAGAATATTTTGGATCGTGTAATTGATGGTCAGTTAGATGGTTCTCACATGTTGGCGGGGCAGCCTATAGCAGCGCAGGCTGGTTTTGGTCGTCAGGCAGAATTAATAACACCTTATTCAATGGATTTGAATGGGAATGGAATTACGGTTTCTAATGATGTTTGGGCTAAAATGAAGCCAAATGTAAAAAAAGACGAAAATGGTAAGCCAATACACCCAATTTCGGCAGAATCATTAAAGCCAGTGATTTCTGAATATAAAAAAGATGGTAAAGCATTTAAGATGGGAATGGTGTTCCCAGTATCTACTCATAACTACGAAATTCGTTATTGGTTAGCTGCGGCTGGAATTAATCCAGGGATGTATACAGCAGAAAATATTCAAGGACAAGTAGATGCTGAAGTATTGCTTTCGGTAACTCCACCGCCACAAATGCCTGCTACTTTAGAGTCGGGAACTATTTATGGTTACTGTGTGGGTGAACCATGGAATCAACAAGCAGTATTTAAAGGAATTGGAGTTCCAGTAACAACGAATTATGATATTTGGAAAAACAATCCAGAAAAAGTATTTGTGATGACTAAGGAGTTTACTGAAAAATATCCAAATACAACTATAGCTATTACTAAAGCTTTAATTAGAGCAGGTAAATGGTTGGATACACCGGGTAATAGACCAGAAGCGGTTGAGATTTTATCACGACCAGAATATGTAGGAGCGCCAGTGAAAGTTTTAGCAAATTCTATGACAGGTACTTTTGAGTTTGAAAAAGGAGATAAAAGAGAGATGCCTGACTTTAATGTGTTCTATCGTTACAATGCAACGTATCCATTCTACTCAGATGCGGTTTGGTTCTTGACTCAAATGCGTCGTTGGGGACAAATACCAACAGCAAAAACGGCAGATTGGTATGCTAGTAAAGCAAAACAAATTTATAAGCCAGAAATATGGAAAAAAGCAGCTGAATTGTTAGTTGCTGAAGGAAAAATTCCAGCAGCAGATATTCCTCAAACTGATGGGTATAAGCCGGCAACTACAGAGTTTATTGATGGTAATAAGTTTGATGGTAAAGACCCTATTGGGTATATCAATAGTTTCAAAATTGGAAACAAGGATAAATAACTTAGGGAGTGTTGAATTTTTTTAACACGGAATCTGAAGGGGTTGAAATATACTCCTTCATTTTCTTAAATTCAACTGGCCTTATATAGTGCAAATTAATTTTAATATTATTTAGATTTTAAATAATTCAATACTCGATATCAGTCAGATATTAATCCCTAAAAATATATATTATGAAAGATAAATCGATCAATCTTTTAAATTTCATTGGTTTAGGAATTTTTGAACCAGTAATTAGATTAGCAAGCGGTGAAGAGGTTAAAAAGAATCTTACCGAGTTAATGAAAAACATTTTATTTCCTATTTTATCAATTATTTTATTTCTGTTTTTGTGGCAGGTTGGAGCGAATGCTTTATACAACACCGAAAAAGAATTTAAAATAGAATCTGCTAGAACTTCAGGTGGAGAGGAAGCAGTAAAAGTAGAATTATCAAGAATCGAATCGGGTGAAAGTTCGATTAATTCACTTCCATCTCCAACAGCGGTTGTAGGTGCATTTAAAACACTAATAGCAGATCACAAAGAAATTAGTGCTAAGAAGTCGGCGTTTTTAGAAAAAACAGCTGCAATGAATAAAAAAAGAGAAGCTCAGGGCTTAGCAGCAATAACATATACAGGAAGACCGTCATTTATTGATCAGGTATTAACTAGTTTGAAAACGGTATTTGCAGGATTCTTTTTGGCGTTGTTTTTGGCAGTTCCTTTAGGAATGATTTTAGGATTAAGTGAGACATTGCGTTCTTCATTTAATTGGTTAATTCAAATATTTAAACCTGTATCTCCAGTGGTTTGGTTTTTGTTGGTGTACATGATTGTAAAGTCATTAACATTAACTTATGATGGAGATGTTTCATTTATTATCTCGTTTATAGCAGTTGGTTTGTGTGCTATGTGGGCAACATTAGTAAATACAACCTTAGGAGTATCTTCGGTTGATCAAGATTATATAAATGTAGCCAAAGTATTAAATTTAAGTGTGGGACAAAAAGTATTTAAAATTGTATTGCCTTCTGCATTTCCATTAATTTTTACGGGTTTACGTATTACTGTTTCAGTTGCTTGGATGGTACTTATAGCTATTGAATTGTTATCACAAAGTCCAGGATTGGGAACATTTGTTTGGGAAGAATTCCAAAATGGAGCAAATGACTCTAATGCCAAAATTATTGCAGCTATGTTTGTAATTGGAATTATTGGTTTCTTATTAGATAGATTGATGTTTTCTGTACAAAAATTAATGACGTTCACTGAAGCTTAATCGGTTATTAGTTGGTCATTTGTAAGCTGTATAGTTTTTCTCTAAAAAAGGATATTAGGGATATTTACTAATAAGCGAATAACTGATAACTGACAACCATAAACTAAAATTTATGGCAGCACATATAGAATTAAGAAATGTATCAAAGTCTTATGGAGAAGGTGATGATAGAGTAGAGGTGTTACGAAATATTAATTTAGTAATCGAAGAAGGTGAATTTGTAGCTATTGTTGGATTTTCGGGTAGTGGAAAAACAACATTAATCAAATTAATTTCAGGTTTAGAATTCCCTGATCAAGGCGAGGTGCTTTACAAAGGTGAGCCTGTAACGGGACCTAGTTTAGATAGAGGAGTTATTTTTCAGAATTATTCCTTACTCCCATGGTTAAATGTTAGAAATAATGTGGGTATGGCAGTTAAGGAAAAATTTAAAAAATGGACTAAATCTCAGGTAGGTTCACATGTTGAAAAGTATGTGGAAATGGTGAGTCTTTCGCATGCTATAAATAAATTACCAAAGGCCTTGTCGGGGGGTATGCGACAGAGAGTTTCTGTTACCAGAGCTTTGTCATTAAGTCCAGATGTGATTTTGATGGATGAACCTTTAAGTGCTTTGGATGCCTTAACAAGGGGTACACTACAGGATGAAATTCTAAATATTTGGAGTAAAGATAAAAGAACGGCTTTACTTATTACAAATGATGTGGACGAAGGTATTTATATGGCTGATCGTATTATACCATTGCGTCCAGGGCCAAAAGCTACATTAGGACCTGAATTTATTGTAAATATAGAGCGTCCACGTGATAAAACAGAATTAAATAATAACGATAATTTTAAAAAATTACGTAATTCGATTTTAGATTATTTAATAAAAATTGGTTCTGAACGCGCAGCTAAACTTACTAAAGAGTATACATTACCAGATTTAAAACCTGTGCTAAAAAGTAGATTATTACAGGGAACGAGAGCCTAGTTTTTTTAGGATATTAAGTTTGTAGTATAGTACACTTAAAAGAAAAAATCCCGTAAAAATTACGAGATTTATTTCGAGCGGGAGACCAGGTTCGAACTGGCGACATTCAGCTTGGAAGGCTGACGCTCTACCAACTGAGCTACTCCCGCATTACGCTTATTTAAGTAAGCGGTTGCAAAAATATATATTTTCTTTGATATAAAAGAGGAAAATTAAACTTTATTTCATGTAAATGTAAATCCTTGAGATAACATGTTTGTTAGTAGTGTTTTACTTTTTGTGGAAATTTAAAGAAATTAGAAGATGGCTGAAATAGTTAAAAATAAAGAATCTCGTATTGATAATGGTTTATTCAGTAACGAGATCATGTTAGATATTAATCAATTAACTAAAATTTATCCAACACCAAAAGGAGACTATGTGGTATTGGATGATTTAGATTTAAAAGTTAAAAGAGAAGAGTTTATATCAATTATAGGACATTCTGGTTGCGGTAAAAGTACATTGTTAACCATGATTGCAGGGTTAAATGAAATCTCTAGAGGTACTATTGTGGCTGATAATACAACAGTAACAGGACCAGGTCCCGATAGAGGTGTTATTTTTCAATCACCTAGTTTGTTACCATGGCTTTCTGCTTATGATAATGTAATGCTTGGTGTTAATCAGGTATTTGCACACGGAACTAAAAAGGATAGAGATGATATTGTAAAGTATTATCTAGCTAAGGTTGGTTTGGAAGATGCTATGTTTAAAAAAGCAAAAGATCTTTCACAAGGTATGCAACAAAGGGTGGGTATTGCCCGTGCTTTTGCATTAAAGCCTAAGGTACTATTGCTAGATGAACCTTTTGGTATGTTAGATTCGTTAACAAGAGGAGAATTACAAGATGTATTAGTCGAAGTTTGGAATCAAGAAAAAATTACAGCAATTATGATTACTCATGATGTGGATGAATCTATTTTATTGGCAGATCGTGTAATAATGATGACTTCTGGTCCAAGAGCTAAAGTAGGTGATATTTTAGAAATTGACTTTGAACGTCCTCGTAATAGAGCGGAAT
The DNA here is from genome assembly GCA_947498765.1 of uncultured Aquimarina sp. GTDB lineage: Bacteria > Bacteroidota > Bacteroidia > Flavobacteriales > Flavobacteriaceae > Aquimarina. The sequence goes on from CANMLG010000021.1 coordinate 47,600, forward strand.
TGATAGAACACCCAGATTATTATAAATATAGAGAGCATTTAATCAATTTTTTAGAGCATTAATTGATAATATAAATCCCGTTGGTATTTTAGTTAAATTTTCATGATAGTTATAGCTTTAATAAGTTAAAAATCCGACGGGATTATTTGATATAAAGTTTTTTTAACCCGGATTATGCACTAGAACTTTGCAATGAGATATTAAAGCACAATAAAAACAAGTACTTTCTCAATTTCAGCATAGCACCGCTATGGTTAAATTGAAAAGTGCAACAAAGTGTTTGTTTTTGAAGTGATTTCATAACGTAATAAACTTTCTAATGCATAATTTGGGTTTAAGTAAATGCGGTTAAGGATAATAGTTTTTTAGAGTTAAAAAAGCTATTCTGTTGTTTTAATAGAATAGCTTTTTTGATTATAGTGTAATTTTAGTTTATTAGGGAATTGTTAGTAATGCTTTTTAAAAAGATTTGTTTTACATATTTATCTTAAATAAAGTCTTTTGTATGTGTTTTTTTGTGAAAATGGAGCATTTTATTGATTTTAACAAAAAAAGATGAGAAAATACAGAATACTTATTTTTTATTAAGTATTAATGCTTAATTTTGGAGGGAGCTACGTAAAAAGATATCTAAGTAAAAGATAAATTGAAATAGTATCCCTGTTTATTCGAATATTGTTAGTATTCAAAATAGTTAAGCTTTGACTCGTTTTGCAACAGGGATACTTGTTTTTTAAGGAAGTAAAATAACTTCAACTTCTTCACAAATTTTTATAAAATTAGTGTTTTCGGGAATAAAAACCAAAGCGTTTGCTTTATTGAATCCATGGATCATTGCAGAGCTCTGAAAATCTAATATTTCGACATGATTATTGGTGATTTTAGCCTTTAAAAATTGAGCTCGAATACCTTTTACTTGATAATCATGACTTATTTTTTTTACTTCTTTTGTTAAGTGTACTTTTTTACAATTGCTAAAATTGCGTAAAAGTGGTAGCGCGTAAATGTAAAAACAAGTTAGTGCCGAAGCAGGATTTCCTGGTAAAGCAAATACGTAAGTAGTATCTTTTTTTCCAAAAAATAAAGGCTTGCCTGGCTTTTGCTTTATTTTATAAAAAATTTCAATAGTGTTTAAATTTTTAAGGGCTTTTCCTACAAAATCGTAGTCACCTACTGAAATACCACCACTTACTAAAACAAAATCATTTTCAGCAATTACTTTTTTTAGTAAATCCTCGGTGCTTTGATAATCATCTTTTACTCTATATATAGTAAAATCATTAATGTGTTCATTTTGTAATGTGGTGCTTAATAATAGTGAATTACTTTCATAAATTTTACCAAATTCTAAGGGTGAGCCTGGAGCTGTTAATTCGCTTCCCGTAATAATAATGCCCACTTTTGGTTTAGGGTATACTAGTAGTTCATGAATTCCTATACTAGCTAAAAAGCTTAAATTTGTTGGGGTAAGTGTTGTATTTTTTTCTAATGCAAGTGTGTCTTTTTTTATTTGTTCACCTAATGGGCGTATATTTTGTTCAATTGTAGGAGACTGACTACTGGTTATTGTTGTATTTGTAACGTTAATTTTTTCTTGCATAATTACTGCATTAGCAGTGTTAGGTACTGCAGCACCTGTAAAAATGCGAACAGCTTCACCTTTTTGTAGTGTAACGTTTGGGGAATCTCCAGCCTTAATTTCTCCTATAACTTTATAGGCGTTATTATGGGCGTGATTAACAGCGTAGCCATCCATAGCAGATTGTCTAAATGGAGGCATATCAATTAGGGCATAAACATTTTCGGCAATAACATAACCTAAGCACTGCGTAATATGTCGTTTTACAGGGGGGGCAGTTTGTTTGTGGGTGTTAATTTTGGATAGGGCTTCATTAACAGATATCATGGTATTTTTTTAACAAAAATACGTATAGTGTACGATATTATGATATATCTAAAAGAAGAAGTTTAATAGGATAAATAAAAGCGTGAATTTGTATTGTATTCGGTTATTTCACTTTGGGGCGAAATGACACACAATTTGAGCTATACAAACAAAAGACACGCTTTATTTGGTTAAGTTCTAGGGGTGAACAAAATAGTTTTTTGAATAGGTGATTAAAAGCCTTCGGCACAGTTAGAAAAGTGTAACATAGCCTTTTCAGATAATTCGCTTAACTTTTCGGTATATCTGAATTTAGTATCATTTAATTTTTCGTTTTTTAATTGTTGTTGGGTTATAGTATAATTTTGTTTAGCAGCAGAATAAGCGCTTTGGCAACCTAAAGTTTTGGCAAGTTTAGCATAAGCAGCTTCAATTTGTGCTAATGCGGCTTCAGCATTTGATTTTACAGATAATTGTTTTTGTAATTCTAAATGCTTTTTTTGTTTTAAAGCTAATTCTTCTTGCTTTTTTTTCTCTAGTCTAAGTTTTAGTTCTTTTTGACGTTTCATTAGCTCTTCTTGTTCAGCCAGTAATTCATCACGTTCGGCAGAAATATTGTCGTAATCATCATTGTAGCTATTATCGGCAACAGCATATTCATCATTATTGTCATTATTTCTGTTTTTGTATTTAGAAACATCAGTATTTGTACAATCTGATAAAGAATTAATCATCAGTTTAGCTTTTTCTCTAGCTCTTTTTGCGTAAAAACGACTACGCTCCCAAGTGGCTTCTTCTAATGATTTTTCGGCAGCTACGATACCTTCGTAAGCATAATTGGAAGCATCACTACAACCGCAATTAGCTGTAATTTGCTCTACTTCGTTAAGGGTTTCAATAGCTTTTTCAGTCCATTCTTGAACATGATCAGTATTATTAGCCTCGTAAGCGTTGTTTGTATGTGCTACACTATAATTTGCAGCACTAAAAGCATCTTTACATTCAGATTGACTGTAAGTATTTACTGCAAACAGTAGACTAATGGCTAGAATTGGGAAATTTTTCATGCTAATAGGTTGATTTTATTTTGTTTGTGTAATACAAATATACAATAATTTTGCACTTAATCGAATAAAATAGTATTTAATCTATTATTTTTTGTGTTAAATTTTTTCAATAAAGCTAAAAACTACATCTATTTAATGGTTAGTTTTATAATTTTATAATAAGTATCTTTAAAAAATGAGATCAGCCATAGTATCAGCAATCAATCAAAATTTAAATCAAGCAAGTTTATTATTAGACGTTATTACTAGTCAGCAGTATACGGATAATAGTGTAGGACCATATTACTCTAGTGTTGGTTCACATTTACGTCATACTTTAGATTTTTTTAACTGTGTAATTGATGGTTTGGATAATAATCAAATTGATTTAACTGCTCGTAAAAGAGAAGAAGAGGTGGCAACTAGTAAAGAGGTAGCAAAAAAGCATATTGCAAGAATTCAAGAGACTCTTGTAAGTTTTTTGGATGTAAATACCGATTATCTGATACATGTGACAGATAATCTAGGTCAAGGTAATGTTACTGTGAATTATACTTTAGATAGTATTATGGCTCATGCTAACAGTCATGCAGTACATCATTTTGCAACTATAGGCTATGTGTTGCATCAATTAAATGTGGAGCACAATATAACCGGTTTTGGGTATAATCCTACAACACCGATACAACACCGTAAAGGAATTTAGTCAAAAAAACTTTTTAGCATTAAGTTAATTCCTTTTAAAATAAGAAAGATGGCTAATAGCATAATTAAAATACCAGGTATTAACACAGCTAAAAATAGAGGATGTTCTTTGTTCATAAAAGCGTTATAAACAATTATAGGGCCTAAACCTAAGGCGCCCAAAGCAATAGCTAATGTTTTTACGCCTTTAGCAAGTAGTTCTTTATTTGTTTTTTTTTGTTCTTCCATTTTGTCTATTGTAAAGCATTTAATGCCTGGCGAACGTTACCGTATTTTTGGATTAACTTTTCAGCAAGTTGGCGTTCAATATTTGCGGTATCTATGAGCATTAAGATGGCTCTTTCAACAAGTTTGTCATTACTCAGTTGCATGTCAATCATTCGATTGTCTTTTATTTTACCTAATCGAATCATAGTTGCTGTGGATATCATATTAAGTGTCATTTTTTGAGCAGTACCAGCTTTCATTCTTGAGCTACCGGTTACAAATTCTGGTCCAACTTCAATTTCAATGGGTAGTTTAGCTTCTAGTGTAAGTGGACTTTTGGGATTACAACTAATACAAGCAGTTGTTATTTTTTGCTTATTACAATTTTTTAGAGCATGTATTACATAGGGGGTTGTGCCTGAAGCAGCAATAGCTATAACAATATCACTTGTGGTAATTTTTCTGCGCTGCAGATCTATCCAACCTTGAGTTGTACTGTCTTCTGCATTTTCAACTGCGTTGCGTATGGCGGTATCGCCACCAGCAATTAGACCTTGTACAAGTTCGTCTGAAACTCCAAATGTAGGTGGACATTCACTAGCGTCAACTACACCTAATCTACCACTTGTTCCAGCACCTATATAAAAAATACGACCGCCTTTTTTTAGTAGTTCTGTAGCAACTTCAATAACTTTAGTAATTTGTGGGAGGGATTTTTCAACAGCAAAAGCTACAGTTTTATCTTCGTTGTTAATGTGTTGTATTAACTCCAAAGCTGTCATTTGCTCTAGGTTATTGTAATTTGATTCCTGCTCTGTTATTTTTTTAAAGTCCATACGCAAAGGTATTGAACCTAAAGTTATTTTTAAATTTCTTTATGGGAAAGATTGAAGTAATAATCTTATAAATCAGAATTTGGAACTATGGATATTTCTTGTGTATAAACTTCATTTACATGAAAATATCCAAAAGGAAAATTCTTAGGGTTATTGGTGTTAATAATATTTCCTTTGGCTTTAAAAGGAACGGTTGAAAAAGGTCCATTGTTGGATTCGCCAGACAATTCAATTATAGCATCAATATAATTGTTAAAGCGTTCATCAGAGCCTAAAAGACGGGCTCTAAATATCCCATTTTTAACTTCGTCAAAAAATTGAGTGGTAGGTGTTTGTTTTCCATCTTCAAAAAAATCTTCATGATTTATGGATTGTAAATTACCCCAACCAAAATCAAAAACATAAAAATTATCCATATTGGGAACATCAGTATATTTAATTTCTATGGCAAATTCATCTTCATCAAAATTATTATTTCTTTTTACTTGTTTTACTTGATCGATAGGTGTGGATACATTTAATTTTTCGATACTTTCATAAGTGATATTGTTGTAAACAACGGTTAACTTATATTCGGCATTGGGGTCAATGCTTAGGTTGTCTTCTGTGTTGTTTTTGTAAGTTCCTCTACCAAATGATGTGTTTTGTATATTGAATATTTGATTTGTAGTAAGATTGGTTATGGTCACAGTAGCGTTTTCAACATAGTTAGGTTCTGTTGAAAAAAAAGGAATGCTTAATGAAAGTCTAACTGTAGCTTCGTCGGTAAAATTACCATCATTATTAAATATGCGCTCTAGGCCAGCATTAATAACTAATCTAGGGGGAGATGAAGGGAGATCGATATTAATAACATCTTCACAACTTAGGTAAAGTATGGGGATTAATAAAAGGAGCAATGCATTTTTCATAACTTAAAAATTAAAATTATAAGTAATTGAGGGGACAATACCAAAAATGGCCAGTCTAGTAGCTTCATTCTGTAAGCTCTCGTTATTGAAACCAAAGCTAATATTTGTTGCGTTTTTTCTATTATAAATATTATATATACTCAATACCCATTCGCTATTCCATTTTTTTGTAGAAGTTGGTTTAGGGGTGTAATTTAATGATAAGTCCAAGCGATGAAAGTTGGGGAGTCTGCTGGAATTTCGCTCTTCAAAATCTGGTACAATAACGCCATCAAAGGGTTCGAATTGATTGCTGGGAAAGGTAGTTGGTAGTCCTGTTTGAAAGTTAAATGCTGCATTTAGCTTAATTTTCTTGCTTAAATTGTATGAAGAAGTAAAAGAGAGATCATGTGTTTTGTCAAAATTATTTACAAACCACCTTCCGTTATTAATACCAGGCTCTATGGGAGTTCTACCTCTAATTTGTTGTTCAGTTCGAGAAAGTGTATAGGAGAGCCAGCCTTTAAAGCGACCTTCGTTTTTTTGAAACAAAACTTCTAGACCGTAGGAGCGACCTATACCATTTAAGAGAACTCTTTCAATAGCTTTATTGGCTATAATATTGGCTCCATCAATAAAATTCACTCTATTTTTTATGTCTTTATAGTAAGTTTCTATTGAAAAATTGTAGATGTCATCATGTAAATTTTGAAAATAACCAATAGCATATTGGTTGCTTAATTGAGGTTTAGCAAATTGTCCGCTAGGTTCCCATATGTCTAAGGGGGTTGGGGCAGTTGTATTTGAAATTAAGTGAATATATTGTGTAGTGCGTTGGTAACTTGTTTTTAATGAGGCATTTTTACTTATTATATATGAAAAACTTAACCGAGGTTCAAAATTTGTAAAAGAATCTGTTATTTTTTTTCTTGAAACCGATATAGAACTAGTTTCTTGTGCTTCTTCATAGATACCTAGATTTTCATTAAAAACAACAGCTTCGTTGTTTTCATATTGAAAAATTTCATTTTGTCCTAATCTAAAAAAAGAACTCAAGCGAATACCTACATTCATGGTTAGTTTTTTAGATAAGTTTATTTCTGATTCTATATAATATCCCGATTCAATAGCGAATTTTTTTGTTAACTGCTCTTTTCTTATGGCGGAGTCAGGTCTATTTGGGGCAATTTTACCAGGGTTAAAGTCATAGTAAAGTTGATTTGTACCATATCGAAGTGTGATGTCGTTGTTTAAATAGTTTACTAGATCATATTTGAAATTTAAGTTCGAAATACCCGAATTCCATGTAAAACCTATGAAGTCTAAATCTAATTGATAATCGTATTTTGTGTAAATAGCAGAGGCATTAGAAAATATATTATTGTTAAATGTATGATTCCAACGTAGGTTAACAAAGCTGTTCCCGTATTGATTAAAAAATTGATTTTCTAATTCAAAAATATCATTGCCCAAATAGGTAGATAGATATAGCTTGTTTTTGTCGTTTATAACATGTTTTAGTTTAAAATTAAGATCATAGAAAAGAGCTCTGTTTTGAATGTCAAATAGAGGTAGGAATAAATGTACGTATGAACTTCGGCCTCCTAATATAAATGATGTTTTTTCTTTAATAATGGGGCCTTCTAGGAGTAGTCTGCTGGAAACTAATCCAATACCTCCTTTGGCATGAAATTCTTTATTATTTCCATCTTTTTGAGAAATATCTAAAACAGATGATATACGACCGCCAAAACGACTTGGAATTCCTCCTTTATATAACTTTAAGTCTTTAATGGCATCGGGATTAAAAATAGAGAATAAGCCAAATAAATGAGAGGAGCTAAATAAGGTAGCTTCATCAAGTAAAATTAAATTTTGATCTACTGCACCGCCACGGACATTAAAACCAGCGGAGCTTTCACCAGCAGTGGTAACACCTGGTAGTTGAATTAGGGATTTTATAATATCAACTTCGCCAAGTACTGCAGGTAAATCTTTAATGGTTTTTATCGAAAGTTTATTCACACTCATTTCTGGAGCTTTAATTTTAAATTGTTTTGGAGTACTTTCAACAACAACTTCCTTTAGTGTTTGTGTGCTTTTAGTTAAAGTGATATTAACATTTTTATCGGCATTTAAATTTAGTTGAATACTATTTGATTTGTATCCTATATAGCTATAGTCAATTTTGTGAATTCCTTTAGGTAAGGTAATCGAGTAAAAACCATATTTATTAGTAATAGTTCCTTTGTCTAAATCATCAACATATATGGTAACACCAATTAATACTTCATTACTATCAGTGTCAGCAATAATACCGCTAAGTGTTATATTTTGAGCAAAAAGAATGAATGATGTAAAAAAGAAAAAAAAGCTTAATGCAACACTTTTTAATGCCATAGGAATTAAATTAATAAAACTTTATCTTTTATGTTTTAAGAAGTTATTATAAAATAATACTAAGTTACGAATAAGAGGCTTATAAAACTGTTAGTAAGGCTACTTTTAGGATGTGAAAAAAATAGCATAAAAAAAAGTCCAATCAAATTTGATTGGACTTTGGTAATGTGAATTTGATTAAATATTTTAAATACTAGAAAGTATTGTATTTAAAGTAGTACTTGGACGCATTGCATTGGCAACTTTTTCTGTATTTGGTAGGTAGTACCCTTCTAATTCAATATGACTTCCTTGTGCATCGTTTAATTCGGCAATAATAGTTGCTTCATTAGTGCTTAACTTTTTGGCTATAGGAGCAAATAAATTTTTTAATTTTTCATTTTTTGTTTGATTTGCTAAGGCTTCTGCCCAGTACATTGTTAAATAAAAATGACTACCACGGTTATCTAATTCATTTACTTTACGTGAAGGTGATTTTTTATTAGTTAAGAATTTTTCTGTAGCAGCGTCTAAAGTTTCCGCTAAAGTTAGGGCATCTTCATTGTTGTTAGTGTTGTACTCATGCTCCAAAGAAACCGCTAGGGCTAAAAATTCACCTAATGAGTCCCAACGTAAATGACCTTCTTTAACAAATTGTTGTACATGCTTAGGGGCAGATCCTCCAGCACCTGTTTCAAACAAGCCACCTCCATTCATTAAAGGAACAATAGATAACATTTTTGCACTTGTTCCTAATTCAAGAATAGGGAATAAGTCGGTGTTGTAATCACGAAGTACATTTCCAGTAACAGAAATAGTGTCTTCGCTATTTTTCATACGAGCTAATGAAATTTTTGTTGCTTCAATAGGTGATAATATTCTGATATCTAATCCATTGGTGTCATGGTTTTGTAAATAAGTTTTTACTTTTTTAATTAATTCAGCATCATGTGCTCTATTTTCATCTAACCAAAAAATAGTGGGTACGTTAGTGGCTCTAGCTCTGTTAACAGCTAATTTAACCCAGTCTTGAATAGGTAAATCCTTAGTTTGACACATTCTCCAAATATCACCTTGTTCAACGTTGTGTTCAATAAGTGTATTTCCATTGGCATCAACTACGGAAACGACACCATTAGAAGCTATTTCAAATGTCTTGTCGTGTGAGCCGTACTCTTCTGCTTTTTGAGCCATCAAGCCTACATTGGGAACAGTTCCCATGGTACGAGGATCAAAAGCGCCATTTTCTTTACAAAAATCAATAGTAGCTTGGTAAATTCCAGCATAACTACTATCAGGAATTACCGCTTTTGTGTCTTGTTGTTTCCCCTCGGCATTCCACATTTGTCCCGATGTACGTATCATTGCGGGCATTGAGGCATCAATAATAATGTCGCTTGGTACATGTAAATTAGTAATTCCTTTATCAGAATTAACCATAGCTAAATCAGGACCGTTTTCTAAGGCAGTTTTAATATCAGCTTCAATGGCTGATTTTTCATTAGCAGGTAAATTTTCAATTTTAGCAACAAGATCTCCAAAACCATTGTTTTCTTCAACTCCAATTTTTTCTAGTGTAGCAGCATGTTTACTGTATACATCTTTGAAGAATACCTTTACAACATGTCCAAAAATGATAGGGTCGGAAACCTTCATCATAGTTGCTTTCATGTGTAAAGAAAAAAGAACTCCAGTGTTTTTAGCATCAGCAATTTGTTCTTCAACAAATTTTAATAATGCTTTTTTACTCATTACGGTAGCATCAATGATTTCTCCGTTAAGCAAGCTTAAGTTTTCTTTTAATGTTGATTTGTTGCCTTTAGTGTCTGTATGGATGATGCTAATACTAGTAGCATCGGCTAATGTAATAGACTTTTCGTTTGCTCTAAAATCACCGCCATTCATAGTAGCTACATGTGATTTAGAATCACTTGCCCAAGCACCCATACTGTGTGGATTGTTTTTAGCGTATTGTTTTACTGGTTTAGGAGCTCTTCTGTCTGAGTTTCCTTCACGCAAAACAGGATTTACGGCGCTACCTAATACTTTGGCATAACGTGCTTTTATTTCTTTTTCAGTATCGTTTTTAGGTTCAGCAGGGTAGCTAGGTATACTATATCCAGCAGCTTGTAATTCTGCAATAGCAGCAGTTAATTGTGGTATTGATGCACTAATGTTAGGTAATTTAATAATATTAGCATCTGGTGACTTTGCTAATGCGCCTAATTCTGCTAATGCATCTGATATTTTTTGATCATCATTTAAACTATCAGGAAAGTTGGCAATAATTCTTCCCGCAAGTGAGATATCTTTAATTTTGATATCAATGTTTGCAGTATTACTAAAACTTTTAATGATTGGTAAAAAAGAATAGGTAGCCAAAGCTGGAGCTTCGTCTGTTTTAGTATAAATAATGGTTGATTTATTGGCCATGAATTTTTAATTTTTGTAAATAAACTTACTTTAATTCTAACGTTTTATTTAAAATAGAAACTATCAAAAATATGCGCACGCGAATATATGAAAATATGTGCGCTTTTTTTAGCTTATTGAAGGTTTTACGGACTATTGAAAATAGTGGTATTTTTTTTAAATAGAATTATTGATTTGGTAGTAAATAGATTTGTTATTTGCTACTTTTTGATTTTTGTCAATTATTGTGTCAGTTTTTTTAAAGATATAAGAAGAATTATAGTGGCTTAAAATAAAAAAGACTACCATTAGGTAGTCTTTTTGTTTGTTTTTAAAGATATAAGGTTTATCCTCTTCTTTCTTTAATACGTGCTTTTTTACCTGTAAGTTCTCTAAAGTAGAAAATACGTGCTCTACGTACTTTACCTCTTTTGTTTACTTCGATTTTTTGAATTGCAGGTAAGTTTATTGGGAAAATACGTTCTACACCAACAGTACCTGACATTTTACGAATTGTAAAAGTTTCAGATGTTCCAGAACCTCTTCTTTGAATTACTACTCCTCTAAAAAACTGAGTACGTGATTTTTCACCTTCTTTAATTTCGTAGTATACCGTAATAGTATCACCAGCAGAAAAAGTAGGTAATTCATTTTTTGTTACAAATTCGTCCTGAACAAATTTAATTAAGCTTTCCATAATTAGGATTAAAATTGATTTTATCTAAACAACATATCACGGATATCGCCAGAGGTTGGATAAACAGGGTGCAAAATTAATTTTTTTATTTTGAACTAGCAAAATAGAAGATGTTTTTTTAGAAGAAATTATTAATGGTTATATTTAACGTAACTTAATATTTTCCTGTTGTATAAAATAGCTTTTTTTTTGTCTGTTATTTTTTATTTGCCACTTATAGGGCAAAATGAACAAGCTTGGATTTTTTTTAATCAAAAGCCGAATGCGAAAATTCGTTTAGAATCACCAATAAATTTTTTATCTGAAAAAGCAATTTTGCGTAAGCATAAACATAAAGTACCCATTGATGATCGTGATTTACCGTTAGAAACTGATTACGTAAATACTATTAAAGAAAAAGAAGGGATCGCATTTTTAGCTTCGTCCAAATGGTTTAATGGAATTTTTGTTGAAGGAACCCAGATTGATATAGAAAAGCTCAGAGAATTACATTTTGTAAAGGAGGTATTTTATATGGATAGAAGTTTAAATGTTTTAGGTGCCAAAAAAAGAAATATTAGAAAGTCAGCTAAATATTTAAAGAAAGATAAATTTGAGGCTGTTGAAGAGTTTGTGTATGGAAATACATTTAGGCAAACTAATTTAATTAATTTGGAGCCATTACATAATAAAGGCTATACTGGCAAGGGGGTAACAATTGCTGTTGTGGATGCTGGTTTTAAAAATGTTGATATAATATCAGGTTTTGATAGAGCTAGGAAAAAAGGTTTGTTATTAGGTGGATATGATTTTGAACGAAGAACTAATGATGTATTTGGGTACAAAGGAAATTCGCACGGAACTAATGTATTGAGTACTATGCTTGGTTTTGTTGAAAATGAATTTATAGGTACTGCGCCTGATGCATCATATTATTTATTTATATCAGAAGTTGCAGAAAGTGAAACACCTAAAGAAGAGGCTTATTGGATAGCTGCTGCAGAAAAAGCGGATAGTTTAGGAGTTGATATTATTAACACTTCTTTAGGGTATAGTTTATTTGATGATCCGAAATATAATTATACAAACGAGGATATGAATGGGAATACCACATTTATATCTAAGGGGGCGTCTATAGCTTTTGAAAAAGGGATGTTAGTAGTAAATTCTGCAGGAAATTCGGGTAATTCACCTTGGGAAATTATCACAGCACCGGCAGATGCCTCGGAGGTACTAAGTATTGGAGCAGTTAGAAGTGATGGGGTTAAAGCAAGTTTTAGTTCATTTGGACCTACAGCTGATGAGCGTGTAAAACCAGATGTAGTGGCAATGGGGCAAAATGTATCTATATTATCAGATAAGGGGTCTATAGTTACTAGTAGCGGAACTTCTTTTAGTAGTCCAATAATAGCAGGGGCAATAGCTTGTTTATGGCAGAGTATGCCAGATAAAACACCTATTGAGGTTAATGATATTGTTAAAATGTCTGGTAGTCTTTCGGTAAATCCAAATATAAATTTAGGTTATGGTATTCCCGATTTTTTTAGTGTATGCAATGAATGTGATAAATTATCCATCAATAAAAATGAAAGTGAGGAAAATAATATTCAATTAATAGAAAACCCTGTGGGTGCTTTTTTAGAATTAGGTATATCTAAAAATAATCAGGTAAATACCTATGAAATTTTTGATGTTTTGGGTAGAAAATTAGTCGTTGGAAATTTTTATGAAACAAGTATTATTAATGTAAATTATTTGTTTTCTGGTGTTTATTTTTTAAAATTATACGGGAAAAATGTTAATATTCTTCGTTTTGTTAAGAAATAGTTGAAATTTTTTCCTACGCTATTTTGTAATATGTTAACTTATTTTATCGATTTTTTTGTTTATTTCATCGATATATTTACTGTTATTTTTGTGATAATATAATATTGGCAGACTTTGTGTAAGTAATTTTGTGTTTAAAATAATGCACTATTTTTTTTAAACATCTGAATAATTAATCTAAAGAAATACTAAAATCAAATTATGAAATCATTATCATTAATTAAAATATGTTCTTTAATAGTAAGTTTATTCATATTAAGTTCATGGAGTTTTAAAGACGATAGCCTGCAAAAAAGTAAAGAAAAAGTAGAATTTGTTGGTAGCAAATCATTAGATATTAGCAGTCAACTTGTTTTTGATATTCAATATAAGGCTAAAAGAGGAAGAGAAGTAGTAGTGGCACTTAAGAGAAATGGAGAATGGATAGCTAATGGTGTAATGTCTGTAAAAAAAGGAGAAGGAACCGTAAAAGTACCTATAAGCTTAACGAAAAAGTTAAAAAGAAGTAGAAAGTATCAGGTGGATTTTTATTTAAGACCAGTAGGTACTACTTGGGAAGAAGCAGTAACTCCTATAAGAAGTATGCCTAATATTACCATTGACTAAAATTTTAAGTGTACTTGAGTGTTTTTTATTGTATGAGTATTGTTTTAAAATAGTAATGCTAGAGTGGCATTCATGTAGTTGATAATTATTTTTTTAGCTTCAAAATTCAATAAAATCATATAAACTTTGTGTTAGGTATAAGCTTAACACAAAGTTTTTCGTTTATATTTGGTCATATATTTATCCAATGGCTTTAAAGAAATCTTCTTCAAAATCAGCATCTAAAAAGGAAAAAAAACCTGTGCAAAAAAAAGTAGTTGTTAAAAAACAACTTTCCGAAAAGCAACGTCTTTTATTAGGCGGAGGCTTCATTTTGTTAGGGATTGCAGTGTTGATATCGCTAATTTCTTATTTTTTTACATGGCAAGTTGATCAAAGTATTGTTAGTAATTTGGAGCGTGATGCTCCAGCAAAAAATTTATTGCAAAAATTTGGAGCATTTACTGGTGACCTTTTGGTGTATAAAGGCTTTGGAGTTATGTCATTTGTTTTTGCGGTACTTTTAATACTCACAGGAGTAACTTATTTTTTTGGAATAGGGAAAAAGCAATTAAAACAACGTTGGTTTTGGGGGCTATACTTGGTGCTTCTGGGGAGTGTTTTTTTAGGTTTTTTTAGTAGCTTTTATGGATTGCTATCAGGCGTAGTTGGATTTGAAGTAAATGATTACTTACAAGATTATGTAGGAAAAATAGGGGCAGTTTTGATAGTTTCATTTTTTGGATTACTCTATTTAATTTTTAGACTAAATCTGACTCCTTCAACTGTCAATGATTTATTTTCTAAAACAAAAAATAGTATCAAAAAAGATTTAAAAAATGAGATAGATAATTTAGAATCTAATAAAAAATCTAACAGTGTTGAAGTATCTGATAAAATTACTATAGATAATACTAAGAAAAAGGAAAATGTTGTTACAGAAATTGATTTTAATGTAACTAATGAGAATCAAACTACGGAAGTAAAAGAAATTAGTGAAACAGGTCTTAAAGTTGAAGTGGATGAGCCAGTGACAAGTTTGGATGATTTTGTAGAAAAAGCAGAAGAGGAAAAAGTTCAAAAAGATTCCTTTTTGGTTGAAGTGGCTAAAGATGAACCTTTGGGTATTGAAGTGGCAACAGCTGTTGAAGAGGAAGAGGAAATTGAAAATTTAAGTAAACAATTGGTTGAAGATTTTGGTGAATTTGATCCGAAATTAGAATTGGGAAATTATAAATTTCCAACTATTGAATTGTTAAAAGACTATTCGGCAGGACAAAATAATATAACTATTGATCAAGGTGAGCTAGAGGATAACAAAAATAAAATTGTAGAAACGCTAAAAAATTATAAAATTGAAATAGCCCACATTAAAGCTACTATTGGGCCAACAGTTACACTTTATGAAATAGTCCCCGAGGCAGGAGTGCGTATTTCAAAAATTAAAAATCTAGAGGATGATATCGCTTTATCATTAGCTGCTTTAGGAATACGAATTATAGCCCCAATACCAGGTAAAGGAACTATTGGTATTGAGGTGCCAAATAAAAAATCAACCATTGTGTCTATGCGTTCGGCTATTGCTTCTGCAAAATTTCAAAATGCAGAAATGGAATTGCCTATTTCGTTTGGGAAAACTATTTCGAACGAAACTTTTGTGGTAGATTTAGCTAAAATGCCTCACTTATTAATGGCGGGAGCAACAGGACAAGGAAAATCAGTTGGTTTAAATGCTATTTTAACATCACTGTTATATAAAAAACATCCAGCAGAGGTGAAATTTGTTTTAGTAGATCCCAAAAAGGTAGAATTAACATTGTTTAATAAAATTGAGCGTCATTTTTTGGCTAAATTACCTGATTCTGAAGAGGCTATTATTACAGATAATACCAAGGTAATTAATACCTTAAATTCATTGTGTATTGAAATGGATGCACGTTATGAATTGTTAAAAAATGCCTACGTTAGAAACTTAAAAGAATATAATACCAAATTTAAATCAAGAAAGCTTAATCCTGAAAATGGACATCGATTTTTACCCTACATTGTATTAGTTATTGATGAGTTTGCTGATTTAATTATGACAGCTGGTAAAGAGGTGGAAACACCTATAGCACGTTTAGCACAATTAGCTCGTGCTATTGGTATTCATTTAATTATTGCAACACAACGTCCGTCAGTAAATGTAATTACAGGAATGATTAAAGCTAATTTCCCTGCACGATTGGCATTTCGAGTGATGTCCAAAATTGATTCGCGTACTATTTTAGATACAGGAGGAGCGGATCAATTAATTGGTAGAGGGGATATGTTGTATAATAATGGGAATAATGTAATACGCGTGCAATGTGCTTTTGTAGATACTCCCGAAGTAGAACGAATTACAAATTATATTGGTGCTCAAAAAGCGTATCCAGATGCTCATTTACTTCCGGAGTATGTTGGCGAAGATAGTGGCACAAATCTTGATATAGATGTTAAAGATCGTGATGCTCTTTTTAGAGATGCTGCCGAAGTTATTGTAACAGCACAACAAGGTTCGGCGTCTTTACTTCAGCGAAAGCTAAAGTTAGGCTATAATAGAGCGGGTCGAATTATTGATCAGTTAGAGGCGGCTGGTATTGTAGGGCCTTTTGAAGGAAGTAAGGCTAGACAAGTGTTGATTACCGATTTAGTTGCTTTAGAGCAATTTTTAGCCGATGGTAATTAATTAGAATAATCGCACTACAATTAATTGGTGAATTTAGACAGAGCATAGTATTTTTGTCATTCAAAAAAAATAAATATGAAAAGATTTCTTTTAATAAGTACATTGTTATTATCTACCATTTCGCTTAAGGCGCAATCAGCTAAAGCATTGTTGGATGAAGTGTCGGAAAAAGTGAAATCATATGAAAATATTGTTATTGATTTTAAATATACAATAAGTAATGCTACCGCTAATCTTGAGCAAGAAACAAGAGGAGATGTTACACTTCAGGGTGAAAAATATGTGCTTAATTTAATGGGAACTACACAATTGTATGATGGGAAAAAACTACATATTATAGTACCCGAAGATGAAGAGATTTCAATTTCAACTCCAACTGCTGACGAAGGTTTAACTCCTTCAAAAATGCTTACTTTTTATAAAAAAGGCTACACTGCATCTATGGATATTGTACAAAATGTAAATGGACGAAAAATTCAATATGTAAAATTAATACCTGAGCAAAAATCAAGCGAAATAACCTCTATTCTATTAGGAATTGATAGTGAAACAAAACATATATACAAACAAATATTAAAGCAAAGTAATGGTACCGAAATTTACGTTACCGTAAATCAATTCAAAACAAACCAACCACTTTCAAATACCTTGTTTATCTTTGATGAAGCTAAGTATAGCGACTATTACATTAATCGTTTAGATTAGATAGATTTTGAAGATATTAGATAAGTACATTTTTAACAGGTTTTTACAAACTTTTTTGGTTGTTTTTTTAATTGTGATGTTTATCATGATTTTGCAAATGATTTGGTTGTATATAGCTGAATTGGCAGGGAAAGATTTAGAGTTTTCTGTTATTGTTAAGTTTATTGTATATGCTTCGCCTACGCTTATTCCGTTAACATTACCTTTATCGATTTTGATTGCTTCAATCATGGTTTTTGGAGAATTTTCTGAACATTATGAGTTTGCAGCAATGAAATCTACAGGTATTTCATTACAAAGAGCCATAAGATACTTAGTTATTTTTATGGTTTTTTTAAGTTTTGGAACCTTCTTTTTTGCAAATGATGTTATTCCTGCCTCCCAACGAAAGTTTATAGGCTTACGGCGAAATATTGTAAGGCTAAAACCTGCAGTAGCCATTACTGCTAATCAGTTTAATGAGGTGGGGGATATTAATATAAAAGTGGCACGTAAGTATGGAGACAATGATCAGTATTTAGATGATGTAATTATTCATAAACAGAAAACGAATATAAAAGGCAATTATACAGTTATTAAATCTAAATCTGGAGAGTTAGTAAGTGGAGCCGATTCGGATGTGTTGTCTTTAATTTTAAAAGATGGCTATTACTATGATGAGGTGGTTCCTAAAAAAATTAAAGATCGTAAAAAGCACCCTTTTGTAAAAAGTGAGTTTAAGGAATATGCAATTAATTTGGATTTGAGTTCATTTAATGATGTTGATATGTCTAAAAGTGAATATATCAAAAATCGAAAAATGTTAAATGTTAACTTATTAAAAAAAGACATTGATTCTTTTTCGTTAAAATTGAATAATGATAGAGAGGATTTTGCCGATAGAACAGTAAAAAGACTAAAAATTAAAACCATTGCTGATGGTATGAATTTTCCTTGTGAAGTAAATGAATACCCCACTTCAATTGAGCATATTTTACAATATGAAAAACAACGAATGGTGCTTAATGAGGCTGATAGATTAATAAAAAGTAACTTAAACAGAGTTAAGCAAGAAGCTACAGATGTGCAGCGAACAAAAGTAAATTTGAATAAATTTGAAATAGCCTTGCATGAAAAATATGCATTAGCTTTTGCATGTATTGTATTGTTTTTTATTGGAGCACCTTTAGGAGCAATTATTCGAAAAGGAGGATTAGGCTTGCCATTATTATATGCTATTGGAATATTTTTAGCATATCATTTTATTGGAATTTTTGCAAAAAACAGTGCCGAAAATGGAGCAATTAGTCCCTTTTTGTCAAGTTGGCTTTCTACAGTAGTTATTCTTCCTTTAGGAATATTACTAACTTACAGAGCAACTACTGAGAAAAATTTGGTAACCATAGATTGGAATAAATTTAAATTCATTAAGTTTTTAAATCTTTTTTTTGAAAAGGTTTTTAAAAAAAAGAAAGCTTAACTTGATAAACTATTTAAAGCTTAAGTTTAATAAAAATCAAAGTAATATCTTTACATAGAATTTCAACACCCTAATAATTTGGTACCAACACAACACTCCGATTTTAAGCTGAATACAATTGAATCAGCTATAACTGATATTAGAGCAGGTAAAGTAATAATAGTAGTTGATGATGAGAATCGAGAAAATGAAGGGGATTTTGTAGCAGCAGCTGAAATGGTCACGCCAGAAATGATTAATTTTATGGCAACACATGGAAAGGGGTTAATTTGCACACCTTTAACAGAGCAGCGTTGCGATGAGTTAAAATTAAGTATGATGGTTGGTGATAATACTGACCCTATGCAAACTGCTTTTACAGTTTCTGTTGATTTAAATGGTAATGGAGTAACTACTGGGATTTCGGCAAGTGATCGATCAAAAACGATTAATGCTTTAGTAAAAAGTACCACTAAGCCACATGAGTTATCTAGGCCAGGACATATTTTTCCTTTACGGGCTAAAGAAGGAGGAGTGCTTCGAAGAACAGGGCATACCGAAGCCGCTATTGATTTTGCAAGGCTAGCAGGCTATCAGCCCGCAGGTGTTATCGTTGAAATTATGAATGCTGATGGTAGCATGGCGCGTATGCCGCAATTACTTGAAATTGCCAAAAAGTTTGATTTAAAAATAGTTTCAATCGAGTCCTTAGTTTCTTACCGAATGCAACACGATTCCTTGATTGTAAAAGAAGAGGATTTTAATATTAATACTCGTTTTGGTGTGTATCGTTTACGAGCTTACAAGCAAACAACAAATAATCAAATTCATATAGCGCTTACTAAAGGAGCATGGAATTCGGGAGATGAGGTACCAACACGAATCAATTCGACTTTATTTAATAATGATATTTTAGGTACGCTTACTAACAATGCTGATAAGCGTTTAGAGAAAATGTTCTCTATAATTAATGAAAAAGGACATGGAGCCATTGTGTTTATAAATCAAGAAACACAATCCTTAAATGTATTGAATAGATTAAAAATATTAAGAGATATACAAAAAGGAAGTGAGATTGCGCGTCCACCAAAATTAACTATGGATGCCAAAGATTTTGGTATTGGAGCGCAAATTTTACATGATTTAGATATTTCAAAAGTAAGCTTAATATCAAATAGTATTCAAAAAAAACGTGTTGGAATGATGGGTTATGGTCTGGAAATTTGCAATTACATTAAATATTAACGTTTTTTGTCTATTCAATAGTTAAAATATTCAAAAAAAAATCACGTTACAAGTATTCACAATATTGTTAATGAAAAGGAGCCTAATAGTATTTTTTTTAATCACATTATGTTTTTCTACACAAGCACAAATAGGAGGTAGGGCTACTTATCAATTCTTAAATTTAGAATCATCTGCTAGGCAGGTTGCCCTTGGAGGGAAGATAGTTACCGATTTTAAAAATGATCCTACTTCAGGGCTTTTTAATCCAGCTACCATTAACAGAACAATGGATAAAAATTATTCCGTAAATTATGTAAATTACTTAGCTGATATTAATTATGGATCAGCGGCAGCGGCATTTAAATTAGGTAGGACTGAAAAAATGATCCATTTTGGAGTTATTTATGCTAATTATGGAACTTTTGAAGGTTTTGATTTATCGGGTAATGCAACAGGAGATTTTTCTGCAGCAGAAACAGCATTATCTTTTGGCTATGCACAACAAATACCTAAAACAGATTTTTATGTAGGTTCAAATTTTAAATTTATAAGTTCAAAGTTGGAACAATATACCTCGTTAGGAGCAGCTTTTGATTTTGGAGTATTGTATTATAAAGAGGAGTGGGATTTAAATGTAGGTTTAGCAATTCGTAATGTAGGAACGCAAATAACAACTTATGCGGGTACAAGAGAGAAACTTCCGTTAGAGGTAAATGCAGGGATTTCTCAAATACCAAAGCATGTGCCTGTTAGGTGGTTTGTTACTTTGCAAAACCTTCAATTTTGGAATATTGCCTTTTCAAACTCAAATAGAAATTCAGATAATTTATTAGGAGGAGCATCAGAAGTGGATGATCCGAGTTTTGTAAATAATGTGTTGAGACACGTCAATTTAGGAGCAGAATTATTTCCAAGGGGCGGATTTAAGATTCGCGTAGGTTATAATTTTAGAAGATCTGAAGAATTAAGTATACAAGATCAGCGTTCGTTTGCTGGTATTTCAGCTGGTTTTTCAATAAAAATACGCAAACTAACATTTAACTATGGATACGCACGTTACAATTTAGCAGGTTCATCAAGTGTGTTTGGTTTAAATTTAAATTTAGGTGAATACTAAAATCATTATAGCAATTGATGGGCATTCGTCCACAGGAAAAAGCACTGTAGCTAAACAATTAGCAAAAGCACTTGGATACACTTATGTGGATACGGGAGCTATGTATCGTTCTGTGGCATGGTACGCTATGCAAAAAGGAATGGTAGTTAATGATGAATTAGTTGTTGATGAATTAAAAAAATCACTTTCCGATATTACTATTCGCTTTAAATATAATAAAGCATCAGGTATAGCCGAAGCGTATGTTAATGGCGAAAATGTAGAAAGCCAAATTCGCACATTAGAAGTTTCTCAATGGGTAAGTAAAATTGCAGCTATTTCTGAAGTAAGAAGTAAGTTAGTAGAGCAACAACAACAAATGGGGGTTAATAAAGCTTTAGTAATGGATGGTAGAGATATTGGTACAGTGGTATTTCCTAATGCAGAACTTAAGCTTTTTATGACAGCTCCTGCAGAAATAAGAGCAAAACGCCGTTATAATGAATTGAAATCCAAAGAAGAAAAAGTTACTTTTGATGAGGTGTTAAAAAACGTAATTGAGCGTGATCGTATTGATACTACTAGGGAAGATTCTCCATTAATAAAAGCTGATGATGCTATAGTTATTGATAATTCTTTGTTATCAAGAGAGGAACAGTTTGAACAAATTCTATCACTTGCCAATAAAGCTATATCATAATTCATGCATAGCTGATATTTGTAATATTCATTCTTATTTCAAAATAATAATGAATACTACAAATAATTTATTATATTATCTGGCGTTAATTTAATAAACTACCCCAAATTTATTATTTATGGCAACATGTAATACCAGCTCATTATTACCTTATGTGCCCAATTCTGAAAAACCTTGGAACAAAACAAGGGCACAGCATTTATATCGCAGATTAACTTATGGAGTTTCTCCTGAATTGGTTTCAGTAGTTTTAACAAAAAGTCCTTCGCAAATCGTAGATCAATTGGTCGATGAAGCAGTTGGTCTAGATCCTACTCCTGCGCCCAGTTGGGCTTTTAAGGGTAAGCAAGCCTATGATGATGAAGGTTTAGATTTTGAAGAAGAAAATCAACTTAATATTGGTGAATGGCGAAGGCAAATAGTTGATGATCAAATATACAATGGCTTACAGTCATTGTTGACTATTTTTTGGCACAACCATTTTGTGACACAATTAAGTACTTATAATTGTGCACATTTTATTTATGAATATTATGCTGTACTACAAAAAAACTGTATTGGTAATTTTAAAACATTTGTTAGAGAAATTGGCTTAACAAATGCTATGCTAGTTTTTTTAAACGGAAAGGATAATAAAAAAAATAAACCGAATGAAAATTATGCTCGAGAACTTTATGAGCTTTTCACATTAGGAGAAAACAATGGTTATACTCAAGATGATATTGTGGAAACATCAAAAGCCTTAACAGGGTATAATGATGGAGGGTATTGTGAATTTATTTCATATAATGAAAATACGTTTAATACTTCAGAAAAAACCATTTTTAACAGAACGGGTAATTGGAATTATAACGATGTTATTGATATTCTATTTGAAGAAAAAGCAGATTTAATAGCAAGCTTTATTATTACAAAATTATATCGATTTTTTATAAGCCCTGTTGTAAATGAAGCTATAGTGAATGAATTAGCTGTTGATTTTGCAGTAGATTTTGAGTTGGAACCTGTATTAAGAAAATTATTTAAAAGTGAACATTTTTTTGATAGTGAAGCTATTGGTGTAATTATTAAAAGTCCTTATGATATTAGCCTTAATTTTTTAAAAGTTATGTCTCGTTCGTTAGATGATGAAGAGAAAAATCAAATACATTGGAATACAAGCGCTGCTGGGCAATCTTTTTTACAACCCGTAGATGTTGCTGGTTGGCAAGGTGATTTTGATTGGATTAATACTAGTACATTAACAGCTAGGTGGTCATTTAATGATCAGTTGACATGGCAAATGTGGAATGAAGAAACTGGCGAAAGAGAAAAATTTAGAGAATTTGCTAAAGCTGTTTCAGAAAATAGTAGTGATGTTTATACGGTGGCAAGAGCTATTATAGATACTTTTTTAGCTAAAGGCTTAAATACCGAGGCAGATTACACAGTAGCTACAGATGTTTTTATGGCTAATGTGCCAGAGAATTATTATACAGATGGTACTTGGAATTTAGATTTTGAATCGGTTCCATGGCAGGTGCTTTTGTTGTTGCAGCATATTTTTCGTGTACCAGAATTTCAACTTAAATAAACCTACTTATGTGTACAAATCATACAAAAAAACAGGTATCAAAGTCAGGTTCAGATATACCAGGCTCTGATATACACAGGCAAGAACACGAGCGTTGGAATAGAAGGTCTTTTTTACAAGCATTAGGTTTAGCTGGTGGAGGTACAATGATGCTAGCTAATACTAATATTACTGCCTCAAAGCCTTCAGAACTATCTGCAGCTATAGCAGCCGCGGATACAGAAAATATATTAGTGTTAATACGATTGAAAGGAGGAAATGATGGTTTGAATACTATAGTACCTATTTATGATTATGATAGATATGCTAATTTAAGACCAAGTTTAAAAATTCCCGAAAGTCAATTATATAAATTAAATGATGATTTTGGTATACCACCTGCGCTTAAAGATTTACAATCTATGTGGGGTGAAGGAGCGATGAAGGTAATTCATGGTGTGGGATATGAAAATCAAGATTTATCTCATTTTAAATCATCAAATATCTGGGCAAATGCCGATCTTGAAGATGTTGAAGATTCAGGTTTTATGGGGCGTTATTTTGAAGAATTATATCCTGATTTTTTGGCAAATCCCCCTGAAATACCAGCAGCTATTCAAATTGGAAGTATTGGTAATTTGATTTTTGATGGTCGGGGTGTAAGTAATTATGCAGTTACAGTAGCTAATCCTAATCAATTAAGGAGCATAGGAGAGAATGGATCATTACATGGGTTAAATGATATACCAAATTGTACTTATGGTGAACGCTTAAAGTATTTGCGTAGTGTAACTAACAACACTTTTACTTATGCCAAAAAAATAAGTAAAGCTTTTGATAAAGCTGGAGAGCCATCAGTACAATATGAAGTATTGGAAAAGGGAAAAAGAGGTTTAGGTGAGCAATTGAAAATTGTTGCCAGAATGATAAGAGGTGGTTTAGGTACTAAAGTATATATGGTAGCCTTAGGTGGTTTTGATACTCATGGTAATCAGGATGAAAAGCACCCAGAATTATTAGCAAGTCTGTCTAATTCAGTAAAAGTATTTTTTGATGACTTAGCAACAGCCGGATTAGAAGAGAATGTTATGGCAATGACATTTTCAGAATTTGGTCGAAGAGCTGAAGAGAATGGATCTAAAGGAACGGATCATGGTCAAGCAGCGCCAATAATGCTTTTTGGTCCAACGATAGAGTCAAATGGTTTTATAGGTAAGCATCCAGATTTAAATGATTTAGATGTTATTGGGAATTTAAAGTATACATTTGATTTTAGAGAAATTTATGCTTCTGTAATGAAGGATTGGCTATGTGTCGATGCGGCAGCTGTTGATAGAGCCTTACTAATGGATGCTTCTTTTGAAGAACGTGATTTTGGCTTTACTTGTCGAGGGGTAAATAAGGATATTAATTCAGTAACTAATTTTTTTCATACCACAAGCATTCAAAATGACCAAACCTATTTACATATACAAAATAAGAGTACTGCTCACGTAAATATTTCTCTTTATGATATGACAGGTGCCTTTGTTAAACAAATAAAAAACGAAATGCTTTTTGAGGGCTCTGAAACTATAAATTTATCAGAAGCTATTGAGCGAGGTTATAGTTTAGGTATGTATATGTATCGTATACTTGCAGGCGATAAAAAATTTAGTGCTAAAGTTTATATACACTAATGTGTATTTGTACACTATTTTTTTGAATTTATTACATATTTATCGTTACTAATATGTACTTGATGTTTAAAAAATAGTATGGGTATATAGAATTGTATATTATGCTAATTCTATGTAATGCACACATTACGGATTAAAAAAAACAATTCCAACAAAGTTATTAACATTTTTTTTATATTTTCGCCGCTAAAATTTATAGCTGTGAAAAACATAAGAAAATACGTACTCTTATTTCTCTTATTTTATAATTCCTTTTTAGTAGTTGCTCAACTATGTAATATCGAAGAAACCATAACTATTTGTGATATGGAATCTATCGATTTTGATACTGATGGTGATGCTGATGGAATTATTAATTTATATGATGAATATAATAAGCAAACTGGAGAAACTTTAGAAGTAGGGACATGGTCAGTAACTCCTAGATTTGAAATAGCTTTAGATGTTAATACAGGAAATGTATCTTTGTGGGATCTGAAATTTTCGACTACGTCTGTCAATTTAAATGATTATAAATTTGAACTAAGAAATACAAGTTGTGGTAGTGATATAGCAGCTACAATAACTTTAATTTTAGGCCCATATTCAGGAGTAGCATTACCTCCATTTGGAATCAATAATATAAATGTTGAAACATGTGATTCTTCACCGTTTAATTTATTTATGGCATTAGTTTCAGATACAGCTATTGCACCAGCACATTTAAATGGAACATGGATTTACAAAGGGACAAGTCCTAATTTTTTAGGAATTACAGGTTCAGAGTTTGTTGCAGTAATACCTTATCAACCTGGTTTGCCATTAGTAGATCAAGAGGTTTTTGAATTTGATTATGTGGTGCCCGGTATTTCACCATGTGATTCTTCTGAAATAACTACAGTTAGAATTTCAGTAGTTAGGCAGGTAAATTCAGGAATACCAGAAATAACAACTATTTGTGAAAATAACATTCTTTCTGGTGATTTTGATTTGGATATCAATTTAGAGGATGATCAGTTTCTGAGAGGGGAAGACTTGGAAGGTATATGGTTAGAAAATACTGATCCTACAGGACAAATATCAAACGCACAAGATTCATTTATAAACATTAGAGAAATTTATAATGATTTGATAGATGGTGGTAATAACTTAAGGTTTGGGTGTGTTTCATACGTTTTTGAATACTTTGTAGGTCAAAGTTCAGGTGTTTGCGCAGAAAGTATATCACCAGTTCAATTTAATATTTTTGAAGATTTAAGACCTTTTGAACAAAAAGATCCTCCAATAAAAATATGTGCAAATAGTAGTGAAGGTATAAATCTTTTTGATTTACTTGAATTTACCACTGAAGGTACTACTAATTTTATATATGATAATGATTTTTATGTAAATTGGAGATTAGTTTCTGGCCCTGGGTCTTTAGGATTGGTTTCTCAACCACAACTGCTTGGAGGTTTTATTCCAGGGGTTGATTATCATTTAGGGACTATAAATGCATTTTGTGCTATTCCAGGGGTATATACATTTGAGTATGGTGTAGTTCAGGATATTAATTGCCCGCAACCAGAGCAAATATGCAATCCTTTTGCTACTCCTTCTAGCCCCAACTTTACTAATAGTACTTGTGATATACTTACAACTCTAGTAACTATTGAAGTTTTGCCTTTTGATTATTCAGGTGAAAGTGTATCAAATCTTGAATTTTGTGAAAATAACAATTCAGTAAATTTATTTGAATTATTAGAAGTTGACCCTAGAAAGGGAGCAATAAATACAGCTGGTGTATGGACTGATCAATCAGGTGCAGAAATTGATAATGAATTTATATTTTCTGAAATTGATGCAGATGAAAATGTAGTATTAACATATACCACTACTAATTCGACAAGTGGTTGTACAGACACTTCAATGATTGGATTTACAATTAAAAATAGAACCTTTGTTGGTAGTGCTGGCGAGAGTGTTGAGGTAAATGTGTGTTCGGATAACAAGAATTTAAATTTATTCGATCAATTAGCAGGAAGTCCTGATAATATTGGAGCCTGGACAGGGCCAGATGGTTTTTCTACTTCGGTTCACGATTTTGAGTTTATATTTAATAATGTCGATTTACCAAGATTAAAAGAAGGGGTGTATACTTACACAGTGGGTAATCCAGATGATTGCGTATTAATTAGTGAGGCTACAGTAACCGTTAATTTTGTTGATCCAATTACTTTTGATAGACCAATAACTCGTTTTTTTTGTAAAAAAGATGGAAATGTAGATTTATTGTCGGTGTTAGAAACTACACTTCCAAGCGATGGTGTGTTTACTGATATTGATGCAACTGGTGCATTAGAAGGAAGTGTCTTAAATGTGGATCTTGTAACTGGAGGAATCTTTAATTTTGAATATAGATTTGATAATTCACCTTGTGATTCTCCAATTAGGCAATTAGTTATTGAAATTATTGATGATGTAACTCCGCCAACTGCTGGTATTGGTCCAGATGAACCTATACGGGTATGTTCAAATAATTTAACAATTAATTTATTTGAGCAATTAACAGGAAACCCATCGATGTCAGGAAGATGGAATGGGCCTTTTAGTTACGAGTCGGATAATTTTTTAGGTGAATTTGATAAGGATAATATTGAATTACCCATTTTAGGACCTGGTGTATATACCTATACCGTTGGTGGCAGGGGTGAATGTGGTATTCCAACACAAGTGCAATCAAGGGTTCAAATTGAAATTGTAGACCCTATTAGCATTGGCGAAGATGTAAGTGCTTCTTTTTGTAAGCTAGATGGTCGCGTAAATTTATTTACATTATTAGATGAAGCTACAACAAGAACAGGTGAGTTTATAGATATCGATACTACCAATGTACTGGATGCCGAAGGGAATGTGGAATTTACTACTTTGGAGTCTGGTATTTATAACTTTCAATATGCGGTTACTAATGCTGCTCCATGTGATGTGTCAATATTGACTATTGAGATCAACTTAGTTTCGCTTCCTATACCTGTAGTTGAGAATCCAGTTTTTTGTATACTCGATGCCAAAAGAATAAACGACATACCTGTTGTAATAATTGATAATGATGGTAATGAAGTGGATGCATTAAATTTAAATTGGTATGCTACTTTGGATAGTACACAAAAAATAGAAGATAACCCAAAGTTGTTTGATGGTGATGTATACTTCGTTGCCAATGGAGGAGTGGATGTTAATGATCAAGAGTGTGAGTCGGAAAGAGTACCAGTTACTATACGTATTTTAAATGTTGGAGAATCTACTGATGATAGACGTGTCATTTGTCCATTAGATTTTCA
The DNA here is from genome assembly GCA_947498765.1 of uncultured Aquimarina sp. Taxonomy (GTDB): domain Bacteria; phylum Bacteroidota; class Bacteroidia; order Flavobacteriales; family Flavobacteriaceae; genus Aquimarina. The sequence goes on from CANMLG010000021.1 coordinate 75,454, forward strand.
AGATGGTATTTCTCCAAATGGGGATAATCAAAATGAAACTTTTGAATTAGTCCGAGATGGCGAAATTTCCGAAGGCAAACAATTTAATATCCCTGAAGCTTTTCCTGATTTTGTATTGCAGATTTATAACAGGTATGGGGTAAAAGTGTATGAAGGAAATATAAATACTTCAGAATTTAAAGGGCAAAGCAATCAATCATTAAGTATTGGGAATGATTTGGTGTCAGGAATTTACTTCTACATATTTAATCCTAATTTTAAAAATAACGCACCAATTCAAGGTAGTTTCTATTTAAGCAAATAACATGAGATTTAGTTTTTATTTTATAATCGCACTGGTTTTTTGCTCAGTAGCAACAGCACAGCAAGAACCCCAATACTCACAGTATATGTATAACATGAGTACTGTAAATCCGGCCTATGTTAAAGGACAAGCAGGTTTGTTTTCTTCGGGTATTTTATACAGAAGGCAATGGCAAGGTATAGAAGGGGCTCCCGAAACAGCTAACATTTTTGGTAATATTCCTTTTGGAGAAAAAATAGAGTTGAGTGTTAATTATGTACATGATGCTATCGGAGATGCTATTCAAGTTAGAAATGATTTTTTGAATATTGATTTTGCATATATTACTAATCTTTCCGAAACTCTACGTTTGTCCTATGGTTTAAAGGCAGGTATTAATAGTTTTAAAATAGATGCATTAGGCTCTGATGTAGTGGATGACCCTGCATTTAGTGCAAATACATCCGAATTTCATATGGCTATAGGTGCTGGAGCTTATTTATTTAGTTCTAATTTTTATGCCGGAGTATCTTCGCCAAACTTATTACCTAATGATGCTTCATTAAACGGGTTGAAAGTTGCTCAAACTGCTATTCATTTATTTGGAGTTTTTGGATATGTATTTGATATTTCTGAAACCCTTAAATTAAAGCCTTCAACGGTAATTAAACAAGTAGTAGGTGCGCCTGTAACTTTTGATATTTCGGCTAATGCATTGTTGTTTGATCGTGTCGAAATAGGAACATCATATCGTTATCAAGATGCTGTTGTTGGGTTGTTAGGTTTTAGGATAACGCCAGATTTACGTATAGGATATGCTTATGATTTTAGTCTTAGTGATTTAAAAAACACCAGTAACGGAAGTCATGAAATTATGTTATTATTTGATTTTGATTTACTTCATTTAGGAAATAAATATACTTCACCAAGATTCTTTTAAGCCATGAAAACAAGAATATTAATTACACTAGCCTTGTTCATATCATTGACATCAATGGCGCAAAAAAAGAGTAGAGGAGATCGTTATTTTAATAATGGTGATTTTTTAAATGCTATTGTCGAATATAAAAAACAGCTAAATAATAAAGAGTATACAAAACATATTTTTGAAAATTTATCTACAGCTTACTACAATACATTCCAATACAGAAAGGCTTACAGAACATTAAGGAGTTTACTTAAGGGGAAATATCGAGATTCGGATAAGAATTATGATAATGAATTTAATTTTAAAATGCATCAAGTACTCTCTGCTTTAGGGGAGTATGATAAAGCAATAAAATTTTTAGCATTGTATAAAAAAAATAACGATGAAGAAAAGGTTAATGTACAAGAAGCTATTTCGATTATAGAAGCTTTTAAATTGAAGGATGAAGATTATAAAATAAAAAAACATCAAACCTTAAATTCAGAAGCAGCAGAATTTGCAGCAGTAAAAAAGGATAGTATGCTTTACTTTGTGTCAGACAAAGCTCCGAATGGATTACTTGATAAAAATTATAAATGGACACATCGGCCATTTTTAGATATTTATAAGGTAAAAGTAGATAGTTTAAATAAGCCAATTAACGAAGTAACTTCTTTTTCAAAACAAGTAAACTCAAAATTACACGAAGGAAATTTTTGCTTTTCAAAAGATGGTAAAACACTTTACTTTTCAAAAAGTAATGCAGAGCGAGGGAAAAAGAAATTTGATACAATTAAAAATAATCCCATCCATTTATATCGATCAGTATTGTCTGATAGTTTAAAACAGTGGTCTAAACCAGAAAAATTACCTTTTAACGATGTCAATTACTCATCGGAGCATCCTTCATTAAGTAATGATGGTAAAAAACTTTATTTTGCTTCAAATATGCCAGGAGGTTATGGTGATTTTGATCTTTACTATGTGGATATAACAGGAGAACAAACCTATGGAGTGCCTGTTAATTTGGGCGAAACTATAAATACAATAAACAGAGAACAATTTCCATTTATAAATTCAAAAGGGAATTTATTCTTTTCTTCAAATGGGCACTTAGGTTTGGGTATGCTTGATATTTTTGTTTCAGAAAAAATAGATAATGAATTTACAACTCCTATAAATTTAGGCGCACCAATAAATTCGAGTTACGATGATTTTTCATTGACTTATTATAATGAAACAGATGGTTTTTTTGCTTCAAACAGAAAAAAAACGGATGATATTTATAATTTTATCCAAATTGGAGAAATTTATTTACGTAAATACAAATCAAATTTTGAAGTAAGAGATATTGATACCAAAGAATTTATTTCAAATGCCGAAGTGAGTTTGTGGGATAAAAACGAAATTTACAGTAAATCTCTAGGTAATATTTCCGAATTCAGTTTGACAATTTTTCCAGGTAGGTATAATTTTGAAGCTAAAGCAGAAGGTTATGAAACTCAAAAAAAGCCTATTCTGATAAATGAAAAAGCAAATGAAACCTATATTATTTATTTGCAGAAAAAAGAAGAATCAGTTGCTGAAATTAAAAAAAGAAAAGCATTTGAAAATTCGCCATTGGCTATTAAAAATAAATTGTTGGAAGATAAAGTTGGTCCTCCAGTAACAGAGCGTAATGGAAAATTGTATTTTGATTTACCACCTATTTATTTTGATTATGATAAATGGAATATTAGAGCAGATTCAAAAAAGGTACTAGATGAGTTTGCATTAAAACTAGAAAAGTACAAATCGGTATACATAAAAATTAGTTCGCATACAGATAGTAGGGGGACTAAAGTGTATAATCAGCTACTCTCTGAAAAAAGAGCAGAATCCACACGTAATTATTTAGCATTAGTAGGTTATGTAAATGCACGTAGAATGCAATTTGCAGGTTTTGGTGAATCAGAACCTTTGATTAGTTGTGATGGGAAAGTATGTTCTGAAAAAGAGCATCAAACCAACAGGCGTAGTGAGTTTGAGATTATAAAATATTAATTAAGATCTTAGAACTGTATTAATTTATTAGGGATAGTTTCTTCCGGTACTATCCCTAATGTTTTATTAAAATCAATTTATTAGTGCTTGAAATCTAAATAATTCTTCGTACTTTTGCACTCCATTTGTGGCTCTAGGTTAAACATTTGGGAATAAACTATATAAAACACTTTTACGAAGTAGCCTTAATTAACCTTAGCTGCGTAAAATACAAATTTTATCTTCAATGTCTGAAGAAACAAAAAACACAGAAGTTCAGGAAACTGAAGCAGTAGCTACTCCTGTAGTTGAAACTGTGAATGCTGAACAATTCCTTAAAGATTTTAACTGGCACAATTACGAAGAAGGTATCGATCCAATTGAGGATGATAAACTTGTAGAGTTTGAAAAGCTTGTTGCAGAAAACTTTGTTGACACGTTAAATGATGAGGTAGTTAATGGTAGAGTAATCAATATCACAGATCGTGATGCGATTATTGATATCAATGCTAAATCTGAAGGTGTAATTTCATTAAATGAATTTCGTTACAATCCAGATTTAAAAGTAGGTGATACTGTAGAGGTATTAATAGATATCCGTGAGGATGCTACAGGTCAATTAGTATTATCACACAGAAAAGCACGTGTAATTAAAGCTTGGGATAGAGTTAATAATGCACATGAAACTGGTGAAATAGTTAATGGATTTGTTAAATGTCGTACAAAAGGTGGTATGATCGTTGACGTATTTGGTATTGAAGCTTTCTTGCCAGGTTCTCAAATTGATGTGAAGCCTATTCGTGATTACGATGTTTATGTTGGTAAAACAATGGAATTCAAAGTGGTTAAAATTAATCACGAATTCAAAAATGTGGTGGTTTCTCATAAAGCGCTTATCGAAGCAGATATCGAAGAGCAGAAAAAAGAAATTATCGGTCAGCTTGAAAAAGGTCAAGTTCTTGAAGGAACGGTTAAAAACATTACTTCTTATGGAGTATTCGTTGACCTTGGAGGTGTTGATGGATTAGTACATATTACAGATCTTTCTTGGTCTCGTATCAACCACCCTAATGAAATGGTTGAATTAGATCAAAAATTAAACGTGGTAATTTTAGACTTTGATGAGGCTAAAACACGTATCCAATTAGGTCTTAAGCAATTAAAACCACATCCATGGGAGGCACTAAACGGCGACCTTAAAGTTGGAGATAAAGTAAAAGGTAAAGTAGTTGTAATTGCAGATTACGGTGCATTTATCGAAGTAGAAGAAGGAGTAGAAGGATTAATTCACGTAAGTGAAATGAGTTGGTCTACGCACTTACGTTCTGCACAAGACTTTGTTAAAGTAGGTGATGAGGTTGATGCTGTAATTCTTACTTTAGATAGAGAAGAGCGTAAAATGTCACTTGGTATTAAGCAAATGACTCCAGATCCTTGGACTGATATTACAACTAAATACCCAGTAAGTTCACGTCATACAGGTGTAGTTCGTAACTTTACTAACTTTGGTGTTTTTGTTGAATTAGAAGAAGGAATTGACGGATTAATTTACATTTCAGACCTTTCTTGGACTAAGAAGGTGAAGCATCCATCTGATTTCTGTTCTGTTGGAGATAAACTAGAAGTTGTTGTTCTTGAATTAGATGTAGATGGACGTAAGTTAAGTTTAGGACACAAACAAACTGATGCTAATCCTTGGGATAAGTATGAAGGAGACTTTGCTGTAGGAACTAAGCATACTGCTGTTTTAGGTGATGTGAATGACAAAGGTGCCACTATTGAATTTAATGAAGATGTAGTTGCGTTTATTCCAAGTCGTCACTTAGAAAAAGAAGACGGATCTAAATTAGCTAAAGGTGATTCTGCCGAATTTGTTGTTATTGAATTTAACAAAGAATTTAAAAGAGTTGTAGCATCGCATACGGCTATATTTAAAGAAGAAGAAGTAAAAGCAGTTAAGCAAGCGGCTAAAAAGGCTCAATCGCAAGAAAAAACCACTCTTGGTGATTTAGATGCTTTAGCTGAACTTAAAGCTAAATTAGAAAAAGGAGGGAACTAGTTCCTAAATTAAATTCTATATAAATTTTAAAAGCTGTCCAATTTTGGGCAGCTTTTTTTTATGATTTTGTTATTTGGTAGTATTTATCTTACATATAGATTAAATATTATCATTTAATGAAAGTGTTGGGTTTCTAATTTTATTTTTTTCTATCCTTTAAATTGAAAATTGTTTAATAAAATGGATTTTTAATGAAAAAGTTGTTTTTTTGTCTTAAAAAAAACACAATATGGTTTATTTTTTCCTACTCTTATTTGGTTTTGATTAAATTTAACTTACACAAAACGTACATATTATTTAAAGTAGAATTTATTTGATTGGTAATATTAATTACATAATCAAATTATGTAGTGATGATTTTGAGGATTCTTTTTTTAATAAGTTTTGATAACCAAGTAATTTCTAAAACTAAATAAAATGAAAAATCGCTATTTAATTTATCTCGTATTTTCGATCCTATTTGGGATGTCGATTAATGCTCAAAAATATGAGTTAAGTGAAATTCAAAAACATCAACTTACATTATTAAAATCAAATTCAAAATTAGGCCTTGGTTTCAAATTACTATTAAATGATCCTTCAAAAATAGATCGTTTTATTTCCAAAAATGGAAATATTGCATTTATAGCTTCTCCTATGAATGACACAGAATCACTTTTAAATGAATTATTAACTTTAGGTGCAAAGGACTGTATTATTGTAAATGGTAATGTTTGTGGTAAAGCGAGTATGAGTACCATAAAAAAGCTTCAAAGTCTGGACCAACTAAAAATGGCTGTGCCAGAATTTAAGCCTAAGCTAAATGTTGGGGTTGTTGATAGCGAAGGTGATCGATCAATGTTAACAGATTCCATAAAAAATACTGTAGGTATAGATGGTAGTGGAATTAAAATAGGAATATTATCCGATAGTTATAATTCATTAGGTGGAGCAGCAAATTCTGTATTAGAAGGGGACTTACCAGGTGTAGGCAATCCGAATGGATATACAACTCCAGTTACAGTTTTAAAAGATTTACCAGAAGATCCAGAAGCTGAGGCTCCAAGAGGAAGTGATGAAGGTCGTGCTATGGCAGAATTAATTCATGATATTGCGCCAGGCGCAGAATTGTTCTTTTATACAGCTTTTGATGGTTTATTAGATTTTGCAGCAGGTATTAGAGCATTAGAAGTAGCGGGTTGCGATATTATTGTTGATGATGTTGGGTATTTTGTGGAAAGTTATTTTCAAGATGGTGCTGTGGGTGGTGCAGCAAATGAAGTGGCTGCAAATGGGGTATCTTATTATTCCTCTGCAGGTAATTCTGATAGAGCTTCCTATGAAAATGATTATGTAGCTTCTGGTGTTACAGGACCAGCAGGAGGCGAGTTATTGGATTTTGGAGGTAATGATGTAGCGCAACGTTTATCAATACCTGCAGGTCAAAGTATTTCGCTATGGATTATGTGGGATGATCCACAACCAGCGTTTAATGATAAACCAAATCCTAATCCAGATACTGATTTAGATGCATTTTTGTTTGATGTAGCTACAAGTGAGTTGTTAGTTGCAAGTGTTGAGGATAATATAGGTGATGGTTTTAATATTGAATTAATTCAGTTTGAAAATGAAAGTGATACAGATTTGTTAGTAGATTTGCTAATAGAAAAAACAACAGGGCCAGACCCGAGAAGAATCAAATATTTAGATCGTGAAGAACGTGTAGTATTTATTGATACTATTGGAAGTAATGCGGGTACATGTACTGGACATTCTAATGTACCAGGCACAATAGCTGTTGGAGCAGCTTCGTATTTTAATACTCCAGAATTTAATGATTTCAGAGTATCATTAGGGGCGGCTCCCTTAACTGAAAGTATTGTAAATGGGTTTTCTTCTGCCGGGGGGACACCAATTTTATTAGCAAGTGATGGAACACCAATTGAACCATTATTTACAGAAAATCCATTTGTGGTTGGACCTAATGGAACTAATACTAGTTTTTTCGGGGCAGATTTAACATTTGCTCCAGATGGTTTTCCTAACTTTTTTGGGACATCAGCTAGTGCTCCTTTGGTAGCAGCTGCTTCTGCACTATTGTTAGAAGCCAATACCGATTTAACTACAGCTGATATTAGAGAGGCTTTAAAGAATACAGCTGAAGATATGGATGATCCCTTAACAGAAGAATTTGACACTGGTTATGATCTCAAAACTGGACATGGTTTTGTGAATGCTTTTGATGCATTAGTTGAAATTCTTGGTGATGATTTTGTTATGAATGATACTATTGAAAGGGCTGAATCAAATGTAATTTCAGTAAATGCATTTCCTTCACCATTTGAAAGAGAATTTAAATTAAATTTAGTAGTGGAAGGAAAGTGTGAATTGTTTATTGATGTTTTTTCATTTATAGGTGAAAATGTATATCATAAAGAAATTACTTTAGAAAATAGAGATGTAAATGAAACAGTATACTTAGGGAATCAACCTGAAGGACTTTATTTTATTAATGTAGTTGATACAAAAACACAAACATTAATTGACACGCGTTCTATTTTTAAAAATTAGTATTATTAGATAAGCGTATCCAGAGAATAGCATGATTCTCATAAATTATACATGAAAAATCCAAAATTTGAGAAATTCAAGTTTTGGATTTTTCTTTTTAGCCTAAAAATATTGCTTTCAATACCGACAGTATATAGGTTATCTTTTTGTTTAAAGTCTGTTTTGCTATCATGTTTTGTAGTAAAATTCATGTTTTTATTAGTTATATATAATATCTGCTCTTAATACTTTAAGCTTTGTTTAGGTGAGCGACTGTACTTTATATATGGCACTTTGTAATTCATTAAGTTTTGAATTCAAAGACTCTAATTCTTGTATTTTTACCCTGTTAAATTGTATAAAGAGTTAATTCTTCAATTTTCTGTAATAACGTTATATTCATTTCAGCTAAATTAAGTCCATTTTTATCCATTTCTTTAGCTGATGGAATCTCTAGAAGATGTCTATTTTTATTAATGAATAATTCTACATTTGACAAAATAGGTAAGTTGTAATCATTTTTAAAAACAAAATCAGCGCCACAAGCTGTAGCAGTTACTTTCACTTCTTGTGAATGAATATTCCTCCTACTGTTAATTTTGAATCTATTGTTATAGATGTTCCAATAGCTATGGCTCCATCACTTTTAGTAATCATTATTTGTATAGCTCCACCGTTTTGATTTGTGGTTTTGAAAATGATATTACTAGTGTCATTTGATACGCCTAAAGAATATTCCAAAGGCTTTGAGTCCTTGATACGAGGAATCAATGTTCCTGAGCAAAGCAAGTGATAAGGTTAGGGTAATCCAATGGCTGAAGTAAAGTAAGCCTGCCAAGTATGGGGCCTGTACTGTAGTCTTGGTGGTGTACTTTTCTTATTTTTAGGACTGTATACTCGACTGTGGTATGTTTTCATTCAATAAATTGGTCAATGTGTTCTTTTATTTCAAAAACTCGTTTGGAAGTAATTTCACATATTCTACTAGCTCTTAAATTACTTTGTATTGTTCCTCCACCAGAATATTCATTTTGTGAAACAATTCCTATCATGATTCTTTCGCTATCTCTGAATTTTATCCAATTCTTTTGAGAAATTTTGAGCTTTTCTTTATCTTCAGTCTTAAGCTTTGAGTAGAGAATCTTATAATATTTATTTAATAGTTTATCATATCCTTTTCCAATTCATAGACAGCATCAGTCATTACAGCTGTAGAGTAATCAATGCTAATTTTTTTGTCGGCTAGTTTCTCAATTTTATAAATATCAGATTTGAATTCTAAGTCAAATGGTTTTATATATTTGTCAGCTTTAATTAAAGAATCATTGAGTTTTAAAACTTCATTTTCAATTTCTGTATTGATTTTTATAATATCAGCTTTGTTTATTTTTCTCTGAGCGATTAGGAATAATGGCAAAAACTGGAATATAATGATTAGAATATTTTTCATTTTTTGAGGTTGTTTTTTAATGTATTACAACAATTGAATATATAATAGCTGAACTAACTTATTAAAATCAATTGGAAAAGTCTCCTCTTTTTGTGTCCCTATATTTTAAAAGCAAGTAAAATATAGGGTTCAGTGTGGTTTGTAGTGCCCAGAATGGGAGTCGAACCCACACGTCCTTCGGACACACGGCCCTCAACCGTGCCTGTCTACCAATTCCAGCATCTGGGCAAAAGGATTGCTAATATAGTTTAGTTAAAAATACTATAAAAACAAAAAGCCCCGAAATATAAAACTTCAGTACTTTTTTGCGAATTAAAACAAGGAAGTATCGAACTTTCTTCTTGAAGATGTTAATATGATTAACAGTATTACGAATAGTCGTGTAGCAAAAGTAACTAATGCAACTAGTATTATTTTGTGATGCTCTGAAAGTATTATTTGCAAAAATATAGTATGGTTAAATTTTTATTTTTCAGAAAATGAAATTTGTTACAATCATGATCACCAAAAGTTTAGTAATAACTTTTATTCAATAACTTATATTTTTAGTATTTGGCGTAAGTATTTTCTCCTTTTGTGAAATTCAATTACAGCTTACATCTTTATGGCATCTTTCTTGATGCTGGAGTAAAATCACTATTAAATCTAACTAAACTATTTTTCGATGAGGATACTATTTTTAATTACTACATTAGTAAGTTTTTTTCTTTGTAATGCACAAGAAAACCAAGCGTCATTTGAAATTCGACATAATACTATAACCAATAAATTATCATTGTGGAAATATAAAAAAAGGCGAAATACATTTAAACAAATTAAATCAACTTCTTTTTATGCTTTTTCTTCAGATGTTGGTTCAATAATAGATAATAAATTAAATTATGATTGGATTGACGCTGTAAAGAATGATTATAAAATTTTGGTTAAAGCATACCATAAAAATCGACCAGATGAAATTCAAACGAAACTTATAAAAGTTCGTAAGCCTGTAAAGGTAGAAATAATTAATAAAGATAAGATCGGTATCACGCCTGGTATTTTTAGTCGATTACATGTGAAAATGCATTTTGATGACAATACTTCACAATATATCAGAGATTTAAAAACCTATTTTGTATCCATTGTTTCGGATGAGAATCAAATTGTAAATAATAGCATCCTTGTTCCGACAACTATAGATTTAAATAAAAAAGATGTTACAGTAAAAGTAGTTTATGATTTAGATACTAAAATAAGTCAATCGATTCAAATTCCAATCAATTACAATGTTAATGAAAGATTTAATTATAATGGGAAAAGAGGAGGTTTTGGTCAGCACGGGCAGCATGGACAAAATATTAGCGTCTATGTAAAACGAAAAACAGATTCCTTAGTCGGGATATTAATAAAATCAGATAGCACTCAAAAGCATGTAATAGCAAATTTATATACTAGTACTATTCATATAAGTGCAAACGGAGGTAATGGGGGTAATGGCTTAGATGGAGCAGATGGAGAAAGAGGCGCTAGAGCTACTGATTCTAGACCAGCTGCAGATGGGTATCCAGGAGGTAATGGAAGCCATGGAGGCAATGGTGGCGATGGTGGGTTTGTTGATGTTTATTATGATTCATCACTTGAATTTGTTGATGTTAACAAATTAATTACTGTTTCAAATGAGTACGGAAGAGGTGGAGTTGGAGGAAAAGGAGGTTCAGGTGGCCGAGGAGGGCGTTCTGATGAAAATAAAAAGGCATTAGAAATCCTATTTAATATCAATGGAGGTAATATTGGAATAAGTGGGACAGATGGAAATTATGGAGCTAATGGAAGAAACGGTTTGCCTCCAAGATTTACTAAACTTAAAGAAGAAGAAATACATAAACTATATAGTAATTTGTAGGGCTCAAGATGGCTCAAGTCAAAAACTTGAGGTGATATGTAGGAAATAAAAAAAGCGGAAATCTTATCAAACTTGATACTATTTCCGCTTTTGTGACCGGGCTGGGGCTCGAACCCAGGACCCTCTCCTTAAAAGGGAGATGCTCTACCAACTGAGCTACCAGGTCATTGTAGTGTTTTTATGTAATCAAATAATAAAACAACACTCAATTTTATTAATCTGTGACCGGGCTGGGGCTCGAACCCAGGACCCTCTCCTTAAAAGGGAGATGCTCTACCAACTGAGCTACCAGGTCTAATCATTCAATGCCTGAATGCGGGTGCAAATATACTACCTTAATTCAATTTGACAAGTGTAAAAACTAAAAAAATTAATTTTTTTTTTAATTTAAAAAATGAACCTTGCAACAAAATACAAAACATGAATAAAAATATCATTTTAATAGGTTATATGGGCTGCGGTAAGTCGTCGGTAGGTAAGCAGTTAGCTAAAAGTTACCAAATGGATTATATAGACTTAGATGATTATATAGAAAAAAATGAAGGGAATACAATTAAAAGTATTTTTGAAAATAAAGGAGAGGTATACTTCAGAAAGATAGAAGCCATCCACTTACAAGACTGTTTAAGTAGTTTACGTAATACGGTACTTTCATTAGGCGGTGGTACACCTTGTTTTGGAATTAATATGAATACTATTATTAATGCCAATAACGCTACATCGGTATATTTGCAAACTTCTATTGGGGAGTTGTCCAAACGCTTGTTTACAGAAAAGGATAAGCGCCCTTTAATAGCGCATACAACTACCGTGGATGAATTAACAGAATTTATTGCAAAGCATGTTTTTGAACGCTCTCAATATTACTTGCAATCTGAATTAAAAGTAAGCACTGATTCAAAATCTGTGGATGAAATAGTTGATGAAATCGGAAGATTACTTGCCAATTAATTGATATGTTATCGATTAAGATAAAGCTTGCATATCCACTAATAGTTTATAATTTCCATTTTGGGCAATTAATTCATTGTGGGTTCCTTGTTCTACAATTTTACCTTCTTTCATTACTACAATCAAATCGGAGTTTTGAATGGTGGATAAACGGTGGGCAATAACAACACTAGTTCTATTTTTCATTAGGTTTTCTAAGGCATCTTGAACCAATCGTTCGCTTTCAGTATCTAAAGCAGAAGTAGCTTCATCTAATATCATAATAGGAGCATTTTTAAGTACTGCTCTTGCAATGGATAAACGTTGTTGTTGTCCTCCAGAAAGTTTGCCTCCGCCATCACCTACATTGGCATAAATTCCTTCGGGTAATTTTTTAACAAATTCCCATGCGTTAGCTACTTTTAAAGCATTAATAACTTCGTCATCAGTCGCATTTTCCTTACCGATACATAAATTAGCTTTAATAGTGTCATTAAAAAGGATAGATTTTTGAGTTACTAAGCCAGTAAAACTTCGTAGCGATTTTTTCGAAAGATTTCTAATGTCAATACCATCAATAGTAATAGTTCCTTCGTTTACATCATAAAAGCGAGTTAATAAGTTGGCAATAGTCGACTTACCACTACCAGATTGACCGACCAAGGCAATTGATTTCCCTTTAGGTATAGTTAAGCTAAAATCCTTTAGTACATAAGTATCATTATATTTAAATGAGATATTGTTAATACTCATTTCTTTTTCAAAACTTGTTTTGTTACTGGCATCGGCAGCATCTTTTAAAGGGGATTCAAGTTCTAGAATTTCTAAAACACGATCGGCAGCTGCATTTCCACGCTTTACCCTGTAACTGGCTTTTGAAATGGCTTTAGCAGGAGTTAAGATTTGATAGGCTAATGCGATATAAGCTATAAAGTCGGCAGCGCCTAAGGTTTTTTCAATTAGGACCATACGTCCTCCATAGATGAGCAAAGTGGCAATTACGGTGATTCCTAAAAATTCGCTAATAGGCGAAGCTAAATTTTGACGATTCTCAAGGGTGTTAGCATATTTCGAAAAACGTTGTGTAGATGCTTCAAATCGTTTTCCAAAAAATCGTTCGGCAGTATAGCCTTTTATAATTCGTAAGCCATAGAGTGTTTCATCTAAAATGGATAAAAATATTCCTTGTTCTTCTTGTACTTTTGTGGAGTGTTTTTTTAATTTTTTTCCAATATTAGAAATTAAAATTCCTGATAAAGGAATAAATATAAAAACAAAAATGGTAAGCTTAACACTTAAGGCTAACATGGCAACAATGGCAAATAATATGGTCATAGGCTCGCGAACAACAAGTTCTAAAACAGAAAGTAATGAGTTTTGAATTTCATTTACATCGGCAGATATTCGGGCTATGGTGTCTCCTTTTCTTTTTTCACTAAAGTATTGAACAGGTAAAAACAATGTTTTGTTGTAAAGTTCATTACGCATATCTTTTAATACGCCATTTCTTAAAAAAGTAATAACATATAAGGCTAGATAGCGAAATAAATTTTTTAGTAAAAACAAACTAATAATTACACCAACCATAAGGTATAATGCATTCATTTCATTTATATCAGCTTGTTTTGTAAGTAGGTAGTTAAAGTTGTCAAGTACATAATCTTTAATTCCTTTAATTCCAGTCCATTCGGGTTTTACTCGTATAGGATTGTTTTTTTTAAATAAAACATCAAGCATTGGTAAAAGAGACAACATTCCTAGCGTGCCAAATAGAGCATAAAAAACATTAAAAATAATATTTAATATGGCATATTTTTTATAAGGAATTATAAAGTGAAAAATTTTTTTTAAGTACTCCATAATTTGTAAAAACTTTATCTCCTACTGAGAATTTTATAGTGTTGTAATAACTTGTTAAGCTCTTCTGTTTTTAGAAGGCTTTTTTTTAGTTATCCGAATACTATTAGAATTGATAATTAAAAAAGAATTCGAATAAAAAGAAGGAGTCCATATTTTAAATCTCTATGGAATCTTATCCGATAACTAGGTGCTCGGTTTGATGTCTTTTTATTCGAATTCAGATTTATATTTTATTAAAACACAAAAGAAATCTGTGTATTTAAGCTAAACCTAATTCATTTAGTATTTGCTTGATTTTGTTATCTAAATTTAATTCAATAGCTGTTAATGCATCAGATGCCTTTACGCTATTTTGAACACTAATATAAAACTTAATTTTAGGTTCAGTTCCACTTGGACGAGCTGCTATTTTACTGCCATCCTCTGTATAATAAATTAATACATTGGCTTTAGGTAGTTCAATTTTAGTTGTTGAGTTATCTTGTAAATTAGTAGCTTCACCGCTAAGGTAATCTTCAATAAAAACTACTTGCGAGCCATTAATTTCTTTTAATGGATTTTCGCGTAAGTCAATCATTTTTTGTTTGATCTCTTCGGCCCCGCTAATTCCTTTTTTTACTAAAGAGACCAAGTGTTCTTTAAAAAAGCCGTGTTTTTTATAAAGATCTTGGAGCAAATTAAAGAAAGAGTTTCCGTTTGCTTTGGCATAAGCAGCAATTTCGCAAGCTAAAAGTGTACTGGTAACCGCATCTTTATCTCGTACAAAATCTCCTACCATAAATCCGTAACTTTCTTCGCCACCACCAATAAAATGTAATTCTGGGTAATCTTTAACAAGTTTGGCAATCCATTTAAAGCCAGTTAATACTTCTTTATACTCAACATCATATGCATTGGCAATAGTGCGTAGCATAGGCGTAGAAACAATGGTTGAGGCAATAAATTCATTACCTTTAAATCCAGTTTCTTTTTTGTATTGTTCTAATAAGAAACCTATCATTACCACCATGGTTTGATTACCATTAAGTAATTTCATTTCGTTATTGGTGTCACGTACAGCAATGCCTAAACGATCACAATCAGGATCAGTACCAATTAAAATATCTGCACCTACTTTGTTGGCTAATTCAGTAGCCATTTTTAAAGCTTCTGTTTCTTCAGGATTTGGCGATTTTACAGTGGGGAAACTCCCGTCGGGTTCTGCTTGTTCTTCAACAATATGAACGTTTTTAAAGCCTGCCTGAGCTAAGGTTTGTGGTACAGATTTAATTGATGTTCCGTGTAGTGAGGTAAAAACAATAGTTAGGTTGTCTTTAGCTTCTTGTGAGGCAATAATACTTCCATTTTTAACACAAGCATCAATAAAAGGAGTGTCAACAAGTTCATCTATAATTTCAATTAAGCTTTCATTAGCGTCAAATTTAATGTCGCTATACTCTAAGGCATTAATTGTGCTAATAATTTCACCGTCTTCGGGAGGAACAATTTGTCCACCATCTTGCCAATATACTTTATATCCATTGTATTCTGGAGGGTTGTGACTTGCAGTAAGTACAATTCCGCAGTGACAATTTAGGTGTTTTACAGCAAAAGAAAGTTCAGGAGTGGTTCGTAAACTCGAAAATAAGTAAGCTTTAATGCCGTTGGCAGCAAAAACTTCGGCAACAGTTCTGGCTAAAGTGTCACTATTATGTCGGCAATCAAAAGCAATTACGGTTTTAATTTCTTCTCCATTAAATTGTTTTTTTAAGTAATTACACAAGCCTTGGGTGCTTTTACCTAAAGTGTATTTATTAATGCGGTTAGTACCTACGCCCATTACACCACGCATACCACCAGTTCCAAACTCTAAATCTTTGTAAAAACTATCTTCTATTTCAGAAGGATTCGTTTTTAAAAGTTGGTTGATTTCGTTTTGTGTATTGGCATCAAACGTAGGGCTTAACCATTCGTTAACGCGTTCTTGAATTGTGTTTGTAAGTGTACTCATTTATATAGTATATGAAACAAAAATACTAATTCCTTAATCAATACATAATTAAAAAAAGAAGAAGCTTTATAGTGTTTCGGAAATTTTATATCGTTTATGTTTCTCGGATTTATTTTTAAGAATGATTTCCCCTAAAAAACCTGCTAAAAAAAACTGAGTTCCAAGGATCATGCATACCAATGCTAAGTAAAATTGAGGGCGTTGGGTAATGAGTCGACCAGAGGTGTTGATGTATAATTTGTCAATACCTAAATAGGCGGTTAGGCCAAGTCCTATTATAAATACTAGGGTGCCTACTAAACCAAAAAAATGCATAGGGCGTTTTCCAAATTTTGAAGTAAACCAAATGGTAATTAAATCTAAAAATCCATTGGTAAAGCGTTCCATTCCAAATTTGGTTTCTCCATATTTACGGGCTTGGTGTTGCACAACCTTTTCGCCAATTTTAACAAAGCCTTCGTTTTTAGCAAGTACAGGGATATAACGATGCATATCGCCAGTTACATTAATATTTTTAACCACTGCTATGTTGTATGCTTTTAATCCACAATTAAAATCATTAAGCTTAACGCCAGAAGTCATTCGGGCAGCAGCATTAAATAATTTTGAAGGTAAATTTTTAGCAAAAACGGCATCATAGCGTTTCTTTTTCCAGCCCGAAACTAAGTCGTAACCTTGTTGGGTGATCATTTGGTATAATTCAGGGATTTCCTCAGGATTATCCTGTAAATCGGCATCCATGGTAATAACCACAGTTCCATTACAGGTTTCAAAACCGGCATGTAAGGCCTGAGATTTTCCGTAATTTTTAAGAAATCGAATTCCTTTTACATTAGCGTCTTTCTGTTGTAAGTTTTTAATAGTTTTCCAAGAGGCGTCTGTACTACCATCATCAATAAAGATAACCTCATAGCTATAGCTATTTTTTTGCATCACCTTTTGAATCCATTTATGGAGTTCAGTAAGGGATTCTTGCTCGTTTAATAAAGGGATAACTACAGCGATATCTTTCATTATACTATTCTGTTTTTAAAATAGCAGCACTAATAATACCTCCTAAGGCACCGATAAATGCATATTTCAATATCCAAAAGGCTAAACCAGTAAAAGAGCTAGGAGCTTCTTTTGTTAAACTAGAAGTATCGGCATTAGGATTGTTTTTTGTCATTACAGTTATAGCTTCTTCAACTAACTTTTGTTGGTAATCGGGGTCAATAAAATTAGCATGAATAAGAAATATATAAACGGAAAATAATGTTCCCATAATTAATACCAATCCAACACCAATTTTAACGCCTTCTGAAAATAATAATTTGCCTTTGTTTTGGAAACTTTTATAGTTTTTTATAGTGATAAATACAATGGCTAATTCAATAAACAAGGCAACAAAACTCCCATAGCTTTCACCTTGGTAACCTAGTTCTAATTGTTTAATTAGTGTATCCATAACTAAGCGTATAGCTAATAATCCAAGAGCGTAAGGTAATAGAAATTGAAATGTTGATTTTTTGGTGTGTTCCATTTGTAAATAATATAAGATGCAAATATAATGATAAGTACAAAAGCAATAATCTTTATATCTTTGAAAATAAAAAATATTGGATATGCCAATATTTTTATTATTTATATTGTTTATATTAATATTATTACTATTTTTGCCATCCGAAAACGAAAAGATTTTTAGCAATGAAACAAGGTATTCACCCAGAGAATTATAGATTAGTAGCTTTTAAGGACATGTCTAATGATGATGTTTTTATTACTAAGTCAGCAGCAAATACAAAAGAAACTATCGAAGTTGATGGTGTTGAGTATCCAGTTATCAAACTGGAAATTTCAAGAACATCTCACCCATTTTATACTGGGAAGTCTAAGCTTATCGATACAGCTGGACGTATTGATAAATTCAAAAACAAATACGCAAAATTCAAAAAGTAATTCTGCTACTACTAAGTATAAAAAAAAGCCTTCTGTAAACAGAAGGCTTTTTTTTGGTGTATTTTGTAAATAACTGTCTAGCTACAGCCGTCACTATTCTTTAATTTTTTCCTTAGATTTATTAGTACGAAATTATTGTCAGAAAATCGTAAAATAAAATGTGAATTGAGTATTGTAATAAAAAAAAGAAGTATTTGTAAAAAAAAAATAAGCTCTTGAGTTAGATTATTCAAGAGCTTATATAATGTAATAAATTTTATTTACTTACTTGTCCAAATGGTAATTGAGAAACATCAACCAACATTTTATTAAGTACAGGAGCAGTTTCTTCTCCAGCTTTTCCTTCTAGTGGTTTAATGTAGAAAGGGGTAGCTTGATCATAATCTGGAGAAGGCTCAATAGAAATGATTACTTTTTTATTTCTTACGTCTCCATCAGCAGGGAAAGTTAAACCTTGTGGAGCGTTACTTAAAAAATCTTCTCCAGGGAAGTTTGGAGATGGTTTGTTGCCGCTGTAAGGGGATGCATCATCAACATCATCTAATTTAGAGAAAGTTCCTGTAGATACAGGTGTGTCCTTAGTAACTAACCAACCTTCGTACTTCCAACCTTTGGGTAATATTGGTAATTTTAACCCTGCTACAGGTGATCCTCCATTAGGGTCCATAAACCATAAGCCAAACTCATTATTCATTGTACTTTCTGGGGTATCAGGATCATCATCAGTAGGAGTGGCCATTACAAATGTACCAGTTGAATTATTAAAATCACCAATAATATTTGTTGTTACTGAGGCTACATTGTTGATAAATGTTCCGCTTAAAATTTTTGTATCCGATGGGATGTTATCATTATCACCTGGAGCTTCAATAGTTACTATAAACTCAGTAGCGGCATCAAGTTTAGCTTTTTCAACAGAAAATTTTTGATCAGGATTTACTGTAGAGAATTTTCCAGTCGAAATAGTTTCCTCACCTACTTTAATCCAACCTTCATATTGAGCACCTTCAGTTAAAGGTTGTAATTTTAAAATATTAAATGTTAAATCAGCTTTAGGAACTGGAGGTGTATCATTGTCATCATTGGAACAAGAAACAGTTCCTAACAATCCTAGTGCTACTGCAAAAGCAGGAAATTTTTTTTTAGTCATCATTTTTATGGTTTTTTATTTATCATCAAATAATATACCATTAGTATATTATTTGATGATAAAGTTATAAAGTTAATGGTAGTTACCACAATTAAGAGTGAAAAAAAACAGATTTTAACGATAAAAGGATAGTATTAACTATAAAATTGAATGTGGTATTCGTGCTAATGCACTTTTTATTGATGAATGCGTTAATTCATTTGGGTTTTTTATTTTTTCTTGATGTTTTCATTAGTATTTTCGTAAGTATAAACATGAGCTATATGAATTATATTCTATTTGATGGACCACAACGTCAAGCGCTATTGCCTTTTACATACACTAGACCTGTGGCGGATATCCGTATTGGGATACTAACCATACGTGAAAAATGGGAACAGTATTTAGGGAGTACAACATCGACAGTTACCGAGGATTATTTGGCCGAAAAATGGCCTATGGTAGAGTTGGAATCTAATACATTTATTTGTGGTGGTATTTTGCCTACTGAAGCATTGGTAAAAGCAATAAAAGCTTTGCAGGTTAAACAGGCTTTGTATACAAAAAATGAAGAATTAATTGCTTTTTGTGTACCGGAGGGAGAGGACCCAGAATTAGATTCTTATGAAGCTCTGTTATTTGAAAATGCTTTCGCAGAAGTAAAGCATACATGGGATATATTTAGTTTAAACGAGGAAGCTATTGAGGCAGATTTTGAGCTGTTAACAGTAGGGAAGATAAGTCAAAATTTGTCAGATACAAATAAAGTAGTAGGCGTAGGTAAGGTTTTCATTGAAGAAGGAGCATCGGTTGAATGTGCCATTTTCAATACTACAAAAGGCTCTATATATATAGGTAAAGATGCTACTGTTATGGAAGGGGCAATTATAAGAGGTCCTTTCGCATTATGCGAGCATGCAACTATAAAAATGGGCGCTAAAATTTATGAAGGCACCACTGTAGGTCCGCATAGTAAAGTAGGTGGTGAAGTAGGGAATTCAGTAATTTTTGGGTATTCGAATAAAGGACATGATGGGTATTTAGGGAATTCTGTTTTAGGCGAATGGTGTAATTTAGGTGCGGATACTAATACGTCAAATTTAAAAAACAATTATGCCGAGGTGCGTTTATGGAGTTACGAAACAAGTGGTTTTGCAAAAACAGGTCTGCAATTTTGTGGTTTAATGATGGGAGATCATTCAAAAAGTGGTATTAATACTATGTTTAATACGGGAACAGTTGTGGGTGTTAGCGCTAATATATATGGAGGAGGATTTCCGCGTAATTTTATTCCAAGTTTTAGTTGGGGTGGTAGCGGAGGTTTTGTGACTTATAAAACTAATAAGGCTTTTGAAGTAGCAGAAAAAGTAATGCAACGAAGAAAAATTGATTTTACAGCTCAAGAACAAGCTATTATGGAACATATTTTTGAAGAAACTACTAGCTGGAGAAAAGAGTAGTAGTTACTGATATATAAGTTAATTTGTAATAACTATTAAAAAGAGCTTTTTTCATTGAGATAAAGGCTCTTTTTTATTTTTTTTAATTGATAGACAACCATTACTGAAAAAAAAGCGTCTTTATAAATAGAGGACTAAATGAAACCACTTTTGAAAGTAATATCACTGTATAAAAATGAAGAAGCGCTACTAAAAGGGGTGTTAAAAAACAACCGCAGTGCGCAGCGTAAACTTTATGAATTGTATGCGCCAAAAATGTTGAGTGTTTGTAGGTATTACATAAAAGATTTACAACATGCGGAAGAAGTGATGCTGAATGGTTTTTTTAAAGTATTTCAAAATGTGAATAAATTTAAAAAAGAGGGAAGTTTTGAGGGGTGGATTCGAAAAATTATGATGAGAGAGGCGATTTCGTATTTAAGAAGTCAGAAGAAAATTGAATTTGTAACAGAAAATATAGAAATAGAAAATGAATATGTGAACAATATTCATTCAACTATGGAGGTAGCTCAAATACAACACTGCATCGATTCGCTTCCTGATGGATATAAAATAGTGTTTGTAATGTATGCTATAGAAGGTTACAAGCATAGCGAAATTTCGAAATTGTTAAAAATATCAGAGGGTACATCAAAATCGCAATTGTTTAAAGCGCGTAAATTATTGCAAAAAAAAGTGAATGAATTAAATAAGGTAGGCTATGTCGCAAAAGGAATTTGAAAAAGAGAGTAAAGTAAAGCTGGGGGCAAGATTAATAGAGCCTTCTGCCGAATCTTGGAGTAAATTGTCGGAACGTTTAGATTCAAAAACTAAACAAAGTAAGCTAAATAAGAAAAAGCATTGGTGGCTGGGTATTGCGGCTAGTTTAGTAGGAGTGTTGTTTGTTACTCAACAGTTTTTTTATAGCAATGTAATAAACAAGTCAATAGACAATACTAAAGTAGTTGAAGTTGATAAAGGTGAAGATCAAAAGAAAGAGGAAGTTTTGATTGAAAAAACAACAGAAATAGTATTAGAACAGCAACAGTTTTCCAATAAGGATACTGAGAATGCTGATAAGAAAGTTAAGTTAGTAGATCCAAAAAGTAGAAAATCAAGTAAACATTCTAATAAAGTTGAATTGAATGTTGTAGCTTCAAAAGAACAAGTAGCAGATTTTCAAGAAGCGGTTGTAGTCACCAAGGATACAGTGTTAACAGAGCTTGAGTTTGAAAATGAAAAAATAAAGCAGGTTATAGCTGAGATTGATGTTTTGAAGGATTCTGAGGGAGGTATAACTGATGCTGCTATTGAAAATTTATTGTTAAAGGCACAAATAGAAATTGATATAGAAAATTCAGGCGTAAAGGAGAAAGAAACTGCAAATGCCCATTTATTACTAAAAAGTGTGGAAAAAGATTTAGATGTATCTTTTAGGAATAAAGTATTTTCTGCCTTAAAGGAGAATTATTCCAAGGTAAAAACAGCTATAGTGCAACGTCGTGAAGAGTAATGGTGCCTATAAGTGGCTAGTGTAAAGATGGTTTTGATACCATTCACTTAAAATTTCAATTAAATACTAATGATAGTAAGCTTTGTAAAATTACAAGGGAGGGGAACTATTGCTATAAAACAATTAAAAAAAATCAATAATTAATTCAAAGAAAAAATCATGAAGGTAACCGTAAAATGTATGATGTTAGTATTCGGATTGAGTATAAATATACTACAAATGAATGCTCAAGATACTATTCAAAGAGTTGAAGATCAATTAAAAATAAAAAAAATAGAAATATTTAAAAATGAAATAAAAAAACAAGAGCGAGAATTTTTAAAACAAGAAGTAGCGGCTATAGATGAATTGTATGCTAAAAAAGAAATAACTAAAGAACAAGCCGCAGCATTAAAAATGGAAGCAGCTAAAAAGCGCGCTCTTAATATTGATAATCGAATAGCTATTATTAATAATAAGATCTTGCTTTTAGATCGAAATCAAAAGGATACTAACTATAAAGGGGTTATTATTGAAGACTCATTAAAAGAGGTGTTTGGTAGTATCGATTGTGAATCTGGTGATCAAGAAGAAAAAGAGAAGGATAAACGTATTAAAAGTGGTTTAGTATTAGCTTTTGGTTTTAATAATGCGCTTATTGATGGTATAGATTTAGGGGATTCGCCTTATAAGTTTGCGGGGTCCCGTTTTTTTGAAATTGGTTGGGCTTGGAAAGCAAGGGTTTTTGAACATACTAATTTTATGAGGTTTCGCTATGGAGTGTCAATGCAAATAAATAGACTGAAACCTGATGATAATAAGTTTTTTGTGCAGCAAGGAAATGAAACAGTATTGGAAGAATTTCCAAGTGATCTTAAAAAATCTAAATTAACGATGACAAATTTAGTGTTGCCCTTACATTTTGAGTTTGGTCCATCAAAGAAAGAAGAAAAAGAAACCTTCATAAAATATTCAACAAAAAGTAAGTTTAAAATTGGTTTAGGAGGTTATGCTGGGTTCAATATAGGAACAAGGCAAAAATTAAAGTTTAAGCAAGATGGAGAAAGGGTGAGAGAGCGACAAAAAAGAGATTTTAATAGAACAAAATTGATCTATGGATTAAGTAGTTATGTGTCATTGGGAGGGGCATCACTGTATGCTAAATATGATTTGTCTCCAATTTTTAAAAATCAAGATGTAGATCAAAATAATATATCTATTGGTCTTCGCTTTGATATAGATTAAAAATAAAGTAGGTGTTGGTTGTTTGTAAAATAATTTTTTTACAAAGGATTAAATAAATTTGTTAACCTCTCAAAAAGTAAGATTTATTAGTTAAAAAATACTGAAGCTTTGCTCTCAGTATTTTTTTTGCTCATTTATAAAAAGATATATTTTTTTTCGTTCATAAGTTTTAAATATTCGTTTAAATGTTTTTGTTGAAAATTGATTTTTCAAGCTATTTAGATGTTGTTGTTTTCTTGTGCGCTACTATTTATTTTTTTAATATTTAATCATTTTATAATTTTTTTAATCACTAATAATGCTTATCATTGAAGTCTAAAACATAGATTAAATGCATAAAAATAAGTTAAAAAACACTTTTTTATTCAGTTTTAACATTTATTTTTTATTTAACATACTGTTAATTAGTAGATTGCAATTAAATTGTGTTTTTTTAAATTTTTACTTTTGTTTGTTGGCAATTTTAAGTAAAAATTTACAAGGTGTTTTTTTTCATTTTAGTTAAAATTAAGTCCCCCAAAAGCTATGGTAAAAAATTATTTTGATTATTTTTTAAGTAGGAAAAATATTTCTTTTTTTATTTTTGTTTTGTGCTTTTTAGGTACTAAAGTATTCGCTCAATTTGATACAGAGTATTATTTACCACCTTTGTGGTCAACTAATAATTCATTGACCAATAATCCTACAAAATTGTTGATTAGTACTACTTTTTCAGAAAGTGAGATTATTATTAAAAATGCTAATGGATTGGTTTTTAATAGGACTTTTGTGGTAAGGAATAATCAGCCTATAACTATCGATTTGTCAACAGTTTTAGGGAGTACAAATGTGTTTAATACAATTGAAAATAGTAAAGGTTTGTTAATTACTGCAACCCAACCTGTTCAAATTGTTCATGTTAATGATTCGGAACATAATAAAACATATACAGTTTTAAAAGGAAAAAGTGCTTTAGGAAAAAATTTTTATGCGGCCTCCCAGACTAATGTATTGGAAGCACAGTATCGAAAAGATGAAACTCATTTTATTTCAGTAATGGCAACTGAAAATGATACTAATATTACTATAGAAATGCCAAATGGGAAAGAATTTGAAAACATAGGTAATGCTATTACCATACACCTAGATGCTAATGAAACTTATTTAGTTAAAAATGAAGAGGGCACAAATATTTCTAATAATATTACAGGAGCTCATATTACGGCATCAAAAGATATTGCAGTAATTTCAGGAGCACAGCATGTTAGGCAAAATAAAGGTATAGGAGGTGCGGCCGAAGGAGGTGTAGATCAGTTAGTGCCCGTAAAAGTTTTAGGGACAGAGTATATATTGACTAGAGGAGGAACTGCTTTGGATTATGCTGTAGTAGTAGCTACAGAACCTAATACTACTGTTTATTTAGATGGAGAAAGTCAAGAATTTAAAATTTTAAATTCTGGTGATTATTTAGAGGTTGATTATTCTGAATTGACAAGGAATAAAGGCTTTGAATTTTTAGGGACACCACACTATATAAAAGCTAATAAACCGGTATATGTGTTTCATATTTCTGGATTATTGTCTGATGAGGTTGGGATGGCATTGCTACCAACTGTTGGGTGTACGGGGAGTAAAAAGATTAATTTTTTAAAGTTTGAGTCAGGAAAAAATATTGCTTCAATAATTATAGAAGATACTGGTATTTCAGAATTTTTATTTAACGGAAAAAAAATAGAGGAATTAAATGTTGTTCCAAAAAAAATTCCAGGGAAACAAGGTTGGTCAATTGTCACTATTCCTGATAGAGAAATAAAAAAATCTAATGTAGTATTTTCTCCTATTTCTTTTTTCCATCTAGGGTTATTAGTAGCCTCTCCAGGTTCGGGAACTTATGGAATGCTGTCTGGTTTTGAAAAAACAATAACTGCGCTTGATCCCACAGAAAAATTACCTACTGAAGCTTATCAGGTAAAAGCGTCATGTACTATGAGAGAAGCCAATATAACTATCCCTTTGGCTTTAGAATTTTCATGTGGAGAAGGATCGATAACTTCTGTAGAAACAGAACAAGCAGAAAGTACGGTGACTTATTCAAAAATAGATTCTAATAATTTTGAATTGAGTTATAATGCAGGAGTAGCTTCAAATTTTTCAATGGATACAATTACTGTTTATTTTGAGTCAAGAAATAATGGCGTTTTTCAAGCTTCAGGCAGTGTTGATATAACTGTAGTTATACCACCTAATACTAATAAAGATGGCGATAATTTACCTGATTGTATTGACCCAGATGATGATAATGATGGTATTTTAGATGAGGATGAATATGTAAGCTTTAATATAGCTCCTTTTGGGGATGAGGATGGTGATGGTATCCAAAATTTCCAAGATGTTTTAGATAATAGTGATTTTGGAGATGGTTCCAAAACCAATTATACAGATGCTAATTTTGATAATGTACCTGATGTTTTTGATTTTGATGCCGATGGATTACCTAATCATCTTGACTTAGATGCCGATAATGATGGTATTCCTGATAATGTAGAAGGGCAATTAACTCAAACTTATTTATTGCCTAGTAATATGGATATAAATAATGACGGTATTGATGATAGCTACCCTCAGGGAATTAAAATTGTAAATACAACGAATAGTACGTTACCTGATTTTTTAAATAAAGATTCGGATCAAGATGGTTTGGATGATCTAGCTGAAGCATTTTATTTGGATGGTAATCAGATTTCATCAATTCGTATTGGGGATTCGGACAGAGATGGTTTAGATGATTTTTTTGATGCAGAAATAGGAAGTTTTAAATCTCCTAATGGAGCGCAAGTTGTATTTAATCCTGTAAAAGATTTAAAAAATACCGACGGAATAGATGAACCAAATTACAGAGATTTAGATGATGACAATGATCAGTTGGATACCGCAGAAGAAATTGTTTTGCTGACAAATCCTATTAATCCAGATACTGATAACGATGGATTGAGTGATGGTGAAGAGGTAACGGGAATTGATAATATATATACTCCTATTTTTGCTATAGGTAAAAGTAATCCTAATGATGTTTGTGATCCACTTAAATTAGCCGAGAATTGTGATCAAGATGGTGATGGAAATATAAATAAGAATGATCCCAATCCAGAAAAGCCGGTAGCAGAAAATGATTTTATAGAAATTAATGAAGGCACTAGAGTTGAGGCTTTTGATATTTTAGGAAATGATGATTTTTTAACTGGTCAACATACTAGTATACAAGACACGGAAACTGGAACGGCTAAAGGAGAAATTGAGTTTATGTCAAATCGTGGAGTAGTAAATTATACACCAGTACAAGGAGAAATAGGCATAGTTACCATAGTTTATGAAGTGTGTAATACTGCTAATAACTCTCAAGTTTGTGCTACAGCAACAATAGAGATTACTATTGAGGAAGAAAAAAAATTAACTATTTATAATGCCGTTTCCCCTAATGGTGATGGGTATAATGATTATTTTATTATTGAGGGTATTACTAGTTTAGAAGATTTTCCATCAAGTAATGTGATGATTTTTAATAGTCAGGGACAAGTGGTATACAAGGAATCTAATTATAAAGGAGACTTACCTCAAAATGCATTATCCGATTATAATAAATCTTTTAGAGGTTTGGCAAAAAATGCACTTACTTATGCTGATAACGCAGAATTACCAAAAGGCACATATTTTTATGAAATTAATTATACCGTTGCAAATGGTAATGCTAAAACTAAATCTGGATATTTGTATATGCATCGTTAGTTCTCGGTTGTGAGTTGTCGGTTGTTAGATGTTTTTTTGAAGAATTGGTAGTATCCTACCAAATGTGTAAAGTTTAAAATATCGGGGGTCATGACCCCCGATATTTTTTTATTAATTTTAA